>NZ_AP019782.1:2330000-2930000 GCF_019669985.1 Methylogaea oryzae
GGTCAGCACCGTGCTGGACGTGCACACCCGCGTGTCCGACCTATACAGCAGCCCCCACGACCAGATCCGCGAACAGCTGCGCCTGACCATCGAGACCATCAAGGAGCGGCAGGAAAACGAGCTGATCAACAACCCGGAATACGGCCTGCTGGCCAACGTGGACGAAACCCAGCGCATATCCACCCTTACCGGCGCGCCCACCCCGGACGACCTGGACGAGCTGATCACCAAGGTGTGGAAAGAACCGGGCTTTTTCCTGGCCCACCCGCTGGCCATCGCCGCTTTCGGCCGCGAATGCACCCGCCGCGGCGTGCCGCCACCCACAGTCAGCCTGTTCGGTTCGCAGTTCCTCACCTGGCGCGGCATCCCGCTGATTCCGTCGGACAAGCTGCCCATCGACGAGGAAGGCAAAACCAAAATCCTGCTGCTGCGCGTCGGCGAAAAACGCCAGGGCGTGATCGGCCTGTACCAACCGGGACTGGCGGGCGAGCAGAGTCCGGGGCTGTCGGTGCGCTTCATGGGCATCAGCCGCAACGCCATCGCTTCCTACCTGATTTCGCTGTACTGCTCCCTGGCGGTACTGACGGAAGACGCGCTGGCGGTGCTCGAAGACGTGGAAATCGGCAAATATCATGACTATCCAGACACTTACAAATAACCCGCTGGACGCCCTGGGCGCCGCGCCGCCGGACTTTCCGGACGTGGCCTCCCTGGCGCAGTTGGCAAACGCCTTCTTCCAGGCCCTGCCGGGCAGCGAAGCGCTGGTGGCGGTGCCGCCGGCGCGGGCCAGCCAGCCGGATTTGCAACTGGGCGGCCCGTCGGCGCAATTGACGCCGGCCGTCGAGCCCGGTTCGTTGACCGCCGGCGCGCCGGCGGCACCGGCCGGCGTGTCGCCGCAATTCGGGCGCTCCGTCGCGCCGGAACTGCCGGCGGGCTTCGCCCCGGCGCTGCCGCTGGAGGCTTTGTCGCCTGCACACGAAGACCCCGTTGGTTGGGTTAGCGGTTCTCCGCGTCACCCGACATCGGCGGCAGCGCAGGCCTATTATTTCCTGGGCGAAGGCCAAACGGATGCCGTTCCGTCCGCCCTGCCGGATGCCGGCGGGACGGAAAACCGCGTGACGCCGCAGCCGTTCGAGTTGCCGGGCAGCGGCGAGCTGGAGCGGGTGTTGGACACGCTGTTCGTCGACGCGCCCGCCCCGGCCAAACCCTCCGCCCCGGCGGCCGGCCAGTTCTATTTCCTGGAACAGAACGCGCCGTCCCTGGAAAAAGCCCCCGATGCGGCCGGCCAACCGGTGGCACGGGTTGCTTTCGACGTGCAGGCGGTGCGGCGGGACTTTCCCATCCTGGCCGAACGGGTCAACGGCAAGCCGCTGGTGTGGTTCGACAATGCCGCCACCACGCAGAAGCCCCAGGCGGTGATCGACCGGCTGGCCTACTTCTACGCCCACGAAAACTCCAACATCCACCGCGCCGCCCACGAGTTGGCGGCGCGGGCCACCGACGCCTACGAAGGGGCGCGCGACACCGTGGCGCGCTTCCTCGGGGCCAAGTCGGCCCAGGAGATCGTGTTCGTGCGCGGGGCGACAGAGGCCATCAACCTGGTGGCCAACACCTACGGCCGGCAGCACATCGGCGAGGGCGACGAGATCGTCGTCTCCTTGCTGGAACACCACGCCAACATCGTGCCCTGGCAGCAGCTGGCCGCCGCCACGGGGGCGAAAATCCGCGTGATCCCGGTGGACGATTCCGGCCAAATTCTATTGGAGGAATACGCCAAGCTGCTGAATCCCCGCACCAAGCTGGTGGCCCTCACCCAGGTGTCCAACGCCCTGGGCACGGTGACGCCGGTGCGGGAAATCGTCGCCCTGGCCCACGGCGTCGGCGCACGGGTGCTGGTGGACGGCGCCCAGGCGGTGTCGCACTTCCGGGTGAACGTGCAGGCGCTGGACGCGGACTTCTACGTGTTCTCCGGCCACAAGGTGTTCGCCCCCACCGGCATCGGCGCGCTGTACGGCAAGCTGGAGCTGCTGGAATCCCTGCCGCCCTGGCAGGGCGGCGGCAACATGATCGCCGACGTGACTTTCGAGAAAACCACTTACCAGGGCGCGCCGGCGCGCTTCGAGGCCGGCACCGGCAACATCGCCGACGCGGTGGGGCTGGGCGCGGCCATCGACTACCTGGAACGCATCGGTTTCGACGCCGCCGGGCGCTACGAGCACGACCTGCTGCGGTACGCCACCCACGGCCTGCAAACGGTGCCGGGCCTGCGCCTAATCGGCACGGCCCGGGACAAGGCCAGCGTGCTGTCCTTCGTGCTGGCCGGTTACCGCACCGAGGAAGTGGGCGCGGCGCTGAACCGGGAAGGCATCGCCGTGCGTTCCGGCCACCACTGCGCCCAGCCCATCCTGCGCCGTTTCGGCTTGGAAGCCACGGTGCGGCCGTCGCTGGCTTTCTACAACACCTGCGAGGAGGTGGACCTCTTGGTGGCGACCTTGCATCGGCTGGCGCGCGGGCAGCGCAGCAGCCTTAACTGAACCACGGAGACAAAGGCATGTCCGCATCGGCCACGTTCGTACTCAAGCGCCACTCGGTGCTGCCGGGCTTCGGCATCACCCTGGGCTTCACCCTGCTCTACCTGGCGCTGATCGTGTTGATCCCGCTGTCGGCCGCTTTCCTCAAGACGGCGGCGCTGACCTGGGCGCAGTTCTGGAGCACCGTCACCTCGCCGCGGGTGGTGGCGTCCTACCGCCTCACCTTCGGCGCGTCGCTGGCGGCCGCCACAGTCAATGCCGTGTTCGGCCTGCTGGTGGCTTGGGTGCTGGCGCGCTACCGCTTTCCCGGCAAGCGGGTGGTGGACGCACTGGTGGACCTGCCCTTCGCCCTGCCCACGGCGGTGGCCGGCATCGCCCTGGCCGCCGTCTATTCCGGCAACGGCTGGATCGGCGGCCTGCTGGCGCCCTTGGGCATCAAGGTGGCTTACACGCCGCTGGGGGTGTTCGTGGCGCTGACCTTCATCGGCCTGCCCTTCGTCATCCGCACGGTGCAGCCGGTACTGGAGGACCTGGAGCTGGAGGTGGAGGAAGCCGCCGCCAGCCTAGGGGCCAACCGTGTGCAGACCTTCGCCAAGGTGATCCTGCCGGCGGTGTCGCCGGCGCTGTTGACCGGCTTCGCCCTGGCCTTCGCCCGCGCCGTGGGGGAATACGGCTCGGTGATCTTCATCGCCGGCAACATTCCGCTGGTGTCGGAAATCACGCCGCTGCTCATCATCACCAAGCTGGAGCAGTACGACTACGCGGGGGCCACCGCCATCGCCGTGTCCATGCTGCTGGTGTCCTTCGTGCTGCTGCTGCTCATCAATGTGTGGCAGTGGTGGAGCCGGCGGCGCTACGGCATGACGGAATGAACGGGGTACGGTGCGCGGTGCGCACCCTACCACCCAACGAATTCGAACCGGCGCAGGGTGCGCATTGCGCACCGTCTCCGCCCACAACCCAATCACTCTACCCCTCCCGCTAACCCGGGAGAAACTTGGAGAAACCGATGTCCCATAGCCTCACCTCGGCGCTCCCTTTGCGCCAGGCCGCCACATCCCAGCACGCCGTGACCGAACCGGTCGCGGTGCGCTGGGCGCTGACCGGCTTGGCGCTGTTTTTTTTAACCGTTTTCCTGCTGTTGCCCCTGCTGGCGGTGTTCGCCCAGGGCTTGTCCAAAGGCCTGGGAGCCTATTGGGACGCCCTGGCCGAGCCCACCGCCTGGGCCTCGGTCAAGCTGACCCTGCTGGTGGCCGCCGTCAGCGTGCCGCTGAATCTGGTGTTCGGCGTCGCCGCCGCCTGGGCCATCGCCAAGTTCGACTTTCGCGGCAAAAGCCTGCTGCTGACCCTCATCGACCTGCCGTTCTCCGTGTCGCCGGTGATCGCCGGGCTGATCTACGTGCTGCTGTTCGGCATGCAGGGCTGGTTCGGCCCCTGGCTGGACGAGCACGACATCAAGATCGTCTTCGCCGTGCCCGGCATCGTGCTGGCGACCCTGTTCGTCACCTTCCCCTTCGTCGCGCGGGAGCTGATCCCGCTGATGCAGGCCCAGGGCAACGAGGAGGAGGAAGCGGCTCTGGTGCTGGGCGCGTCGGGCTGGCAGACCTTCTGGCGGGTGACCCTGCCCAACGTGAAGTGGGGCCTGCTGTACGGCGTGATCCTCAGCAACGCCCGCGCCATGGGCGAATTCGGCGCCGTGTCGGTGGTGTCCGGCCACATCCGGGGACTGACCAACACCATCCCGCTGCACGTGGAGATCCTCTACAACGAATACAACTTCGCCGCCGCTTTCGCCGTGGCGTCCCTGCTGGCCTTGCTGGCCTTGGTGACGCTGGTGTTGAAAACGCTGGTGGAAGGGCATTTGCAACGGCCGTCCTAACCCTATCGTTCCCACGCTGTGCGTGGGAACGCCTCCGGGGACGCTCTGCGTCCCGTATTCAGGACGCGCAGCGTCCGGGGCTGCACTTCCACGCCGAGCGTGGGAACGATAACCGACTTATAAACAACGAGAGCCTGCCATGAGCATCGAAATCCGCAACGTGGTCAAATCATTCGGCGCCTTCAACGCCATCAAGGGACTGGACCTGACGGTCAACAACGGCGAACTGCTGGCCTTGCTGGGGCCGTCCGGCTGCGGCAAAACCACCCTGCTGCGTATCATCGCCGGGCTGGAGTCGCCCGACGGCGGCTCCATCCTGTTCGACGGCGAGGACGCCACGGCTAGGCAAGTGGGCGAGCGCCAGGTGGGCTTCGTGTTCCAGCACTACGCCCTGTTCCGCCACATGACGGTGTTCGAGAACGTCGCCTTCGGCCTGCGGGTGCGCCCCCGCAGCCAGCGCCCGCCGGAGGCGGAAATCCAGCGCAAGGTGCACGAACTGCTGGGCCTGGTGCAGCTGGATTGGCTGGCGGACCGCTATCCGTCCCAGCTGTCCGGCGGCCAACGCCAGCGCATCGCCCTGGCCCGCGCCCTGGCGGTGGAACCCCGCGTGCTGCTGCTGGACGAGCCCTTCGGCGCCCTGGACGCCCAGGTGCGCAAAGAGCTGCGCCGCTGGCTGCGGCGCCTGCACGACGACATGGGCATCACCAGCGTGTTCGTCACCCACGACCAGGAGGAAGCCCTGGAAGTCGCGGACCGGGTGGTGGTGATGAACGGCGGCTTGATCGAACAGGTGGGCACGCCGGACGAGGTCTATAACGAGCCGGCCTCGCCCTTCGTTTACCAGTTCCTCGGCAACGTCAACCTGTTCCACAGCCGGGTGCACGCCGGCTGGGCGCATTTGGGCGATTACCGGGTGGAAGCGCCGGAACACGCCGACGCCGAACACGCTCCCGCTGTCGCCTATGTCCGCCCGCAGGACATCGACATCGTCCGCCACGCCAACGGCACGCCCATGATCCCGGCGGTGGTGAGCCACATCCAGGCGGTGGGACCCATCGTGCGGTTGGAGCTGGACACCAGCGACGGCGAAGCCATCGAAGCCCAGCTGACCCGCGAACGCTTCCGCGAGCTGGAATTGCGCAACGGCGAACGGATATTCGTGCAGCCGCGCCATCTGCGGGTGTTTTTGCAAAACGCCGAGCCGGCCGCCGCCGGCGCCGCCTGAGGGCGGCGATTCCGCGGCTTGTCGACAACAGTTGGCTAGCAACCGCGCCGGCCACGTACAATAGCCGCCGTCGGGCCGGCGTTTCGGCGGCCCGACGGCGGCCGGCGCAGCGGCATTTGCAACGCCGCGCCCTCCCGGGCGCGGACTACCTGATGATTTTTAAACGAATTCGAGCGGAAACATGGCTAACGCAACGTTCAAGATACTGACCTACAACAACATCTCCCAAGCCGGCCTGAAAAAGCTGCCCAGCGACCAATTCCACGTCAGTTCCGACTGCGCCGATCCCGATGCCATCCTGTTGCGCTCCTTCGACCTGCACGGCGTCGCCATTCCGCCCACCGTCAAAGCCGTCGGCCGCGCCGGCGCCGGCGTCAACAACATCCCCGTGGCCGAATACTCCGACCTCGGCATCCCGGTCTTCAACGCGCCGGGCGCCAACTCCAACGCCGTGGCGGAACTGGCCATCGGCGGCATGCTGCTGGCGGCCCGCAACATCTGCGCCGGCTGGGACTTCGCCCGCGGCCTGGAAGGCGACGACGAATCCATCCACCACCAGGTGGAAAAAGGCAAAAAACGCTTCGTCGGCTTCGAATTGGCCGGCAAAACCCTGGGCGTGCTGGGCCTGGGCGCCATCGGCGTGAAGGTGGCCAACGCCGCCGCCGCCCTGGGCATGAAAGTGGTCGGCTTCGACCCCTCCATGACCGTGGAAGCCGCCTGGCAGCTGTCCTCCTCCGCCGCCCGCGCCGCCAGCGTCGACGATCTGGTATCCCGCGCCGACATCCTCACCCTGCACATCCCCCTCAACAACCACACCCGCGACACCATCAACGCCGCGCGCCTGGCCTTGATGAAAAAGGGCGCTACCCTGCTGAACTTCTCCCGCGCCGGCGTGGTCAACGAGGCCGACGTATGCGCCGCCTTGGAGTCCGGCCATTTGCACACCTATATTTGCGATTTCCCCAGCAACGCCCTGGCCGGCCAGCCGCGCGCCATCGCCCTGCCCCACATCGGCGCATCCACCGAGGAAGCCGAGGAAAACTGCTCCGTCATGGTGGCGGAACAGGTGCGCGACTTCCTGGAAAACGGCAACATCCGCCACTCGGTCAATTTCCCCGACGTGATCCTGCCGCGCGGCGAAAGCGTGCGGCTGGGCATCGCCAACCGCAACGTGCCGAACATGGTGGGCCAGATCACCGTCGCCCTGGCCGAGGCCAACCTCAACATCATCGACCTGTTGAACAAGTCGCGCGGCGACTACGCCTACACCCTCATCGACCTGGAGTCCCCCGTCCCGGCCGAAACGCTGGAACGCATCCGCGCCATCGAAGGCGTATTGTCGGCCCGCGTGACCTGAGTAAACTTCTTAGGAAGCGCTGATTAAATCAGCGCTTCCTGCGACACAGGGATGTGTCGCCCCGATCAATGGCGCTAAGCCGTTGATCGGGTCAGCTTTCGGAAAATCGCGTTTTCCGAAAGCGATCTCTGACAAGTCCGGGAAGGACTTGTTCGGAGTGTCCTTAAGGGGTGCGCACGGCGCACCTCGCACCTCCCTCGCCCTTGGGTGAGGGAACCGGCAACCGGGGGCCGCAGAGCGCCCCCGGACCAAGATTTTCGGCATTCCCCAGGAGGGCGTTCCATGAAGATCGGCGTACCGAAAGAAATCAAGGACCAGGAAGGCCGCGTCGCCATGACGCCGGCCGGCGCCCGCCGCTTCGCGGAAGCGGGACACACGGTTTGCATCGAAAGCGGCGCCGGATCGGGCTCGGGCTTTGCCGACCAGGAATACCTGGACGCCGGAGCACGGCTGGGCGACGCCGCCGCGGCCTGGGACAACGAATTGGTGCTCAAGGTCAAGGAACCGCTGGAAAGCGAATACGGCTACCTCCAGGGGCAAATGCTGTTCACCTACCTGCACCTGGCCGGCGTCACCCGCACCCTCACCGAAGTCCTGTTGCGGCAGGGCACCACCGCCATCGCCTACGAAACCTTGGAAGACAGCGCCGGCCGCCTGCTGTTGCTGGCGCCCATGAGCGCCATCGCCGGCAATATGGCGGCGTCGATCGGCGCGTATTATTTGGCGCGCACCCAGGGCGGCAAGGGCGTGCAGCTGGGTGAGGTGCTGGGCGTACGGCACGGCCGGGTGCTGATCGTCGGCGACGGCACCGTCGCCCAGCACGCCGCCCAGAGCGCCTACGGCCTGGGCGCCCAGGTGGCGGTGGCGGGCCTGGACCCCGCCAAAGGGGAAACGCTGCGCGGCAAGACCGGCAAGGATCTGGAATTTTTCCTCTCCACCCCGGAAGCCGTCGCCGCGCACGTCAAAGAGGCCGACCTGGTCATCGGCGCGGTCCTGCGCCACGGCGCCAGGGCGGATTTCGTGGTGACCGAGGCCATGGTCAAAACCCTGGCTCCCGGCTCGGTGGTGGTGGACGTCAGCATCGACCAAGGCGGCTGCATCGCCACCTCGCGCCCCACCTCCCACTCCCACCCCACCTACCAACTCCACGGCGTCACCCACTACTGCGTCACCAACATGCCGGGCGCCTACCCCAGGACCTCCACCCTGGCCCTCACCGAGGCGGTGCTGCCCTACGCCCTGCGCCTGGCCAGCCGCGGCTTGCAGGCGATGAAAGGCGACGAGGGGTTCGGCAAGGCGCTGAACGCCTGCCAGGGTTGGATCACCTACAAGCCGGTGGCCGAAGCGCTGGGACTGATGGAGCGCTATCGGGCTTATTCGGACCTTTAGGACCGATGGAAACGGCGGCGACGGCGTGACGCTTTACAAACCGGCCATCTCCGGCGCCGTTCTGTGTTGTTCCCTCGCCATGGCGGCGGCCGTTGAAGCGGAATCGGTCGCGCCGTTTTCCGAGTGCATGGACAAAGCCGCCGGCATCACCAGCGCCATGCTCGACTGCATCGGCGCAGAAACAAAGCTGCAGGACGCCCGCCTCAACAAAGCCTACCAGGCGCTCATGGCGACGCTGCCGCCCGCGCGCAAGCAGCAGTTGCAGGAAGCGCAACGGGCCTGGCTCCAATACCGCGACGCCAACTGCGGCTTCTACGCCGATCCGGCCGGAGGAGCCATCGCGACGGTGAACGCCAGCGACTGCTTCCTATCGGCCACCGCCGGCCGCGCCAAAGAGCTGGAACGCCTCAAGGACTGAGCGTGCCGGCGGCCCCATGCGGCTCAAGCCCTGCCACAGCCGCGCATCTGTTGCCCTGCGGACAGCACCTCAGCAAACGCTGCTGCGCGGCCCACAACCGGGCGCCGCCGCAACAGGAGTAGCCCGCGATAGCCGCCGGCCGCCGGATATTGGCACGCCACCTGCTTGAATAATTTCGCCGGAGACGGCGTGTCGCGGCCGTAAAGGAAAGGCCTTGGCGAGAGCCGCCGATGGCAACGCCGCGATCGTTAACGCCAACGCGTGCGGCCGGCGCTAATCCACTGGAAAAGGAACCAACCGATGACTACACGAAGCTTGCGCCAAATGGCGGCCCGGTCCGAACCGGCCGTCCCTTTGACCGGACAGTCCGCGCCGGCCCTGAACGCCGACCGACCGGCCTGCAACGAGACGCTCGCCGCCACCATCGGCCGCAACGTGCGCCGCTTGCGCGAGGAAAACGACTTGTCCCTGGAGCGGTTGGCGCGGCTGGCCGAGGTTGAGCCTGCGGCGCTCCGGCACATCGAGACGGCGAGCCGCGAACCCGCCATCGGCGAACTGTGGAAAATCGCGCGCATTTTTCAGGTGTCCTGCGTCAGCCTGCTGAGCGAAGGCGAAGCCGGCCCGGCCGTCGCGCAGCGCGGGCCCGGCAGTGCCGCCGAAGGCCGCCAAGGAAGCGGAGCGATCGTGCCGTTTCCGTTGCGCTAGGCGTTGGCGGAACCGTTCAAACGCGGCGGCCGCCGACAGATGCGCGGCCGCCTTTCGAAGCGCTAGGCGCCTGGATCCGAGAAGCGGAATTCCGCGCCGATTTGCAGTCCCAAAACCTCCGCCGCCCTGCCACGATTGACGGCGATTTCCACCAAGCCGCAGGAATTGCGGTACCAGAACGCCTCGCCCTCCGCCACCCGGCAGAAGGTATCCGCTTGGGGAATGCGGCGGCCCGCCGCCAGCAAGCTCTTCCCGTCCGACTCCGGCCCGTGGCGCCACCCGGTGATGGCGTTGCCGTAATGGTCGATATAAACCACAGCGGCGAGGTCCGTCGGCCAGCGCGACAGGTCCGGCCCGCCATATTCCGTCAAATCCACGTCGGCCGTCCCCTTGGCAAGGCGAGCCGCGACCGGGGCAAACAGGTCGCGACCATGGAAGCTGGCGGACAGCCGCGCCGGCCGCCAGTCGATGCGCCACCAGCGCACCTGCTCGGCCTGCACCGCCACCGTGTTGAGCAAGCCGTTGTCCGGCCCGACGAACCAGCGCCCGTCCGCTTGCAACACCACGGGCAGCCTGTCTCCGCCGACGCCGGGGTCCACCACGCCAAGGAAAACGCCGCGCGGCGGCAATTGCCGACTCAAGGCCGCCAGCAGGTAGGACGCGTGGAGCGGATCGGCGACGGGGGCGTCGCTGAGCAAGTTGATGACGTCCGCGCCGGGCGCCTCCAGGCGCAGCGCCGCCTCCAGCTGGCCCAGGTAAGGGCCTTGGCAGCCGTAGTCGGTGAACAGGAAAATCACGGCGGCCGGCGCGGGGCCTAACCCACGCCCGGCAGCAGCGGAACGAAGGTGGCCGGCTCGATGATTTCGGCGGTGAAGTTATTGTCGGTGCGCACGATGCGCTGCAGGTACTGCTGGCGGCCGACGCCCACCGGCACGATCATGACGCCGCCGGGCGCCAGTTGCGCCAGCAGCGCTTCCGGCACTTCCGTCGGCGCGGCGGTCACCAGGATGCCGTCGTAGGGGGCGAATTCCGGCCAGCCCCAGCCGCCGTCGCTGTGCTTGAAGCGGATGTTGCGGAATTTGAGGCTCCACAGCAAATCCTTGGCGCGCTGCTGCAAGGGCAGGATGCGCTCCACCGTGTAGACCTTTTTCACCAAGCTGGCCAGCACGGCGGTCTGGTAGCCGCAGCCGGTGCCGACTTCCAGCACGTTGGCCGGCCGGCGGTTTTCCAGCAACAGCTCGGTCATGCGCGCCACGGTGTAGGGCTGCGAAATGGTCTGGCCCTGGCCGATGGGCAGCGCCGTGTCTTCGTATGCGCGCTCGGCGAAACCGGTCTCCACGAACAGGTGGCGGGGAGTATGCAGTATCACCTCCAACACCGCCTCGTTGGCGACCCCCTGCTCGCGCAAACGCTCCAACAGGCGCAAGCGGGTGCGCCGCGAGGTCATGCCGATGCCTTCCAGGCTTTGCGTCATTGCGTCATGTTTCCTTGCAGCCATTGCCCCAAGGATTGCAAACCTTCGTGGCGGGTAAGATCGATTTGCAAGGGCGTCACCGATACGTAGTTGTTGCGCACCGCGTAAAAATCGGTGCCGGGGCCGGCGTCCGCCTCGGGACCGGCGGGTCCGACCCAATAAATATTGTTGCCGCGCGGGTCATGCGATTTGATGACCGGCTCCGCCTTATGGCGCTGGCCCAAGCGGGTGGCTTGATAACCGCGCACATCGGCCAGAGGAACGTCCGGGACGTTGACGTTGAGAATCAGGTCGCCCGTCAAGGGCTGCCGCTGGATGCGCGTGAGCAGCTGCAAAGCCACCGCCGCGGCCGTGTCGAAATGGTGCTTGCCGTCCTGCGTCACCGTGGCGAGGGATATGGCGATGGCGGGATACCCCAGGAAGCGCCCTTCGGTGGCCGCCGCCACCGTGCCGGAATACAGCACGTCGTCGCCCATATTGGCGCCGTGGTTGATGCCGGCGAACACCATGTCCGGCTCCTGATCCAGCAAGCCGGTGATGGCCAGATGCACGCAATCGGTCGGCGTCCCGTCCACCTTGATGAAGCCATTGGACGCCCGCGAGGCGCGCAGCGGGCGATCCAGCGTCAAGGAATTGCTGGCGCCGCTGCGGTTGCGCTCGGGCGCCACGACGGTCACCTGGGCCGCTTGGCGCAAAGCGGCCGCCAGGCTGCTGAGGCCGTCTGCGGCATAACCGTCGTCGTTGCTAAGTAAAATGTGCATGAATGCGGGGCAGTACGCGCTGAACGTTGCCGGATTTTACACGATACGCCCGGCGAATATCAGGCCAAAAGCATCCAAACCCTTAATCGAACAAGACCTTACGAACGGATGCCGCCGTCAACTCTGCTAAAATCGCGCCATTCCACCGCCGGATTCAGCCATGCACGCCCTGTCCCTACGCAAACTCGTCAAAACTTACAAAAACGGCCTGACCGCCGTGAAAGGCATCGACCTGGACGTGGAGGAAGGGGATTTCTTCGCCCTGCTCGGCCCCAACGGCGCCGGCAAAAGCACCACCATCGGCATCGTCACCTCGCTGGTCAATAAAACCTCCGGCACGGTGAGCGTGTTCGGCCACGACCTGGACCGCGAGCGGGACGCGGCGAAAAGCTGCATCGGCCTGGTGCCCCAGGAAGTCAACTTCAGCCAGTTCGAGAAACCGTTCGACATCGTCGTCAACCAGGCGGGTTATTACGGCATCCCGCGCCGCGTGGCGACGGAGCGGGCCGAGCGCTATCTGCAGCAGCTGAGCCTGTGGGACAAGCGCGACATTCCCTCGCGACAGCTGTCCGGCGGCATGAAGCGGCGCTTGATGATCGCCCGCGCCCTGGTGCACCAGCCCAAGCTGCTGATCCTGGACGAACCCACCGCCGGGGTGGACATCGAAATCCGCCGATCCATGTGGGAGTTCCTGCGCCAGATCAATCGCGAAGGCACCACCATCATCCTCACGACCCACTACCTGGAAGAGGCGGAAAGCCTGTGCCGCAATATCGCCATCATCGACGGGGGCGAGATCATCGAACACAGCCCCATGGCCGCCTTGCTCGCCAAGCTGGATACGGAAAGCTTCATACTGGACTTGTCCGAGCCCTGCGCCGAAACGCCGGCGGTGGCGGGTTATCGCCTCGAATTGCTGGACGCGCAAACCCTCGCCGCCGATGTGCCCAAGGCCATGGGGCTGAACGGCCTGTTCCAAGGGCTGGGGGCGCAAGGCGTCGGGGTGACGAGCATGCGCAACAAGGCCAATCGGCTGGAGCAGCTGTTTTTGGATTTGGTGGACGGGGAAAAACGCTAGGCTAAGGCGCCGGCGGCTCCAGCCTAGCGCCCTGCTCGGCCAGCAGCTCGCGCAGCACCGAGCGATGGCAACGCGCCTCGTCCTCGCAATAACAGCCGACGGAAAAATGGGTTTGATGGGACAGCGCGGCGAGCAGCGCGATGGCGTGGCGATTTTCCGGCGTCGCCATTTCGGACCGATACTGCTTGAAGAACGCGGCCCACTGGGCCGGCGTCTTGGCGTCCCGCGCCAATTTTATGGTCGCGGCGGCGGGAGCCAGATTGGGAAACCAAACGTCGTACCAGTTCTGCGCGGCGAACTCCGATTTCGGCACCCCGCGCGGCGGATGGCGCACGGTGCCGATGCGCATCCCCTCGCCCTCCGCCCGCTTGTCGCCAAGCCTAACGACGCGCACGACCATGGAACGCTCCTTAGCGGCTCAACTCCCGCCCGGTTTCCTGCAAATCGCGAATCTCCGCTTGCAGCATCAAACGCTGTTTTTCCATAAACAACAATTCCAACTCGCGCTTGACGCACTCGTCCTTGTCCTCCAAGGTGCTCTGGCGCTGCTGCAACTCTTCCTGCTCCACGGCCAGCTTGAGCTTTTTCACTTCATGCTCGTAACGCAGCTGCTCTTTCTGGCGGCGCGCCTCGCTGTCCATGGTTTCCCGCAAGCGGGCCTCCTCCACCTCCAGCTTTTCCCGCAACTCCTCGGCCGCTTGCTGCTCCGCCCGCCGCTCCAGCTCGCGGTTGGCACGCGCCAGCTCCAGGAGCTTTTCCTGATGCTCCAACTGCAAGCGCCGGGCCTCTTCCTCGTGGTCCAGCCGTTGCCGCAGGCGGCGGGCGGCTTCGTCCTCCTGGCGACGCTGCAGCACCAGATAATGCTCGCGCAGGCGCAGTCCGGCCGGGGTCAGGTGATCCACCGAAGTGGCGCTGTCGAAACCGGCGTCGATGCGGCAGTGGCAGCGGCAACGCACGTGATGGACGGCCAAAGCCACCTGCACCGCGTCTTCCAGCCGGCGCTCCCAAGGACCGCAGCCGTCCAGCATCCATTCGCCGCTTTCCAGCTCCCGCATCATCAGCTCCGCCTCGTCCACCAGCACCGGCTCGAACTGGGTGCGGATGAAACGGCTGACGTCCGCCAGGCATTCGGGATGGGCGCTGACATAAGCCAAGGTGGGCTGGAAACGCACCGTCAAATTCACCTGGACCTGGCACACGCCGCCCAGCTCTCGCGCCAGAGGCGTCACCCGCCAATCTTCGATGGGCAGATCGTAAACCCGATGGAAGAAGCGCTGGCGGAAATGCTGGGGACGCAAGAAGAGCTTGCGGTACGGACCGATCCGCGCCACCACCGCCTGGCTGCCGGCGACGAAACCGGCGTCCCAGGCCTCGTCCTGATGCAGGTCGAAGTCATCCATAGACTTTCTTCGCTACCAGTTGCCGTAGGCGCAGCTCGCCTTCCGCCGGGCTTTCGTCCGGCGGCTGCATGCGCATGCGCTCGGCCATGACGGGGTAAAGGTTGGGGGCGAACTCCACGCGGCGGTCGTTCACTTTGCGCAAATAACCGCGATTCAGCAGCATGGCGACGACAAACATGCGGTTCCAGTCGGAAAACCGCCGCGCCCGCTCCAGCTCGGTTTTTTCGATGAGGATTTCCAATTCGTCGTCGCGGTTGATGGTGAACTCGCTGAATTGGCGCAGCCCCGTGTAGGCCAGCTCCTTCTCCTCTTCGTTAAGCGGCCCCGGCGCCGAAAATTCCAATTTATAGGACAGCACCACCGTGAAGAAATCCACCATCAGCGCGCACGCCAAGGCGAACAGCGACACGTTGTGCCACATGGCGAAGGAAGGCTCCAACGGCCGATTCAGCTCGGTGAAGGACGGCAAGACCGGCGCCGGAATGCCGGCCGCCACGTATTCCGCGGCCAGCGCCTCGAAACCGCCTTGCACTTTCTGGAAAGCATCCAGCATAGCGGCGTGCACCGAGGCTTCGCTGCCCGGCCCCACGGTGAAGCTGCTCATTTTGGCGCGCAGCACGGAAATGAGTTCGTCCAGTTCGCCGAAACGCTGGGCCAGTTTCTTGGCGTCGGCCTGGGATTGGAGATAAAGCTGGTTGTAGTGCTCCCACACCGGCCCCTTGCCCACGTTGTTCTTGTAGCCTTCCGGCATGCCCGACTGGGTGCCGAGGAAAGCCGAGGTGGAATTCTTGTAGGCCTCTTCCACGCGCGCCTGCTGCTGCGCCATGATTTCGGCCTTGCGCTTGGTGATGGCGTCCAGGTACTCGTTCACTGCCACGCGCATGGCTTTGTGGCGATCGATGACCAGATCGTCTTTCTGGGAGATTTCGTAAAACTGGAAGTAGGAGAAGGACACCGATACGCACAGCGCCACCAACAGCGCGGCGCAGGTAGCCAGGTAACGCACCGCGTTGGCGCGGAAGTGCATGCCGGCCAGTTCCAGGGAACAGATCACCGTGATGGACTGTACCGCGACGGTCACGATCAGCGCGATCCAATCGGTGATGAAATGGGCCATGCCGTAGTAAGTGGTGTAGCCCGAGGCCAAGCCCAGCGACAGCACGATGGGAATGGACAACACCCGCAACAGCCCCACGAATGTGCTCTGCGCGGCATTCAATATATGCCCGATACCGCCAACCGAAAACGCCATGCCTACCCCCTTCACCTGTGCCGGCTTCTGCTTGCGCGTGATCGAAGCGCTTGTTCTCATGCCGGAATCCGCCGATTTATAGCACGAGTCGCCCGGGCGGCGAAAGCCCGGGCCGAAAGCCGAATCCGCTGGAGCGCGCGAACCGGGGGGAAAGCCGGCGATTATCGGCCGGACGCGCGGCGCGCATCGCCGCATCGAAGCCGATGGCGGCGCAAGCAGACCTTGCGCGAAGCCCCCGCCGGCGCCGTTTACTGGTATACTTGCCGCTCCAGGCGCCCCACGCCTCGCCCCGCACCATCCGCAACACTTCCCCAATCGTTCTTTATGCCATCAACTGAAATCACGTCTTTTGCCCAATTAGCCATCTCAGAACCCTTGCAGCGCGCCATTCAGGAACTCGGTTACGAGGCGCCCTCCCCCATCCAAGCGAAAAGTATTCCCTGCCTATTGGCCGGCCACGACCTGCTGGGCCAGGCGCAAACCGGCACCGGCAAAACCGCCGCCTTCGCCCTGCCGCTGCTGCAACGCATCGACGTGACGCAGAAACGCCCGCAAGCCCTGGTGCTGGTGCCGACCCGCGAGCTGGCCATCCAGGTGGCCGAAGCGTTCCAAAGCTACGCCCGCCACATGGAAGGCTTCCACGTGCTGCCCATTTACGGCGGCCAGTCCATGGACATCCAGCTGCGCCAGCTGCGCCGCGGCGTCCACGTGATCGTCGCAACGCCGGGCCGCATCATGGACCACATGCGCCGCGAAAGCTTAAGCCTGGACAACCTGGGCGCGGTGGTGTTGGACGAAGCCGACGAGATGTTGAAGATGGGCTTCATCGACGACGTGGAATGGATCCTGGAACACACCCCGGACGACCGCCAGGTGGCCCTGTTCTCCGCCACCATGCCGGAAGCGGTGCGCAAAGTGGCCAAGCGCCATTTGCACAATCCGGAGGAAATCAAGATCGCCTCCAAAGCCGCCACGGTGGACGCCATCGACCAGGTGTACTGGTATTTGTCCGAAAGCCAGAAGCTGGAAGCCCTCACCCGCCTGCTGGAGGTGGAGGACTTCGACGCCATGATCATCTTCGTGCGCACCAAGACCGCCACGGTGGAATTGGCGGAAAAGCTGGAAGCGCGCGGCTACTCCGCCTCGCCCCTCAACGGCGACATGAACCAGCAGTTGCGCGAGCGCACCATCGACCGCCTGAAGAAAAAGGCGCTGGACGTGGTGGTGGCCACCGACGTGGCGGCCCGCGGCCTGGACGTGGAACGCATGAGCCACGTGGTCAACTACGACATCCCCTACGACACCGAAGCCTACATCCACCGCATCGGCCGCACCGGCCGCGCCGGACGCAAGGGCAAAGCCATCCTGTTCGTCACCAACCGCGAACGCCGCTTGCTGGGCGCCATCGAAAAAGCCACCCGCAAGCCCATCAAGGAAATGCAGCTGCCCAGCCGCCACGCCGTGGCCGAGCGCCGCATCGAGCAGTTCAAGCAGATGCTGTCCACCATCGTCGAAGACGAGGATCTGGCTTTTTTCCGCGACACCGTCACCGACATCGCCCGCGAACAAGGCCTGGAAGTGCTCGACATCGCCGCCGCCCTCACCTGGCAAGCCCAACGGGAACGCCCCTTCATCGTCGAAGACAGCGTTACCGCGCCGCCGCCGAAAGCGCCCACGCGCGAATTCCGCGAGCGGGACAGGGATCGGGACCGCGACTACGGCGATGCCGACAAAAAGCGTAAGAAAAAGGACAAAATCCGCGAAATGGACGCGGACTCCGCCCGTTACCGCATCGAAGTGGGCCGCGAGCACGGCGTGAACCCCAAGGACATCGTCGGCGCCATCGCCAACGAAGGCGGCATTCCCGGCAAGCGCATCGGCCACATCAAGCTGCACGACACCTACAGCTTCGTGGACCTGCCGGCCGACCTGCCGGCGCAGACCGTCAAGGTTCTGCAAAAGCTGTGGGTGCGCAACCGGCAGCTGAACCTGCGGCTGGTCGACTAACCGTCTCCCCCGTCCGCCTTTCGGCGTTCCCACGCCCGCCGTGGGAACGCAGCCGGCGGCGCGCCCGCATCGGCCGGCCTAGTCAGCCGCCCCCACAACCGGGTGCCGGCGTCACCAACGGCGTTCCCACGCAAGCCGCGAACGCCAAACCACGGAACCTTCCGCCATGGCCCTCAAAGCGACCGTCTACAAAGCCGAATTGCAAATCGCCGACATGGATCGCGGCTATTACCAATCCCACAACATCACGCTGGCGCTGCACCCCTCGGAAACCGAGGAGCGCATGATGGTGCGCCTGCTGGCCTTCGCCCTCAACGCCGACGAGCACTTGCAATTCACCAAAGGCCTCAGCACCGACGACGAACCGGACCTGTGGCGAAAAAGCCTCACCGGCGACATCGACCTGTGGATCGAAGCGGGTCAGCCGGACGACAAGCGTATCCGCAAAGCCTGCAACCGCGCTGGGCGGGTAATCCTTTACACCTACGGCGCCCGCGGCCCGGCCACCTGGTGGAGCCAGATCAAGGATAAGCTGACGCGCTTCGACAACCTGACGGTAATCAACCTGCCCAAGGAAGCCACCGACGCCCTCACCGCCATGGCCCGGCGCACCATGCAACTGCAGTGCACCATTCAGGACGGCCACGCGTGGATCAGCGACAACAGCGGCAACGCGCAGGTGGAACCGGCGATTTGGATGGGCGGCTGAGCCGTGCGCCAACCCAGGGGCTGAGGCAAAATAGCCCACCCAGTTAAAGCCGACGCCGGCGGCGGAGCGTTCAAGTGGCCGACCAAACCCAGAAAAACCTGTTGGACTCGCCCATTGCGACCTGGACGGTCGTTTCGGTGACCATTTACTCCATTCTTTGTTTCTCCATAGAAACCCTCCCCGATCTCGACGCCCGCACCATCACCTTCCTGGAATGGTCGGAAGCGTCCGTGGTGGCCTTGTTCACGCTGGAATACGTCTATCGCATCCACTTGGCGGAAAATAAGCTCAGATTCATTTTCAGTTTCTACGGAATCATCGATCTGCTGGCCATATTGCCTTTTTACCTGGCCATGGGCATCGATCTGCGGCCCTTAAGGCTGCTGCGCTTCATATGGTTGATTCGCGTACTCAAGCTGGCGCGTTACAGCACCGCCATCCATCGATTCTCCAGAGCCTTGCTGATGGTCAAGGAAGAGCTGGTCATGTTCGCCCTGGCGATTTTCGTATTTATCTATCTGGCCGCGTTCGGCATTTTCCATTTCGAACACCAAGCGCAGCCGGACAAATACGCCTCCATATTCGACGCATTCTGGTGGGCGGTGGTTACCCTGACGACGGTCGGTTACGGCGATATCTATCCGATAACGCTAGGCGGCCGACTCTTCACATTCGTGATCTTAATGATCGGGCTTTGCCTCGTCACAGTCCCCACCGCCATCGTCGCGTCCGCGCTATCGGCCGTGCGGATCGAGGAAGAAGCCGCTCGCCGCCCGCCGCCGGCCGGCAAATCCGATCCCTCCCCCGGCAATCCCCACTAAAGCGCCACCTCACATGGTGCTGATAATATCGGTGCGTCCCTTAGCCATATCCTGGGAAAACCGATAGAAGTGATGATGGCAAATGCTTTCCATAACGTAATCGAATACCCGCATGGGATAGGGCCGATGCTTAATGAAATTGGCGAGCCGTTTCAGATAAAAGCGCCGCAGCGGCCAGCTTTCCACATGGCGCATCAATTTGACGAGCAACAGGCCGGTGAAGGCCCACGACATCGCTAAATATTTGGCTTGCAGCCAACGGGGAATATTGGGCACCCGCACGGCTTCGGCGTTATCGTAAAAGCGGCGGCGGATATATAAATCGTCCAGGCGGTCGAAATAGGCGTCCGGCTCGTAGGCGTCGCGCATCAGTTCGGTATACCCCCGGGCCAGTTGCTCGCGGCTCATATTGGCCGGAATCACGTTCGTGCCATAGTCGGGCGGGTCTTTTTCGTCCAAGCGGCCCGCGGCTTTGAGCCGTTCATACAGCGGGGTTTTCGGAATCGCCGACAGCAGGCCGACCATGGCGTGCATGATGCCCGACCGCGCCAAAAAGCGCCGATGGACGTCGAAAATGTCGGGCGGGTCCGAATCGAAGCCGACGATCAAGCCGCAGGTGACCTTGATGCCTTTGCGCTGGATTTTATGAATCCGCTGCAACAGAAACGTTTCGGCCTCCTCCTGGCAAAAACCCTCCCGCTGCTCGCGCTGGTCGACGTTCTGGAACTTTTTCGTCTCCATCAGCGCCGCCGGGTTGGGGGTTTCGATACCGACGAATACCGTGCGGATATTGGCCTCGACGAATTTATCCAGCAACTCTTCGTCGTCGGCCAGGTTGATGGAGGCCTCCGTGTGCAGAGACACGAGATAGCCGTGTTGCCGCTGCCATTGCGCCAGCCGATCCAAAATGGGCAGCAGCGCCTTGCGGTTGCCGATGATATTGTCGTCCACCAGGAACACCGCCATGATGCCGGCGCGGTACCAGGCGTCCAGCTCCCCGATCACTTGGTCGGCGGTCTTAACGCGGGGCTGCCGCCCGAAGGTGACGATGATGTCGCAAAACTCGCAACGGTAGGGACAACCGCGGGAAATCTGCAGGCTGCCCTGTAGATAACGGTCGAGCTTGAGCAAATCGAGGCGTTGGGCGGGCACACTGGCCATATCGGTACGCTCGCTCTGCTCGTAGCGGATTTGATGGCCGCCAGCGGCCCAATCGCGCAAGAAAACCGGCCAAGTTTGCTCCGCTTCGCCGACAAAAATCACATCGGCCAAACCTTGCAGATAGTCCTCCTGCACGGTGATCCACGGCCCGCCCACCGCCAAGAACTTGCCCATCGCTTTCACTTTGCCGGCGATCTCCCGCATCCGCTCGCGCTGGACGACCATGCCGGTCAAGCCGACGATGTCGGCCCGGGCCACTTCGTCGTAGTCGATGGGCTCCACTGCTTCGTCGAAAATGCGCACCTCGTGTTCCGCCGGCGTCAGCGCGGCCAACAGCGCCAAAGCCGCCGTCGGAATGACGGCTTGCCGGCCGAGGATGGGCAGGGAGTGGGTCATGCTCCAAAAGGAAGCGGAAAAGCACGGGTTTATCAGAATAATGTTTGCCATGGCGTAAATCCGTAAACCGCATTCGACGACTTGCCGCAAGTTGTTTCAGGGCCACACCAAGCAGCGGTCAATGTATCCATGGTAACCAGCCGCGCCCCAGGCAAACAACCGAGCCAAATCCCGACTGGCCCAACTATCGCCCAAATGGATACACTAGGCCGCCCGTCGACACCAGACGGTGCAAGGACACTCTCGCTCGACTCAGCGTTAACGCCACAGGGGAAACGCCCCACGGACCCGCCAGCGGGCTATACATAAGGCACGGAACAAGGAGATTGCCGATGACAGACCACTTCCGCCGGCTAGAAGCCATACCCCTGAGCTGGAACGACCTCAGCAACGACCAGAAAAACGCGGTGGAAGCCGTCTCCGCTTGGCTGGTCAATGCCATCGACGCCATACCCGCCCGGCAAGAACGCCACTTCCGCCCGGCCTATCCCTTACCGCTGCTGGATCACAATCGCCGCAGTCAACTGGCTTTCATTGACGGCGACCGCGGCACAGGGAAAAGCTCGGTACTGCTGACCTTGCAAAATATGACGATATCGGCTGAACCCGATCACAGCTATGCCAGTGATTTATATGAAGATCATAAGTTCAACGCTTTTGAGCGTCTGGATAAGCTGAGGCAGCACGTGGTCTGGCTTGAAACCCTGGACATGGAACCCCTGTCGCGGGGCACCAATTTGTTCGCCGCCATCCTCGCCCGCATCGCCAAAATGCTGGACGCCGGCCTGCACGGGCTGCCGCCCATCGCCGCCGCCCTGGAAAAGCCGGACGGCCTGGCCGACGTGCTGGCGAAACTGCACCAGCTGCAAAACGACGCGGCCATCGTATGGGACCGGATGGACGGCACAGGCCAAGGTGGAGATCCTCAAGCACGCGCCCTCTGGGTAATGCAGGCGGAAAAGGCCGGGCTGGACTTGCACGGCCGGCTTACCGAAGTGCTGGACGGCATTGCCCGCCACCTGCGTTTCGACGGGGTGGAAAACCCTTTGTTCGTGCTGCCGGTGGACGATTTCGACCTGGCCCCTGCCCATTGTCTGGAACTGCTGCGGCTGATCCGCATGATCACCACGCCCCGGCTGTTTTTTGTGATTGCTGGCAATACCCGCATCGCCGAGTCGGTGCTTAAGCTGCGCACCGAAGGGGATTTGCTCCGCCTCGTCGAAGGCAAGCCGTCCGACAGCAACGAAATGCAGGAGCGCGCCGCCGAAATCGCCGCCAACAATATGCGCAAGCTGGTGCCGCCGGGCCAGCGGGCCATGTTGAAGCGATTGCGCCTGGAAGAAGCGCTTCGTATTAGGGCGGAGCCTAGGGGGCGTTCGCTCAGGGATCGGCTGGCCGACATTCGTTTCGAGGTCAATCAAGCCCCGACCGATAATCCTGAAATGTCGCTGTCGCAGTTCCTTTTATTGGACGAAAAGGCTGTGGGCGGCGCTTCCATGACGGCGGAATGGCTAGCCGGCACGCCGAGGCAGGCGCTCGACTATGCGGAAATGCTGGCCAAATTCGTCCGCCCAAGAACCCAAGCAACGACGACCGATAAAGGTAAAAGCCGGGCAAGGAACATGGCGAAGGACGCCCCACGCCATATTCAGTATCGACATGACGATCAACTGCTTTCTGTACTGTTGGAAGATATTGGGCGCCAGATAAAAGAAGACTGGATTCTGCCCTACGCGCTACGGCAGCGGCTGACCGACAAACTCGATACCTCTTTAGGTATCTCACTGGATTTCCAAAATCAATTGTACGTCGACCAAAGTGCCTTGCGAGAGGAGCTAAAGACATCCGGTGGGGCCACAGTCATTATAAGTAACCCCTATTTCGCAGGATTATTCATCACCACCGGCCGAGATTCGGCCGGCGGCCAGCCCGACACCGAAGGGAAACGAAGCGGAATCGAGATTCCTCGCCAAATCGCCTCCGCCGTCTTGTTTGCTCACGATCTGGCGGTATCTCTATGGGGCGGCTATCTCCGGCATAGCGCCTTGACTTACGGGACGGAACTAGGCCCGAAAGTAACCGCGGTCTGGGGGTATGGGCAAAAGAAAAATACACCTGTCGTTTGGCCATTGCCCGAATGGTGGACTTTCCGCGATTACGAACGGTTCGCCCACCAATGGAGGCTGCACGCGGCGCAATGCGACGGGCGGTATGGGCTAGCCTGGGTCATGGCGATTCTGGAAGTCGTATGCAACGAAGCCTATGAAGGCGGTAACGAAGGGCTTAGTAAAACTCGCCTGCAACGTCTCCTGAGTTGCATGGCGAATGAGAAACCGAAACGCATGGCGCGACGCGTCCTTAGGGACAGCGTGCTGACAGCCATCGCGCTGATGTTGGCGCCGGAGTCCGCGTCAGGCTTGGATGTTAGTGCCTTTACCGACGAAACAATCGGTTTTATACGCGCCATCAGCAATCAACCTACTTTGGTCGGCAGAATACGCCGGCGCCGCGCACAAATATGGAATCAGGCCAATTATCAGGGAATCGCTATAACCAAGCAGGAGATTGAGCTTTGTTTTGCTATTTCTCCAGAGCGCGCAAAGAAGGATTTTAATGATCGTGTACGAGGGCTCACACGCTACGCTCAAGTAGAAAAACAAGCAGAACTACTGCGCAAGAGCATCGATTACAATACAAAATTTACTATGCTTAAAACCCTGAAAAATCAGATTAACGCAACGCATCAGGACGATTTGCTAAATAACCTCGAGACGCTTTTGCTATATGAAGATTACTATAAAGACAAACAGAACAAATTCAATGAACTATGCAATGGTATATTCATCCCAGAAGAAGACGATTTCATTATTGCGGGAAATTGAATAACGCGTAGCCTGGGTTGGAGCAAGAGCGGAAACCCGGCATGGCCGGCGAACCAATCGCCGGGTTTCGTAGACTCAACTCAGCCTACACGCCGAATCGGCCCGACTGGACAGTCCCCACGCGCAGCGTGGGGACGCTTAAACCAGGAAATCTGAAAAAACCCGGCCGCCCGATAACGGCGGCGATAATGTGATTTGGTTATTGCCATGCATAGCCCAGCCGGCCTGCGCACTTCCTCTTTTCCCACCGAACACCTGGACGCCGAACTGCTGGCGGCGCCGTTTGCCGCCCGTAGCGCTTTCGACGGCGCCCTGGCCGTGCTGGAACCGGACCTAAACAACGCAATGGCGCTGCTGTGGCGCGAAGCGGAAAAGGACCTGCTGTTCCGCTTTCCCGGCATCTCGGTGGACGAATTGATTTTCCGGCGGGACCAAACCTGGTTCGGCGCGCCGGAGCCGGACAGCAAGCCTGTGCCGCTGGCCGCAGTGTTGTGCCGATCCACGCGCGAGCTATTGACGCCGGATGCCGGGCGGGCTCACTTATGCAGCCATTCGCCCGGCACGGAGGCGGAGCGGCGGCGGGTATGGCGCTGGCTGACTTTCGCCTTGCCGGCTGACTTGCTGCTAGCCGCCGCCGATGCCGACACCGAGCGGCTGGAGACGGTATCGCCCAGGCTCCGCGCCCAATTGGCGGACCGCGGTTTGGCCGAGCCCCACCTGCACCTGAAAGCCGCCATCGGTTTTCCCGCCCTATGGGCTTCGGCGATGCGCTCCCTGGCGCGGACGGATGCCAAGGCAGACATGCTGGACAGCCCCGGCGCCGAGTGGGACGAGGGCAAGTCGCTGGCGCCCTTGCTGCTGCGCTGCGCCCTGGCCCGGCTGCTGTTGGCGGCTTTCCTACGTACTCCGTCGGCTTGGGGCCAAGGATTCGGCGATTTTCTGGAAAAACATGCCGCACCCGGCCTGCATAGCCGTTTCGGCGCCCTGGACTGCCGGCCTTTGTGGCGCACGGTCTATAGCTTGGCTGCGGGCCAAGCGGAGCGAGGCGATGCTTTTGCCGTGCTGCGCGACCTGTACGCCCGCTTGATCGGCCCTGCCCGTGCCGGCTGCGCGGTGGCTGAACTCGATCCGGTCAGCCACTGGTTTGCGCCCGCGGCAGACAACCATCCGGATTTTGCTTTGACCCGCGCGGCGCTGGCTTATCTGAACCGGCAAGGCGCTGGAGACAAGCTGTTCGCCAAGCTGTTCTGGCAAACGGTGCGCGGCCGGGTGATTTTTTTCCGCCACGTGGTGCAGCGGCCGATGACTCCCGGCCTGCAATGGTTTTCCCGCACCTATGGGCGTTTGTCCGCGCCGCGCAAGGCGGTGCCGGAAGCGGCGTTCGTACGCCAAGCCGCGGAGCTTGCCGGGCCGGGGCTGCGGGCGCTGGAAGTGCGCATCACGCCGAATTCCGAAATGGCGGAGATGGCCGCCACGCTGAGTCGCCTGGACCAGGCTGGACAGGGCCTGCCCAGACGACCGGGCGGAGCCCCTGTCGAGTTGGGCATCACTTTCCATTTTTCCCGCAGCCGCGGCCCAGCGACGGACCAGGGCAAGCCGGCTGCCTGGAGCCGCGCCAGCCACGACGACCCGGACTGGCGAGACGCAAAGGAAAAAACCAGCAACCCTTCCGGTTACCGCTATTCCGGCTATTACCGCGAACAAAGGGGGGCTGCGGTGGCCCTGGCCGCCTTACTCATGGCCTACCCGCGCCTGCTCGAGCGGGTGCGCGGCATCGACCTTTGCACCGACGAACTGGGCGTGCCGCTATGGGTGGTCAAGCCGTTGGTGGAGCACGTGCAACGGGCGGCCAACGAGGCGGCGAAGTACCTGCACCGCCTGGAAGGCGGCGATCCACGCCCCTTGGGCGTCACCGTGCACGCCGGCGAGGACTTCGTGCACCTTTGGGGCGGCATCCGGCGGGTGGACGAAACGGTGGAATTGCTGCAACTGGGCGAGGGTTCGCGCATCGGCCACGCGGTGGCGTTGGGCGTGGATGTGGAGGCCTGGGCGGCGCAAAAGCGCCGGCTGGTTATCCCCCTCGGCGAGCGGCTGCTGGATTTGCTCTGGGCCTGGCGGGTGGCCCGGCGAGTGCCGGAGCGGCTGCAAGCCTGGTTGCCCTGGATCGACCAGGAATTGCTCATGCTCGGCCATGAGCTGTTCGGCCGAAAGATTTCAGCCAGCGAAATGGACCGCTGGTGGTTGTCTTTGCACGACAGCCGGATTTTGCGCTCGGTGGGCTTTTCCGATGGGCCCAGCCCTCGAGGGCTGGAGGAAGACGATCCGTGGCAGCGAGATTTGGTCTACCGCTGGCTGACCGACCATGCGCTGTTCAGGCGGGCACAGCAACTGGTGCCAGTGAAAGTCGGCCCAGAAGTAGGCTTGGTCAAAGCATTGCAGGCGCATGTGCGGGGTGAACTAGCCAAGCGCTGCATCGTCGTGGAAATCAACCCCAGCTCCAACCTGCTCATCGGCCACCTGGGCGACCTGACTTCCCATCCGCTGTGGCGCTTGTGCCCACCGCCGGGCATTGCCGGGGACGCCCCGGCGGTGCGGGTCTGCATCGGTTCCGACGATCCCATCACCTTTACCACCAGCCTCCCGGAGGAATACCAGTTACTCGCCGACGCGTTGACAGAAGCCGGCTTGGCCGGTCCGGACGTGGATGCATGGCTGGAAGAAGCGCGCCTTTGCGGTCTGAGCGCCCGATTCACCGTGCCGCGCAGCGGCAAGGACTTATTCAGCCCGATGCGGGCCGACACGCTGCCGCCGCCACTTTGACCCCCATTAGTGCGGTTGTCTCGCCGGTCCCCTGTCGACGAGAATGGACCGAACCAGAGTACAATAACGACATCCTAATCCCGCCTCCCTGTTTGTGGCCGGTCCCGACTGGGCCGCACCGCCGGAAGCGTCTCTTTGTCATCACCAACACTCTGGAAACACCCTTGCTATCTACCGCCAACATCACCATGCAATTCGGCGCCAAGCCGCTGTTCGAAAACGTCTCCGTCAAATTCGGCGACGGCAACCGCTACGGCCTGATCGGCGCCAACGGCTGCGGCAAATCCACCTTCATGAAGATCCTCGGCGGCGATCTGGAGCCCACCGCCGGCAACGTCTCCCTCGATCCCAACGAACGGCTGGGCAAGCTGCGCCAGGACCAGTTCGCCTATGAAGACCAGCGCGTGTTGGACGTGGTGATGATGGGCCATGGCGAAATGTGGGCGGCCATGTCCGAGCGCGACGCCATTTACGCCAACCCCGAGGCTTCCGAGGACGATTACATGCGCGCCGCCGAGTTGGAAGCGGTGTTCGCCGAATTCGACGGCTACACGGCGGAATCGCGCGCTGGCGAATTGCTGCTGGGCGTGGGCATCCCCCTGGAGCAGCACAACGGCCCCATGAGCGCCGTGGCGCCGGGCTGGAAGCTGCGCGTACTGCTGGCCCAGGCCCTGTTCTCCAACCCGGACATCCTGCTGCTGGACGAACCGACCAACAACCTGGACATCAACACCATCCGCTGGCTGGAGAACGTGCTGAACGCGCGCGGCAGCACCATGGTCATCATTTCCCACGATCGCCACTTCCTCAACAGCGTCTGCACCCACATGGCGGACATGGACTACGGCGAACTGCGGGTTTATCCGGGCAATTACGACGACTACATGATCGCCTCCACCCAGGCGCGCGAGCGCCTGTTGGCCGACAACGCCAAGAAGAAGGCGCAGATCGCCGAACTGCAAAGTTTCGTCAGCCGCTTCTCGGCCAACGCTTCTAAGGCCAAGCAGGCCACCTCCCGCGCCAAGCAGATCGAAAAAATCCAGTTGGAGGACATCAAGCTGTCCAGCCGCGTCAACCCGTTCATCCGCTTCAACCAGGAGAAAAAGCTGTACCGCCTGGCGCTGGAAGTGGAAGGACTGGCCAAGGGCTACGACGATGGCCCGCTGTTCCAGGGATTGAACCTGATGGTGGAAGTGGGCGAAAAAGTCGCCGTGATCGGCCCCAACGGCATCGGCAAGACCACCCTGCTGCGTACCCTGGTGGGCGAACTGACGCCGGACGCCGGCAACGTCAAATGGTCTGAGAACATCAATCTGGGCTATTTCGCCCAGGACCACGCGGCCGATTTCGCCGAGGACCTCAACCTGTTCGATTGGATGAGCCAGTGGAAACGCGAATCCGACGACGAGCAAGCGGTGCGCGCCACCCTGGGCCGGCTGCTGTTCTCCCAGGAGGAAAGCAAGAAGTCGGTGAAAGTGCTGTCCGGCGGCGAGCAAGGCCGCATGCTGTTCGGCAAACTGATGCTGCAGCAGCCCAACATCCTGGTGCTGGACGAACCCACCAACCACTTGGACATGGAGTCCATCGAGTCGCTCAACGGCGCGCTGGAGCAATACCCCGGCACGTTGATCTTCGTCAGCCACGACCGGGAATTCGTCTCCTCCCTGGCGACGCGCATCATCGAGCTGGGCCCGCAGGGCGTGGTGAACTTCAACGGCAGTTACGACGACTACCTGGCGAGCCAGGGCGTGGAGTGACCGGGAGCGAGCGGATAACCGGCTAGCCCGCGGCCGGCCCCGACTCCCCTTCGCGCAGGGCCGCTTGATGGCAAGCGGGCAGATGCGCGGCCACCGTCTCGACGATCTCGCTGTCCAAATGGCCTTGCTGCGCCAGCCGGCGCAGCGTGCCGAGGATATCCTCCGGCGCCATCGGCCCGCGGTAAGGACGGGCTTGCGCCAGGGCTTGATAAACGTCGGCCACGCTGATGATGCGCGCCTCCAAAGGCAAATGGCTGGCGTCCAAGTGGAAGGGATAGCCCTGGCCGTTCATTTTCTCGTGATGATAGGCGGCCCAATCGGCGATTTGGTCGATGCCGCCGATGCGCCGGAGAATTTGGTGAGTGGTCAGGGAGTGGTGCTTCATCTGGCCGAACTGCTCGTCGGACAGCGGCTTGGGACTTTCCAGAATTTCGTCCGGAATGCCCAGCTTGCCGATGTCGTGCAGCAGCCCCGCGACCTCGATCATTTCCCGGTGGCGTTCGCCCAGCCCGAGCAGGCGGCCCAAATAACTCGACAGGCGGGCGACGCCGGCCGAGTGGCGATAGGTGTAGGGAGACTTGGCGTCCACGATCAACGACATGATGCCGGCGGCCTGGCGGAACTCCGACCAAGTGAGGTTTTGCTCCGTGTCGTGGGCCAACATGGCTTGTTGAAAATCCTCGATGGCCTGGGTTTCGCACAAATCGGTCCAGAAATCCGTTTGCTCCGACGCGCTGCGCAAAGCGTCCAGCAAAACGCCGGCAAAGACGCTGTCGCGGTGGGCTTCCATTTGCGCCAGCACCGTTTCCCGTTGGGCGAACAAGCTGCCGTCGCCGTAATAAGGCGCGGCCGCCACGTCGACGCGATCGGCCAGATAAATCAGGTTGGCCAGCAACGCTTGCTCGGCCTCCATATCGCCGGCCTGCAGCAGCGACCAGCGGGTATGGTGGTAGCGAATGATGGGGGCGAAATTCGCCAACGGCGGAAAATCCTTGAGCAAGGCATAACCGATGTCGCAATGCTGCTGGGCGCCGCTCCACTCCAGCTCGCCCAGGAGATTGTGGTGCTCGCGGCTTGAGGACACGCCGCAGTCGTGCAACAACCCGGCGTCGTAGACACGGGTGAGGGGCACGCCGAAACCGGCCATCTGCCGCGCCAGCTTGACCGCGATCATGCCGACCCGGCGGCCGTGGTAACAGTCGTCTATGCCGACCAAGTCGACGGTGTAAGCCAACATGCGGATCAACTTGCGGCGGCTGATCTGCTGCGATGGGTCGGTGGTGCGGGAGAGGGTTTGCATAAGATGCTCCTGCCGGTAGCGGTTTTATCCATTTATACACGAACGCCGTCGTCGTACCATTATCACCCCGCTGCCGCGCAAGGAATACCGGGAAGGAAGCCGCAACACCGCCGCCCCTAAGCATTTTGCCGCGCCACTTTTATCGCAATTTTGGATCATAAAAACCCTATGTCTCTGCCAGAAACCGTCTTCGCCCTGCCCCAATACCTGCTGCCCCACCACGCCCTGTCGCGGCTGATGGGGCATGTGACGCACTGCACCAATCCGGCGTTTAAAAACTGGTTCATTCCCCGCTTCATCGACCTCTTCAACGTCGACATGAGCGAAGCGGCGGAAGAAAATCCGTCCAACTATGCCTGCTTCAACGACTTCTTCACCCGCGCCCTCAAGCCCGGCGCGCGGCCCCTGGCCCCCGGCAACGGCACGGTGGCTTGCCCCGCCGACGGCGTGTTGAGCCAGTTCGGCTCCATTGACGGCGACCGCTTGATCCAGGCCAAAGGGCGCGACTACCGGCTGCTGGATCTCCTGGGAGGAGACCCGCAACTGGCCGGCGAATTCCAGGACGGCCGTTTCGCCACGGTGTACCTGTCTCCCCGCGATTACCACCGGCTGCACATGCCCCTGGGCGGCAAGCTGCGGGAAATGATCCACGTGCCCGGCCGGCTGTTCAGCGTCAACCGCGCCACCACCGCCGTCATCCCCAACCTATTCGCCCGCAACGAACGGGTCATCGCCGTCTTCGACACCGACGCCGGCCCCATGGCGTTGATCCTGGTGGGCGCCATTTTCGTCGCCAGCATCGACACGGTCTGGCACGGCACCGTCACGCCGCCCAGCGCCGGCAAGGTGCAACGCTGGCGCTACGACGACAAGCCGGTCCGGCTGGAACGGGGCGCCGAAATGGGCCGCTTCAACATGGGCTCCACCATCATCGTGCTGTTCGGCAAGAACCGCATGGATTGGGCGGGCGGCCTGGCCGAGGGTACATCGGTCCGGGTAGGCCAGAACCTCGGCATCCGGCGCTGAAACGACGGCGGCATCGGCGCCGATCGAACCGATGCCGCCTTGCCTTACGCCTTAAACCCGCCTATAAGTTGAACGGTTGACAGCGTATTTATCCACGGCCAGGCGGTCAGCATGGGCATGTCCATCGGCTTCTCGACTCACTCCATCCCGCTAGGGCTATGGCCCAAAGCCAGCGGCGGCGCGCCCGTGGCCGCCCAGGCGGCCGAGGCCGCGCCCGGCGGCTGGAGCAAAGCCGGACAACCCGGCGCTCCCCGCAAAGCCAGCGGCGCCAACGGCGAATTGACCCAGGAAGCCGTCAAAGCCTTGGAGAAACTCAAGGCGACCGACCGGGAGGTCCGCGCGCACGAAGCGGCCCACTTGGCCGCGGCCGGCGGCATCGCCGTCAGCGGCGCCAGCTTCAGCTACGAACGCGGCCCCGACGGCCAGCAATACGCCGTCGGCGGCGAGGTAAGCATCGACACCTCCCCCGTGCCCAACGACCCCGAAGCGACGGCTCGTAAAGCCGAGCAAATTCGCCGCGCGGCCCTGGCTCCGGCCAACCCGTCCGGCCAGGATATCAGCGTCGCCGCGGCCGCCTCGCAAATGCAGGCGCAAGCGCAAGCCGAAGCGGCGATGACGCGGCAAAAGCCCGAGGGCAAGGCCGACGCTTATGCCGCCTCCATCGACGGAAATGTTCTGGGCGCCCGGATAGATGTCACGGCGTAAACCGAGCGGGCTCCCCGGAATTTCCACGTGCCTGCAACGGGAATAAACCGGACGCCGTCCAGGGACGAAGTCCCGGACAAGCCTCGACCATTGGCTTTTTCCTACAACTTAGCTCAACTTTCTATGTATTAGATAACTCTAATTTTTCTAAGCGGCTGTTTTTTCGCGCCTTTATCAACGCGAGTTACAAAATGCACTTTTCCCCGCCAGAAACTGTAGACACAATCTCGTTTTCGATTAGACTGTTGCCAGCTTCAGGGGACGGAGCTCTCGCAAGAGTCGTCAGAGAGGAGGAGGGTCCAGTAGGGCCGACTAAAAATAACAAACAAAAATAACATTCTGTCGTGCGCTGCCTGGTCAAAAGGGCGACGTGATGATCACAATAATAATAAAAAATTTGCCCGCTTTCTGCGGGCATTTTTATTTAAGCCGTTGTTACCGCAACAGCTCCGCTGTAAGCCACACCACCGCCCCACGGGATGCGCCTGCCGCATCGGACTACCACTATGTCAATCAAGCCTAAATCACTGCTGGGCGAAATCGGCGGCTACGCTTTTGCCTTGATAATTTCCATTGCGCTGCTCGAATTTTCCGTCGCATTCGTCCTGAACCATTCCGATTTGCTGCGGTTTAAGCGGGACAATCTGCTGCGCAATTACTACATGAAACATGACCGCAGCATCATCCAATTCCAGCCGGACTGCGCCCGTTACGACCCGGGCCTGGGTTATACGCTCAAGCCGGGCGTTTGCCGCTTCAGCAACAGGGAGTTCGACACGGAGTACCGCGTCAACAGCCTGGGGATGCGTGACGACGAGGAGTCGCTGGCGACGCCCGAGGTGATCGTGCTGGGCGATTCCTACGCCATGGGCTGGGGGGTCGAGCAAAATGAAACCTTTGCCGAAATCATCGCCGCACAGACGGGAATGAAAGTGCTGAACACCGCCGTTTCCTCCTACGGCACGGTGCGGGAATTGAAAGCGTTAAGCCGGATATCCCTGGAACGCGCGAAATTCCTCATAATCCAATATTGCCGCAATGATTATGAAGAAAACCTTGCCTACCTGAAAAACGGCAATACGCTGCCTGTTATGAGCGAAGCCGAATACAGCAAAATCGCGGCGAAACTCAATCACAAGACGAAATACTATTTCGGCAAGCACTCGGCTTATTTGCTGAAAAGCCTGGCGAAGCAGGTTAAATATTTAGTCAAGCCGTCCCGCGGCGGCAAGACGCCACCGCCTTTCCGCGAGGACGAAACCAGCCTATTTATCAATGCCCTGCTGCATTCTCCGGCGAATCTCGGGGAATTAACGGTGATAGTGGTTGAACTCAACTCCCAAAGCGACAACGACGGACGCTTCGTGGCCGCGCTCAACCAGCGCCTGGCGACAAAGGACCAACCGTTGCTCGACCGCGTACAGGCGCTGGATCTGTCCCCCAGCCTGAAGCCGGACGACTTCTTCGTGCTGGACGACCACCTCAACGCCCGCGGGCACCGCGTGGTCGCCGAGCGATTGATCGAAGCCATGGGAAAAAGCCGGAAACATCTCGATCGATAACCCGCAGAGTCGCTGGATTCACCCCGGAGGCAGGTCCACCACGAGGCTTTGCAGCAAATACCCGACGCCATAGGCCAAGCCGGCCGCCACGCCGCCGATGGCGAGCGTTTCCAGGCCCGCCGTATGCCAGCGCTGCGCCACGAACCGGCTTTTCAGCGCGCCCACCAGGAAAAACGCCACGGCGGTCATGACCAGGCTGGGCCAGAACGGCTCGGCCACGCTGCCGGGCCTGAGCCAATCCAGCACATAAGGCGCCAAAGGCACCGCGCCGACCGCCACGAAAGCGACGAACGTCGCGGTGGCGGCCCGCAACGGCCTTGGGCCGTTCAATGCCAGGCCCAACTCGTCCTGCAGCATGGTGTCGACCCACTGGCCGATATCGCTGGTGATGGCCGAAACCGCCTGCTTCAGCGCCTTGCCCTTGAAGCCCTTGCGGGCATAAATCTGCCGCACCTCTTCCACCTCGCCCTTGGGGTAGGTCTCGATGTGGCGCCGTTCGGCGTGGCGGTGGGCGTCCAGCAACTGCCGCTCGGCCCGCGTCCCTAGGTAATTGCTCACCGCCATGCTGAAACCGTCGGCCAGCAGATTGGCCAAACCCAGCACAATCACCACGCCGCTCGCCATTCCTGCCCCCGTGACTCCCGCCACCACGGCGAAAGTGGTCACCGCGCCGTCGATGGCGCCGTAGATGAAATCGCGCAGATAACTGTGCCGGTGGCCGTCTTCCAGGCGCTGGGCGATGGCGCGCCGCGTATGCTCCCGCCGATGGCGGCGATGCGCCTCCTCGCTGTCGTCGTAGCGCTTGGACAAGCTAGGCCTCCGCCAACGCCAGCGCCACCAGGCGCCGAACGTCGTCCGACAAATTCAGGCCCAGGGCGGCCTGCCGGGCGGTATCCGACATTTTTTTCCACGTCTTGCGCACGATATCGACCACCTTGGCCTCGTCGTGGCCGGGCGCGAAACCGCCGAAGTAGTGCTCCAAGAACACCAGGCAGGCCACGTCCTCGATGAGCTGGGTGTCCGCCTCCCGTTTCAAACCGCGCTTGCGCAGCATGCGCCCCACCCGCTCGACGGTTTCCTCCCCGTAGCCGGCCTGGGCCAGCAACGCGCCGGCCGTCTCGGCGTGGAACTCGTACAAACCGGTACGCCAGCGCAAATAGCCTTCGCGGGTTTTCGGGTAGCTGTCCCTCGGCACCATCCAGCGGCGAATGTGCTGGGCGCGGGCCGCCAGCCGCACGGCCTCGTCCGCATCCGGCGCCAGCCGCTCCAGCCATTCGCTCATGCGCTGACTGTACAACAGCTCCTTGGGCCATTCGCGCCCCTGCCACGACTCCCGGTTGGGGTCTTCGCCGTTGGCGGCGTCGATCAAGGCGATAGCCCGCCCGAAATTTTCCGATACAACCATAATTCCCGCATCCCCTGTCTACGTTCGCCCCCTGCCAGGCGGTTGAAAAAGGGGCTTTTCAACAGACTGCAAGGAAGCGCGTCGAAATTTCGCCGAACCGGCCAAAGTTTTCGTTCGCCAGCTACACTTGTCGCTCGACAACAATAATAAGAATGCCTTCCATGCAATTCGAATCCATCACACTGCCGAACGCCGTCACCCAGTTTATCCTGAGCGGCCGTCTCGATCCCGCCGGCACCCAGGCCATCGAGAACTCGTTCGCCTTCGCCAGCACGGCGGAAACGGCCAACATCATCGTAGACCTTTCCGGCGTGGACTTCATCGCCTCCATCGGCATCCGCCTGCTGATGACCTCGGCCCGGGGACAAGCCAAAAAAGGCGGCAAGCTGGTTCTCGCCTCGCCCCAGCCGCTGGTGCGCAAGGTGCTGGAAACGGCCGGCATCGATCTGCTGGTCCCCCTCTACGCCGATATCGAAGCAGCCTGCGCCGATCTCGCCCCATGACGGGGCTGCCGCGCCTCCATCGGCTGACGCTGCTCAGCACGCCCCAGCTCACCAGCGAGGCGAGCGCTTGGCTGCGGGAACTCGGAAAAAACCAGGAGCTGGACGAAGAGCTGCTTTTCAACCTAGATCTCTGCGCCAGCGAGCTGCTGACCAATATCGGCGACTACGCTTACGGCGGCGCCGTGGGCGAAATCGGCCTGGAACTGCTGCTCAACCGCAACGCCGCCACGCTGACGCTCGTGGATGCCGGCCCGCCCTTCGATCCCCTAGCGCAACCGGCCCCCACCCTGCCCGATTCGCTGGAAAACGCGCCGACGGGTGGGCTCGGCATCCATCTGGTGCGCCAATTCGCCGATACCGTGCATTACGAACGCAGCGACGAGCGCAACCGCCTCACCGTGTGTTTCGGCAGCACGCCGCTGGCCCCGCGCCAGCGGGAGCGCCGCAGCGGGCAAGAGGTCGCCTTTCCGCTGATCCGCGGCGACGGCACCTGGGTGGAGCACGACCAGCGCAAAGGATCGGACCGCCGGGCGTTGGGCTTCATCTCCCGCACCGTCATCTTCCGCGACGTGCCTTACCGCGAAGTGGAACACATCGTTTCCTGCTGCGAGCTGCGCACCTGCCCCAGCGGAGAAGTCCTGTTCCACGCCGGCAGGCACCACCACTGCGTGCTGGTGATCGTCGACGGCCGACTGGAAGTGCGGCTGGACAGCCCGGAATCGCGCACCGGCATCGAAATCGGGCCGGGCGAATGCGTCGGCGAACTGTCGGTGGCCGACGGCAAGCCAAACTCGGCTTGGGTCGTGGCCGCCACGCCCGTACGCCTGCTGGTGATTCCCGAAGCCGTGTTCCTCGACCAGGTGCTGAGCATTCCCGCCATCGCCCGCAACCTGATCGTGGTGCTGTCCGAACGCATGCGGCGCAGCAACGCGCAAATCACCGCCCGCCTGCGCGCCGCCCTGGAGCTGGAAGCCCTGCAGCGGGAACTGGACGTGGCGCGGCAAATCCAGTCCAGCATGCTGCCCGCCGCGCCGCTGTTCCCGATCCAGGAAGACATCCGCGGCCGGGGCTTCATGCGCGCCGCCCGCCACGTCGGCGGCGACTTCTATGACGCCTTTCCCCTCGGCGACGGCCGATTTTTTCTGGCCATCGGCGACGTGTGCAACAAAGGCACGCCCGCCGCCCTGTTCATGGTGCGCGCGTTGACCCTGCTGCGCAGCGAAGCGTTGCGCCCGGAGGACGACGCGGGCCGGCACCTGGCCCGCCTGGCCGCCCACAGCAACGAACTGCTGTGCGACTCCAACGAGGCCCAGCAATTCGTCACGCTGTTCTGCGCCATCGTGGACCTACCCCAAGGCCGCTTGCACTATGTCAACGCGGGCCACAATCCGCCCTTGCTGCGCTTGCCGAACGCGGCGCCGGCGTTTATCGAAGGCCCGCGCAATCCGCTGGTGGGTTTGGTCCCGGGCCTGAGCTACGCGGTGGACAGCTGCGATTTCCCCGCCGGCAGCCTGCTGCTGCTTTACACCGACGGCGTCACCGAAGCGGAATGCGCCGACGGCGGCCTGTTCAGCGACGAAACCTTGCACCGGCTGCTGGCCGACAACAACGCCGCGGACGCCGACGCCTGCGTGGAACAAGTCATCGCCGCGGTGGACGCTTTTGCCGCCGGCCACCCCCAATCCGACGACATCACCCTGCTGGCCGTCCACCGCCAGACCCCCTAACCGAGCGGCGTTCCCAACGCCGCCGGCCGTCGATTCCTACGCTCCAGTCTCTGGTAGACCCGGACAGGCAAACTTGATAGCATTCTAAACATGTATCATCGATACACGTTCTCCGCTTCTCGGAGCGTTCATCGATACGCCTACAATGAGGACTCGCACAAGCCGTTGGATTGCCGGTGAACTGATCAAAATCAATCAACAACAGCATGAACAACAATAAGTTGCTTGAGCAACAGCAATCCCCGATCGTCGTCGTCGGCAGCGGACCGGTCGGCACCCGCATACTGCGCGATATCCTGCGCGCGCAACCGGACGCGGCCGTGGCCATCTACGGCGACGAGTCCTGGGAACCTTACGACCGCAGCAAATTGGTCTCCTTGCTGTCGGGCGATCTCGCCTGGGCGGATCTGCCCAACTTGTCTCCGCTGCCCGACCGCCATAACGCCGTCCTCAACTACGGCAACCGCATCGAAACCATCGACCGGGAAAACCGGGCGGTGGTCGACTGGAAAGGCAACCGCCAGCCTTATTCCAAACTGGTCCTCGCCATCGGCTCCAATCCCTGGCTGCCGGACATTCCCGGCGTCTGGCTACCCAATGTGCACGCTTTCCGCAACGTCGGCGATGTGCGCGAACTCTTGGACAACGGCTATCCCGGGCGGCGGGTGGTGGTGCTGGGCGGCGGCCTGCTGGGGGTGGAGCTGGCCTGCGGCCTGCAACGCAAAGGCGAAAAAGCCTGCCTCGTCGTCAGCAGCCGCTTGCTCGGCCGGCAATTGGACCACCGCGCCGGCGAACTGCTGGTCGAACATCTGCAGGCGCTGGGAATCGAGGTCGTTTTCGGGCGAGCGACCGAAATTGCCGGCGGCCGCAACGCCGACGGCGAAACGGTCGCCCAAGCCGTCCTGACCTTCGACCAGCGGCAAATCGATTGCGACTGCGTGGTGCTGGCCACCGGCGTCAACCCCACCATCGACCTAGCGGTGAAGAGCGGACTCGCCACCGGGCGCGGCATCAAGGTCGACGACTACCTGCGAACCTCCGACCCGCTGATCTACGCCGCCGGCGAATGCGCCGAACACCGCGGACGCGTTTACAGCCTGATCGGACCGGGATTCGAGCAAGCCGACGTGGTCGCGCAAAACGTGCTGGGCGCACGGGTGAAATACCACGGTTCGGCCATCACCACCCAGCTCAAAGGCGCGGACATCGCCGCTTTCAGCTGCTTCCAAGAAGAACTGGACGACGCCGCGCCGATCCGCTCCCTCAGCTACCAATCCGACGACCAGAGCCGCTATCGCGCCCTGCGCCTGAGCAGGGGACGGCTGACCGGCGTGGTCGGCATCGGCGATTGGCCGGAAGGCTGGCGCATCCGCGAGGCGGTGCGACAAGGACGGCGCCTCATGCCGTGGCAATGCCGCAGGTTCCTGGCGACCGGCAATCCCTGGTCGGAAAACGCCGCCGCTTCCGTGCTGCAATGGCCGCCCCACGCCACGGTGTGCAACTGCATGGGCATCAGCCGCGGCCTGCTGGACCTGGCCCTGCAACAGGGCCACACCAGCGTGGCGGCCTTGCAGACCCATACCAAGGCCGGCACCGGCTGCGGCTCCTGCGTCCATTTCCTGGCGGAACTGGCCGGCCAAGCGCCGACCCCGCAAGCGGTCGCCGGCGCACGCCCGTTGACGGCCGCGTCCCTGCTGGCGCTGGCGCTGGCGCTGTGCGCGCTGCTGCTGTCGGTGCCCGCCCTGCCGCCGTTGGACACGTCGCTGGGCGGCTGGCATTGGCAAAACCTGTGGCTGCAAAACGGCTGGAAACAGGCCTCCGGCTATAGTCTGCTGGCCCTGTCCTGCGTCGCCCTACTCCTATCCCTGCGCAAGCGCCGAAGCTTCGGCCCGCTGAGCTACGCCGGCTGGCGCGTCGTTCACGTCGTCGGCGGAACGCTGGCCCTGGTCCTTCTCGCCGCGCACACCGGGCTGGGACTCGGCCACAACCTGGACCGTATTCTCGCACTGGATTTTCTGGCCCTAGCCCTGCTCGGCGGCGCCGCCGGCGGCCTGGTGGCGCTGGAGGGAAGCTCGCCCACGCCCTTGCTGCGACGGCTCCGGGGCGCGGGTTACTGGGGACACGTCCTGCTGTTTTGGCCGTTGCCGGTATTGCTGGCTTTCCACATCCTGTCCACTTACTACTTCTGAACCATGTCAGCCAAAGCCCTGTGGACCGGCGCCATTCTCGTCACCTTGCTGATCGGCGGCTATCTCGGCTATGCGCTGTTCGCCCATACGCCGCTGGCCCAAGCGGGCAAAGCGCTGTTTCTGCCCGGCCCGGCCACCCACGGCCACTACCAAATCGAACTGGCCTGCTCCGCCTGCCACAAGCCCTTCCAAGGCGCACCGCAAAAAGCATGCGTGGATTGCCACGGCGAAGCGCTGAAGGCGGCCGAGGACAGCCACTCCAACCGCAAATTCACCGACCCGCGCAACGCCGCCATGTTGCGGCAGGTGGACGCGTTGCGTTGCGTCACCTGCCACCGCGAGCATCGCCCGGAGCAGACGCGCGCCATGGACGTCACCCAGCCCGACGACTTCTGCTACGCCTGCCATAACGACGTCGCCAAGGAGCGCCCCAGCCACAAGGATTTCGCTCCGGACAGCTGCGCCAACGCCGGCTGCCACAACTACCACGACAACAAGGCGCTGTACGAGGATTTCCTGGCCGCCCATCTGCACGAGCCGGATCACAAGCAACCGGCGCTGCTGCCGTTGCGCAATCTGGCGGAACAAGTGCCGGCCGGCCAGCGCAAGCCGCCTTTGGCGGACAAGGACGCCAACGCGCCCGCCGGCGTGTCGTTGCCGCCGGAGCAACTGCGCGCCTGGGCGGAAACGTCTCACGCCAAAAGCGGCATCAACTGCGCCGATTGCCACCAAGCCAAGCAGCCCAACGGCCAGCCCGCCGCCTGGCAAGACCGGCTCGACGACAAAGCCTGCCAAACCTGCCACAAGGGCGAAAGCAAAGGCTTCCTCGCCGGCAAGCACGGCATGCGCCTAGCCCAGGGCCTGCCTCCCATGAGCCCCGGCCAAGCGCGCCTGCCCATGCAGGCCGAGGCGCACGACAAAACGCTGGGTTGCACTGCCTGCCACGACGTCCACGCCTTCGACACCCGCCGCGCGGCGGTGGAATCCTGCCTGGGCTGCCACGACGACGGCCACAGCCGCTCGTACAAACAATCCCCGCACTACCGCCTATGGCAGGCCGAAACGGAAGGCAAAGGCGCGAAAGGCAGCGGCGTCTCCTGCGCCAGCTGCCATTTGCCGCGCCTGGCCGAGAAAAACGACGGACGGACGGACGTTCATGTGGAACACAACCAAAGCATGAACCTGCATCCCAACGAAAAAATGGTCCGCGGCGTATGCATGCAGTGCCACGGCCTGGGCTATTCCCTGGATGCGCTGGCCGACAAAGCATTGGTGAAAAGCAACTTCGACCGCAAGCCGGCCGAGCACCTGCGTAGCCTGGACATGGCCGAAGAGCGCCAGCGCTCCAAGGGGAAAAATAAAAATCGCCAATAAGCCTAGGGGCCGCGCGGCCCCGCCATAAAAACAACAACTCACTACAACGGGGGAAGCATGAAAACGACGAAAGCCTGCGCGGGCATTTTGGCAATCGGCATCGCGGCCGCAACGGCGCTGCCGGGCTGCGACCAATTGAGCGGCAAGAGCGGCGGCATCCAGCCGCAAACCATGGCGGACGCCCTGCACGCCGTACTGGCGGCGGATCGGGCGGTGTATGCCGACAGCGTGGTCAATCGCCTGGCCAACCAGGAAAAAGTGATCAAAGCCACCGAGCACTGGAAGGACGACAAGAGCCTGCCGCTGCCGGCGCAAGTGTTCCGCATGGGCTCGGAAACCGTGGCCGAGCAAGGCCACAACTTCAGCTACGCCCTGTTGTCCTTGTGGCCCATCAACAAGAAAAACGAAGCGAAAACGGAAGCGGAAAAAACCGGCCTGCAATTCGTGACGGATCACCCCGGGGAAAACTACTACGGCGAGGAAGAACTCGGCGGCAAGCGCTACTTCACCGCCGTCTACGCCGACAAAGCGGTGTCCGAAGCCTGCGCCGCCTGCCATAACCGTCACGCCGACAGTCCCCGAACCGACTTCAAGCTGAACGACGTCATGGGCGGCGTCGTGGTGCGCATTCCCCTCGACAACTAAAAAAACGGCCCGCCGCCTAGGCGCGTCCAATCCCCCTTGTAGCCCGTAAAGTTAACCGAGGCTGGAGAATGTTGGAGAAACTCAAATCGCTGTTGGGCATGCAGCCTAGCCTATACGCAAGAGTCGGCGGCGGAGCGGCCATGGATGCCGCGGTCGATATTTTCTACCGCAAGGTGTTGGACGATTCCTGCATCCGTTACCTCTTCGAAGACGTGGACATGGATCAACAGCGGGCCAAGCAAAAACGCTTCCTGTCCATGGTCTGCGGCGGCCCCGACAAATTCACCGGCCTGCAAATGCGCGAGGCCCACGCCCACCTGCTGGCCTTGGGCCTGAACGACGAGCATTTCGATCACATCATGGAACATTTGCGCACGTCGCTGGAATCCTGCGGCGTCAAGCCGCCGGATCTGACGCAGATCCTCGACGTGGCGGAAAGCTTCCGCGAGGACGTGCTGGGGCGTTGACGCGGGCGAGCCCGGAAGGCCGGCTTGGCCTTATACTGCCAGCCACGCCCTTTCCGCCCTAGGAGACGCCCATGGACATACTGCTCACCGGAGGCACCGGCTTCATCGGCCGCAGCCTTTGCACGCAGCTGTTGCAGCAAGGCCACAACCTCACCCTACTGAGCCGCAGCCCGGCGAAAACGCCGGCGCTGTTCGATCGCCCGGTACAGACCGTCGCCGCGTTACGCGACCTGACGCCGGATCGCCATTTTCACGCCGTCGTCAACCTGGCCGGCGAGCCCATCATGGACGCCCGCTGGACGGCGAAACGCAAACAAGCCCTGCTGGACAGCCGCGTCGGCATCACCCGCCAGTTGCTGGACTTTATGGCGCGGGCCGAGCGTAAACCCGCGGTGTTGCTGAGCGGGTCCGCCATCGGCTGGTACGGCGACCAAGGGGACAAGCCGCTGAACGAAACCGCCACCACCGACGCCGCCGATTTCGGCCACAGCCTGTGCCGGCAATGGGAGCAAGCCGCGCTGGAGGCCGAAGCGCTGGGCGTGCGCGTCTGCCTGCTGCGCACCGGCCTGGTGATAGGCAAAAACGGCGGCTTCCTGGCGCGCATGCTGCCGGCCTTCCGCCTGGGTCTGGGCGCACGCCTCGGCCACGGCCGGCAATGGATGTCCTGGATACACTTGGACGACCACGTCGCCATGACCTGCAAACTGCTGGACGACGCCGCCTTGAGCGGACCGTTCAACCTCACCGCCCCGCACCCCGTCACCAACGCCGAATTCACCCAAACCCTGGCCGCCGCCCTGCACCGCCCGGCCCTGCTGCCGCTGCCGGCCTGGCCGCTGAAACTCGCCATGGGAGAGATGGCGGAACTGCTGCTGGGCGGCCAGCGGGTGCTGCCGGAACGCCTGCTGCAAGCGGGTTACCGATTCAAATTTCCGACGCTCGACCTGGCCTTAAGCGAGGCGATCGGCTGAGGCCGCCGGGCCGGGGCCGACGCCATCGAAGGACGAGCTAAACCGCCATGAAACCGACCGCCCTCAGCGCCCTGCCCCGCACCGTCTGGCTGCTGGGGTGCGTCAGCCTGCTCAACGACACCGCCTCGGAGCTGGTCTACCCGCTGATCCCGGTGTATCTGGCCGGCGTGCTGGCCGCCGACAGCCGGGCGCTGGGCGTTATCGAAGGAGTGGCGCTGGCTTTCAGCAGCTTCATGCAACTGCTGTCCGGCTGGCTGTCCGACCGGCGCCGTTCGGCCAAGCCCTGGGTCGTGGCCGGCTATGCCCTGGCCGCCGCCGCACGCCCTTTGTATGCCCTGGCGGGTGCCTGGCCGGTGGTGCTGGCGCTGCGCCTAGCGGACCGGTTGGGCAAAGGCCTGCGCAGCGCGCCGCGCGACGCCATGCTGGCCGCCGCCGCCCCACACGACCAGCGCGGCCTGGCCTTCGGCCTGCACCGGGCCATGGACAACCTGGGCGCGGTGATCGGCCCGCTGCTGGCTTTCGCCATGCTGGAAAGCGGCGTGGAGCTGCGCCAGGTATTCCTGTGGACCGCCCTGCCGGGCGCTTTAGCCGTGCTGCTGGCGGCAACGGTGCGCGAACAACCCTCCAGCGCCCCTCACCCCAGCCATACCCTGGGAACTGGTGCGGCCTCTCAGCCCCTTCTCCCCCAGGGAGAAGGCTGGGATGAGGGGGTTAAAAGGCCACGACCTCTTGATCTCTCCCTCACCCCAACCCTCTCCCTGGGGGAGAGGGAGCCGGAAAGCACCGGTTCCGAGGCGCATTTTGGCGCGCGCGCCGCGCTTGGGTCGCACCCAAAGGGAGAGGAGCACAAAACAGCGCCAATCCGCCTCCGCTGGTCGCCCCTACCACCGCTGTTCCGTCGCTACCTGCTGGCCGTAGCCCTGTTCACCCTGGGCTATCCCTCCAATCTGTTCCTGCTGCTCAAAGCCAGGGAAGCCGGCATCGCCGACGCCCAACTACCGCTGCTGTGGGGCATGGTGGCCCTGGTGGACTGTCTGTTCTCCACCACGTTATCCGGCCTGTCCGACCGGCTGGGCCGCCAGCGCTTGATTACCGCCGGCTGGCTGGCTTACGCCGCCGTGCTGGCCGTGCTCGGTTTCACCGATTTGCCGGCTTGGGGATTGTGGCCGCTGTTCGCCGCCTTCGGCCTGTTCTTCGCCGCCACCGAAGGCACGGAAAAAGCCCTGGTGGCCGACTTGGCCGGCGCCGGCCAGCGCGGCACCGCCTTCGGCTTTTTCCACCTGGTCAGCGGCCTGATGCTGCTGCCCGCCTCGATCCTGTTCGGCTGGCTGTGGCACGCGTTCGGCGCCCACGCCGCCTTCGGCTTCTCCGCCGGTTGCGCCCTGCTGGCGGCGGCGCTCCTACGGTTGTGGGTATTTAGATCGGCCTGAACGCCGGATTGGCTTCCGCCTCGGCGCTCAGCTTCAGCGCCATGGCCTGGAAATTCAAATTCTGGCTGGCTTCCAGTTGCACGGCCCGTTGCCGCAGCGTCTCCCAATCGGGCGTTTCCTCGCCCTTCAAGGCGAAAAGGATTTGGTTGAAACCGCTGTCGGACGTGACGGCCATCAGTTTGCCGCCGAAGGCTTTGCGCAGCCGCGGCTCGCACACGCCCAATCGGCCGCCGGCTTCGTCCGCGTTGCTGACCAACACACCGTCGTCGCGCAGGGCCTGGGCACAACGGTTGAAAAAAAACTGGCTGCACAACGCATCCGGCACGCCGTCGGCGTCGTAGCCGTCCAGCAGGATGACGTCGGCGCTGTCGTAGCAATCCGCCACGTATTCCGCCCCGTCGGCGTGGACCACGGTGAACCGTTCGTCGTCCGGCGGAATGCCGAATTGGTCGCGCAAGGCGATGACGTCCTCGTTGATCTCCACCGTGACGATACGGGCTTCAGGCACGTGGCGGTAACAGTATTTCGACAGCGAGCCGCCGCCCAGGCCGATGATCAAAATGTCGCGCGGCTCGGGCCGGAACAACAGAAACCCCATCATCAGCCGCGTGTAGCTGAACACCAGTTCGAACGGCAAATGCTTGTGCATGGCGCTTTGCACGGCGCGAATATCGAAGCGCAGGGACACCTCCTCGCCGTCGTCGTAAACGAACGGCCGCACCTTGCCGGGCGGCGTAACACTCGCTGCGGAAACTGTAACCCCCTCTTTCGACCGTCTAGCCATTCCACCTCTATGCGAAAATTTGTGTCAAATGAACCGGCTCAACAGCCTGCTGCGCCGCGGGCGCATCGTAACACCTCCGCAGGGGCCAAGTTTCAGGAAATCCACACCGCACCGGCGCCGCACGCGATGCTTGGCGAACGCATGCCGCGCCGGATTTGGCCGGGGCAAGTCCGGCACCTATGCCACGAAGCCGGCGTAATCGCAGCGGGTCGCGGATCAGTCCAGCTGGCGTTGCTCGGCTTGGTTGCCACCATTTACTTCCTTTTCTTCGGTTTACACGGCGCGCTGGCCGATTCGACTAGGCCCACGGCATGGTGCCCGGCCTCGATTCGCTTGACCACTTGGTCGAAGTCGCTTTCGAACAACCGGTCCTGCACGATGCGATATTCGGAATTTCCGAATAACTGAATCCGCGCCCCCGAATCAAAGATGTTTTTCAAGTGCTCGTTGATCGTCGGAACCGACACGGCAAACAGCTCAGCCATCAGCTTTTGCGTCAGCCAGACGGTTTCGTCCTCGTAACGCACCTCGATGCTCTGCTCGCCGGCCTGGCCGGTGAAGATCAGGAACTCGGCGGTGCTGTTGCAGATGCGTGTTTTGTCTTTGCTCATCGAGCTTCATCAAAGGCATTCCTGGGTTGGAAACTTGCTCTATCGGCCGTCATCTGTCTCGTAGAGCAGGAATTCGCCAGTAAGGAAGGGGGCTCCGAGCCTATTTGTATGCGTTCAACCAGCCAACTGGGCCGTCTTTGGGTCATAGACCGCTTCGGTAATCGACCCATCCCGAATGCGCTGAACCGCTTCGTCAATAACATGGAGTGGCACCAGAAACCATTCCCTCGGTTTCACCGGATGTCCAAATCGATCTTCGATAGTCAAGTCGAGCTGTACTGCACCGAACAAGCGGTGGAAGATGTTTTCCAGCCTGGTGCGGTTCAGATTGTGGAGCTTGTAGGTGGCAACCACCTCCACGTCGGCCAATAGGTAGGTGGCATCCTTTTCCGCGTTGGCGATGCGAGCCTCTACGTTACCGCCGGTTACGCCGATCTTGTGGATCAACTCTCGGTGCTCAGCGACGAATGGATGGCTGGAGAGACTGCGCAGTACATAGATGGTTCCGGTTTCAATGTCGTCCGGTTCCAGCGCATCGCCAAACAACGGCCCCATGTCGGTGCCAGTCAACATGCGAGCGTTTTCGTCTTTGTAGAGTGCGCGCTGTAGCGAGCGCATCAACAGATTGCTTTCGGTGCCGTTGGAGTAAATCACGCGCAGGCGCGCATCCTGCTCGTTATTGCCCGTACGAAAGATATCGCCCTGTTCGGCCACATAAACCAGCAAACCACCCAAGACAAAGAAATTGCCTACCTTAAAGCTGGAGTCACGCCCAAACTGGCGGGACTGGCGCACACCCGCCTTCAGTTCCCGCTCCACCTGCTCGAACAGAGGCTGGAACTTGTCAAAATCCGCACACGGCGTACGGTCGGCGATTTCCTCGGCCGCACGCTTTTCGGTGCTGGAGCGTACATGGCGCAGCACGGTAATGTCGTTCTGGTCGGCTGGTTTATCGCCAATACCCAACTCCGCTAGCAAGGCGTCCTCATCCAGGCCATTCACATCGGCCGCTGCCGCACCAGACAGCAGACCCGGGCCATCCAGCTCAGCCAGAAGGGCTCGCGCTTCCGGCAATTTGCGTAGCTGATCGAGACGCACGGCATACAGGCGCTCGAAGATGTCGCGGCCCTCACCATGCAGCGGGGCGCGGCCGTGGGTCTGATGGAAGCGCAGGATGTCCTCGAATCCGGCGATGATGCGCTCTTCGCGCGGGGTTCGGCTGGAAGCCTTGAGCGGGGCAACCTCCACGCCCAGTGCTTCGAGCAGCGCGTCATCGTCCATCTCAGCCATTCCCGGACGCTCCTTGTGCCGCCTTGGCCTGGGCGCGGTATCTCGCCAGTGCGGCCACGCCTTGGGCCAAGAGTTTTTCAAACGGGTCGGCGGCGTTGATGTCCGGCAGGCGGCCACGTTCGAGCTTGAACAGCAAGGCGCGCTTCGCCAAATCGCGGGCTTCGTCCTCGGGGATGCTCACCTTCTTGGCGGCAATGCTGGCCTGCACCTGGCGCAACGACTTCTCGTCCATCGCCTTCGCCAGCACCGCATAGGCGGCATCGAAGGGATTGATGCGGTCGATCAGGTCGATGTCCAGGTCGCGCACATTGACGAAACGACGCACCCCGTCCAGCAAGGCCGTGCTGCCTTGCCCGGTGCCTTCCGCATCGGCCTGGGCCAAGGCGAGCTTTGCTTGCTGGGTAACGTTCATGGCGGCGATGGCGTGTTGGCGGATGGCCTCCTGGTCGGCCTCGCTCAACTCCGGATAGCGTTCGCGCACGATCTTGCCCATGCGCAACTGCGTCAGCTCTTCGGGAAGCGTATTCTCCTTGTCGAACAGGCCGCGCTCCAACACGGTTTTGTCCTGCAAGAAACTGGTGACGACTTCGTTCAAATCCTCCTTGCAAATGCGCGTCGCCTCCGGGCTTTGCGGCGTCGCCAGCCCGTTGATCTCCAGATGAATCTGGCCGGTGCTCGTATTCACCCCAATGTTGTGACCGCCTTCCTGGTAACCCCGTTCGCCGTAATCGAAGCCCTCCAGCGGGCCTTGATTCTTGGGCGTGAATTCATAGCGCGGCGCCAGCACCTGTTCCATCAGCAGGCTGGCGGAGATGGCCTTGAGCATATCGTTCACCGCCTCCGCCACGGCGGCCTGATCGGCGGCCGGTTCGGCGATCAGGTTGGTGAAGCGCGCTTTCTCCTTGCCCTCGGCATCGCGGGTGGCGCGGCCGATGATCTGCACGATCTCGGTCAGGCTGCTGCGATAGCCGATGGTCAGGGCGTGCTCGCACCAAATCCAGTCGAAGCCTTCCTTCGCCATCCCTAAGGCGATGATGATGTCCACATGGTCGCGGTTGTTCTTCTGCGCCGGGTCTTTCAGCGCGGCCAGCACGCGGGAGCGCTGGGCCAGGTCGCTGTCGTCCACCAGGTCCGCCACCTTCAGCGTACGGCCGGTACCGGTTTGTATCAGGTGAAAGCCGGTGGCCGGGTCGATGCCCTTCCAGTCGCCCAGGGCATGCATGATCTCGTTTACCTCCCGCTCCTTGTCTTTCAGGCTTTCGCGGGCGTTGACGTTGGGAATGTGGACGATGGTTTTCAGAGCCGGGTCCAGCACTTTTTCGACGGCCTCCACATAACGGCCCGTGTAGAAGAAATAGCCGATATCCAGCGACTTAAGCCAGTTGTAGCCGTTGAGCTGTTCGTAATAGGTGTAGGTCACCGTCTCGAACTTGGCTTCATCCGTCGGCGCCAGCACCGCCTCGCTGTCGCCCCGGAAATACGAGCCGGTCATGGCGACGATATGCACCTTGTCGCGGGCGATGAACGCGCCCAGCTGGTTGCCCAGCACGTTGCCCGGGTTGCTGGAGACGTGGTGGAACTCGTCCACGGCGATCAGCCGGTTGTCGAACGCCTCGATGCCCAGCTCCTCCACCGCGAAGCGAAAGGTGGCATGGGTGCAGACCAGTACCTGGTCGTCGCCATCCAAAAACCTGCGCACCGCCTCCACCTTGGACTTCGCCACTCTCGGCTCGTCGATGCCGGGGGCGTTGCACAGATTCCATTGCGGCGCCACCCGCCAATCCCAGTAAAAACCGTACTGGCTCAAAGGCTCGTCGGCAAAGCTACCGCCGATGGAACGTTCCGGCACCACGATGATGGCCTGGCGCAATCCCTGGTTGTGGAGCTTGTCCAAGGCGATGAACATCAGCGCGCGGGATTTGCCCGAGGCCGGCGGAGACTTAATCAGCAAGTATTGTTCGCCCCGCTTGGCGTAGGCGCGCTCCTGCATGGCGCGCATGCCCAGCTCGTTGGCTTTGCTCGATGCGCCGGTGCGCGCCGTGGTGATGGAGACCGAGGGCACGGTGTAGGTGTTGGTGGGGTTGGTCTGGTTGCTCACTGCGCATCATCCTCCATAAGTGTGTTGTCGCCAGCCAGCTCGCGCTCGATCTGCTCGATGCTGGGCAGGCTGGACTCCAATTCGGCGGGTAGGGCGCGCGTCAGCTCGTAGCTGTATATAGGGATCTTTCAGCGTCTGCTGCACCATGGCCGAATCCGGTGCGGGCAGGCGCAGCAAAAAGTTGTTGGCGGCCCGGCCGGCCCGCTGGTGGCTGGCGGAATCGATGTGCTCCAACAGCAGGTAACGGCTCCAGCCGTTGTCCAGCGCGGCCCGCATGTACCACTGTCGCGCGGCGGCGTCCCTCACCTTTTCCATCAATACCGCGTGGTGGCCCCATGGGATGGCCAGCAGCAACGGGGCGGGGAAGTCCACCACTGGCAAGGCGGCCGAGCTTGCGGGATGCAATTCCGCTTGCGCCACAGCCTGTGGCACAAGCTCGGATTCCAGCGCCGCATGGGGATAAAGACGGTAAAACGCCAGCATGCGTTTGATGTTGCGTTCGGAAAACCCCTTCTCTTCCGGCAACTCGTTGTGCAGGTCACGGGCCAGCCGAGGAATCACCGCCGTGCCGTAGCCTTCCTGCTGCTGGCGGCTGTCGATCACCTGTCCGATGCGCCAGTAAAGACGGATCAACTCGGCGCTGACGGCCATCCAGGCGCGGGTCTGGGCATGGCGGATGCGCTGCTTGATCTCGCCCAGCAACTCGGCGTATTGAGGCATATCGGACGCCTGCATCGCAGCCGTGGTTGTCTTTTTCTTGCGGCTCATGCGTTCTTCCCTTTGCTTTTCTTGCCCCTTCGCACCACTAGTGTCGCGAACCGGGCTGTAATACCCCCCGCGACTAGCGCACTCGTTTCGATGCGAGCCGCCCCTTCCGGGCCTAGTCGTACCAGATTCCCTAAGGCCAGCGTTGAATGTGTACATTCCCGCTGGCCTTTTTCTTTCCCAAGCGGCGTTTACTTCTTGTTCAGGCCAGCGGTCAGGAACATCTGGATATTTTATGGAGCATGTGTGCGCCACAAATTCAGTAGCGGAGTCTATTTCTTGTTTTGAGCTCCAGTACGAAGTTTTTGGAGTCCTCACGCTCCATAAGCCGCTCATGTTGTCTTCTTCGATTTTGCCGCCGGGTTGGATTTAAGTTTTTTTTCCAGACGCTCAATTTCCTGAATGTCGGCGGCCTCCGCCTCCTGCGCCTCGGTGGCGCGGCGGTTTCGATCAAATAAGTCATAGCGCCCGTGCGCGATACGCACCATCTCTTCATGGCTCACCGAGCCGGAGCCTTGCAAAACCGGCTGACCGTTGAATGCCAGCATGCCATCCACATGATTGCGCCAGAAATCGAGCGACAGATCGCCCTGCTTTTTTACCCGTAGCTCTGCCTGTTCCAGAAAAATAACCACCAGCCGGTTCAGCGTGTCGATTTCGTCTCCCGTGAGATAATTCTTGGCGATGATGACATCCTGCTTGCGCACGCGAGAACCGCTGAAATGCGTGAGCGCCATGTTCGGCGCTCCTGACTCGGCGCGTTGCACAATCAGCTCTGCTGCCGTCAGCCCACAGGCGGCGTAAAGGAGTTTGTTCTGGACCTCGGCGAAGAATAGCTGCGTCTCCTTTTCCCGTACACGGTAATCCGAGCTGAGCGCAAACAGGTCGCGCACCTTCTGGTAAAACCGCTTTTCCGAGGCGCGAATCTCCCGGATGCGCGCCAGTAGTTCGTCGAAATAATCCCAGCCACCGGGGTTCTTGAGGCGCTCGTCATCCATGACAAAACCCTTCGTTAGAAACTCCTTGAGGTGCCGGGTAGCCCACTGACGGAACTGGGTGCCGCGTGGCGAGCGGATGCGATAGCCAATGGCCAGAATCAGTTCCAGATGGTAAAGCTGGGTGCGGTAGCTCTTGCCGTCGGCAGCAGTTGTCAAGGATTCCTTGACAACTGAATCAGGGCTTAACTCGCCTTCCGTAAAGATGTTCTTGGCGTGAAGCGAGACATTCTGCTTGGAGGTCTGGAACAGTTCGGCGATTTCGAGTTGAGTCAGCCAGACGCTACCCGCCTCCACCCGCAGATTGATTCTGGCTTGACCGTCGTCAGAGGTATAAAGAATCAGGTCGCTCATGCTTTTTTCCTCTTCCTTGCAGCGGACGCTGGCTTGGCCGCCGCCGTCATCTTGGTATAAAGCTCGAACAGTTTTTCCAGCCGCTCGGTGTCGTTCCTGAAGCGGCGGCCGATGTAGATGCGCTCCAGCACCTCGTCGTTGCGCTCGTGGGCGCGGCGCAGGTTGTCCGGCATGTTGTCGGGGTTGTACAGGTCGGCGATGGTAGCGGGGAAATGGGCTTCACGCGCCAGCAGGATGTCCTCGGCGCAGCGGGTCAGGTCGGCCTTGTTCTGCTCGGTGAGCAGGGGAACGGGGAAGGTGTTCCAGCCCAGGGTGTTGGAGTAGCGGAAGTCTGTTTTCATCTTGCCGCAGACGGTGGCGATCCAGACCAGATGCAGGCGGGAGGCGATGAGGGCCATATTCCAGAGGGGGGCGTCGTAGAGGGCGAAGGCGAGATTACTGACAACGGAATGGTTGTCAATAAGTCCAACCGGAAGATACTCACGGCTTTCCGAAGAAACACCGGGCAGAATCAGGCTATGCCTTTCAGCGCAATTCATTTCCCTGAACTGATGGGCACGCGATGCCATTTCTTTCGTGCCAGCGTCTTTACTCTTAAGACGCATTTCTTTAACGCCATTGATTCGATCACGAATCGAATCTATTTCCAATGCATGCGGTAAGTTTTCATCGGTAATCCAGAGACATTTACGAACAAGGCCACGAATAAACTCCGCCGAGCCATAAATACGCCGAACAAATAATTCTTCGTCCTTTTTACCCAACCCAAGCGAAGTGATCTCATCTGCCGAAAGAAGAAGATTTCCTCCGTCAATCGGCATGTTGCCGAAGGACATTTGCGGCAAGCCAGCAATGCTATCGCGCTGGCTATTCACAACCATGTTTTCGCCGATGGTTAGATAGGGCGTGATGTTTGTTGCATCTCGAACCGTAGTTTCGCCATCGCGGCCCACATCGCAAAGCTGGCACTTCTTGGTCGCGTGCGTTGAGAGACCAACGATGGCAACCGTGACGCCAGCGTTGTGACTGGCAAGATTGGCCCACTTGAATGAGGTGTGCGCAAAGCGAATGATTGAACCCAACTCGAAAATCTTCGGCCACAAAATTGGCACTATGCGCCCTTGGCAAACTGAGTTCGTGCTTACGAAAGCCGATTCTGCGTTTGTTGACTGTGCGTAGGCCGCAGCCTTCATGAACCAACCTCCAACGTAGTCAATCTGCTTTGATGAAATGCCGTACGGATCAAAAACCGCAGCCAAGTCGGCTTTCTGTTCTTTGGTTTGTGTCTGACTACCTTTGTACGGCGGATTCCCGCAGATATAAGTCTCCCCGCCCTCGTTCTCAAAATCGATTTCCGTCTGCTCCAGCGGAGTGCAAAACAAATCGTCGGCGAGCACCTTCACACCCGTCCCCGTCGGCGGACAGATGCTCAACCAATCCAGCCGCAGCGCATTGCCGCAAATGATCCAGTTTTCCTTCGACAAGGGCAGGAATTCCAGCAGTGCGTCCTTTTGCCCGCGATACAGCACGTCGCACTGGAATTCGGCGATGATGAGGGCCAGCCGGGCGATTTCCGCCGGGAAATCGCGCAGTTCGATGCCGCGGAAGTTGGTCAGCGGGATTTCCGATTTCAGGTGGGTTTCGCCCCGGCGCCGGTTGATTTCGTATTCGATCTCCCGCATCTGCTTATAGGCGATGACCAAGAAATTGCCGCTGCCGCAGGCCGGGTCGAACACGCGGATGCGCGCCATGCGGCGGCGCAGATTGAGCAACTTACGCTCGTTGTCGCCAGCCTCGGCCAAAGCGGCGCGCAGGTCGTCCAGGAACAGCGGGTTCAATACCTTGAGGATGTTGGGCACGCTGGTGTAGTGCATGCCTAAGGCGCCGCGCTCTTCGTCGTCGGCCACGGCCTGGATCATGCTGCCGAAGATGTCCGGGTTGATCTGCTTCCAGTTCAGGCTGCCGGCATGGATCAGGTAGGTGCGGGCCATGCGGGTGAAGCGGGGCGTTTCGGTGCCGCCGGAGAACAGGCCGCCGTTCACGTAAGGAAAGCCATCGGCCCAGGTGGGCAAACGGGGTTCGGCGTTACCGCGCTCGGCGGGTTTGATGTTCATGGCGCGGAAAATTTCGGACAGCACCTGATGGGTGTTGGAACCGTTGTTCTCGCCCATCTGCTTCACGGTCTCGGTAAACAGGCCATCGCCGTTGAAGATGTCGGTGTCTTCGGCGAAGAAGCAGAAGATCAGCCGCGCCATGAAGTGGTTCATGTCCGGGCGGCGCTCGGCGACGGCCCAGTCCGGATTTTCCCGCAGCAGTTCGACGTAGAGCTTGTTCAGCCGCCCGGTGGCGCGCACATCAATGGGGTTGTCCTTGATCTCCTTGATGGTGGAGATGCCGGCCAGCGGCAGGAAGAACCCGAGATGATTGGGAAAGTCCGGGTAGGCGCAGGCGATGGTCTCGCCGCCGGCCAGTTCTTCGGCTTCCAGGGTCTGCCCGTCGGTGGCGAGGATAAACTTAGGCTTGGCCTTGGCGGTGGCCGGGCTGGCACGCAAGGCCTTGAGGGTTTCGCCCACGGCGCCGGCTTCGCACACGGCAATATGGATGTTGTTGCGCTGGAGCACGCCGCCGGGCACATCCGAGGCGTTGCCGGCGCGCAGGCGCTTGAGAGCCGTTTCCTTGTTGCCGAAGGCGGCCAGGAAAGCGAAGGGGAACTCGGCCGCGTCGAAGGCTTGGAGCGCCAGGTCGGATATGGCGGCTTCGATTTCTACTGCGTTCATGGGGCGTTTTGCCTATGTGATCTCTTCCCGCCCACGTCCGAATGGATTCACTGACTGGCACGGAACCGCGAGGGCGCCATTTTAGATGGTTGTCAGTGAGAACTCGTAGTATTTCGCAGTAGCAGGCCTGCAAAAGCCACGCGGAGCACGTTTTTCAACCGCTCGGCCTGCCCCCATCCGATCAAGTCAAAATAAGCCGAGTATGCCCCGCAGCAGCTCGGCGGGAGCCGGCGGACAGCCGGGAATGACGGCATGCACCGGAATGACGTTGCTCACGGCGCCGCAACTGGCGTAGGACACGCCGAACTCGCCGCCGCAGGCGGCGCAATCGCCCGCAGCGATCACCCACTTGGGATCGGCGGCGGCCTCGTACGTGCGGCGCAGGGCGGCTTCCATGTGGCGCGACACGGGCCCCGTCACCAGCAGCACGTCGGCGTGGCGCGGCGAGGCGACGAAGTGCACGCCGAAGCGTTCGATGTCGTAATAGACGTTGTTGAGGGCGTGGATTTCCAGTTCGCAGCCGTTGCACGAACCGGCGTCCACCTGGCGGATGGCGAGGCTGCCGGCGAAACGGCGGTCGATGGCGGCCTTGAGTTGGACGCCGACGGCTTCCACTTCCGGCTCCAGGGGCGGGCGGGGAACGTCCTCCGTCAGCACGCCGGTAGTGAAGATTTTGCGGTACAGGCTGAGCATGGCGTCCCCTTACAAATCCTGGCCGGAGTAGGAACCGTTCACCGATTTGTTGCACACGGGGAAGTCGGGAACGATATTGCCGTGGATGAGCTTTTCCAGCGCCGGCCAGTTGACGGTGCTGGGGTCGCGCGGGTAATAGCGGCCGATCGCGCCGTCCGCGCCGAAGCGCACGAAGCAGAGAATTTCGCCGCGCCAGCCCTCCACCATCCCCAGCCCTTCGGCGCCCGCCGGCGGCGCTTGCCAAGGAACCGTCAACGCCCCGGCCGGGAGCTCCTCCAACAGCCGTTCGAGCAAACGCAAGGCGACGCGGATTTCCTTGTAGCGCACCCAGAAGCGCGAGGCCACGTCGCCCTGCTCTTCCAGCGGCACTTTCACCGGGAAGCGGTCGTAGGGCGCGTAGGGCGCGTCGTGGCGCACGTCGAAACGCTGGCCGCTGGCGCGCCCGACGAACCCCAGCGCACCCAGGGCCGCCGCATCTTCCGCGCTCAACACGCCGGCGCCGAGCAAGCGGTCTTCCAGGGAGGAATTAGCGTCGAGGATGGGCAACAGCTCGTCCAGCTCCCGGCGCAGGAAGGCGATGGAAGCGCGCATGCGTTTAATCCCTTCCCCATCCACATCCACCGCCGCGCCACCGGGCACGACGCGGTCCATCAGCAAGCGATGGCCGAACAGCGCTAGGTTGTCGCGCAGCCACAGCTCCCGCAAGCGGCCGAACTGGTAATTGGCGAAGGCGAAACCCACGTCGTTGCAAATGGCGCCCAGGTCCCACAAGTGGTTGGCGACCCGCTCCCGCTCGGCCAGAATGCCGCGGATGAAGGCGGCGCGGGCCGGCGCCTCGATGCCGGCCGCCCTTTCCATGGCTTGGCAGGCGGCGAAGGCGTGCCCCACGGCGGTGTCGCCGGACACCCTCCCGGCCAGGCGCGCCAAGGCTTCCGGCGTGCGCCCTTCGGCGAGCTTTTCGATGCCTTTGTGCACGTAACCGAGCCGCTCTTCCAGGTTCAGCACCATCTCGCCCACCGCCTGGAAGCGGAAATGGCCCGGCTCGATGATGCCGGCATGCACCGGCCCGACGGGGATTTCGTAAACGCCGTGGCCCTGGGCCTTGAGGAATGGGTAGCCCGAATCCGGCGGCGTTTGTTCCGGCGGCGTACCGGCCAAGGGATAGGCTTTGCGCAGGGGAAAGCTGCCCTCTCCCCAGGCTTGGTGGCGCGTCCAGCGGCGGCCGTCGGGATGGCCGCTGAAGCGGATGCCGAACAGGTCCTGCATGTGCCGCTCCGGCCTGTCCGCCGCCACGTAATAGGCAGCCTGGGACGGCAGCGCCGGGTGGCCGCTGTCCACGCGGGTGCGCAGCACGGTATAGCCGCCGTGCTTTTCCAAGCAGGCGCTGACGGAAAGACGCTCGCCCTCGTCTTCCGCCCAGGCCGCTACCCAGCGCCAGCCGACCGGCTGGGCCAGCTCAGCCGCCCTGCCCCAATCAAAAGCGTCGATTTCCAGCAGCTCCGCCGGCGCCAGGGGGCTGGGCTGCAACGGGCGCACCACGATGCCCTGTTCCTGCAGCACGGCGGCTAGATGCAAGTCGGCGTTCGTCCCAGTCACAGCGGCAGCCCCCCGGAAATCAAGCGCGTCGCCTGGTTGAACCAATCGCCGAGGAACGCCGGGATCGCCAGTCCCAGCCACAACACCAAGGCCAGGTGGATCATCACCGGCAACAAATTGGCCTTGATGGGCCGCAAGCCCTCCGGCGCGTCGCCGTAAACCATGGGCTGCAAGTGGCGGAACAAGCCGGCGAAAGCGGTGCCCACGCCGAGCAACAGCAACGGCGTGAGCCAGGGATAATCCTGCATGGTGGCGACCAGCACCAGGAACTCGCTGGCGAACACGCCGAAGGGCGGAAAACCGGCGATGGCCACCGTGCCGATCAGCAAGCCCCAGCCGACGGCGGGCTGGGTGCGGATCAAGCCGCGTATCTTGTCCATGCGCTGGGTGCCGGCCAGCTGGGAAGCGTGGCCCACGGTGACGAAAATCGCCGACTTGGTGAGGGAATGGGTGGTCATGTGGAACAAGGCGGCGAAAGTGGCCCAGGGACTGCCCACGCCGAAAGCGAAGGTCATCAGTCCCATGTGCTCGATGGAGGAATAACTGAACAGCCGCTTGATGTCGCTCTGGCGATGCAGGAACAGCGCCGCCACCAGGAAGGACAGCATCCCGAAGCCCATCATCAGATTGCCCGCCGTGTGGTTGCCCAGGGAGCCATCCACCACCATTTTGCAGCGCACCACCGCGTACAAGGCGTCGTTGAGCAACAGGCCGGAGAGGATGGCCGACATGGGCGTCGGGCCTTCCGAGTGGGCGTCGGGCAGCCACTGGTGCAGAGGCACCAGCCCGATCTTGGTGCCGTACCCCACCAGCAGGAAGACGAAGGCCAGCGCCAGGATACTGGGATTGAGCGCGGCGGCGTGCTCGTGCAGCACCGTCCACAGCAGCGCGTCGCCGCCCAGCCCCTGCACCTGTTCGGCGGCGAAATACAGCAGGATGGTGCCGAACAGCGCCTGGGCGATGCCGACGCCGCACAGGATGAAATACTTCCAGGCCGCTTCCACCGATTCCGGCGTACGGTACAAGCTGACCAGCAGCACGGTGGCCAGGGTCGCCCCTTCCATCGCCACCCACATCACCCCCATGCTGTTGGTGGTCAGCACCAAATACATGGCCAGCATGAAGCCCTGGTACATGGAGTAATACAGGCGCAAGCGGCGCGAACCGATGCGGCCGATCTCCCGCTCGTGGGCCATGTAGGGGCCTGAGAAAATCGAGGTGGTCAGGCCGACGAAAGCGGTCAAGGCCACCAGGTAGACGTTGAAGGAATCGATATACAGCAGTTTGCCGGGCGACAACCGCGGTCCCCGCCACAACACGTCCAGCGCCAGCCACACCGATGCCGCCAGCGCCAGCCCGTTGCATAGCACGTTGATGCGGCCGGCTTTGCGGCTATCGCGCTGCAGGGCCAGAATCGCCATGCCGGCCAAGGGCAAGGCCAGGATCAGGTAGACGCCGATCATTTCTCCTCCGCCTCGCTCAGCCGGCTAAGCCGGTCCACGTCCAAGGAGTCGATGCTGCTGCGGATGTGCAGAAAGAACACGCCGAAAATCACCGCCGCCACCAGCACGTCGAAGGCGATGCCCAGCTCCACCACCATGGGCATGCCGTAAGTGGACACCACGGCGGCGAAGAACAGGCCGTTCTCGATGGACATAAAACCCACCACATGGGCCATGGCCTGGCGCCGGGTAATCATCAGCAACATGCCCAGCAGCACCACCGCCAGGCTGACGGCGACGGCGTTGAGCGTCACCAACTGCGATTGGGCGATGACCGGCAAGGACACGTAATAGCTGAACACCATCAAGGCCGCGCCCCCCATCATGATGCGCGCCGGGTGCTCGATGGTGTCCATTTCCCGGTGCAATCCCAAGCGCACGATCTGGCGGTTGAGCAGGTTGGGAATGACGATGCCTTTCAGGCAAAACGTCAACAGCGCGGAAATATACAAATGGGGCGAGTCCAGCACCGCCGCCACCAGGGCCGTGGTGGCCGCCAGCAACAACCCTTGCAGGCCGAAGATCCACACCAGCCGCACCAGCCGCGACTGGCCCAGCATGAGGAAAGAAGTCAGCCCGATCAGTCCGGCCAACAGCAGCACCGCCTGCTGGTAATAGTCGAGATCAGTGATGGACATGCGGCGCCTCCAGAATGATGTGGCTCAGCATCCCCAGGACGCTCAACAGATACGCGAAGCTCAAGTATTCCTGCACGCGGAACACCCGCATCTTGGCGAACAGCGCCTCGGACAGCGCCAGCACCACCGCCAACAGCGCCAGCTTGAGGGTGACCGCCGCCAAGCCGACAGCTAAGGCCGCCCAGCTCAGTTCGTTGGCGATGCCCCAGGGCAGGAAGATATTGACGATGAGCACGCCGTACAGCATGAGCTTGATCTGCGCCGCCCATTCCATCAGGCCCAGGTAGCGTCCGCTGTATTCCAGGACCATGGCCTCGTGGATCATAGTCAATTCCAAATGGGTGGCGGGATTGTCCACCGGGATGCGGCCGGTCTCCGCCACCGCCACCAGCATCAGGCCCAACATGGCGAACACGAAAGACGGGCGCAACGCCAAGCCGGTGTCCAGCACGTAGTCCATGGCCTGCGACAAGTTGGTGGTGTGGGCGCTCATGGCCAGGGTAAATACCGCCATGAGCATGGCCGGCTCGGCCAGGGAGGAAATGGTCATCTCCCGCGACGACCCCATGCCGCCGAAAGCGGTGCCGATGTCCATGCCGGCCAGCACCAGGAAGGTCCGCCCCAGGGCGAACAGCCCCACCAGCACGATGACGTCGGCGATGCGCTCGGTGGGCAGATTCACCGCCAGCAAGGGCACGATGGAAGCCGCCAACACCGCCGAGGCGAACACGACGTAGGGCGCGATGCGGAAAATCCAGGAAGCGGGATGGGGCACGATGGGCTGCTTGCGCCACAACTTGCGCAAGTCCCGATACGGTTGCAGCAGCGACGGCGGCTTACGGTTCTGCAGCCGGCATTTGACGCGCTTGATCCAGCCCGCCAGCAAAGGCGCCGCGCCGATGAACAGCAGGGTTTCCAACACCGCCAGCAGCCACGCCATCAGCTGATCAGCCATAACAGCACCAGCAAGGTAAAGAAGGAATAAGCGAGATAGGTGCGCACGCTGCCGGTCTGAATCCGCCCGACCCAGCGCGCCAAGCGGGTGACGCCCTGGCCGAAGGGCTCGTACAGCGCGTTCCAGGCGCGATCGGCCACCTGCAGGTGGTAAGCCAGGCCGGTGACGTGCCAGCGGCCGGGTCCGTCGCTATGCGTGTCCACGCGCTCCTCCACATCGAACACCGGTTGGAAAATTCGCCGTATCGGCATGCTGAAGGCGGCGGCGGTGTACTGCATGCGAGCGTTCAGGCCGCCGAAGCCGCAGTCCCAAGGCTCGGCGCGGCGCGGCTCCGGGCCGCCGCGGCGATAAAGCGCGTAATAACACAACCACCCCACCGCCACGGCGCCCAGCAACAGCAGCGGCGGCGAATAGGAAGACACTTCCGGCGACACCGGCGTCAGCCACAACCATCCCAGGGCGGAAGCCTGGGGCAAGTGTTCGCCGGTCAGCAGGCCGGTCACCGTACCCAGCGCGTTGATGAGGGGATAGGGAAAGATGCCGAACGCCACGCAACAGGCGGCCAGCAGCGCCGGCCCAAGCAACATGCCCCGGTGATGCACCTCGCGGGCGCGGGCGGCATGATGGGAGCGGGGCAACCCCAGGAACGCCACGCCGTAAACCTGCACGAAGGCGGCGGCGGCCAAGGCGGAAGTCAAGGCCAGCACCGCGCTGGCGGCGGGAATCACGCTGCGCAACACGCCGCTGCCGAGCACGCCCGCTTGCAGCGCCGCTTGGAAAATCAGCCATTCGGACACGAAGCCGTTGAAAAACGGCAGCGCCGAAGCGCTCAGGCAGCCCACCAGAAACACCGCCGCCAGCTTGGGCATGCGATGGATCAAGCCGCCCATCAACTCCAGGCTGTGCTCCTTGGCCTGGTGCAACACGGCGCCGGCGCCCAGGAACAACAGGCTCTTGAACAGCGCGTGGTTGAAGCAATGCAGCAACGCCGCCAACAGCGCCAGGGCGCCCAGCTGGGTCTGGCCGCCGCCGCGAAAAATCAGGCTCAATCCCAGGGCCATGAAGATGATGCCGACGTTCTCCACCGACGAATAAGCCAGCATGCGCTTGAGGTTTTGCTGTTGCAGGGCGTAAAGGATGCCCAACACGGCGGAACCGGCGCCGATCGCCAACACCACCACGCCCCACTGCCAGAACGTCGCAGGCAGAAGATCGAAAACGAAACGGACGAACCCGTACACCGCCACTTTCAGCATCACGCCGCTCATCAAGGCGGAAATATGCGACGGCGCCACCGGATGGGCCTCGGGCAGCCAGGCGTGCAGGGGAACCAGGCCGGCTTTCATGCCGAACCCGATCAGGGCCAGGGTAAAGGCCAAGCTGGCCCAGGCCGGCGCCAGCGCCACGCCGCGCATGGCGTCGAAGGTGAGGCCGCCGGCAAAGCCCGCCAGCACGCCGAATGCCAGGATGATGGCGATGGCGCCGATTTCCGCCATCAGCAGGTAAAGGAACGCCGCCCGCCGGTTGGCGGAGTGTTCGTGCTGGAAAGCCACCAGGAAATAGCTGGCCACCGACATCAGCTCCCAGACGATGACGAAGAAAAACGCGTCGTCCGCCAGCAGCACCAGCTCCATGCCGGCGACGAACAGGCCGGTGAACAGACCCAGCACGGACAAAGGGCTCTTGCCGTGCTGCAACTCCCGCGCGTAACCCGGACCGAACAGGCTGGCGGCGATCAGCGGAACGCCGAGAACGCACAGGAAAAAGCCCGCCAAGGGATCGAGGCGCAAATGCCAGGGCAACCAGGGCAAGCCGAAAGGCAAGACGGCCGTAACGCTTGCGCCGCCGGACAACGCCTCGACGCCGGCCAACAGGGCGGCGGCGCCCGATAGGCCTAAGCAGGCGAACGGTGCCGTCCGCCCGATACGGCGCCCCGCCGCCAACGCAACCAGGCTGGACAGCAACGCGGCAAGCACCGACATTTCAGCTAAAAACAATGACATGAAGTCGCTCTCTGAAGAAACGGCGCCGCAATCGAAAGGCCTGGGAACCTGCCGCCGCGCGCAGCGTTTACCCGCACACTATCAGCCCCAGGTGATACGTTCCTTAAACGCCGCCGCCGGCGAGCGGGGGAAATCCCGCGCGGCGCCGGCGGGCAAACCACGACGACAAAGTCGCCGCCCCCGCCTCGCTGTGGTATTTTCCGTTCCAAGGCGAGAGCCGCGGCACGCCCCCCAAAGACGACCGCCCCGGACGATAAGGACGAAGCGAAACCGATGCAAAATCAAGAAAATCTGTGGGCGCGCGCCGTGGGCGGCGCGCTGGTGGTAACCCTGGGCCTGTGGCTGCTGCACAGCTTCCTCTCGCCCCTGGCCTGGGCGGTGGTGTTGGCCGTCGCCACCTGGCAACCGTATCGCTGGCTGGAAAACCGGCTGGAAAAAGGCGCGGCAGCGCTGTTCACCGCCGTCATGGCGGTGTTGGTGCTGGCGCCGATCAGCTACGGCCTATTGCTTGTCGGCCGCGAAGCGCAATCCTTGAGCCACTTGCTGCTGGAAGCCCAGGCCCACGGCGTCGCGGCGCCGGACTGGCTGCCGAAGCTCCCCCTGATCGGCGATTGGGCCACGTCCACCTGGTCCGACTATTTGGGCGACGGCGCCACCGTCAACGAAACCCTGCAGGAGTTGCACATCGCCTCCCTGCTGGGCTACACCAAGGCGCTCGCCAGTCAGGTGATGCATCGATTGGTGGCGGTGTTCGTCACCCTGCTGGCCTTGTTCTTCCTCTACCGTCACGGCGATGGGCTGGCGCGGCAAGTGCGCCGTTGCGGCGAAGCGCTGTTCGGCACCGTCGGCGAACGTTATGTGCTGCACGCCGCCGTGGCGGTGCGCGGCACCGTCAACGGCCTGGTGCTGGTGGGCCTGGGCGTGGGCTTGCTGCTGGGCCTGGGCTACGCCGCCGCCGGCCTGCAGCATCCGGCCATTCTCGCCGTGGTCACCGGCGTCATGGCCATGATCCCCTTCGCCGCCAAGCTGGTGTTCGGCGCCGCCGCCCTGGTGCTGTGCGCCCAGGGCAGCCTGGCCGCCGGACTGGGCCTCCTGGGTTTCGGCCTGGCGGTGGTGTTCGCCGCCGACAACTACATCCGCCCCACCCTCATCGGCAACGCCCTGCGCCTGCCCTTCCTGTGGACCCTGCTGGGCATCTTCGGCGGCCTGGAAAACCTCGGCCTCATCGGCCTGTTCCTAGGCCCCACGGTGATGGCTATCGCCATGTCCATCTGGCGGGATTGGGCAGACGAAACGGCGCAAGCCGCGGCCGATTGAACGCCCGGCCGGCGGGCGCCGTCCGCTGCCGGCCAAAGCGCACCATAATAAAACCGTCGCCGATCAACCCTTTCAGATTCAGACCCGGAGCCACCCATGCGCCTCGCTTGCCTGCTGACCCTGCTCTTATTCGTGACCGCGTGCTCTACCGACCGCAAGCCCGAACCGCCGGTCTCCCAGCCGGCCGCGAGCGCTGCGGCGCCCGCCCCGGCCTATGCGGCGGCAACGGAACCGGCGGACACCGGCCTCCCCGCCATGCACGCGATCCACAACAACCGCCTGCAGCAGGCGATGGACCGAATCAATACGCTGGTTTACCGGCAAATGCGCGACGAGGTGAACGCCAGCGTGGAAACGCGCCAGCAAACCCAGGAAGTCGCCAAAACTGCCAGCGAACTCTCCGGCACGGTGGAAGCGATTATCGCGACCTTGCCGGCGCTGCGCTTGAATCCGGGCGACCAAGCCACGTTCAGGGCGCTGGCCGATAAATTGCGCCTGTATGCCAAGCAAATGGAAGAGCAAGCCAACTGGAACCAAATCCACGCCATTCCGGCAACCATGGATGCCATCACCAGCACCTGCACTTCTTGCCATACGCTGTTCAGAAAGAACCGCAGCATTCTGGAAAAATGCAGCGACCCGAATTACACCTGCTAGACGCTAACCGGAAAAGGCGGTTTCAGCCCCATGACTAAAAAAGGTTCCGCCCATTAAAACCCGGACAAGTGTTGCCGCCGGCAGCGTTTTGATCGGCAATGTACTGGCGCTGCAACCGACGCTGGCCGCCGACGCCCATGTCGATCCCCATTGGACCTATGACGAACAAGCCCAGTGGGGCATGCTCGCGGATCCGATATACAAGCCGCCGTTTCCCTACGCCGATTGCAGCATAGGGCAAAAGCAGTCGCCGGTGAACATCGAGCGGAACAGCGTGAAAAAGCTCAAGGGAAGCGACGAGCTCAAGCCGCGCTACGCCGACGTGCCGTTGAGCCTGACCAATAACGGCCACACCATCAGGGCGAATATTTCCAAGGGAAGCCTGTATATCGGCAAAGTCGAATACCGTTTGCTACAGTTCCATTTCCATTCGCCCAGCGAGCACCTGACCAACGGCGTCCGTTACCCGATGGAAATCCATTTCGTCAACGGCACGGCGGATGGAAAATTGGCCGTTGTCGGCGTATTTGTCGAAGCCGGGCAATTCAACCAGGAATTCCAGAAAATTCTCGATCTAGCGCCCAGCCGCACCGGTGCTACGGTGAACACGCCGTTGCCGTTGCAACCCGCCGAACTGCTGCCGAAAAATACCCGGCATTTCTATACCTATGCGGGTTCCTTAACCACCCCGCCATGCACGGAAGGCACCCAGTGGTTCGTGCTACGGGAAACCATACAAGCGTCCCAAAAGCAGATCGAACAATTCAATGGGAAATACTACCGAGGCAACGCTCGCGCGGAGCAGAAGCTAAACGGGCGCCTCCTCGGCGCCAACTGATACCGTCCGGTACGCCGGGCGACACGGACCACCGCGAACCCGGCCGCGCAGCCCTTATTCGAAAGCGAAGCCGCTCTTCCTCCACGCTTTCGCCCCGCCCTCAAGATTCATCAAGTTGCGGTAGCCCAGCCGGTAAAGGGCTTTGGCGGCGGCATTGCCCATGGGGCCGCCTTCGCAATAGACATAGATGGCCGTGTTTTTGTCCTCGGGCAATTTGCTTTGGTACTTATCGACTTCGTTGTACGGGATGAACAGGTCCGTGCCGCGGATGTGTTTCTGCTCGGGGGTATGCACGTCCACCAGGAAAATGTCGCCGGCCTGCATGATACGGTTCAATTCGTCCGCGGAAACCATTTTGACGTAGTCCGGCTGCTGAAAGTCGCAGCCGGCCAGAATCGCCATGGCGGCTACGACGGAATGGAGCTTTTTGGGAAACATGGCGTTTAACCTCGTCGACAGCGGCATCAAATTCCCTTCTCTTCCAGGTACTTGGCGATATCCTCCTTGGCAAAGCCGATTTTGCGGGCGACGTGATGGGCGTGGCTGACGCGGGAGATGCCGGGCACCAGGCGGTGGGTGGCGCGTTCCTTGGCGAATTCCACTTGCAAGGCCAGGCCGATGTTCTGCTCCTGGAATACGTCCACCAGTTCGTGGTTGTGGGTGATGAGCAGGGTGTTGTTGCCCTTCTTGTGGAAGCCTTCCAGGATGTTGGCGGAGATTTCCAATTTTTCCTGGGTGGTGGTGCCCTCGGACAATTCGTCCAGCACCACCAGGCTGCTGGCGCTGGTGGCTAGGAAGATGGCTTTGGTGCGCTTCAACTCCGTGCCGAAGCGGCCTTCGCCGTCGGACAAAGCGCTCATTTCCGGCGTCTGGTAGAAGATGCGGTCGGCCACGGTCAGTTCCGCCGAAGCCGCCGGCACGTAGCCGCCGGCCTGGGCCAGCAGCTGGATTTGCGCCACGGTTTTGCAGAAGGCGGTTTTGCCGCCGCTGTTGGGGCCGGTGATAAAAGTCAGGCAATGGCCGTCCAAAGCGGCGTCGTTGGGCACGTAATAGCGGTTGTTCTTGCCCAAGATGGGGTTGCGCGCGCCTTTCATGCTGAAGCGATGGGACGGCCCCTCCAACAAAGTGGGCAACACCATGGGCGGGCCGTAGGCTTCCGCATAGTTGCGGAAGGACAGCAGCTCGTCCAGACGGCCGAGGGCGTCCACCGCTTCCTGCACTTCCGGCGAGCGGCGGTAAATGTCCCGCAGCGGGTAGATGCAGCCGTCCCGGTCGAAGCTGCCGACGATGGGGGTGTAGGTCAGGGCGACGGGCAGCAGGAACAGCCACAGGGCCGGCATGATGGTTTCGACGATGTCCAGCAACAACGGCAGCACGTTGACCAGCACCACGATCGCCACCGCCGCCAGGGACAGGGCCACCGGCTTGAACAGGGTCGGGGTGAACTTGAGAGCGGGGGTGAACAGGCCCTTCTCTTGCTTGGTGACGACGGTCTTTTCCGTGCGGTACACCGGCCCGCGCATGAGCGCCCCGGCGCGCGATTTGGCGAAACGGTCGACGGCGGCGAGGATGTCTTTGAGATAGGCGCTCTTCGGCGCCGGCAAGGCCGCCGCGTCCTCGGCCAGCCCCAGCAGGAAACGGATGCCGCGCTGGTAGGTGTCGTAGCCGTAGCCGCCCAGTTCCTGCTCGTTGGCGGGTTTGCCCATCAGGCCGATGAAGCTGGCGTAGAGCAGCTGGTAAAAGTCGCCCTCCCACTGGGCGGCCCGCTGCACCAAACGGGTAACGCTTTGCAGTAGCTCCTTGTTCTGCTCCAGTTCGCGCAGGGCTTCCTGTTTGGCGGCCACCTTCTCGAAAGCGTCCTCCGGCCGCACCAGGGAGCGGTACAGCACCGCCTGGCCCACCCGGGTGCGGGCGTGGTTGGCGAAGTCGAACAAGGCGTCGATTTCGATAGTGCGGAAAGTGATGTCGTCGACCACCCCCTCGCCGGTGGCCACCGGCGCCGTGCCCTTGATGGGAAAAAGCACCGTGGCGTCGCCGCGCAGGATGGTGTCGGTGGTAGCTGTCATGGTGGCAAGGCCCTCGCGGCGGATGGTCGAATGGCGCTAAACCTACACGCTCGCCCGGCCGGCTTCAAGCGGGGCTAGTTGGCGCCGGTGAAGCGCATGACGTCTTCCGCGCCGAACGGCCAGCCCAATTCCGCCCCATCCGCCCGACGCAACACCGGGATGCGGGTGCCGTAGCGCTCCACCAGACCGTCGTCGCCGGCAATGTCGATATGGCGTGCGGAGAGGGATAGGGATTGCAGCAAGGCTGCCGCCTCTTCGCACAGATGGCAGCCGTCGGTGCCGTAGAGTTCCAGTTTGGCGTCGTTCATAATTCCTCAAGAGTTCCAGGCGCCTTCCCTTCCGGCCCCCTCTCCCTCTTCGGGAGAGGGTTGGGGTGAGGGGAGATAATAAAGTCACGGCCATCCAACTCCCTCACCCTAGCCCTCTCCCTGAGGGAGAGGGAACCGGATAGCGCTTATTCCCGACGAGCGGCGGCGACCGCCATCCGCGCCCGCCGCTTTCCAAAAAAAAGCGCTGGGCGCAGAATAGCCGCCCGTTTTCTATTCTAAATGCTATCCCATGGCCCTGCCCGACCTGCTGTCCATGATCGGCCAACTGGTGGCGCAACCGTCCATCAGCAGCTACGACCCCGAGCGCGACCAAAGCAACCTGCCGGTGGTGCACCTGCTGGCGGAATGGGCGGAGAGCCTGGGCTTCAAGGCCACGGTGCAGCAAATCTCCCCCACCAAGGCCAACCTGCTGGCGGTGCTGGGCGATGCCTCCGACCGCAACGGACTGGTGCTGTCCGGCCACACCGACACCGTGCCTTACGATGCTGGCCAGTGGCGCAGCGATCCGTTCAAGCTCGCCGAACGAGACGGCCGCCTTTACGGCTTGGGCGTGGCCGACATGAAGGCGTTTTTCGCTCTGGCCCTGGCGGCGGCCGGCCAGGTGGACCGTAGCAAGCTGCAGCGCCCGCTGGTGCTGCTGGCCACCGCCGACGAGGAAAGCAGCATGTCCGGCGTCAAATGGCTGGTGCAGCAGCAGGAGCGCCCAGGCCGCTACGCCGTCATCGGCGAGCCGACCCGCCTCAAGCCGGTGCGCATGCACAAAGGCGTCATGTCGGAACGGTTGTGCGTGCACGGCCACGCCGGCCACGCCAGCGACCCAGCCTTGGGCGCCAGCGCCATCGAAGGCATGCACAAGGTCATCGGCGACCTGCTGGCCTGGCGCGAAGGCTTGCAACAGCGCAACCACAACCCCGCCTTCAAGGTGCCGGTGCCGACGGTGAATCTGGGCGCCATCCACGGCGGCGACAATTCCAACCGGATCTGCGCCTATTGCGAAACCGCCATCGACATCCGCCTGCTGCCGGGCATGACGCCGCAGGCGGTGCGCGACGAGCTGCAACGCGCCTTGGGCGGCAGCCTGGCGGCCGACCCCAAGCTGCGGCTGGAGCTCTTGCCCTTGTTCGAAGGCCTGCCGCCGTTCGAGACTCCCGCCGACGCGCCCCTGGTGCAAGCCTGCGTGGCCGGCAGCGGCCACCCGGCGGAATCGGTCGCCTTCGGCACGGAAGCGCCCTACCTGGACTCCCTCGGAGTGCAAACGGTGGTGCTCGGCCCCGGCGACATCGACCAGGCGCACCAGCCGGACGAATACCTGGCCCTGACCCAATTACAGCCCGGCATCGCCATTTACCGTCAACTGATCGAAGAGTTCTGCCTCCATGCTCGATAGCCTCGAATTCGTCCGCTGGTTTCGCGGCTCGTCCCCCTATATCCACGCCCATCGCGGCCGCACCTTCGTCGTCTCTTTCGGCGGCGAGGCGGTGGCCGACGGCTTGTTCGCCGGCTTGGCCCACGACTTCGCCCTGCTCAACAGCTTAGGCATCCGCCTGGTGCTGGTGCACGGCTTCCGCCCCCAGGTGGAGGACTTGCTGCACTTGCGCGGCCAACAGCCGCGCTACAAGAACGGCTTGCGCATCACCGACTCCCAGGCCTTGCTGTGCGTAAAAGAAGCCGCCGGCATGGTGCGGGTGGAAATCGAAGCCCTGCTGTCCATGGGGGTGGCCAATTCGCCCATGGCCGGCGCCCGGCTCAGGGTGGCATCGGGCAACTTCGTCACCGCCAAGCCCTTGGGGGTGCGCGACGGGGTGGATTTCCAGCACACCGGCGATGTGCGCCGCATCGACGCCGACGCCATTCGCCAGCAGTTGGACCAGGGCAACGTGGTGCTGCTGTCGCCGGTCGGCTATTCGCCGACCGGCGAGGTGTTCAACCTGAGCGCCGAGGAAGTCGCCACCGCCGTGGCCATTGCTCTGCAGGCGGACAAATTGCTGCTGCTGATGGAGCAGGAAGGCCTGAGCAACAAGGGCCAGCCGACCCGCCAGCTCACCACCCAGGAAGCCGAAACCTTGCTGCGCGACGACGCCGGGCTGTCCCGCGAACTGCGCGCCCATCTCAAAGCCGCCCTAGCCGCCTGCGTCGGCGGCGTAGCCCGCTGCCACCTCATCAGCCGCGAACTGGACGGCGCCATGCTGCTGGAGCTGTTCACCCGGGACGGCGTCGGCACCCTGGTGAGCGCCGCCCCGTTCGAGGACATCCGCACCGCCGCCATCGACGACGTGGGCGGCATCCTGGAGCTGATCGCACCGCTGGAAGCCCAAGGCATCCTGGTGCCGCGCACCCGCGAGCGGCTGGAAATGGAGATCGACGACTACACCGTCATCGAGCGGGACGGCATGATCGTCGGCTGCGCCGCCTTGCACACCTACGCCAGCCGCACCATGGCCGAGCTGGCCTGCTTGGTGCTGCACCCGGAATATCGGGGCGAGAAACGCGGAGACCGCCTGCTGGCGCTGATGGAGGAACGCGCCCGCAAGGCCGGGGTGACGGAGCTGTTTGTTCTCACCACCCACGCCGAACACTGGTTCCGGGAACGGGGCTTCGCCACCGCCAACGTGGCGGCCCTGCCCCTGGAACGCCAAGCCCTCTACAACCCCAACCGCAATTCCAAAGTTTTAACCAAGGCGGTGGACAACTAGCCATGGGCCCTTTATCTTGCCGTTCATATTTCCATAAGGATTGTGACGTATGACGCAGTCGACGCCCGGCGCCCGCCCCCCCGTAAAAGTGCTGCATATCACCGATCCGCATTTGCTGGCGGACGAGAGCGAGCGTTTTCTTGGGCTGGACACGGCGCAAACGCTGCGAGACGTGTTGGAATTGGCGGGGCGAGACAAGGATTGGCCGCCCGATCTGGTCCTGCTGACCGGCGACTGCGTGCAAGTCCCCACGCGGGAAAGCTATGCCCGCCTGCGCAGCATCCTGGCGCCGCTGAACCTGCCGTGTTATTGCCTGCCCGGCAACCACGACGACCCCGCCCTCATGGCGGCGGAACTGAATCAGGGCGATATCCGCTGCCAAAAACAGATATTGGCCGGCGATTGGCAGATCGTCATGCTGGACAGCACCATTCCCAACGACGCCGCCGGCTGTCTGGCCGACCGGGAGCTGGCCTTGCTGGAACAATTGCTGTCGCAAGAGCCGCGGCGCCATGCGGCGGTGGTGTTGCACCACCAGCCGGTGCCGGTCTACAGTCAATGGCTGGACACCATGGCCTTGCCGCCCAACAACCGCGAGCGCCTGTTGCTGCTGCTGGGGCGACACCGCCAAGTGCGGCTGGTGTTATGGGGACATATACATCAAGTCTACGACGGCCACAGCGGCAACCTGCGGCTGCTGGCGACGCCGTCCACCTGCGTCCAGTTCACCCCCAAAAGCGAGGAATTCGCTATCGAAGCGGCGCCGCCGGGCTATCGCTGGCTCAATCTCCATGCGGACGGCAAGCTGGAAACGCGCGTCGTGCGGCTGCCGGAACCGCCGGCCGGGCTGGAACTCGGCTCCACCGGCTACTGACGACGACACCGCCTCGAGGCGGGGCGGCAAGAGAAATTATTCCGTCGCGATGCGATGCTGGGCCGACAGGAAACCGCGAGGATTCACCGGCACTTGTTCCGATATCAGCAAGCCGCCCAGCTCGGTCAACGCCTGGCGGTAGACTTCGCGCTTGAAATACACCACGTCGCGCAGCGGACGCCAGTAATCGACCCAGCACCAAGCATCGAATTCCGGCCGATCGGAGCAGTCGAAACGGATGTCCGCTTCGTCGCTAATCAGACGCAAGATGTACCACAGCTGCTTCTGTCCGATACAGAGGGGATGGGAATCGCGCCGGATATAACGTTCCGGCAATTGGTAGCGCAACCAATCGCGGGTGCGGCCGATCACCTGCACGTGTTCCTGGCGCAGGCCCACCTCTTCGTGCAATTCGCGAAACATGGCGGCATCGGGATCTTCGTTGGCCTGAATCCCTCCCTGGGGAAACTGCCACGAAGTCATCCCGATGCGCCGCGCCCAAAATACGCGGCCTTCATCGTTGCAAAGGATGATGCCTACATTCAGGCGATATCCTTCTTCGTCAATCATACCGGCACTCTAAGTTTTGCCCGTTTACCGATGCTAAAATAGGGCCGTTTCGCCCCATAGGTTTTTGCGCATTGTTTCACACTTGAAGTATGCGCGCCAGCCGCCGGGCCGGCTCAAAAGCCCGCCATACAAGCCATTCAAGGAATCCATGACCCTCGCCATATTCGACTTGGACAACACCCTGCTCGCCGACGACAGCGATTATCTTTGGGGACAGTTTTTGGTGGAACGCGGCATCGTCGATCGGGACGTATACGAAACCGCCAACGCCCGGTTTTACGAGCAATACAAGCATGGCACGCTGGACATCGTCGAATTCCTGACGTTCGCCCTAAAGCCCTTGGCCGACAACGAGCCGGAGCAGTTATACCGCTGGCGCGAGCAATTTCTGCAGGAAAAAATCCGGCCGATCCTGCTGCCCGCGGCTCAACAGTTGATCGACAAACACAAGCTGTTGGGCCATACGCCCCTGGTAATCACCGCCACCAACCGTTTTGTCACCGAGCCCATCGTCGCCTTGTACGGCATAGAGCACCTGATCGCCACCGCGCCGACCATGGAAAACGGCCGTTATACCGGCGGTTTCGACGGCATACCCTGCTTCCAGGACGGCAAGGTCAAACGCCTAGACGCATGGCTGAAAGACCAAGACGCCACGCTGCAAGGCAGCTGGTTTTATAGCGACTCGCACAACGATTTGCCGCTGTTGTCGCAAGTGGAGTTTCCCGTCGCCGTCGACCCGGACGAATCGCTGTACAACATCGCCCTGGAACGGGGCTGGCCGGTCATCACCCTGCGCGATGGGCGCTGCCCGGATCACCACTTCGCCAAGTAGGTGTCAGGCCTTGCGTATCCAGAACGTCAAGGTACCATCCGCCTGGGTCCGCTCCAGCAGCTGGTGGCCGGCTTGGTCGAGAAACACGCCGAAGTCCAGCACCGCGGCCGGATCGGTGGCCAGCACCCGCACCACCTGGCCGCTGTCCATGGCCTGCAGCGACTTTTTCAAGCGCAGCAAAGGCAAGGGACAGTTAAGGCCGGAGGTATCCAATTCCAAATCAAACTGCATCACGCGCAAACACCCGATAATGTCATCCAACGCCGGAAACGGCCCGACTCACGATTATTGAAGCCAAAGAAAGCCATGGAATACCTGCCGATTTTTCTCAGGCTCCAGAACGCGCCGTGCTTGGTGGTAGGCGGCGGCGCCGTGGCCGCCCGCAAGGTCGGCTTACTGCGCAAGGCCGGCGCCAGGGTCACCGTGGTGGCGCTGGAACTGGACCGGCAACTGGCCGAATGGGCAGATGATAGCCAAATCGCCTACCGGAAAAAAGCGTTCGAGCCCAAAGACATGGACGGCCAGCAGTTGGCGATCGCCGCCACCGACCGGCAAGAAGTCAACGCCCTGGTTTCGCAAACCGCGCGGGGATTGGGCATACCGGTCAACGTAGCCGACCAGCCGGATCTGTGCAGTTTTATTTTTCCGGCGGTCATCGACCGTTCTCCCGTCATCGCCGCCGTCAGCAGCGGCGGCGCCTCCCCCATCCTGGCCCGCACCCTGCGCGATCGCATCGAGCAGCTGTTGCCGGCCGGCTACGGCCGGCTGGCGGACTTGGCGCGCCGCTACCGGCGCCCAGTCAAGCAAGCGCTGCCGGACGCCCTGAGCCGCAACCGCTTCTGGCAAACCGTGCTGCAAGGCCCCATCGCGGAATTGGTGCTGGCGGGGCGGGAAGCGGACGCCGCCGAGCATTTGGAACGGCTGCTGACGGAAGCGGCGCCGAAAGCCCCGCAAGGCGAGGTCTATCTGGTCGGTGCCGGCCCGGGAGATCCGGATCTGCTCACCCTGCGCGCCCTGCGCCTGATGCAACAGGCCGACGTGGTGGTATACGACCGGCTGGTGTCCCCCGCCGTGATGGAAAAGGTGCGCACCGACGCGGAACGCATATACGCCGGAAAGCAGCGCAGCGACCATACCCTGCCCCAGGAGGCAATCAACGGCCTATTGGTGCGGCTGGCGCGCGAAGGCAAGCGGGTGCTGCGCCTGAAAGGCGGCGATCCGTTCATTTTCGGCCGCGGCGGAGAAGAAATCGAAACCCTCATGGAACAGGGCATACCGTTCCAGGTGGTGCCGGGCATCACCGCCGCCTCGGGCTGCGCGGCGTATGCGGGCATCCCGCTCACCCACCGCGATTACTCCCAGTCCTGCGTATTCGTCACCGGCCACCGCCAGGACGGCAGCGTCTCCCTCGATTGGCCGCGCTTGGCCGTGCCCAACCAAACCGTGGTGATTTACATGGGCTTGGTCGGCCTGGACATCATCTGCCGGAACCTGATCGCCCACGGCTGCCCGGGCGATCGCCCCGCCGCGCTGGTGGAACAAGGCACCACCCCGCGCCAACGGGTGCTTACCGGAACCCTGGAAAACCTGCCGCGCCTGGTGGCGGAAACGCCGGTGCAAGCCCCCACGCTGGTCATCATCGGCGACGTGGTCAAGCTGCGGGAAAAACTCGACTGGTTTCACCCGTCGGCTTGATCCTCCCCAGCCTCCTCGGACGGTTCCGCCGCCTCGCCCCGCTCCGCCTGCAGCAATGCCTTCACCGCCTTGAACAAGAGCCGCGCCGACTTGGGCGGCTTACCGGCGGCGTGTTCTTTTTGAGCGTTGCGGATCAGCTGCCGCAGCGCCTGACTGTCCGCCTCGGGGTATTGCGCCAATAGCTGCCGTAACGCCCCATCGCCCTCGGCCAGCAAGCGATCCCGCCACTGCTCGATTTTGTGCAATTCCTGCGTAGCCTGGACGTTTTTCGATTGCAACCGCGCCAATCCCTGCCGGATCGGTTCCGGGTCCAAGCGGCTGAGTAAACCGCCGATATATTTGATCTGCCGCTTGCGCGCCCCATGGGCATCGATGGCAAGCGCGGCCACCAGCGCCTCGTGCAATGCGTCGGGCAAATTCAAACGCGTCAGTTGGTCGCGGGACAACGCCGCCAACTCCGCCCCCAAATCCCGCGAAGCCTGCGCCTCGCGCTTCAATTGCGACCTGCTGACGCGCCCCTGGCCCTCGTCTTCGTACTCTGCTTCCGGATCGTGCATGGTGCTCTGGTTATCTCGCATTCAAGTCCAATTATCCGCACAGTTTCGCACACCCGCCGCCGCAGCGGCACGCCCCCCTCGCACCGGCGTCCCCGGCGCCATACGGCCGCGCCCCATTGACGCCTTTCCCACGGTTTGCCATATTATCCGCCGGCCATCCAATCCGACGCCTTCCCCGCGCGCGCATAAAATCAGCCCGATCTAATACAGAGTAGAACGAGGCCGAATAAAGCCATTCCATCAAGCCAGTTTTATTCTTAATAATCGACGGCGATAATCGCGGCGGTGTTGCCGCGGGCGTTTTGCCTCTTTCCCGCCAGTAACCACAGCCCCTCTACCGCGCATGGAAGCAGCCGAACACTCCGATTTAAGCAATCGATTTTTCGAGTATTTCGAAATCCTCCCGGCGGATAGCGAAGCGCTGAGACAAGAGGCTTTCAAAATCCGTTACGAAGCGTTTTTCAACTGCCTGCGCCTGCAAACGGAAGACCATCCGAACAGCCAGGAAAAAGACGCTTATGACGCCGACGCCCTGCACAGCCTGCTTTACCACCGCCCCAGCGGCGTTTACGCCGGAACGCTGCGCCTCATCGTGCCGAAACCGAACGACGACGCTTGGAGGTTTCACATCGAGCGAGTGGCCGGCCGCCATTTTTACAACCCGGTCATGCCGTCCAGCCTCGCCACACGCCCCGCCATCGGGGAGATTTCCCGGTTTTGCCTGTCTCGACAGTTCCGCGTCCGGCAAGGCGAATGGGATCGGCCGGAAGGCCTGCCGGACATGGCATCATCGCCGGCGGCTGCCGGCGAACGGCGCACGCTGCCCCACCCGATACTCGGCTTGGTAGCCGCGGCGATTCGCATGAGCCGAAACCAGGGGATGGTTTATTGGTACGCCATGATGGAGCCCGGCCTGGAACGGCGGCTCAAACAATTCGGCCTCGAGTTTCACCCCATCAGCGATCTTTTCTATCACTACGGCCCGCGAAGGGCTTATCTGGCCCATTTGCCGCGCATGCTCGACCAGATGCGGAAAACCCACCCGCAGGTATGGCACTTATTGACCGGCGGCGGCGCCATGGCGTTTCCTCCCGACGGGGCCGGACCAGAACTATTGGAGCGATATTCGCGCCAGTCTCCTCTCAATCCAGCCGAAGCCGCCCAGCATGCCTAGCGCGGCAACGGACGCAACGCCATCGAAAAATCGGCGCATCGCCGGTTTCGCCCGCGCGCTCGTCCTGTCGGGAACGCTTTTTTTCAGCGCGACCGCCTCGGCCGACGCCGACAACATCGCCGTCGTCGCCCGCGCCCAGGAACACGCCAACCCGGCACTTTCGCGCAACACGCTGCAAGCCATATTCGGCATGCGCCTGCGCACCTGGCCCAACGGCTCGGCCATCAAAGTGTTCGTGCTGCCCGACAACCACCCCGCCCACATCGCCTTTTGCAAACAGGTGTTGCGCGTATTCCCTCACGAAATGCGCAACGCTTGGGACCGCCTGGTGTTTTCCGGCACCGGCCAAGCCCCCATCGAAGTCGCCACGGAAGAGGAAATGCGCGCCAAGATCGCGGCGATGCCCGGCGCCATCGGTTACCTGCCCAACGTCATGACCGGCGACGCCATCGCCGTCATTCCCATCAAGTAATCCTGCCTATGGACTCGTTAATGACAGCTTTTTCCAGGGACTCGCGAAAAGCACGCCGCAGCCAGAGCGCAAAACCGGCGCCGCTGCGGCGGCATAACGCCTGGCAACCCCGCATCGCCGCCGTCTGCCGGATGCTGCCATGGCTCGTTTGCTCCCTGCCGGCGGCAGCCCTGGAGCCTTTCGAGGGCGCGCAGGTGCACGGCTTCCTCAGCCAAGGCTACATATTGACGAGCGGCAACCAGCTGTTCGGCGACAGCCGCCACGGCGGCAGCCTCGATTACACGCAACTGGGCGTGAACGGCTCCTGGCGGCTGCTGCCGCAATTGCAGATTTCCGCCCAAGGCTTGTACCGGCGCGCCGGCGTAGGCCACGAAAACGACAAAAGGCTGGACTACGGATTCCTCGACTACACGCCCCTGTCCAACGACGAGTTGACCCTGGGCGTGCGGCTAGGCCGCGTCAAGCTGCCCATCGGCCTGTACAACGCCACCCGCGACGTCCCGTTCACCAAGCCGACCATCTTGCTGCCGCAGTCCATCTACTTCGAGCGCACCCGCGATTTGGCCCTGTCGGCGGACGGCGGAATGTTCTACGGCGAGCACCGCGCCGATTGGGGCAACATCTCCGCCGACTTCGGCGTCTTTTCCCTGGGCGTGGACAGCGCGGAATCGAACCTGGCGGTGTTCGGCCGCAATCGGGTAACGGGCCAAAGCTGGCCGGGAAGCCTGCAAAGCAAGCCGTCCTATATCAGCCGCCTCATGTACGAACACACCGACGAAGACGGCGGCAACCTGCGCCTGGGCATCACCTCGATCTGGCTCAACGCCTATTTCGATCCCAAGCTTCCGGCGGCGCAACGGCTGGTGGGAAGGACGCGCTACGATCTGGAAAAAGGCGATTTCACTTTCCAACCATGGTATTTTTCCGCTCAATACACCGCCGAAAACTGGAGCCTGACCGGCGAATACGCTTTCCGCCAACTGCATTTCCAAGGGTTTGGCAGCCCTATGGATCGGCGGGTGGATGGTGAAAGCTGGTACCTGCAGGGAACTTACCGCCTAGCGCCTCAATGGCAAGCGGTGGCGCGTTACGACGTGTATTACGCCAATCGGGACGACAGGGGCGGCAACGCCGTGGCGGCGACCCAGCCGACCTATACGCAGTACGCCAAAGACTGGACCGTCGGCTTGCGTTACGACATCACCCCCAAACTCATGCTGCAAACCGAGTACCACCGGGTCAACGGCACCGGATGGCTGCCGCCCCTGGACAACCCGGACCCCAGGAAGACCCAGAACAACTGGGATATCTTCGCGGTGCTGCTTTCCTACCGGTTCTAGCTTATAAAAACGGGCATGGACAAATCGATGCAATCGGCGAGATTCCTCAGCCTGAAATGGAGCGCCTTGCTGCTCACCAGCTTGGTGTTGATCGCCGTAACAGGCGCCTATGCCTTCTACAGCTCCTACGAGCTGCATAAGCTGTTCCAGGAACGGCGCGAACAGGTCAAAAATCAAAACGCCCGGCAAGTGCAAGGCCTGCTGGAGCAATCGGCAAAGCGCCTGCAACAACTGGGCATGACGGTCGCCGCCCTGCCCACCGTGCAGCGATCCCTCTCGGCGACACCGCCGGCCCAGCCCGGCGAAGACTCCCGGGCAGCCAGAGATCTGGAGGGCATTCTGTCGATTCTCGACCTGGACCTGGGCATACAAACGGCCGCCATATTCACCGACTCGCCGACGCCCATCGCCGCCAACGGTTGGCGGCAAAACGCCCGGCTGTCGTCGGCGGTCGAACTCGCACGGACCCAGGAAACCCCGATCAGCGTCCACCAATGCGACCAGGGCTGCACCCAGTACGCCGCGGTTCCCATCTTGGGCCATTCGCGCAACATCGGCGTGGTGGTGCTCGGCGTATCCCCGGCCGACCTGATATTGGAATTCCAAGGCGTTTCCGGCTCGGATATCGGCTTGCTGGTGCTGGACAACGCCGAACGCAGCGAAACCGACCCGTCGCGCTGGGTGGCCCCATGGCAAGCGGCGATCGTGGCGCTAAGCAACGCGGAAGCGAACGCGCCTTTGTTGCGCCAGCTGGCGGCGTCGTTCCCAACGCCCGACAGCCTCGACCGCTCCACGATCGTGCAACGGGCGCAACGCAGTTACGAGATCCACTTGGTCCGGCTGAAGCAGTTCGAGCCCGGCAGCCAGGCGTATCTCGTCTTCATCGCCGACATCAGCGACGAACTGGAGCAAATTGAAATAGCCACGCGCCGCACCGTGCTGCTCGGCTTAGCCGGCTTGGTGGTTTCGGAGTCCTTGTTGCTGGCGATTCTGTGGACCCCGATGTCGCGGTTGCGGCGGGCGGCCGACACCCTGCCGATGCTGGCGGAAGCGGCTTACGATCAGGTCCGCGCGACCATTGCCCATAAACGGGGCAGGCGCTGGACGCGGGACGAAGTGGACGTGCTGGACGACACCGCCATCGCCTTGTCGCACCAGCTGGAGACGCTGAATCAGCAGGTCGTCGACAAGACGCAAGACCTGTCGGACCGGATGCGGGAATTGGCCAAGGAAAAACGCTTTGTCACGCACATCCTGGACGCCGCCCAGGCGCTGGTCATGACCCACGACAGGCAACACAACGTCCTCATGGCCAACCGCTATTGCGAAACCATCACCGGCTATAGCGCGGCGGAATTGCAGGGACAACCGCTGACCGGCCTATTGGCCCAAGAACTGTTGCGACCGGCCGTCACGCGGGAACTGGACCGGCTTACCGCCCAGCGAATCGACCACCTCGAAGAAGAGTGGGATATCCGCTGCAAAGACGGCTCGACGTTGAACATCGTTTGGCACCATTCCGTGTTAACCGACCAGGATTCCGGCGAACCCATCACCCTGTCCATCGGCATGGATATCACCGCCCGCAAGAACGCCGAACTGCGGCTGGCCTGGCTGGCCGATCACGATCCCTTGACCCGGCTGTACAACCGCCGCCGTTTTCAAGAAGAACTCAAGGACGCGCTGGCCGCCGGCAAACGCTATAACCACGGCGGCGCGTTGCTGTTTTTCGACCTCGACCAATTTAAATACGTCAACGACACCAGCGGCCACCGGGCCGGCGATCAATTGCTGGAACGGCTGGGCGAGATGCTGCCGCCGTTGCTGGGGGAAACCGACGTGCTCGGACGCATCGGCGGCGACGAATTCGCCGTCATCCTGCCCCACGCCGACGCCGAAGCGGCTGTCGCCGTGGCAAGAAGCCTATTGGCCCATATCGGTGGCACGGAGTTTTTATTGTCCGGCCGGGTGTACAAAATCTCCGCCAGCATCGGCATCGCGCTGTTCCCCCAGGACGGCAACAACGTGGGCGATTTAATGGCCCGCGCCGACATCGCCATGTACCAGGTCAAAGACACCGGCCGCGGCGGTTGGCATTTATTCTCGCAAAACGACGAAAGCCACCGGCTGATCCAGGAACGCTTTCTGTGGAAGGAGCGCATCGAAAAGGCCCTCGCCGAGCAACGCTTCCTGCTTTACGTACAGCCCATCGTCAAAATTCCCGAAGGGCACGCCAGCCATTACGAAGTGTTGCTGCGCATGAAAGGAGAGGACGGCAGCGTCATCGGGCCGGCCCAGTTCATCGAGGTCGCGGAACGCTCCGGCTTGATCCATGCCATCGACCGCATGGTATTGAGCAGCGCCATTCGCTATCTGGCCATGCTGGAAAACCGGGGCATTTCCGTCACTTTCGCCATCAACCTGTCCGCCCATGCCTTCAACAACCCGGAGCTGCTGAACCACCTCAGCGGCCTGTTGCAGGAAACCAAGGTCAATCCGCGCCAAGTGATCTTGGAAATGACGGAAACCGCGGCGATCGGCGACTTGAATGCCGCCAAAAGCCTGCTCACGTCCATACAGGAGCTCGGCTGCCGCTTCGCCCTGGACGACTTCGGCGCCGGTTTCTCGTCGTTCTACTATATGCGCGAACTTCCCATGGAATTCGTCAAAATAGACGGCGCATTCATCAGAAAGCTCGCCGAAAACCCCGACGATCAAGCCTTGGTCGTCGCCATGAGCCAAATCGCCCGCGCCTTCGGCAAAACCACCATCGCGGAACAGGTCGAAAACGCCGAAACCCTGCGGCTGCTGGAGCAATTCGGCATCGATTATTCGCAAGGCTATTTCACCGGCAAACCCGCGCCGGTCGAAAACGTTTTCGGCATCGAAGCTTAGGCGAACGTTCGCGCGCCCGGCACGCCCCCGCCGCGCTCCCCGTTAAAGAATTGTGACGCGGTACCGATAAAGTGCATGAAATTCCCGACATTGCGGGGAGGGAGCCATGTCCGAAATACCGAAGGTTGTCGGGGCCGGTCAATCACTCGACGCGCAACGTTTTCACGGGACGGCCGCACTGCCCCAGCTCGGGCCGGCGGCATCGGAAACTGGAGGAGTGGGGGGAGGCGAGCCGCTGTTTACCGAGCGCCGCAAAGTCCCTGATCGCCGCAAACGCCGGCGCGGCGACGATCCCGATGACCGATCGTCGCTCCCATTCGACACCAGGCAAAAAAACGAGCGGAGAAAAAGCAGGGCTTTGGATTACGAAGTCTAGCCGGCAGGCGCCGAGGGGAGCGCTCAAGCGCTACGGTTCGCCCTGCTCTGGTCGCTGACCGCCGACAATCGCGCCAGGTCAGCCTCGATTTCCTTGTCCATCGTCGAAAAAGTAGCGGACGTATCCAAGATGGATGAACGCAGCAGTATCGCGGCGCGCTGCACCTCGCCGGCCTGATGCAGGATGGGCTCGACAATCTCGTTGAATTGCCCAAAAGGTCCGCGGTACTGCCACTCCCCACCAGAAGCGTAGCGGGTAAAAATACCGCTTTCTTTGGCACGAAACCCGCCGGAGTCGCCGGTAAACGCCTCCCCCACCTGCATGAAGCGAAGGATCACGCCGTTAACGCAGGTCGAGCCTTGCTCGCGCAGGATATGATTCAGCGCCGTCAACAAAGCGGCCAGATCATCATGTTCGGCTGTCATCGGCTTTCCCTCATTGACTTGCTCTTAACGGCCGCCCACCGCCGGCACCGACCAGGGCAGCCCCGAAAGGCAAGCGGCGGGCCTTGCCCTAGGTGTTGGAGACGCTCGACTCGCCCGCAGCGAAGGGAATTCCCCATCAACGCTCGCCGCACAGGCGCTAGGCGCATGCGACCGAATAAGCGGGCTGGCGGCTTGCCGCCTTCTTTGCGGATCGACCGGCCGCGCGGCTTTTCCGCGCAAAGCCTCAGAAACAGAAAGTTACCGAATGAATGGTGCCCCGGGCCGGACTCGAACCGGCACGCTTTTAACGGCGAGGGATTTTAAGTCCCTTGTGTCTACCAATTTCACCACCAGGGCGGAATGTTCTTCGTCCAATGCGCGACGTGAGATGCCCCGTTCCCTTAGGCGTCGCGAACCACATCGTTGATTAGTTTGTATTTCAACGCCAGCCGGGTCAACTCGACGTCGTTCTTGACCCCTAGCTTTTCGTAACAGCGGTACCGATAAGTGTTGACGGTCTTCGCGCTGATCATGAGTATTTCAGCCATGTCGGGAATGGTCGTGCCTTGCAAAGTCAGCATGACGACCTCCATCTCCCTTTGCGACAAACGCTCGAAAGGCGCCAGCTCGCCGGGCAAGACAGACAAGGCGATGTTGCTGGCCACATCCGCGCTCAAATAACGCTTACCCTGTTGCACCATCTGGATGGCGGACACCATTTCCGCCGCCGGGCACGACTTTGACACATAACCTTGCACGCCCAAATGCAGCAATTGCTGCGGCAGGGGGCCGTCGTCATGAACGCTCAAAGCGATGATTTTCGCGTCGGGATAACGCTTGAACAGGCGTTTGCTGGCTTCCACGCCGCCCATGCCGGGCATATTCACGTCCAGTAACACCACGTGAGGGTTCACCGTAGGATAAAGCTCCAGCGCTTCCTCCCCCGAACCCGCTACGGCCACGACCCTGATTCCACTACTGTCGTTGAGTAAATACTCAATCGCCGTACGGACCAACTCGTGATCGTCAACCAACAGTACATCTATCATGCCGTCTTCGCCGCCTTCTATCGTTATAGCGAAGCCCAATATGGCGGAGAGGGTGGGATTCGAACCCACGGAAGGGGATACCTTCAACGGTTTTCAAGACCGCCGCTTTCGACCGCTCAGCCACCTCTCCGAGTTCCTGCGGGAATCATATCATATCGGGGAGGTTATGAATCCAACGAAGCGGGGAGCGAACCAAAAGACCGACTGCAAGCGCCGCCCCAAGCTGTTAACATGCGCGACCCATGCGTAAAAGCGACCTCCATTACGACCTGCCCGAGCGACTCATCGCCCAAACCCCTTTGGCGGAACGGGCCGCTAGCCGCCTGCTGCGGTTGGATGGTCCGAACGGAACCCTGGAAGACTTGGCGTTCGCCGATCTGCCCTCGTTGCTTCGCGCCGGCGACCTGCTGGTGTTCAACGACACCCGCGTAATTCCAGCAAGGCTGTTCGGCCGGAAAGAAAGCGGCGGACGGGTCGAAGTGCTCGTGGAGAGAGTAACGTCCGAACGGCGAGTCCTGGCCCACGTGCGCGCCAGCAAAGCGCCCAAGCCCGGAAGCCTGTTGCTGCTGGACGGCGGCAGCCGCTGCGTGATGGTGGAGCGGCGAGACGATCTGTTTTTATTGGAATTCTCCGAAACGGTGGACGACGTGCTGGAGCGCGCCGGCCACATGCCATTGCCGCCCTACATCGCCAGGCCCGACAACGCCGACGATCTCAACCGCTATCAAACCGTATACGCCCGCACCAAAGGCGCCGTGGCGGCGCCTACCGCCGGACTGCATTTCGATGAAGCCATGCTGGAAAGATTGCGGCTGGGCGGCGTGGCCAGCGCTTTCGTCACCCTGCACGTGGGCAGCGGCACGTTCCAACCGCTGCGGGCGGAAAAACTGGCGGACCACCACATGCACGCGGAATACTGCGAAGTGTCCCAGGCTACCGTGGACTTGGTGCGGCAAACCCGCGCCGCCGGCGGCCGAGTTGTGGCGGTGGGCACCACGACGGTGCGCGCCCTGGAGTCGGCCTCGCACAGCGGCGCGCTGGAACCCTATGCCGGCGACACGGACATATTCATCACCCCCGGTTACCGTTTTCGGAGCGTGGACGCCCTGCTGACCAATTTCCACCTGCCGGAATCGACCTTGCTGGCCCTGGTCTGCGCATTCGCCGGCTACGGCCATACCATGGCCGCCTACCGCCACGCGGTGGAACGGGAATACCGCTTCTTCAGCTACGGCGACGCCATGTTCGTCACCCGCGCATGAGCCCGAAGCCGCCGGCCCTGCACCGCTTCGGCTGGCGCTATCTGCTGCCGCCGTTGTTGCTGGGCGGCGGCCTCATCGCCTATTTGTGGCAATGGCAATTGGCCCAAAACGGCATGGCGCTGGCCGATCTCTGGGCCAAGCTGCCGAAAAACGGCGCGGTATTCGGCTGGCTGGGATTGGCGCTGTCCATGGATTGGCTGCGCGACTTCGCCTATATGTGGCAGTTGCGCATACTCACCGACCGGCGCCTGTCCTGGCTGGCCTGCTGCCAAATCCTGCTGATCTGGAATTTCTCCGCCGCCGTGTCACCCTCCATGGTCGGCGGCGCGCCGCTGGCCCTGTTCATGCTGACGCGGGAAGGCTTAAGCCTGGGTACCGCCACAGCCATCGTGTTCACCACGGTGTTTCTGGACCAGGCGTTTTACCTGGGCATACCGCCCGTTACGACGCTGCTGGTGGACCATGCCGCCATCGTCGCGCCGTTGGCGGATCTCAATTCGGGCCTGATGGAGGGCGGAGTGATCGCCGGCTTTTGGAGCGCGTTCGGCTCCATGGCCGCTTATGTGGCCTTCCTGGCTTTTGCCCTCTTCGTGGCGCCGGGCTGGGTCAACCGCCGTCTCAAGCAACTGCTGCGCTGGCGGCGCATGAAACCCTGGCGGCGGCGCGGCTGGCGCATGCTGGACGATCTTAAAGCGGCCTCGAGCAACCTGCGCGCCCGGCCGCAACGATTCTGGTGGCAGCTGTGGGCCGTCACCTCCCTCGCCTGGATCGGCCGCTATCTAGTACTCAACTGCGTGCTGCAAGCCTTCGCCGGCCACACCATGGGCTGGCAAGAACACGTGCTGGCCTTCGCCCGCCAGGCCGGCTTATATGTGCTTATGGTGGTGTCCCCCACCCCGGGCAGCGCCGGCATGGCGGAAATGGCCTTCGCCTGGCTGTTCCGCGATCTCATCCCGCCCGGCCTGGAACTGACCCTGGCGATGATCTGGCGCGGCATTGGCTATTATCCCTACCTGATCATCGGCATCCCGATGATGACCTGGTGGCTCAAGCGCGTGCGCTTGGCCGGACTGTTGGAGAAAGAGTGATGTTCGAGCTGCACCCCCGCTTGCAACAGGACTGCATCGTCCTGGGGCGCTTCCCTCTCTGTCTGCTGCTGCTGATGAACGACAGCCACTACCCCTGGTTCATCCTGGTGCCGGAACGAGCGGAAGCCAGAGAGATTTTCCAACTGAGTGAATTGGATCAGCTACAACTGATGCGAGAATCCAGCGCCCTGGCGCAGGCCATATCCGAGGTATTCCAAGCGGACAAAATCAACATCGCCGCCATCGGCAACCTGGTGCCGCAACTGCATGTGCACCACGTGGCGCGCTACCGGGACGACATCGCCTGGCCCAAGCCGATCTGGGGTTACGCCGAAGCCGTTCCTTACGACGCCGCCGGCATCGCCGCCGTGAAATCCCGCCTGGAGCCGGCCCTGGGCGACAGCTACACAGCCCAGCCGTGACAACACCCCTGCCCTGCCGCCCCGGCTGCGGCGCCTGCTGCATCGCACCGTCCATCTCCAGCCCCATTCCCGGCATGCCCCAGGGCAAGGCAGCCGGGGCGCGCTGCGCGCAGTTGAGCGACGACAATCGCTGCTTGATTTTCGGCCGGCCGGAGCGGCCGGCGGTGTGCGGCGGACTCAAGCCGGAGGCGGCCATGTGCGGCGACAATGCCGAACAGGCCATGATGTGGCTGACGCGCTTGGAAGCAGCGACGCGGCCTTAACGTGAAGCGAAGGGCGCAAACTTGAGCGCAGGATTAGAGCTTCGCATCATCATGAGTATTTCCCATCGGGGTGTTACATACGTAACAGCGCTTCCTAGGCAAACGAACATCAAGGACAGACCAGCCTCGGAAAACTTGATGCGTTCGACAAACTGGACAACGAATGGAAAGCGCATAGATAGCGAGAGCAACACCTCCCAAAAGAGCGAGAAGATAGTGCCATTCAAGGCTCAGTGGCGAGTTCAAATCACTTGGTTCCCGAAGCAAAACATGAAGCGCAACCAGGGCAACCTCCATGATGAGCAGGGATATTAGCCGTGTTCTCTGTGAAACCATTTTTTGCTTTAACACCCTGTCAATCCAGCGTCCAGCGGCCGGCGATTTGCACCGGCGCGTGGCCGAAATATTCGCCGGCCACCCGCAGCTTGGCGAAATTATCGCTGCGCAGCAGGATTTCGCCGCTGGCCTCGTTGGCCACGGTGAGGGACAGGAAATACAAGCCGGGATTGAGATGCAACGGCCCCAGCTCGGCCAGCACTTGGTGGCGAGCGCCGTCAGCCGGCAGGCGGAAGCCGCTGAAAGCGGAGTCGCACTGGATAATGTTGTTCAGCTCCGGGTTGGTGATAGTGAGACTGAGGGTGGGCGCTTCGGCCGCCTTGGCGCTCAAATCCAGCGCCAAGGCCAGTTCCCGGCCGTAGGGCAAAGCGCCTTGCAGGGGCTGGCCGTCCAGCAGCAAGCGACAGTCCAGCAGTTTTGCTTGGCCGGTGCCGGAACTGACCGGCGGAATATCCGGCTCGCACACGGCGTAATAGGCGTCGATGCCCTTGGGCACGTCGCGCCCTTGGAAGATGCAGGCACCCTTATCCAGCACGGCCACCGCCGTGCACACCCGCGCCACCTGGGGCATGGAATGGGACACGAACACCAACGCCGAATGCTGCATGAGCTGGGGAATACGGTTGAGGCACTTAGCGCGGAAGCGGGCGTCGCTCACCGCCAGCACCTCGTCCAGCAGAATCACATCGGGCGGGAAATGGGCCAACAGAGAAAACCCCAGCCGCACCTGCATGCCGCTGGAAAACTGCTTGACGGGCTTGTCCATCTGCCCCTGCAAGTCGGCGAATTCGACGATGCGCGGCAGCATGGCCTGGGCCTGGGCCGTGGAATAGCCCTGCTGGGCGGCGTAGGCGTAAACGTTTTCCGTACCGGTGAGCAAAGGCTGCAAGCCGCCGCCGGCCTCGATCATGGCGCCGATGCGGCCGGCCACGCGGATTTTGCCCTGGTCAGCCAGCACGCTGCCGCTGAGCATTTTCAACAGGGTGGACTTGCCGGCGCCGTTGGGACCGATGACTCCCAGGCACTCGCCGCGCCGCAATTGGAAAGACAGATCGCGTACCGCCCAAAACTCGCCGGAACGCAGCGGCTCACCGCCGGTTTTCAGGCCGACGGCGCGCTTGAGGCCATCCTGCACGCCGTACAGCGTCGCCAAACGCAGGGAACGGCAATAGCGCTTGCCGACCCCCGCCGCTTCGATCGATACGCTATCGGCCATCCGGTTCAGTCCGTAGCGCCGGCCATGGGCCTCAGGCCACCTGCAACATGCGCTCTAGCGCCAGCTTGGCCAGTTTGGCGTCCTCGTCCGGCACACGGATACGGTTGACCACCACGCCCTGGGCCAGGTTCTCCAGCACCCAGGCCAGGTGCTGGGGATCGGTGCGGAACATGGTGGAGCACATGCACACCGTGGGCGACATAAAGTGCACTTCCTTGCCCTGCGGCTTCACCTCTGCCGCCAGGCGGTTGACCATGTTGAGCTCGGTGCCCACCAGCCAGCGCGTGCCGGCCGGGGCTTCCCGCACCGTTTTCAGGATGTACTCGGTGGAGCCGACGTACTGGCTCTTTTCGCATACCTCGAAGCTGCATTCCGGGTGGGAAATCACCCGGGTGTCGGGATGCTTGGCGAGGAAATTGTCGATGTGAACCGGCTGGAACACCTGGTGCACCGAACAGAAACCTTTCCACAGGATGATCTTGGCGCGGCGGATTTGCTCCGGCGTCAGGCCGCCCAGCGGCAGCGCCGGGTCCCACAGCACCATTTCCTCCAGGGAAATGTCCTTGCGGTAGCCGGTGTTGCGGCCCAGGTGCTGGTCGGGGAAGAACAGCACTTTCTCCCGTTGCGCAAACGCCCAATCGAGGATCTTGCCGGCGTTGCTGGAGGTGCAGACGATGCCGCCATGCCGCCCGCAGAAGGATTTCAAGTCAGCGGCGGAATTGATGTAAGTAACCGGAGTGATGGACTCGTCCGGGTTAAGCACGTCGGCCAATTCCTTCCAGCAGCGCTCCACCGCCGGCAGGCTGGCCATATCGGCCATGGAACAGCCCGCCGCCAAATCCGGCAGGATGGCGACCTGTTCCGGGCGGGACAGTATGTCCGCCACTTCCGCCATGAAGTGCACGCCGCAGAACACGATGTACTCGGCTTCCGAATGGGAGGCCTCCCGCGACAGTTTGAGGGAGTCGCCGGTGAGGTCCGCATGGCGGAACACTTCGTCGCGCTGGTAATGGTGGCCCAGGATGACCACGCGTTTGCCCAGCTTCTGCTTGGCGGCCTCGATGCGGGCTTCGCACTCGGCGTCGTCGAGCAGGGCGTAGTCTTGGATGGAAAGAGTTTTGTCGTTCATGGCGATAGCTCGGTCATGGGCACTTACAGATCGTCCGGCGTGAGCCCGGTGTGTTTGGCAATCCGTGCGAGCATTTTAGGGCCGATTTCGTCTCCATCATGGGATGCAAAAACGAAGTCGGGCCAGCCTTGGCGGCTCAATATCTTGTGGGAGCCTGTTTGGCGTTTTAGCAGCCATCCGATTCCCAATAATGCCGCCAGCGCCGCTTTGGCGCGAGCCGACGGCCATTGACTCATGCGGCCGCGGCAAAAGTGAAGTGGATGGGAACCGGCCGGCTTTCGCCTTGCTCGAGCCGCTCGGCGATGACACGCAACGCCAAAGCTTCCGCTCTCGCCATAGCCTCGTCGGCACTGCTGCCGTAGGCCAACACACCGGGTAGTTGGGGAACCTCGGCCAGCCAGCGGCCGTCCTCTTCCTGCTCATATTCCATGGTGAAATTCATGAAACCTCCCTAATGGCAGCTTGCCCGCCGTAACCCTCGAGAATTTGCCGGCGGCCGGCGAAATCCTTGCATTTCCCCAATATCGCAGGAGCGGGCCATGACCGCGACGAATGTCTCACGGTCGTGGCCCGATCCTACAGACAGCGCGCGTCTCTAACCCGCCGCTTTTTCCGTGCGCGGCTTGCGCAACTGGATGCCCAGCTCCTTCAACTGCAAATCGGTCACTTCGGCCGGCGCATCGAACAGCGGGCACCAGGCGGACTGGGTCTTGGGGAAGGCCATCACGTCGCGGATGGAGTTGGCGCCAGCCATCAGCATCACCAGGCGGTCCATGCCGAAAGCGATGCCGCCGTGGGGCGGTGCGCCGTATTTGAGGGCGTTGAGCAAAAAGCCGAACTTGCGCTCCGCCTCTTCCTCGCCGATGCCGAGCAGGTCGAATACCGCGCTCTGCATGTCGGTGTTGTGGATACGCACCGAGCCGCCGCCCACTTCCATGCCGTTGAGCACCATGTCGTAAGCGCGGGACAGAGCCTGGCCGGGATGGGACTGGACTTCCTCCAGGCTGCACTTGGGCGCCGTGAAGGGATGGTGCAACGCCACCCAGCGATTGTCCTTGTCGTCCCAATCGAACATGGGGAACTCCACCACCCAGGCCGGCGCCCAGTCGCCTTGCAGCAGGCCGCGGTCGTGGCCCACTTTGACGCGCAACGCGCCGAGGGCTTCGTTGACGATCTTGGCCTTGTCGGCGCCGAAGAAGATCAAATCGCCGGTTTGCGCGCCGGTGCGGTGGAGGATTTCCTTCACCGCCTCGTCCGGGATGAACTTCAGGATGGGCGATTGCAGCCCTTCCAGGCCGGCGGCCAGGTCGTTGACCTTGATGTAGGCCAAACCCTTGGCGCCGTAAATGCTGACGAACTGGGTGTAATCGTCGATTTCCTTACGGGTCAGTTCGCAGCCGCCGGGCACACGCAGGGCCGCCACGCGGCCGTTGGGATCGTTGGCCGGCCCGTGGAATACTTTGAACTCCACGTTGCGCAGCAAGTCGCCGATGTCCACCAGCTCCAGCGGCACACGCAGGTCCGGCTTGTCCGAGCCGTAACGGCGCATGGCTTCGGCGTAGGTGATGCGCGGGAAGGGGTTGGGCAGCGCCACCTGCAACACTTCGCTGAACAGCTCGCGGATCATGCCTTCCATCACGGTCATGATGGCGTCCTCGTCCATGAACGAGGTTTCGATATCGAGCTGGGTGAATTCCGGCTGGCGGTCGGCGCGCAAGTCCTCGTCGCGGAAGCAGCGCACCACCTGGTAGTAGCGGTCCATGCCGGAGATCATCAGCAACTGCTTGTACAACTGCGGCGACTGCGGCAGGGCGAAGAACGAATTGGGATGGGTGCGGCTCGGCACCAGGTAGTCACGCGCGCCCTCCGGCGTCGCCTTGGTGAGGAACGGCGTTTCGATTTCGAAGAAGCCTTCCTTGTCCAGGAAGTTGCGCAACAGGCGGGTCACGTCGCGGCGCAGCTTCATGCGCTCCTGCATCTGCGGACGGCGCAGGTCGATGTAGCGGTAACGCAGGCGGGTTTCCTCGTTTACCTCGATGTCGCTTTCCACCGGGAACGGCGGCGTTTCCGACTTGTTGAGGATGTTCAGTTCCACCCCCAGCACCTCGATCATGCCGGTGGGCAGGTTGCGGTTTTCCGTGCCGGCCGGACGCGGGCGCACTTTGCCTTTCACTTGCAGCACGAATTCGCTGCGCACGCTTTCGGCGTTGGCGAAGGCTTCCTTCGTGTCGGGATCGAACACCACCTGAACCAGGCCCTCGCGGTCGCGCAGGTCGATGAAGATCACGCCGCCATGGTCGCGCCGCCTGTGGGCCCAACCGCACAACTGGACTTCCTGGCCGATATGGGATTCGTTGACTTCTCCGCACCTATGGCTGCGCATAAAACCTGTCTCTGTGGGCAAAATGAAAAACGGTGAATGTTACGTCGCGGCCGCCGAGGGCGCAAGCCGACGGCCGGTTGCCGGCCTGGGCCTTACGGGGCGTTTTTCTTCAACAAGTCCCGTATCTCCGTCAGCAGCTCTTGGTCCCTGGTCGGCGGCGGCGGAGCCGCGGCCTCTTCCTGCTTGGAACGGCTCAGCCAGCCGAGAAACTTCACCGTGAACAGGAACAGGGCGAAAGCCACGATGAGGAAGTTGACCACCTCGCCCAGGAACAAGCCGTAAGGAATGTCCTTGCCGTTGAACGTCAGCTTCCAGGCCAGGTAGCCCTGCTCGCCGGGCAGCAATACGCTGACGGTGGGCATGATGATGTGTTTGACCAGGGAATCGACAATCTTGCCGAAAGCGCCGCCGATGATCACACCGATGGCGAGATCCACCACATTGCCCTTGAAGGCAAAACGCTTGAACTCGCTCAACAAGGACGAAACCCGCTGGGAAGGAATCATGTCGGCCTCCTGGAGAAGTGCCTTGGACAATGGAGGGATGGCGGCGGCGCCAGGACGAGCCCGCCGCCGCCTTGCGTCAGGCCGCTGCGCCGCCCGAATTGCCGCCAGACGAAGCGCCGCTGTCGCCGGCGAGATTTTTCTTCTTGTCGGAGCCGCTTTTAAAGTCGGTTTCGTACCAACCACCGCCCTTCAAGCGGAAACCGGCCGCCGAAATCAGCTTGCTCAGCTCCGGCTTGTTGCAGGCCGGGCAGTCGGTCAACGGCGCGTCGCTGATTTTTTGCAGGGCTTCCAACTGGTGGCCGCAAGCTTTGCACTGGTATTCGTAAATTGGCATTCGTACCTCCGGAAAATTACACTGTGTTGGCGATCGCTTAAAGAGAATGTCGCCCCGATATGGGGACCATCATCGCCAGTTTCAAGTCCTTATCCTAGCCGACGAGCCCGCCCATGGACACCATCACCATCACCACCCCCGACGACTGGCACCTGCATTTGCGCGACGGAGCCCAGCTGGATAGCGTCGCAGTCCATAGCGCCCGTCAGTTCGGCCGAGCCCTGGTGATGCCCAACTTGAAGCCGCCGGTCGCCACTGTGGACCAGGCGCTGGCCTACCGCCGGCGCATTCTCGACGCCCTGCCGGAAGGCTCCGCCTTCCAGCCCCTCATGAGCCTGTACCTCACCGACGCCACCACGCCGGACGAAGTGCGCCGCGCCGCCGAAACCCCGGAAGTGCTGGGCTTCAAGCTTTATCCGGCCGGCGCCACCACCAATTCCGAAGCCGGCGTCAGCGGCCTGGAAGCGGTCTATCCGGTGCTGGAAGCCATGGAAAAACACGGCGTGGCGCTGCAAGTGCACGGCGAAGTCACCGAAGCGGAAGTGGACATCTTCGACCGGGAGCGAGCCTTCATCGACCGGCATCTGCGTCCGATCACCCAACGCTTCCCGGCCCTGCGTATCGTGTTGGAACACATCACCACCCGCGACGGCGTGGAATTCGTCGAGGCCTCGAACGACAACGTCGCCGGCACCCTCACCGCCCATCACCTTTTATACAACCGCAACGCCATGCTGGTGGGCGGCATCCGCCCCCACTACTACTGCCTGCCGGTATTGAAGCGCGAGGAACACCGCAAAGCCCTGCTGCAAGCCGCCACCGGCGGCAGCCCCAAATTCTTCCTCGGCACCGACAGCGCACCCCATGCCAAAGCCGCCAAGGAAACCGCCTGCGGCTGCGCCGGCTGCTACACCGCCTACGCCGCGCTGGAACTGTACGCCGAAGCCTTCGAGTCCGCCGGCCGGCTCAACCGCCTGGAAGCCTTCGCCAGCCACCACGGCCCCGACTTCTACCGGCTGCCGCGCAACAGCGGCACCGTCACCCTGCGCAAGGAAGCGTGGACCGCGCCGGACAGCTTTGCCTACGGCGACGATGTGCTAGTGCCGCTCAGGGCAGGCGGCGAGGTGGCTTGGAGGCTGACGGACGCCTAGCTTTGATCGGCGCGACGCGGCGGGGCAGTTCCAATCCCCGCCACTGCCCCGGCCCCAAGCCCTCCAGCGTCCAATCGCCGATGGCGTAGCGGATCAACCGCAGCGTCGGATGGCCCACGGCGGCGGTCATGCGGCGCACCTGGCGGTTGCGGCCTTCGCGCAGGGTCAGTTCGATCCAGCGGGTGGGAATGCTGGCGCGGTAGCGGATGGGCGGGTCGCGCGGCCATAAGTCTTGCGGCTCGTTCATCAGCCTGGCGCCGGCCGGGCGGGTGAGGCCGTCGTTCAGCTCGACACCTTGGCGCAACCGTTCCAGCGCCGCTTCATCGGGTATCCCCTCCACCTGTGCCCAATACACCTTGGCCATTTTATGCTTGGGGTCGGCGATGCGCGCCTGCCAGCTGCCGTCGTCGGTGAGCAACAACAGGCCTTCGCTGTCCCGATCCAAGCGGCCCGCCACATACACGCCCGGCACGGGAATGTAGTCGGCCAGGGTGGCACGGCCGTGCTCGCGGTCGGTGAACTGGGACAGGACGTCGTAGGGTTTGTTGAACAAAATCAGGCGGGACATGGAACGGCCAAAGACGTGGGGATGGAATCACCGCAGGGCGGTCAATTATCGTAAGGCTGAGTAGAACCGGGCGCTATTCCGGCCCCCTCGCCCACCGGGAGAGGGTTGGGGTGAGGGGTGGCAAAAAAGCCACGGCCACCTCCCCTCACCCTGCCCGCTCCCTGAGGGGGAGGGAAAAACGTCAGGGCTCCACAAGCATCATTGCGGCATATAGAGGCCGACTAAAAGCGGTGCTACGCGCTTGCGGGTAAAATGGCATTTTGTCCGGCCAGTTTACATGAAGAAACCCACCCGCCCGAAGCGTCCCGCCCCTCACCGGCCCCATTCGGCCGACAGCGGGGAAGCCCAACGCGACCGCCGCCCTCCCTCGTACGGCGGCGATAAGCCTCCTTCGCGCAAGCCGCGCCCGGCCCAGCCGACCTTACCGCCTGCGGCGGCGGAAGCTTACGATAAGCTGGTGAAAATCGCCGGGCTGCAAGCGGTTACCGCCCTGTTCAAGCGGGATCACCAGCGGGTGATGCGGCTGTATTACGGCGACAGCCTGAAGACCAAGGTGGGCGAACTCTGCGCCCAAATGGCGCGGCTGCACCGGCCCTACCGCCTGGTGGACGAGCACGAGCTGGCCCGCATCGCCGGGACGACCCAGCACGGCGGCATCGTGGCGGCGACCCTGCCCCGCGAAATACCGGAGCTGGACCTCAACGCCGCCCAGCGCTGGGCCAAGGCGGGCGAACCGCTGGTGATCCTGGACGGCGTGGGCAATCCCCACAACCTGGGGGCCATCGCCCGCACCCTGGCGTTTTTCGGCGTCCGCCACCTGCTGATTTCCGACCACCCGGCCCAGGCGAGCGTGTCCGACGCGGCTTACCGCATTGCCGAAGGGGGATTGGAGTATTTGGAAATTTACCGCGCCCGCCATTTGCCGCAGACCATCAAACAGCTGCGTCCGCACTTTCGCTTCGCCGCCACCAGCCTGAGTCCCCGCGCCCTGCACTTGGAGCAAATTCCGCCGCAGGGACGCCCCCTAGCCCTGGTGTTCGGCAACGAGGAAAACGGCGTGCCGGCGGAAACCCTTGCCGCTTGTGAACTGGCCATTACCCTGCCGGGCAGCGGCTGGGTGCAATCCCTCAACGTGGCGGCCAGCGCGGCGATTTTCATTCAGGAAGTCGCCAAGCGGCGCAAACGGCCGTGACGCCCATCGCGGGTCGAACCGTTGGTTAAAAATCGACCATGCGGTTCATGAACTGGCTCAGCTTGTGGTAAATCTGAGCCGGCGGCGTGCCTTTCTGCAGCTCCGCCTCGTACAGCGCGATGCGCTTTAGGCGGATGGTTTCGCCCGACATCTGCATCACCGGCAGCGTCCGGGCGTCGTAGGTATCGCCACCGCCCGGACGCACCGGTTTCGGCACGACAGCGGTATCGGCTCGGTACGCCAGGGATTTCGCCATCTCGGCGGCAAAGTTAGGATCCTGGTCCACCTGTGCCTCCAGATTGGCCTGCGAACGGTCCTGTTCCAATGCCTGAATCGCCTCGTCGCTGATATTGACCGAATCGCCGCCGCTTTGCGGTTCGACCTGGCCGCCGTCCTGCTGATCGGCGACGGCGGCGGCGATCAACGGCTGCGCCGCGCTATCGACGACGCGATAGGCGTTGGCACTGGCGTTGGCGTTGCTGATTAAGCTAATCATGAACGGATTCCCATACCTCCCTTTCCAGGAGCGAAAGCATGAGTCGTGCCACCGCTAAAAAGCCCGCGCCATGCGGCGCCGGCCAAGGAAATCCGCGCGCTCGAGCCGCCGCGGGAACATGCCGCCCTGCCGGCGCTCCGGCCCGCGCGGCAAACGTCTGCCCGCCAATCGGAAAACCGTTGCCGCTTGGCAGCCGGACGTTGCTGGCGAACCGGCATAGCGCGCCGGGGCCATGGCCCAATCGCCGCCGATTTCGCTGAAGCGGCGAAGGCGGTAATCTAGCGGCAATACCGTCAGGCTAACGGCATGCCGCAAGGTTCGGCCGCTCGACCGGCGCGCGAACCGCGCGGCTTAACGGTATCGATGTGCTCGGCACGTAAAAAACATCCCAATCAAAGGAGATAACATGGAAATTCGCGTTGTTGACGCCGGCCGCGCGTTGAATTGGTTTCAAGACGGCTTTGCGTTGTTCCGCCAGGAACCGCTGGTTTGGATCGTACAGGTAGTGATCTTCATCGCCGTGTTCATGGTGCTGAGCATGGTGCCGTTGGCCGGGCAGTTCGTGGCCACCCTTTTGTCGGCGGTGTTCGCCGGCGGATTTTTATGGAATTGCGAACAAGGACGGAAAGGCCAGCCCCTGAAAATCGATTATCTGTTCGAAGGCTTCCGCCAAAACACCAGTCCCCTGCTCATCGTCGGCGCCGTTTACGCCCTGGGCACCATGATCGCCGGCGCCATATCCGCCGTGCTGGTGCTGGGCGCGGGGGCCGGGTTGGGCATGGCCGCAAGCGGGATGGGCGACGACGGCGCCATGGCCATGATGGGCATGGGCGTCGCCGCCATGCTGGGGCCGATCGTGGTGTTGCTGGTAGCGCTGCTGTTGTCCCTGCCCTTGGCCATGGCTTTCTGGTTCGCCCCGGCGCTGGTGCTGTTCGACGGCATAGCGCCCTTGGAAGCCATGAAGCTAAGCTTCGTCGCCTGCTGCAAAAATTGGCTGGCGCTGCTGGTTTACGGCGTGGTTTTCACCGTGCTGGCGCTGTTGGCCTCCATTCCCTTCGGGCTGGGCTGGCTGGTGTTGCTGCCCACCATGATGGCGTCCACCTACGCCGCTTACCGGGAAATGTTCCAGGCGAACCGGCCGGCCGCTTAAAAACATCCCCCGCCGCTCCCGCCGTCGTCGTCCCGGGACGAACCGGCGGGCACTTCGGGCAACAACTGCCCGATGCGCCGTTTCCCTTTTCCGTTCAACTGCTCCTGATAAATAATGGCGTTACCCAGCACCGTGCTGACGTAATGGCGGGTTTCCTTGAACGGAATTTGCTCTACCCAAATGTCGGACGGCACGGTGCCGCCGGCCGGCTGCCAGCGGTGCACCCGCTGCGGGCCGGCATTGTAGGCCGCCGCCGCCATGGCGAAATTGCCGCGGAAGCGCTCCAGCAAATCCTTGAAGTAATAAGTGCCGTAGCGCACGTTGACCTCCGGGTCGTGCAGCAAGCCGACCGAGGTGAATTTCTCCCGCAGCACCTTGGCGATGGTTTGCGCCGTGGACGGCATGATCTGCATCAAGCCGCGCGCCCCCACCGCCGACTGGGCGTTTCTGTCGAAAGCGCTTTCCTGGCGGATCAAGCCGTAGACGATGCCGGGATCCAACTGCTGCCGGTCGGCGTGGCGCTCGACGGCGTGCTCGTAGGCCACCGGAAAGCGCAGGGACAGATCGTCCCAGGTATCGGCGCGAGCCGCCGTGGCGATGGCCACCGAATGCCAGCCCCACTGCTGGGCCAACTTGGCCGCCACCGCTTTATCCTGGGCGGACAAGCGCTTCAGGGCGTGAAACCATTCCGCCTGCGCCTCGCTGTCGCGATCCAGCCAACGCCATTCCCGCACCGCCTCGAACGGCGGACTGTCGGCCAAACGCTGCATATCCCTGGCATCCACAACCGTCGGCTTGTGGGACGTGTGGTACTGCCCGCCGATGCGGTCCGCCGCCAGAAATCCGAAGAAGTCCCGCTGCTGGGCCGCCTGGCCGTAGGCCTCTTTGGACGTTTGGCTCTCGCCCAACTGTTCCAAGGCGCGGCCTTGCCAATAACGCCATTCGGGCTGGTTTTTTTCCACGGCGCTCAAACGCTGCCAAGCGGACAGCACGGCGGGCCAGTTCCGGGCCAGCAAAGCGGCGCGCACGCGCCAAGCGCGCACGTCCTCGTCGTCCCGCTCCGCCGGCAGCGCTTCCAAAGCGGCATAAGCGCCGGGGTGACGCGACAAGGCCAACGCCAGCGCCAATCGCCGCTCCATGTAAGCTGCGTCCTCCGCCGCCACATCCACCTGGGAACGATGGCCGCGCCACAAGCCCAGCGCGCGCTCCGCATCGTGGGAAGCCAGCCGGTCCAGGGCGTGCACGAAAATCTTGCCGCCCAAATGGCCGGGGGCCGGCAGCGGCGCGCAAGTCAGCGCCAGCTTGGGGTTATCGTGCACCTTGCGCCAAAAGCCGGCGACACGGCGGTCGTCCGCGCCCATATAAGTTTCGATGGAGGCCGCCAGTTGCGGTTGCTTGTGCTCCAAGGCCAGCTGGAAACGCCGCCAGATTTTGTCCCGCGTCAACCGGCCGGCGCTGGCCATGCGGTCGAACAGCAGGTCGCAGGATTTGGGCAGGGAATTGCCGCTGAGCCATAGCGCTTCGCCGCCGGCATAGCCCTCGTCGCTCTTGCCGGTGGCGATTTGGCCGTAGTGGTATAGGCAACGCAGCGCCTTGTCGTCGCCCTCCTGGTAATGGGCGAAAAAACGCCGCCACTCGCCCAGCTCGGCCAAATGCTCCATCCAATCGCGGCGCAACCGGCTGGCGGCGCGGCTCCAACCGTACTGGTCGAGGAAGGATTCGATGGCGCGATGATTGTCCAAATCGCCCGACAACTGGTCGGCCGCCAGGCTAGGATACAGCGGGTAGCCGCGCAGCCGCGGCAGCAACTCCACCCACTCGGCGCGGCGGCCTTTCGCCTGGGCCTGCTCGGCTTGGTGGAACAACTGGCGCTGGGCGGAAAGGTCGGCGGCGGCGGACGGGAAAGACGGCAGCAACAGCCAGGCGACGGCGAGCCGGATTAGGGTCTGCATAGACATGGAATACTACCAGCGGACAGCAAAAACCAAGCGCCGTGCGGCTTTGGCGATGGACCGAAGTTTACCATCATTCCCGGCGGCCGGCCCTTAAAGGCATAATAAGCCGCACCGCTCTTGCCGTTATCGCCATGACCGACACCCCTCCCCGCTTCGACTGGCCCTATTTCCGCCGCATTGCCGCCGAGCACAAAGGCCAGATGGTGGCGGGACACATCATCGCCGTGCTGGCGGCGTTGGCGTCCGTGCCGGTACCTTTGCTGATGCCCTTGCTGGTGGACGAGGTGCTGCTGCACAAGCCGGGCATCACCGTGGCGACGGTCAACAAGCTAGCACCGGTCGAATGGCACGGTCCCCTGCTGTACATCGGCGCTTTGCTGTTGCTGACCTTGCTGCTGCGCGCCGTATCCACCCTGCTCAACGTGTGGCAGGTGCGGCAGTTCGCGCTGATTTCCAAAGACGCCATCTACCGCATGCGGGTGACCCTGCTGCAACACTTGCAGCGCGTGTCCATGGCGGAATACGAGTCCCTCGGCGGCGGCGCGGTGGCGGCGCGGCTGGTGACGGACTTGGACAATATTGACAAGTTTCTCGGCGACACCCTGGGGCGGCTGCTGGTGTCGGTGCTCACCATCGCCGGCACCGCCGTGGTGCTGCTGTGGATGCACTGGCAATTGGGGCTGTTCATCCTGCTGCTCAATCCCCTGGTGATCTATTTCACCCAGGCCATGGGCAAGCGGGTGAAGCAGTTGAAGAAAAGCGAGAACTCCGCCATCGAGGCGTTCCAACTGGCCCTCACCGAAACCCTGGACGCCGTACAGCAGGTGCGCGCCTGCAACCGGGAGGCCTTCTACCTGGGACGGCTGGCGGACAAGGCCGGCGAAGTGCGCGAGCACTCGGCCGCTTTCGCCTGGAAAAGCGACGCCGCCAACCGCTTGAGCTACGTGGTGTTCCTGTTCGGCTTCGACGTGTTCCGCGCCTGCGCCATGCTGATGGTGTTCTATTCCGATCTGAGCATGGGCGAGATGCTGGCCGTGTTCGGCTACCTGTGGTTCATGATGAGCCCGGTGCAGGAAGTATTGAACATCCAGTACGCTTTCTTTGCCGCCCGCGCCGCGCTGGGCAGGGTCAACCAGTTGGCCGCCCTGCAACAGGAGCCCCATTACCCGCACCTGGCGAACCCGTTCCAGGGCAAGCGCACCGTGGGCATCCGCGTGGAAAACCTGCACTTCGCCTATCCCAACGGCCATAGCGTGTTGAACGGCGTCAGCCTGGACATCCGCCCCGGCGAAAAGATCGCCCTGGTGGGCGCCAGCGGCGGCGGCAAGTCCACCCTGGTGCAGGTGCTGATCGGCATGTACCCGCCCTCTTCCGGCATGGTCTATTACGACGGATCGCCGCTGGACCGCATCGGCCTGGAAGTGGTGCGCGAACACGTGGTGACGGTGCTGCAACACCCCATGCTGTTCAACGCCACGGTGCGGGAAAACCTGACTTTGGGCCGCAACCACGGCGACGACGCCCTATGGCGCGCCCTGGCCATCGCCCAGTTGCGCGAGGCGGTGGAGGAAACCGAACTGGGGCTGGACACGGTGGTGGGGCATTCCGGCATGCGGCTGTCCGGCGGCCAGCGCCAACGGCTGGCCATCGCCCGCATGGTGCTGGCCGAACCCGCCGTGGTGATCCTGGACGAGGCCACCTCCGCCCTGGACACCGACACCGAACAGCGGTTGCACACGGCCTTGGCCCAATTCCTCGAAGGCCGCACCACCGTCATCGTGGCCCACCGCTTGAGCGCCGTGCGCCAGGCCGACCGGGTCTACGTATTCGAGGACGGCCATATCTGCGAGCAGGGCGATCACCACAGCCTCATCGCCGCGCGAGGGCTGTACGCCAAGTTGTACGGAAACCACGCGACGGCGGAAAGTCCCGCATAACGATGGCTCCCGACCATACAACACCCGCTCGCCCTGCTGAAAAACGCCCTCCGCTGGATCCCTGCCATGCGCGAAGACCAGGGCAATAAGGACATTCTGCTCTACATCCTTACCCTGGCCGCCGTAGCTACCCTCGTTGCAGGCCTGCTGCTGTACAACATCATAGGCCCCGGCGTCCATACCCTGCTGGACGGCGCGTGGTCCGCCTGGGTCACCCTGACCCACGTGGGTTTCGGCGACGTGGTGCCCACCTCCTTCCTCGGCCGCGTGTTGTCGTCCCTGCTGATAGTATTCGGCCTGATTCTGTTCGCTTTGTTCACGGCCGCCCTATCGGCGGCGTTCCTGGGCAAAGGCCTGGAGGCCCTGGGACCGTAAGCAGCGTTTGGTGGAAAAAGAAACCGGCCGGGTGCTCGACGACGTTGCCGGTGATAAAAGATCCGGCTTGCACGCGATGCTGTTTGCCCAAACTATGGGGCATAAGGGCGGTGCGGCTCGTCACACCGAATTTGCGGAACTTCGCGATAGAGGGGTTTGCATATACCCCTTCTTGTGAAGAGGCGCAGTGCTTAGGCTTAAAACTGGGCGCTCAGGCCGATGTGTGCCCGCAAGCCGTCTCCGGTGCGTCCGTCAAGATTAGTCGCCAGCACGTGGCCGAATTCGGCGCGCACGTCGAAATGGTTCATCACGGAGACTTTCGTGCCGAAGCCAACGCTGGCGATTTTGTGGACACGCTCGCCCGGCAACCGGTTCACACTGTTGGTGCGGGCGCCGTCGAGAAAACCATAGACTTGCGCCCTGAAGGCATCAATCCAATACAAAGTCGGCGGGCCTACTTCGTTTCTGACCACAAAGCCTTCGTCGGCATACAGTAGACCTTCCCGAAACCCTCTGACGGCATAGGTGCCGGCGCCGTATAACTGTTCCGAACCCAACAGGTTTTCATTGGCGACTTGAAGCCGGGCGTTGAGCGCCCAGGTCCAGTCCATAGGCAGGTAAGTCAGCCGGTCCAGGGTGAGATTTCCGTAGACGTATTGCGATTTGGCTCCGGCACGGCTGGCGCTGAAACGGTCGTCGCGATTGTCACCGGTGATGCCGCCGGGCGAATAGACCAGATTGGCATTGAAGCCGGTGCGGCCGTAGGCGTCTTGCCAAGAGCCGCGATAGCCGGCAATGAACTGAAAGATATTGGTGATGTTGTTGAATACGGGGGCTGTGGAAAACAGCACGTTGGTGTTGGCGGCTTTGTAATCGATGCCCAAGATGGCGCTATGGGTATAGCCGCCCAGCTCAGCCAACGGTTTTTCGTAGCGAGCGCTGGCGGTGGCGGAATAGCCGGTGGAATTCAGCGGCGCCGGCAGCAACGCATGAATATCGGCATAGCTGCCGGACAGTGTCAGTATGTCGCGCCAAGGCAGGGGAACGGTGTAGCTGCCGCTGTGCGCCCTATAGGTATCGCTATCCGGACTGGTGGCTAGACTGTAGTTGCCGATATGTCCCAGCCCCAGCAGATTGGCGTGGGTGGCCGACATGCCCAAACGCTCGTTCCGGGTGGAATCCAGACCTGTGTTGTCGGCGGTGAGCCTCACGTTCCACGGCTTCTGTTCGGTGACGCGGACGGCGATGTCGGTTTCCCCCGGCCTGCCGCCGGGGACAACCACCGCCGTCGCCGAGCGGTAAGAGTTGGAGCGTTGGATCCAGGCCAAGTCCTCGTCCAGCCTTTTCAGATCGATGGCATCGCCCGGCTGCAACCGAATGTTTTCCCGGTAGGCGGATTCGGGAAAGTGCTCCGCCCCCTCCACCTTCACCGTCCCCAAGCGCGATTGCAGCACCAACACCTGCACTACGCCCGAGGTGGCGTCCTGCTCAGGTATGGACACATGGGCCAATGCCTGCGAGCTCTGCAAATACAAGTTCACCTGTTGGGTGAGTTTTTGGATGTGCTCGGCGTCCAGCGGCGCATCGAGGAATGGCTTCAGGCTCTCCACAAAGCCGCGATCCTGCAACACCGGCAAGCGTGATACGTCGATCGCCAATCCGGGATCGAAAGGGTTCAAATCCTGCTCCGCCAGTCCTTGTTTTTGAACCTGGCCGGCCGCCGCCATAAATACCAGCGCCTTGAGGCGGAGGGGGCTCGCGGAGAGTTCCGCCCACGCTGGCGCAATAATGAAAAGACTTGCCGTAAGCCAGCAAATAACCGAGCGCAAATTGAACCTCATAAATATTTCCGTTCTATGATACGGACAAATAGAAACTATTAATAACGGCAAGGCGAAGCAACCGGCTTCGATGAATAGCGTTTACGCAACAAAAAGCCCGCGGCACTTTTGCCTATTATTCAGATGAAATATAAACTTACTCTTGTCTATGCATCGCATTAAAAGCCAGAAACGGATAAAATACAGACACTGGATCGACGCCTGTATTGATAGCGTTCAATTGCCGAGTCAATGACGCTATTTCCTGCTCATTGGAGTCAATTTTCCCCTGAAGATCGGTTATAAAATATGAAGTGGAAAAAATCGCGGTATAGCTATTTCCTGAACTACGTAAATTAGCCATTTCAGCTTTCTCGGCATTCACGGTATTCTGTAGTCGCTCAATTTTCGCCTTCAGATCTAATACGGCCTGTGGCGGCTTGATGTATTTACTCGCGACTTTTATGATGGCGCTCAAAGTCGAAAGAATCAGGTTGTCGTCGGCGGTACGCTGGTTGGCCGGCTTGCTCTGAATACCCTGCATCATGGCGGCTAGCGCCTTAGCGTAGTTTCCTAATGGACTGCTGCCTGGCGGCACGTTAGTCGTGGCAATCGACTTGGTAAGCCACAAAAGCTGATCCACTTTTGTTCCGAAGTCCGTCGTCCATCTGTTGGCTTGGTTTTCGCTCGTTATAGCGTCGTATATATTCTGTTCAAACGTATCTCCTTGCAGCGATACAAGTCCCGTTCCCGAGTTGCCGGAGTTTCCGGCGGTGTTGTTACCCACGACAGTCCCCCCGTTTTGCAACTGGTTGATAACCTGGGTGGCGCCAGTGGGAAGCGGTCCGCTGGCGGCTTGGCTGTTAGTCTGACTGACGCTGGCAGTCTGGCTGACGACTTGCACGGGGACGGTCTGCATCTGGGCCATCTGTACGCCACCGCCCTGCCCACCGTTGCTGGATGAGGAGTTTGCTTGCTTGTAATAGATTCCCGCCGCCGCAGTGCCGGGGTCGCCATAACTTTTTCCTTGCATAACGCTCGCGCCGGCTGCGCCACTCCAACCGGTGAGCGTGGTTTGGGCGGCGGAAGCGCCAAAGATGCGAATGGGGCCGCCGGCCAAGGTGCCGCCGGAGGTTTCGCGGGCGGTACCCAGGTTGGAGTTGGCGCCGATATTGATTGTCCCGCCGGTATCGGTACGGGCCGCGGCCAGGGTCAACCCGTGGTCGCCGATCAACCCGAAAGACGCGCCGACCCCATTGGCTGTGTTGAGATTGGATGCCACGTTGATGTTGCGCCCGGCCAGCAGGGAAAGGACCGCAGTGGTCCCATTGCTGGCTCCCCGCAGGTAGAGAGCGCCGTTGACCAGAATGTCCCGATCAGCATTGAGGGTGAGGCTATTGGTATTGCTTGACTGGCCCAGCCATGGACTTGGATTCATGCTACTGTCGATGGTGATATCGCCCGCGCCGCCGCCGCTGGAACTGGTGGTGACGGTAACGTTGCTTAACCCGAGCTGCGATGCCAAGAAGTCCGCGCTCAGGTACGAACTGAGTCCGCTGCCACTACAGGTGGCGCCGCTGCAGGTGGCGGTGTTAGCGCCATTGCCGCCAATAGTGATGTCGCTGGGATCCAACAGCAGGTTGCCGGTATTGCCATGGGGCGCCCGCAAGTCCGCCGTGCCTTGGAAATCAAGGCTCTTTTTGCCGGAAACCTCGGCCGAACCGCCGTTGCCGCCCAACGCGCCGCCCCGTGCGGAAATAGCGCCGCGGTACACGGTGGTGTCGTCCGACCACACAACGACTTGGCCACCGTCACCTTGGCCTATGGCATCGGCGTTGAGCCGCGCGCCTGCCTCAACAGTGGTAGTTTTGGCGTTCCGCACCGCCGGATTCTTGCCCTGGTAATCGCCGCCTACCAGAATCCTGCCGCCGCCATTGGCGCCGCCGGCATCCAACGCGGCGGTGGATGCCAAGGTGACCTTATCGCCAAGCACCTGGATTTCATTAGCGCCATCGTCTGCCGTGGCGGCAATCGTGCCGCTGACCCGGGTTTCGCCCACGTCACCGGACAGCAGCACCCGGCCGCCGACGTTGTTCACCCGAACCGCTTCGATGACGCCTGAATGATTGACCGCCAGGGCATAAGGATTGCCGCCGACGCTGAGCAGCTCGGCTTGGGCGGCGCGCATGGTGCCGCTGTTGTCCACGCCGGTTTGCGTAGCGCTCGCATCGACGCCGGAACGGACCGCAATGCGGGCATTGGCGCCCGGGGTATACAAAACCTCGTTACCGGCGACAAGCGCCGCGGTACCATTAGGGGCGCTGATCGCCCCGGCATTCTCCACCCGCGAACCAATCAGCAGGGCATCGCCGCCGCTGGCCGTAATTTGGCCTAAATTCTTCACTGCGGCGCCGGAATCGCCGGCAAACGATAAATCCCCTCCCGCCAGAAAGCTGGCGTTGGAGATATCTTTGGTGCTCAGCACCAGATTGTTTACGTTAACCATCCCGCTGGGCCCCACCACAATCCCGCTGGGGTTTATGAGGAATACGCGACCATTGGAGGACAGGGCTCCGTATATCGCCGATGGCGTATCCGTCACCACGCGGTTGAGTATTGCCGACGCAGTGCCAGGCAAGTTGAAACGAGTGATTTCACCGCCATTGATGGAAAAACTTTGCCAGTTGATAATTCCGAGATTCGACGCTTGATCGACCTGTAGCGTATTGCCGATAGCCGTCATACCGATGGCGCCAGAAACCACTTGTCCACCGCTAGGATTTCCATAAGCGGCGACGAATGCCAGACCAGTAATTGCGGCCACACCGTATTGCAATAAATTACGCCGTTTTTGCGCCAGCATAAGGTTCCCTCCAATTGACAATAATATTGCTATCCGGCGTATACCGATCCGGCCCGGTCGGATCGGTCAATTTGGCGAGTCCGGAATTGTTGAGGCCGCCGGCGGGTCCAGGGCTCTCAAGCTGGCTGTGCCCATCTCCCTTGCCGCAATCAGGAAACGGGAGCAAATGCGCGATATGAATGTTGTTCATTTTGCGGGTGTGCCCTATATTCACCATCTAGCGAGGAGTCTATCGGTGCTTGGACTCACGAATCCTCACCCGCGTAGGTGAGAATTCACAGGGTTATGGTCTGGTGGCCCCATAAATACAAGGAATCCCGCCTCTACGGCCATGCGTCCATCCCATGCGGTAGCCGCCTTAAACCACATCGCCCGGCTCGGCCTGCCCGGCCACACCGTACTGCCCACGGTGGTGGATGTGCTGCGCGATGCCGTAGGCTTTGACACAGCGCTGTTCACCTGGACCGACGCGCAAGCCGAGGTGGTGGACAGCCAGATCGTGCTGGGGCCGGATTTCCGGCACATCCTGCACGCTTATCTGACGGAATACGCCAACACGGTGGAGGCGTCGTACATCCTGTCTTTCCGCGACGTGCTGTTGTCGGATGCCCTCTGCGAGAGTTCCGACCGTTACGGCAAGCGTTATCAGGAATCGCCGGTCTACGACGACATCGGCCGGCAGGTGGACTGCTACCACTACCTGCGCTGGCCGATACGGGAAGCGGGAGCGCCCTTGGGGTGCCTGACTCTCACCCGGCCGCGCGGAACAAAGGCTTTTTCGGAAAAGCAAAGAACATTCATCCGCCTGACTACGGATACCTTGACCCACGCCCTTGCTTGCAGGAATTCCGGGGAAGCCTGTGCCGATCAATGGGAGGAAAGCGGCGAGGAAGCGTTCCTAATTTGCAATGAGCAAGGGCAAGTCCAGCATTTCACCCATCACGGCCGCGCACTGCTACACCTGGCGGCGGGGATTCCTGCCAATACCGCACGATTGCTCGATGCCGCCCTGGCTTGGGCCGAGCCTTTGCTGCAACAGGTGACAAAACCGCTGGCGTCTTCCCGTGAACAGAACCTACCGGCCGTCACAGTTCGCAATCATTCCGGCATTTACCTGCTACGAGGATTCCGGTTGGACGCGGTGCAAAAGGGAACCCCCAGCCTCGTGTCCGTGCAAATCAGCCGTCGCATCCCGTCGAAATTGAAATGGCTAGGTGCGCCCGCGATGCGCTTGCTTCCGGGACGGGACCAGGAGGTGGCCTTGGCTTTAATCGCCGGAAAATCCGCCAGGGAAATCGGGGAATCATTGGGTATTAGCCACAACAGCGTGGCCTATCACATACGCTCCATCTATAACCGGCTCGGCACATCGCGCCGGGACGATCTGGCAGCGGCGATGCTCGGAATGCCTCGTTGCAACGCCCTCGGCCGCGCCGCCCCCCTTGCCAGGACTTGACCGTGTCCGGAGCAAGCCGGAAGCCTTTTTGCAAAGACACCCACCGGGAAGGACGTATGCGCCACCACAGTTGGAGCCTGGAAGGCAGCCCGGTTAATGCAATGCCTATGCATAAACGGGCGGCCCGGCCGGGGAGGGAGAGATGAGCACCCTAGCGCTTTAGTCGGGTATAATTGGTTTTTTTACGCCGCGACACCGCCTTGCAAGCCTCCTACGACCTGCACTGCCACTCCACCGCCTCCGACGGCGCTTTAAGCCCTACCGAAGTCGTTCAGCGCGCCGCCCAGAAAGGCGTCACCACCCTGGCCCTCACCGACCACGACTGCGTCAACGGGCTGCAAGAAGCCGCCGCCGCTGCGCAGACGCTGGGGATTAGCCTGATACCGGGCATCGAGCTTTCCACCACCTGGAACCGCCAGTGCGTCCACGTGGTGGGCTTGCGCATTGACCCCGACAATGCCCCATTGCGGCAAGGCATGGCACAGTTGACGGAAATCCGCGCCGGCCGGGCGCGGGAGATCGGCCGCCGCTTGGCCAAGATCGGCTTTGCCGAAGCCTACGATACGGCCATCGCCCTGGCCGGAAAAAGCATGATCACCCGCCCCCACTTCGCCCGCGCTCTGGTGCAGCAAGGCCGCGCGGTGGACGAAAAAGCGGCTTTCGAGCGATTTCTAGCCAGGGGCAAACACGGCTATGTCACCACCGAATGGGCCCCTTTGGCCGAAGCGGTGGGCTGGGTGCGCCAAGCGGGCGGCATTGCCGTGCTGGCCCATCCGTTCCGCTATAACCTTACCGGGACGAAAATGCGCGAATTGGTGGAGGCGTTCATCGCTGCGGGCGGCGAAGCCATGGAGGTGGTGTGCGGCAACAGCAATCGGGACGAAATCCGCCACGCCGCCGAATTGGCAACCCGCCATGGGCTGCTGGCCTCGGCCGGATCGGACTTCCATAGCCCCGACATCCACTGGCTGGAGCTGGGACGCTTGCAGGAATTGCCGGCGGGATTGACGCCGGTCTGGCAGCGCTGGCAGTAATCCGGCGTTTACCCGAGACGCTCCGGCCTGTACAGTGGCGGCGGGGCGCACGGCGCCACGGCCGGTGCCGGCATCGGCCGTCAGTCAACCCAACCCGTGAGGATCAACCATGCCGTACACGCAAGATTTAATCGAAGAAATGAATGTGCTGATCCGCTACAACTTGGCTAACGGCCAGGAAGGCCTACAAGTGCACAAATCGGCCGATCCGGCCGTCATCGCCGCCTTCGCGCGCTTGCACGGCAAAGGCCTGCTGACCGATGAAGATGGCGGTTATTTAACCGATTTGGGACGGGAAGCGGCTGAGCACGTGCAATCGGCGCTGACCATGCTGGCGGCCAATTGAGACGATAAAAGCAAGGCGCTGAGCCGCCTTCACGCCATCCATGACCATGGACCCCGGCAATCCCTGCCGGGGTGACGGTCCCTCAGGGCTTTAGCCCAAAATACCTCGAACGAACATCAAGCAGGCCGGTGCAGCAGTTCCGCCGCCAGTTTGGCCATGGCCAGCGAACCGCCGTCCTCCCCCAGCTCGGCCTTGATCTCGGCCAAATCCCGGCGCATGTCGGCGGCATAATCCTTGTCTTTCAGCATGCGTTCCAGCGCGTCGGCGATCGCCGGCGGGTTGGCGGCGTGCTGGATCAGCTCCGGCACGATGCCGCGCCCGGCGATGATGTTGGGCAAACCGATGTGGGGCACTTGCACCAGCATGCGGCCCAGCCAGTAGCTGGGCTCGAACAGCTTGTAGACGATGGCCATGGGCACGCCCATCAAAGCCGTTTCCAGGGTGGCGGTGCCGGAGCAAGTGGCAACGGCGTCGCAGCACTGCAACACGTCGTAGGTGCGGCCCTGCGCCACTTTCACCGGCACCGGGCTGTCTTGCAGGTGGCGGCTGATGCTGTCGTCCTTGATGGTGCCGGCCTGGGGTAGGACGAACTGCACGCCGGGCATGCGCTCCGCCAACAACTGCGCCGCTTGCAGCATCACCGGCAGCAAGCGCTTGATTTCGCCGCGGCGGCTGCCGGGCAACAAGCCCACCACCGGCGCTTGCGCCGACAAGCCGAATTCCGCCATGGCCGCGGCCTTGGACACGCTGGGCTTGACCTTGCCGGCCAGGGGATGGCCCACGTAGCGCACCGGGTAGTTGTGGGCCTCGTAGATGGGCACTTCGAACGGAAAAATCACCGCCATCATGTCGGCGATTTCGCCGTAATCCTTGACCCGCCACGGCTTCCAGGCCCACACCTGGGGGCTGACGTAAAACATCACTTTCACGCCATAGGCTTTGGCCGCTTTGGCCAACTGGAAGTTGAACGACTTGTAATCCACGCAAATGAGCAAGTCGGGCTTTTCCGTGCGGGCGATGTTTTTCATCATGGCCAGCGCTTGATGGATTTCCCGGTAATGGGTCAGCACCTCGAACAGGCCGATGACGCCCATGTTGGAGGCGTCGAAACGCACATCGATGCCGGCCTCCCGCATATGCTCACCGCCCATGCCGACGCCTTTGACGCCGGGCACCAGCTTTTGCAGCTCGCGGAACAGGTTGGCGGCGTGCAAGTCGCCGGAGGCTTCGCCGGCCACCAGCATGACCTTGGTGCGGACCCGCTTAAGCACCGAACACCGCCCGGATCGTCGCGGCGATCTCTTGCACTTGCTCGTCGCTCAGCTCCGGGTAAATGGGCAACGACAGGCAGCGCCGCGCCACATCTTCCGTCACCGGCAGGCTGACGCCGGCATACGCCTCCTTGAACACGTTCTGCTGATGCAGCGGCACCGGATAGTAGATGGCGCAGGCGATCTGCTTGTCCTGCAACGCCTTCATCACCTCGTCGCGCTTGTCGCACAGCAAGGTGTACTGGTGATAGACGTGCACGCCGATGCCGTCTTCGAACGGCGTCTGCAACGGCAGATCGGCCAGCAAGCGACTATACAGGTGCGCGGCACGGCGGCGGCCCTGGTTGAACTGCTCGATACGCTTGAGCTTGACGCGCAGGATCATGGCCTGGATTTCGTCCAGGCGGCTGTTGTAACCGATCACGTCGTGGTAGTAGCGCACCTTGGAGCCGTGGTTGCGCAGTTGCAACATGAACGCCGCCGCCTCGTCGTCGTCGGTCGCCACCAGGCCGCCGTCGCCGTAGCAGCCCAGATTCTTGCTGGGGAAGAAGCTGAAACCGGCCGCCAAGCCGAAGCTGCCGGTCTGCTGGCCGCCGATGCTGGCGCCGAAGCTTTGCGCGCAGTCTTCCACCAGCTTCAGGCCGTGCTTGGCGCATACCGCCAGGATCGGCCCCATGTCGCAGGGCTGGCCGAACAAATGCACCGGCATGACGGCCTTGGTACGCGGCGTGATAGCGGCTTCGATGGCTTCGGCGGTGATGTTGAAAGTGCGGGGATCGATGTCCACGAACACCGGCTTGGCGCCCACATAAGCGATAGCTTCAGCCGTGGCGATGAAGGTGAACGCGCTGGTGATGACCTCGTCCCCTTCGGTGATGCCCGCCGCGCGCAGCGCCAGGTGCAGGGCGTCGGTGCCCGAGGCGCAGCCGATGGCGTGCTTGACGCCCAAATAGGCCGCCGCTTCCTTTTCGAAAGCCTGCACATTGGGCCCCAGCACGAAAGCGCAAGTGTCGAGCACCTCTTTCATGCCCGCGTCGATTTCGTCCTTGAGCTGGGCGTATTGGGTTTTCAGGTCCACCATGGGGATCATTGACGAACTACTCCACTGACTTTTTAAGTAACTGAATAACGAGATGCGATCAACGGTATACCTCGCGACGGTGTCCGACTTTCACGACCAGCACCAACAGCTCGGCATTTTCTATCCGATAAATCACGCGATAATCACCTGAACGCAGCCGGTATAGCCCTTGGCCGCCGGAAAGCTTCACGGCTCCATGCGGATGCGGATTGGTCTTCAGTCCGTCGATTGCCTGAACAATTCGCACACGCTCCGCGACGGATAGCTCCTTCAACACGCGAGTGGCGGCTTTCTCAATCTTAATCCTGTACATCTCGCAGCAATTCCGTTTTTACCGCCTCCCAGTCCTCAAACTCGCCGCTAGCAATCAAGCCTTCCGCTTCTCGAACATCCGCCTGCTCTTCATCCTGGCGGGCTTTGAGAAATTCGACAAAATCCAGCACCTCGCGCGCTTGGTGCTCGGGCAGAGACTTCACCGTCTGGTAAATCAATTCCGCCGTATTCATGCCGCCTCCTTTTGCTCCGCACAAGGAATCATGCCTGGCATTTACCCCAGCAACCGTCCGATCTCGATGGCCGTCTGCAAGGCGCGGCGGCCGGCCTCGCCCGGCACCAAAGGCGGCTTGCCGGTTTCAATGCACTCGACGAAATGGCGAATCTCCTCCATCAGGGCGTCGCCGCTCTCGTAGACGGAATCCTCGGTGACGATTTCCGGCACGCCGGGGAACATCTCCCGCGTGCCCTTGGTGTGACGGCTCAAGGTACGGCTTTGGAAGTCCACCGACATGTAGGCGTTGGGCAGGAACAGGCGCATCTTGCGCTCCACCTTGGTGCTGATGCGGCTGGCAGTAACGTTGGCGACGCAGCCGTTCTGGAAAGTCAGGCGGGCGTTGGCAATGTCGATGTCGTTGGTGAGTACCTTGAGGCCGTTGGCGTCGATGCGCTCCACTTCCGAACCCACCATGTCCAGGATGATGTCGATGTCGTGGATCATGAGGTCCAGCACCACCGATACGTCGTTGGCGCGGGGGTTGAACGGCGCCAAGCGGTGCGACTCGATGAACAACGGCCGGTTGTGGGTCAAGTCCAGGTTCATCACCGCCGGATTGAAGCGTTCCAAATGCCCCACCATGAGCACCTTGCCTTTTTCCTTGGCGATGCGGATCAGCTCGTCGGCTTGCTCCACGGTGACGGTGATGGGTTTTTCCACCAGCACGTGAGTGCCGGCCAGGAGAAAGTCGCGGGCTACTTCGAAGTGCAGGCTGGTGGGCACCACGATGCTGGCCACGTCGATCTTGCCCAACAATTCCCGATAGTCGGTATAGGCGGCGCAGCCGGGATGGCGACCGGCAATGGTCAAGGCGGTTTCGCGGTCGGCGTCTACCACCGCCACCAGTTCGCACGGGGGCAAGGCGGCATATTTTTCCGCGTGGAATTTGCCCAGATAACCTACGCCGATCACGGCGCATTTGAGTTTGTTCATGCTTGCAGAATTCATTCGATTGCTTTGGCTCTCAGTCTTCGGCCTTGACGCCGGGCGCCACGAAACCGGCCAGGGAGCGCTTGGACTGCGCCGCCAGCCAGGCGCGCAGATAGGCCATTTCCGGCGTATCCGGCAACTCGTCCAGAGATTGCCGCTGGCGCAGCCGGCGAAATGCGTTGGACAGGACGCGGTAACGTTCTCCGTCGACGCCGTTGCGGCGCAAGCCCACGGTGTTGAGGCGGTAGTGTTTGATGGGCGCGCCGCCCACCAGGCTGTAGGGCAGCACGTCCTTGTTGACGCCGGCCATGCCGCGGATCATGGCGAAGGAGCCGATGCGGCAGAACTGGTGCACCACCGCCTGACCACCGAAGAACACCCGGTCGCCGACCAGCACATGGCCGCCCAGGGCGACGTTGGCGGCCAGGATGTTGTAATCGCCCAATTCGCAATCGTGGCCGATGTGGCTGTTGTTCATCAAATAGCAGTTTGAGCCGATGCGGGTGGCGGTGCCGGTGGCGCGGCTCACCGTGACGCCTTCGCGGAACACGTTGTGGTCGCCGATTTCCACCCAGGTTGCGCGATGGCGGTCGAAGCCCAAATCTTGCGGCAATCCGCCCAGCACGGCGTGGGGATGCACCCAGTTGCCCTGCCCCATTTTCACATAGCGGCGCACCACGGCGTGGGCGTCAATGACGCTGTCGGAGCCGATTTCCACATCGTCTTCGACGATGGCGTAGGGGCCGACGCTAACGCCGGGACCCAGTTTGGCGGTGGACGCCACTTGAGCGGTGGGATGGATATTGGCAGTCATGGCTTCCGTGATTTCTGGGCTCAGCCGCGCGGATGGAAGCGGCTGTGCAGGCTTTTCAAGCGTTCCTGAGCGATGTGGGTGTAAATCTGCGTGGTGGACAAATCGCTATGCCCCAGCAGCAATTGCACTACCCTCAGGTCGGCGCCGTGATTTAAAAGATGCGTCGCGAAAGCGTGGCGCAGGGTATGGGGAGACAAATGATTTCGAATACCGGCGCGGCTCGCATGGCCCTTTATGATATGCCAAAACGCCTGGCGGGTCATCGGCTCGCCGCGCGCCGTGAGGAAGACATAGGAGCTTTCCCGGCCGCGCAAAGTATCGAAGCGGGACTCCTTGATGTACTTCTCCAGCCAGGACAGCGCCTCTTCGCCGATGGGCACCAGACGTTCCTTATTGCCTTTGCCGCGCACCGATAACACGCCGGCGCGGAAATTGATCTGGGTCAGCTGGAGGTTAACCAACTCCGAAACGCGCAAGCCGGTGGCGTAGAGCAGCTCCAACATGGCGCGATCGCGCTGGCCGCGCTCCTCGTCCTCGCTGGGAGCCGCCAGCAACTTGTCCACGTCGTCCTCGCTCAGACTGGCCGGCAAGGCGCGCGCGGTCCAGGGTGCTTCCACGGTGACGGTAGGATCGTCCGCCACCACCCGTTCCCGCAACAAATAAGCGTAAAACTTGCGCAAGCTGGACAACAAGCGCGCAGAGGAGCGGCTGCTGACCCGACGGGTGTAGCGGTGTTGCAGGTATTTTTTGATATGCTCGTCGGTAGCCGCCGTGAGCGGAGTCTCGCCCAACCAATTGGCAAACAAGCGCAGATCGCTGCCGTAAGCCGCCAACGTATTGTCGGAGAGGCCGTATTCCAGCCAAAGATTGTCCTGGAAACGACGGATCAGCGCCTGGGCTTTCGGATCAAGCGCCTCGGCCATACCCTACCCCCGCCCCCCCTTGCTCATAGGCCAGCAGGAACCGCTTGACGTCCAACCAATGGCCGTCGCTGGCGCCGCAGTAACCGCCCAAGCCATGGGCGGCCACCACCCGATGGCAAGGCACCAGCAACGGATAAGGGTTAGCCCTGCACGCGGCAGCGACGGCCCTGGCGCCGCTGCCCAGCTCCCGCGCCAACTGGCCATAACCAAGCACTTGGCCCGGCGGAATCGCCGCCAGCCGCTCCCACACGCGCCGCTGGTACGCAGTGCCCGCGGGATGCAGCGGCACGGCCGCCAGTTCGGGCGCGGCCGGCGATTGGAAATATCGCTGCAATGCCGCGCAAGCCTGGCGCAGAAACGGGCTTGGCGGCTCCCCCGCCCGCGCCTCGTCGTCCCAATCGATGGAAACCAAAACATCGCCCCGCGCGCTCAAGCGCAGCGCGCCGACCGGCGTATCCAGCCAGGCGCAAGCCAACGGCCCCGTCGCTTCACGCCAGATCAATGCCATGCCGAACCGACTAGCCCGTGCTGGACGCAAAAAAGCCAATGAACCGCGTTGCCGCAGCCCATTGGCTTTTTGCAGATACTGCGTCGGTCACGACGCTCGGCGCAGCCCGCGCCGAGATTACAGCTTTTCGCGGATGCGAGCGGACTTGCCTGTGCGATCACGCAGGTAGTACAGCTTGGCGCGACGCACATCGCCACGGCGCTTCAACTGGATTTCCTGCACCACCGGGCTGTGGGTCTGGAACACGCGTTCCACGCCTTCGCCGTGGGACATCTTGCGCACCGTGAAAGCGGAATTCAAACCGCGATTGCGCTTGGCGATGACGACGCCTTCGAACGCCTGCAAACGCTCGCGGTTGCCTTCGATTACTTTCACCTGGACAACCACCGTATCGCCGGGAGCGAAATCCGGTACGTCCTTCTTCATCATTTCCGATTCAAGCTGCTGGATGATGTTCATGTCTCAAGCCTCAGTTACGTTTCCGTCAATACCATTTCGTGTTTGTACTCTTCCAGCAACCGCAGTTGCTCGCCGTCAAGCTCACGCTTGTCGAGTAAATCGGGCCGGCGCTGCCACGTCCGCCCCAGTGCTTGCTTAAGGCGCCAGCGGTTGATCGCCGCATGGTTGCCGCTTTGCAAAACTTCCGGCACGTGCCGGCCTTCGATGTCTTCCGGCCGCGTATAGTGCGGGCAGTCCAACAAGCCATCCATGTAGGAATCCTGTTGCGCCGATTCGGCGTCGCCCAACACCCCCGGCAACAGCCGGGTTACCGCGTCGATCACTACCAGGGCCGCCAATTCGCCGCCGCTGAGCACGTAATCGCCGATAGACCATTCTTCGTCGATTTCCGTTTCGACCAAGCGTTCGTCCACGCCCTCGTAGCGCCCGGCCACCAAGATCAAGCCGGGGCACTCGGCAAACGCCAGCGCAGCCGCCTGATCGAACCGCCGCCCCTGAGGGCTAAGGTATACCACTTTCGCGCCCGGCGGAGCTTCCGCCCTGGCCGAACGGATCGCGTCGCGCAAGGGCTGCACTTTCATCACCATGCCGGGACCGCCGCCGTAAGGCCGGTCGTCCACCGTGCGATGCCGGTCGGAGGTGAAATCGCGCGGATTCCATACCGCCAACCGTACCGAACCGGTTTCTATGGCCCGACCGGTCACGCCGCAGCGCGCGGTCTGCTCAATCATTTCGGGGAACAGCGTCACCACATCGAAGCGCATGGCTAAGCACCGACCACCGTTTAAAATTCTGCGTCCCAGTCCACCAGCATACGGCCGGCGGCCAAATCCACTTCCAGCACATACATTCCCAGGACGTAAGGAATGAAACGCTCGCGCTCGCCGTCGTCGGCCACCAGCACGTCGTTGGCGCCGGTTTCGAACAATCGCACGACGGTGCCGAAATCGACGCCTTCCTGGTTCGCTACCCGCAGGCCGATCAAGTCGGTCCAGTAATACTCGCCTTTCGGCAAGGGCGGCAAGCTGCGACGGGATGCCGATACGGTCGCGCCGGCCAAGGCCATGGCGTCTTCCCGTACATCCAGCCCTTCCAGTTGAGCAACGACGAAACCGCCTTGCACCCGCCCGGAAAGCACCTTGTAGTCGCGCTGAACGCCTTGCCGCTCGATGCGCCACGGCGTGTAACGAAGGATATTATCCTTGGGCTCCGTATGAGAGCGCACTTTCACCCAACCGCGAACCCCGTAGGCGCCGGCCAGATTGCCGAGCACCACCCAGCGATCCGCTCCAGCCGGCCGCGCCACGATCGGCAGCGATTAGGCTGCGGCTTTCGCCGCTTCTTTCATCAACGAAGCAACGCGCTCGCTGGCCTGAGCGCCCTGGGAAATCCAGTAGCTGATGCGCTCGTCGTTCAACTGCAAGCGCAGTTCCTTGCCGCGGGCGACCGGATTGAAGAAGCCCAAACGTTCGATGTAGCGGCCGTCGCGGTTATTGCGGCTGTCGGTGACAACCACGTGATAGAAAGGACGCTTTTTTGCGCCACCGCGAGACAGACGAATCGTTACCATGCTGCTATTCCCCGTACGTTACACGTAATGACAAAACTTAATCGAAGCATTATATACGCCAAGCAACCGCCCTGTGAAGGCATTTTTGCCGACTCGCGCCTCAGCGGCGCATTCCCGGCAATCCGCCGCGCATGGCGCCTTTCACGCCGCGCATTAAATTGGCGATATTGCCCTTGTTCATTTTCTTCATAAACTTCTGCATCTGAGTGAACTGCTTCAACAAGCGGTTCACGTCCTGCACTTCCAAGCCGCAGCCGCGGGCGATGCGGCGCTTGCGCGACGCGTCGATCACCGCCGGGTAGCGGCGCTCCTTCGGCGTCATGGAATTGACGATGGCGATCTGGCGGATGATGTCCCGCTCGTTGACCTTGTCGCGCACGTCCTGGGAGAGGTTCGCCATGCCGGGCAGCTTGTCCATCAATGCGCCGACGCCCCCCATGTTCTGCAGCTGGTACATCTGGTCGCGGAAATCGTCCAGATCGAATTCCTTGCCTTTTTTGACCTTATTGAAAAGCTTGTCGGCTTTCTCACGATCCAGCTTGCGCTCCGCATCCTCGATCAAGCTGAGCACGTCGCCCATGCCGAGAATACGCTGAGCGATACGCTCCGGATGGAACAACTCGAACGCGGCGGCTTTTTCACCCACGCCGATGAACTTGATGGGCTTGCCGGTGATATGGCGAATGGACAAGGCCGCGCCGCCGCGAGCGTCGCCGTCCGCCTTGGTCAACACCACGCCGGTCAGCGGCAAGGCGTCGTGGAAAGCCTTGGCGGTGTTGGCGGCGTCCTGACCGGTCATGCTATCCACCACGAACAGGGTTTCGATGGGCTTGACAGCGGCATGGACCTGCTTGATTTCGTCCATCATCGCCTCATCCACGTGCAAGCGGCCGGCGGTATCGACGATCAGCACGTCCAATACCCGCTTCTTGGCCGTATCCACGGCGCCGCGCACGATGTCCACCGGCTTCTGCGAGATGTCGCTGGCGATGTAATCCACACCGACCTCGCCGGCCAGGGTCTGCAACTGCTGGATAGCGGCGGGGCGGTAGACGTCGGCGCTGACCACGCCCACGCTTTTCTTCAGGTTGGTTTTAATCCAGTGAGCCAGCTTTGCCACGGTGGTGGTCTTACCGGCGCCCTGCAAACCGGCCATGAGAATGACGGCGGGCGGCTGGGTGGCGAGATCCAAGCCCTCGTTCGCCTTCCCCATCACTTTCAACAACTCGTCGTACACGATCTTGATGAATTGCTGGCCCGGATTGAGGTTGTCCTTCACCTCGCTGCCCAACGCCCGCTCTTTCACCTGGTCGATGAACTCGCGCACCACCGGCAGGGCCACGTCGGCCTCCAGCAAAGACATGCGGATTTCGCGCAAGCTCTCCTGGATGTTTTCCTCGGTCAGCCGGCCTTGGCCGCGAATGTTCTTGAGTGTGGAGCTTAAACGCTGTGTCAGATTGTCAAACATGTGGAACCTTACTGTTCTTATGGCAATGTGGCCCCCGTTGAACGCGGGCTTCACTTCATCTTGTAACGACATTATGCCAGACTAGCGGCTGGAGGGCAGAGTGATCTTGACGCTAGCAAACATCGCCGGACTTAGCGCAATCGCGCTCTACGGCACTTGCACCATTTCCCTGATCCGCGCCGGACGCGAGCCGGACGCGACGAAACACCCGCAGGGAACCGCCATGCGCCTGCCCTGGGCCGCCGCCGCGCTGCACGCGGCCTCCTTGTGGCCGGTCCTGTTCGACGCCGACGGCGTGGATTTCGGCTTTCTCAACATGGCCGCCCTGGTCGCGCTTTTCATCATCGCCCTCGTACTGCTGGTGTCCGCCCGCCACCCCGCCGACAAGCTGGGCATATTCCTCTTCCCCCTGGCGGCGCTATTGCTGGGATTGCGCCTGGGAATACCGCAACCACCCCACCTGCTGCACAACACCAGCGTGCCCATGCAGTTCCACGTGCTGGCATCCATACTGGCCTACAGCATCCTCAACTTGGCGGCGGTGCAAGCGCTCTTAGTCGCGCTGCAAGATTGGCACTTGCGGAAAAAGCAGCCCCTTCCCCTGCTGGGAGCCCTTCCCTCCCTGCAAACCATGGAAACCTTCCTGTTCCGCCTCATTTCCGCCGGCTTCCTCCTGCTGAGCTTGTCGCTTGTCACCGGCCTGGCATACGTGGAAGACCTGTTTGCCCAGCACCTGGCGCATAAAACCGTACTGTCGATCCTGGCCTGGCTGGTATTCGCGCTACTGCTATGGGGCCGCGCCGCCCGCGGCTGGCGCGGACGCACCGCCATGCGTTGGACGCTGGGCGGGTTCGCCGTCCTCATGCTGGCCTATTTCGGCAGCAAAATCGTGCTGGAACTGATACTGCACCGAGCCTAGCCAGGCCCGGCCACGCTCCGCGCACTCGAACCCAGCCACCGCCGAGCTTGAATCCGACCACGCCGCCCGCCTATAATTGACCGGTTTTATCGACGCCACGCGGACCCTTTGTCCGCCACGCCCGGCCGATTTGAATTGAAAGTCGCTGGAGGGAACACCCGATGTCCCTCGCGCAGTCCCAGAGGTAGCCATGAACCACAGCACATTGCCCGCTAAGCAGGGTCTGTACGACCCACGCAACGAACACGACGCCTGCGGCGTCGGCTTCATCGCGCACATCAAGGGCCAAAAAAGCCATGCCATCGTGCTGCAAGGCTTGGAAATCCTCAAAAACCTGACCCATCGCGGCGCCGTGGGCGCAGACCCCCTGGCGGGCGATGGCGCCGGCATGCTGTTGCAGCTGTCGGACCCGTTTTTCCGGAGCCGCGCCGGCGAGCTGAACATTGCCCTGCCGGCAGCGGGCGAATACGCCGTCGGCATGGTCTTCCTGCCGCGCAACGCCGCCAGCCGCGCCGTTTGCGAAAAGACGCTGGAAGACTTCATAGCCGCCGAAGGCCAGCAAGTGCTAGGCTGGCGGGACGTGCCGGTGGACAACTCCGGCCTGGGCGAATCCGTTAAAGCGGTAGAGCCCTTCATCCGCCAGGTATTCGTCGGGCGCGGCGCCGGTTGCGCCGACCAAAACGCCTTCGAGCGCAAGCTGTTCGTTATCCGCAAACAAGCGGAAAACGCCATACGCGAGCGCAAACTGGAGGACGGCGGCCAGTTCTACCTGACCTCGCTGTCGTCGCGCACCATCACCTATAAGGGCATGCTGCTGGCCGACCAGGTCGGCGTGTTTTACCGCGACCTGCTGGACGAATCCATGGTCAGCGCTCTGGCGCTGGTGCACCAACGCTTCTCCACCAACACTTTCCCCACCTGGGATTTGGCCCATCCGTTCCGCATGATCGCCCACAACGGCGAGATCAACACCGTGCGCGGCAACGTCAACTGGATGGCGGCGCGCCGGGCATCCATGGCATCGGAAGTCCTCGGCGACGATCTGAAAAAATTGTGGCCGTTGATCGCCGAACAACAGTCCGACTCCGCCTGCTTCGACAACGCCCTGGAACTGTTGGTGGCCGGCGGCTACTCCATGGCCCACGCCATGATGGTGCTGATCCCGGAAGCCTGGGCCGGCAACCCGTTGATGGACGAAAAGCGCCGCGCCTTCTACGAATACCACGCCGCCTTGATGGAGCCGTGGGACGGCCCGGCGGCGGTGGCCTTCACCGACGGGCGCCAGATCGGCGCCACCCTGGATCGCAACGGCCTGCGCCCGGCCCGCTACCTGGTCACCGACGACGACTACGTCATGATGGCCTCGGAAATGGGCGTGCTCACTTTCCCCGAACATAAGATCGTCAAGAAGTGGCGCTTGCAGCCGGGCAAAATGCTGCTCATCGACCTGGAGCAAGGCCGCATCATCGACGACGCCGAAATCAAGGCGGAGTTGGCCAACCGCGCCCCCTACCAGGACTGGTTGGACAAAACCCAAATCCTGATCAAGGATCTGCCCCCGGCCGTCGCCCCCATGGCGCCGGACGCCCAGACCTTGCTCGACCGCCAACAAGCGTTCGGCTACACCCAGGAAGACATTAAAGTCATCCTCAAGCCCATGGGCGCCACCGGCCAGGAGCCCATCGGCTCCATGGGCATCGACGCGGCCCCTGCGGTGTTGTCCAACCGTTCGCGACTGCTGTTCGACTATTTCAAGCAGGAGTTCGCCCAGGTCACCAATCCGGCCATCGACCCGATCCGCGAAGAGTTGGTCATGTCCCTGGTGTCCCTGGTTGGCCCGCGCCCCAACCTGCTCGGCCTAACCGGCGGCGACGGCCACATGCGGCTGGAAGTGCAGCACCCGGCGTTGAGCAACCAGGACATCGAAAAGATCCGCCATATCGAAGATCGCACCGACGGCCATTTCCGCACCAAGACCCTCAGCACCTGCTACACGGCGGACCAGGGCGCGGCCGGCATGGAAAAGGCGGTCGAGCGTCTGTGCGCCGAGGCGGAAGCCGCGGTGCGCGCCGATTACAACATCCTCATCCTGTCCGACCGCGCCATGGACGTGGACCACATCGCCATCCCGGCGTTGCTGGCCACCGCCGCCGTGCATCGTCACTTGATCCAGGCGGGTTTGCGCACCAACGCCGGTCTGGTGGTGGAAACCGGCGAAGCGCGCGAAGTGCACCATTTCTGCCTGCTGGCGGGTTTCGGCGCCGAAGCGGTCAATCCGTATCTGGCGCTGGACTCCCTCTCCGCCCTGCGCGACAAGCTGCCCGGCGCGCCCAGCGATGAAGCCGTGCACAAGGCCTACATCAAGGCGGTGGACAAAGGCCTGCTCAAGGTGATGTCCAAGATGGGCATTTCCACCTACCAGTCCTATTGCGGCGCGCAGATTTTCAACGCCATCGGCTTGTCGCAAGCGTTCCTCGACCGCTATTTCACCGGCATCTCCAGCACCATCGGCGGCGCTGACATCCAGGAAATCGCCGAAGAAACCGTGCGCCGCCACCGCTTGGCCTACAGCGACGCCCCTCTGTACCGCAACGCCCTGGACGTGGGCGGCGAATACGCTTACCGCGTGCGCGGCGAAAACCACAGTTGGACGCCGGAAACCATCGCCAAGCTGCAACACGCCACCCGCACCAACGACGCCAAGACCTACGCCGAGTACGCGCGCCTGGTCAATGAGCAGAACGAAAACCTGGTGACGCTGCGCGGCCTGATGGAGTTCAAATTCGCCGACCAGGCCGTGCCGTTGGACGAAGTGGAACCGGCCAAGGAGATCGTCAAGCGTTTCGCCACCGGCGCCATGTCGTTCGGCTCCATTTCCTATGAGGCCCACACCACGCTGGCCATCGCCATGAATCGCATCGGCGGCAAGTCCAACACCGGCGAAGGCGGCGAGCTGCCGGAGCGGTTCAAGCCCCTGGCCAACGGCGATTCCCTGCGCTCCGCCATCAAGCAGGTGGCTTCGGGCCGCTTCGGCGTCACGGCCGAATACCTGGTCAACGCGGACGACATCCAGATCAAGATTTCGCAGGGCGCCAAGCCCGGCGAAGGCGGCCAGCTGCCCGGCCACAAAGTGGATTCGGTCATCGCCAAGGTGCGCCATTCCACGCCGGGCGTGGGCCTGATTTCGCCGCCGCCGCACCACGACATCTATTCCATCGAGGATTTGGCCCAGCTGATCCACGACTTGAAGAACGTCAACCCCAAGGCTCGCATCAGCGTCAAGCTGGTGTCGGAAGTGGGCGTGGGGACGGTGGCGGCCGGCGTCGCCAAAGCCCATTCCGACCACGTGACCATTTCCGGTTACGACGGCGGCACCGGCGCCAGCCCCATCACCTCCATCAAGCATGCCGGCCTGCCCTGGGAAATCGGCCTGGCCGAAACCCACCAGACCCTGGTGCTGAACAAGCTGCGCGGCCGCATTTGCGTGCAGGCCGACGGCGGCCTGCGCACCGGCCGCGACGTGGCCATCGCCGCCCTGCTGGGCGCCGACGAGTTCGGCTTCGCCACCGCGCCGCTGATCGTCGAAGGGTGCATCATGATGCGCAAATGCCATCTGAACACCTGCCCGGTGGGCGTGGCGACGCAGGACCCGGAACTGCGTAAACGTTTCACCGGCCAGCCGGAACACGTGATCAATTACTTCTTCTTTGTCGCGGAAGAATTACGCCAAATCATGTCCAAGCTGGGCTTCCGCACCGTAGCGGAAATGATCGGCCAAACCGACAAGCTGGACATGCGCCGCGCCGTGGACCACTGGAAGGCGGAAAAACTCGACTATTCGCGCATCCTCTACAAGCCGCAAGCGGAACCGGGCGTGGCCATCCGTCAGATGGAAGTCCAAGACCACGGTCTCGACAAGGCGTTGGATCACACCCTCATCGCCCAAGCCAAGCCGGCCCTGGAAAACGGAACGCCGGTGCGCATCGAGACGGAAATCCGCAACTTCAACCGAACCTTCGGCGCCATGCTGTCCGGCGAGGTAGCCAAGCGTTACGGCAATAAGGGCTTGCCGGAAGACAGTATCTACATCAAAGCCACCGGCACCGCCGGCCAAAGCTTCGGCGCCTTCCTGGCGGCCGGCGTCACGGTGGAATTGTCCGGCGAAGGCAACGACTACGTGGGCAAAGGCTTGGCCGGCGGCCGCATCGTCATCTATCCGCCGCAGGAAACGCCCATCGTCGCCGAGGACAACATCATCGTCGGCAACACCGTGCTGTACGGTGCCACGCTGGGCGAGTGCTACTTCCGCGGCGTGGCGGGCGAACGCTTCGCCGTGCGCAACTCCGGCGCCGTCGCCGTCGTCGAAGGCGTCGGCGACCACGGCTGCGAATACATGACCGGCGGCGTGGTCGTCGTGCTGGGCCAAACCGGCCGCAACTTCGCGGCGGGCATGTCCGGCGGCATCGCTTATGTACTGGACGAGGACGGCAGCTTCGAAAAACGCTGCAACCTGGCCATGGTGGAACTGGAACCGGTACCGGCGGAAGACGCCGCGCTGGAAGCCATGGAACATCTGGGCGGATCGATGGAAACCCACGGCTTGGTCGATGTCATGCACAACATGACGCGCGATGACGAACGCCGTTTGCGCACGCTGATCGAGCGCCACCGCCATTACACCGGCAGCAACCGAGCCAAGGACATCTTGGACAATTGGAAGAACTATCTACCGCGCTTCGTCAAAGTGATGCCGGTGGATTACCGCAAGGCCTTGGAGTCCATGCAGCAAAGCCAGGCTTCGGCCGCAGGGCTGCAGAACTAGGCGAACGAACCCGCCCTAACCACCAACTCCACGGCAAAACTGTTTCGAGGTAGCACAGCATGGGTAAACCGACCGGCTTCAAGGAATACGCGCGTCAAGACCGTGTTTACGGCGACGTGCAGGAACGCATCCGCCACTATCGTGAATTCGTCATTTCCTTGAGCGAATCCGAGGTGCGCACCCAGGGCGCACGCTGCATGGACTGCGGCATCCCCTATTGCCACAATGGCTGCCCCATCAACAACATCATTCCCGAGTGGAACGATGCGGTGTACCAAGGCGAATGGCGCGATGCACTGGAAATCCTGCATAGCACCAACAACTTCCCCGAGTTCACCGGCCGCATCTGCCCCGCGCCATGCGAGGCGTCCTGCACGCTGAACCTGGACGACTCTCCGGTCACCATCAAAACCATCGAATGCGCCATCGTCGATCGGGGCTGGGACGAAGGCTGGATCAAGCCGCAAATCGCTCCGCACCGCAGCGGCAAGAAAGTCGCGGTGGTGGGTTCCGGCCCGGCGGGCCTCGCCTGCGCCCAGCAATTGGCGCGCGCCGGCCATGATGTGACCGTCTACGAAAAGGCCGACCGCGTCGGCGGCCTGATGCGCTACGGCATCCCCAACTTCAAGCTGGACAAGAGCCTCATCGACCGCCGCATGGCTCAGATGGAAGCCGAGGGTGTGCAATTCCGCGTCAATGCATGCGTCGGCAAGGACGTGTCCGCCAAGCAATTGGTAGCCGACTACGACGCCGTGGTGCTGGCCGGCGGCTCCGAAAAGCCGCGCGACCTGCCCGTGCCCGGCCGCGAACTGGCCGGCGTCCATTTCGCCATGGAATTCCTCACCCAGCAAACCAAAGCGGTCCTCGGCGATGCCATTCCCGAAAGCGAGCGGATCGACGCCAAGGGCAAGCACGTGGTGGTCATCGGCGGCGGCGACACGGGTTCCGACTGCATCGGAACCTCGGTGCGCCAAGGCGCTCTCTCCGTCACCCAGCTGGAATTGCTGCCGAAACCGCCGGAGAAGGAAAACAAGCTGACGACTTGGCCCAACTGGCCCAATAAGCTGCGCACGTCCAGCTCCCATCAAGAAGGCTGCGAGCGCGATTGGTCGGTGGAAACCCTCGCTTGCGTCGGCGAAAACGGCAAGGTGAAGGAAATCCAATGCCGCCGCCTGGAGTGGAAAAACGTCGACGGCCGTTGGGAGAAGCACGACGTGCCCGGCAGCGACTTCACCCTGAAGGCTGACTTGGTATTCCTCGCCATGGGCTTCGAGCATCCGGTACAGGAAGGCCTGCTGGCGGAACTGGCGGTGGCCGTGGACGGCCGCAAAAACGTTGCCGCCAACACCGATAATTACCGCACTTCGGTGGACAAGGTATTCGCCGCCGGCGATATGCGCCGGGGCCAATCCCTGGTGGTATGGGCCATCCGTGAAGGCCGCCAGGCCGCCCGCGCCGTGGACGAGTTCCTGATGGGCCGTTCCGACCTGCCCCGCTGAAACCAACCCTAAAAAAAAAAACGGCGTGGCCTCAAAGCCACGCCGTTTTTTTGTGCCCTGCGTAACTCAGCGCAGGTAGTTGAATAACGACAGTCCTTGCACTTTGATGTACGACTGCTGCGCAGCCTGCAGGCTTTGCGTTTGCAAGTTAAGTTTGCTGATCGCTTCCGTGTAATCGAGGTCCTGTACTTGCGACAACGTCTGCTGCATCTGCAGCACATAGGCTTTATTAATCCCGCTTTGATCGTCTACCGCATTCAACCGATCGCCCACGTTACTGCGCACCGTGCGCAAACGCTGGGTCGCCAGCTCCAAATCGGCGATATCGGACGACTGCGGCGTATTACTCAGCATGTTGTTGGCGAACTTCTGAATCGTGGTAAAAATATCCTGCGTCGGGCCTGCCGATGTGGGCGCGCTGCCGAAAACGTAATAGCCGGAATCGCCGTCGGCGACACTACGGCTCGGCCCGATTTCGATGGTTCTCTGCTCGTTGGCCGGCGCCGGCGGTACGGCATTGCCCTGCCAGGGAAAGTTGTAAACCGCAGGAGGGCCGGCAGCCGCCAAGGTTTTGTTGAAAGGCAGCGTCTGCGACTTCAAGCCGGAAAACAGGTAATCGCCGTTCGGACCGACCGTATTGGCCAAACCGACCATGCTATCCAGCAGCTGCAACGCTTCCTCGCCCAGAACCGTGCGATCGGGTGCGCTTAGGGTGCCGTTTTGACCCTGTATCGCCAACTCTTTCAAACGGTCCATAATATCAACGGAGCCGCCCAATACCGACTCCTCCGCCGATAGGCGAGAAACGACCGATTTAGCATTCGCCTCGTATTGCTTGGTAACGGACAGGGACGTGCTGATGTCCAGCGCATTGGAGGTCGCCGCGACATTGTCCGAAGGCGATAAATATTTTTTGCCGGTGGACAATTGCATTTGGGTTTCGCTCAACTTCGACTGCTGCATCAGCATCGCGTTGACGCCCAGTTGTTGCGCCCAAGTAGTTGAAATACGCATGACCGCCTCCTAATTACCGCACCGCGCCGATCAGATCGGAGAACATCTCTCTCGCGATGCTCACGACCTGGGCCGATGCCGAATATGCCTGTTGAAACTGGACCAATTTCGCAGCTTCTTCGTCCAGATTGACGCCGGAAATCTTGCTCTGTTCTTCCAAGGAATGATCCAAAAGCCGCTGTTGCGCTTCGCCGTTAACCTTGGCCGTTTGGGTATGCGAACCCAGGCTGCTGACGGCGATACCAAACGCATCTTGGTATGTGGCCTGGTTGGCAACCAGATTTTTGAGCTTCTGCAAGCCCACCAGGGCCTTAGCATTGCTGTTATCGCCGACCCCGGCGAACGGCTGGCCCAAGGTGGGGTCGCCGCCCGCTGCCGCGATCATGGAAGGATCGGTGATCGCCGTATTGACGCTGAATTGCCCCGCCACGCCCCGAGTCGGACGAATGACGAAACTGTCGCCCAACGTCAACGCGCCCGAGGTCACGTTGACTATCAAGCCTAATGCCGGCGTCGTAGCGGTCAAGTCGATCGGATTGGCCGCCGGCCCGGTCAGCACTACGGAGCCGGTTCCCATATCGGTCAACTGAAAATTGCCGCCGGCGACGATGTCCAACCGGTAATCGCTAACGCCCAACTGCGAAGGATTGGCTATCGAAGCGGAAACCGTCGAAGCATTGGTCGGCAAGCCGCTCACCACAGGCGCCGGAGGAGCGCTGAAAAAGTTCACGCCTTGTACGCCGTTCAGATCGTATCCCATGACGTGTTGGGCGTTGAAATCTTCGGTCAAGCCAACCACGATCCGTCCGATGGCGTTTTGCGTCGGATCCAATATTTGATTCCGAAAACCCAAGACACCGCCCATGCCGCCGCCGGTGATGTTGCTGGTAATCGTCGTAGACACGCCATTGGGCGTGATCAAGTTGATGTCCAAATCCTTGGACTCGCCATAAGCATTGGTTTGCGCCTTTAACTGGCTATAACTGGTGCCGTCCACCAGAGACTGGCCGTTACCGATAATAACGGCCACTTGGCCGTTCTTTTGCGGCAACACATTCACGCCGACGATCTTCGACAACTCCAGGATTTGCTGGTCCCGCTGGTCGAGCAAATCGCTAGGCGCCTGCCCGCCGCCTGCCAACGCCGCAGAAATAGCCTGGTTCAGCTTGGCGATGGACTGGGAAGCCGAATTAACCTGGGTAACCATATTGCCCAGGTTGCCGTTCACCTCGGCGCGCATCTCGTCGAGACGGTTGGTGACCGCCTGGAAGCGCACCGTCATGCTGTCGGCTTGGCCGAGCATGGTTTGCCGTGCCGCAATGGAAGTCGGATCCGTCGAAACGTCCTGAATGGAGTTGAAAAACTCCTGCATGACGTTGCCCAGGTTGACCGAATCGTCGGCGATGAAGGAGTCGACCTGCTTCGCCAGCGTCGCGTAAGCCTCGGACTGTTGCTGGGTAGCGGTGTTGTCCCGCACCTGCTTAATCAGAAAATCGTCGTAGCTGCGGGCGATGCCGGTGACATTGACGCCATTGCCCACGTAGCCGGTACCGGTGAAAGTCGGTATGGATTGCTTCAGATCTACGATCTGCCGACTATAGCCTTCGGTGCCGCTATTGGAAATATTATGGCTAATGGTCTGAAGCGACCGTTGAAAGCTAATCAGCCCCGAGGTTGCAATATTGAGAACGCTGCTCATGATGCCTACTCCAATAATCGGAAGCCAGTTCCATCCCTAAGGCTTGAATAACTTATCGGCCCATTGGCCGAATTCTTAAGGGAGGAAAGTCGCTTCACCGTTGCCTTTGCGTATCAGAAGGCAATTACGGTGCCAAAAGAGAAAAGCCCGTCGGAACGGGCTGTCGGGCTGATTTTCAGGAGATTGCGGCGATGAATTGCCGCAGGGCAACAACGGCAGCGGCAATCGGCTGCCGCTCAGGGGGAAATCGCTCGTCCCATGGAGCGCGGACCAATCGAAGGGGCCAAATCAGCCCGGACCATCGGTGGAAGCGCCGCCGTGCAGACGCAGCAACAAAGCCGCCTCCTCGCGGGAAACCCCGCACTCGGATACCAGTTGCGCCTCGTCGGCGCCGCGCTTGATCAAACTGATTGCCGAGTGGTAAGGCTGGTTAAGCTTTTCTTGGGTCCGCTGGCTCTCCATCCAGTCGAACAACTCGCCCAGGCGCTTTTCATCGTGCCCCAGGCGCTGGTCAACGCTCAAAGCCGCCGAGCACAAACCCGCGATGTCGTCCGACTGCCCCGACAGGCGCCGCGTCAAGGTGTCCACTTCGCCACGGAGCAGCGTCACCCGCCGGAAGCAAATAACCAACGCCGACGCCAAGACCAGCAACGCCACGCCACGGCCAACAGCGCCAAAGCCACCGCAGCGAACAACATCCAATCCAAAAGCCCTACTCCCGATTACGCGTAAGTGTCGATGTGCTCCGCCGGAGGAGCCTCCCCACCGCTATTATCCGATTGGCTGGAATCGTCTCCCTCGGTGCTGCCGTCGTCCGGCGGTTTGCGCCGGTTGGATCGCTTGCGCACAAAGCGGTTAGGCTCCTTGCCGAGCGGCCGAACCGGCAATGCCGGCGTAGATACAGGAACATCGGCCATTCCGCCCTCCCGCGAAACCGCTGTAGTCGCTAATAGGTTAGAACAGCGCCATGCCGGCTTTTTCTTCGTCGCTGAACAATTTGTTCAAGTCGAGCAGAATCAGCAGGTGGTTGCCCCGGCTACTGACGCCTTGTATGTAACGGGAGCTTTCGTCGTTGCCGACGTTCGGCGCCGTTTCGATATCGCTGCTGCGCAATTCGACCACCTCCGCAACGCTATCCACCAGGATGCCTATCACCTGGTCCTCCGCCTCGATAATCACGATGCGGGAGGCGTCGTCCGGCTCCTTGGACGACAGCCCGAAGCGATTGCGCAAATCGATCACCGTCACGACGTTGCCGCGCAAATTGATGATGCCGATGACATAGCCCGGCGCTCCCGGCACCGGGGCAATCTCGGTCAGGCGCAAAACCTCCTGCACCTGCATTACGTTGATGCCGTACATCTCATCGCCGAGGCGGAACGTCACCCACTGTATAGGCCCGGTCTGTTTCTCGTTGTTTTCGCTCATGTAGCTCTCCTCGACATTGTTACCCTTCACCACGCGTCGCACGGGTGGCGATTTGCATTCATCGCCGTATAGGCGTCAGCTCGGCCAAATCCACTAGCACACTCAGTCGCTCCGAAACCGTCCCCATCAACCAAGCCCGATGATCGCCGTGCCGATTCGCCCGCCAACGAACGTCTTCCGGTCGCAACTTGACCATTTCGAGTACTTCGTCGCAAGCGAATCCGTAACGTCCCTGCCGGGAAATGATGATCTTACGATAAGGCTCGGCCATGAAATCCCGCCGCATGGATTTTTCTTGACCCAGCAGTAACTCGGCCGTGTGCATGACCCCCAGCGTTTCGCCTTGGTTCTCCACGAGTCCGAGCAACCAGGAAGGCTGGTTAGGCAATGCCGTCACGGACATCGCCGTGAAATCGAAATCCACAATGCGCTTGAGACCCAGCACCGGGGTGGCCAGCGTGAGTCCGCCGATGCGAAAAAACAAGGCATGAAACTCGCCCTCGGCATCTGGCTGCGCCAGCGCTTCGCTTTCAACCGACTCGATAGGCGCAATTTGAGCGACGGCCTCCGTCACAGGCTCAGTGACGGCCGTCAGCGTTTCCACCTCGAGAACCGGAACATCGACGTCCAGTTCCACGTCAGCCTCGGGCACCGTAGCGAGCAACGCCTCCAAATAGGCATCCAGCGCCAACTCCGGCTGCACCAGCATGACCGCAGCGCCTCTCGCCGCCATCACGGGTAACCTCGCCGCCTTTCCGACACCGCGCTACTCATGCAGCAAGAACTCCAGAAACTCAGAATACGCCAACACGGCCTTGGAATGGGCGGCGAACATAACGGGCGGAACGCCTGCCCGGCTGGCATCGCGCAGACGGGTATCGACCGGAATCACCGAACGCCACAAGTTATTTCCGCAACGCTCCTGCAACATCTGTAGGCTTTCCTGCGATTCCTTGGTGCGACGGTCGAACATCGTGGGCAACACCAAATAATCGATCGGCTTGCGGCGCGACCTTCCGATCATGTCGACGGTGCGAAGCATGCGTTCCAACCCCTTGAACGCCAAATATTCCGCCAATACCGGCATGATTAAGCGATCGCAGGCGGCGAGCGCGTTGACCATTAAGACGCCCAGCATAGGCGGGCTGTCGATCAAAATGAAATCGAAGTCATCCGACACCGCGCCCAGGGACGCCGCTATCACCAACCCCATTCCGTCCATGGCGCCCGCTTGGCGATCCAGCGTGGCGAGCACGGGCGAAGCCGGCAGCAATTGCAAACCGTCGAACGCCGTTTCCACCACGTAACGCCGCGGATCGACCGCTTTTTTCGCGCCGGCATCTTGAAACAAGTTGTAGGCGCTGATCTTGATTTCGTCCGGATTTAGGCGGAAATAACTGGTTAGGGAGCCATGCGGATCCAAATCGATCAATAGCGTACGGAAACCCCAGGCTGCCAGGATGCCGCCCAACGTCACAACGGTGGTCGTCTTGCCGACGCCGCCTTTTTGATTGGAGACGGTCCAGATTTTCATGGCGTACGTCCTGTACGCCACCCGACGGGCAGCCTGCGGCGGGGAAACTCAGCGGCTTCGCGACGGTTTGCCATGGCGTTACTCCCTGCGTACACCACGCAACAGGCACAGGTATGCATACGCTTCTAAGCCTTAACCAGAGCGAAGCCGTCAGTGCGTACCGCGAACGGCATCTTGGAACTGCTGGAGGGCGTCTTGCGGGGCTTGTTTATGCCGTGTCTGCCCGACCGGCAAAACGATCAACACCACCCGGCGATTGAGGTTGCGTCCTTCGTCGGTTTTGTTGCTGGCGACCGGCTGATATTCGCTGTACCCGATGGCGGCCATGCGGCGCGGATCTACGCCGTTCCGCATGAATTCGTGCACCACGCTGGCGGCGCGGGCCGCCGACAACTCCCAGTTGGACGGGAACTGCACCGTGCTGATGGGAACGTCGTCGGTATGCCCTTCCACGTGGATCTCATTGGGCGAATTGCGCAACGTGTCTGATATCTGGCGCAGCACCGGCAAAGCGCCTTGGCCCAAATCAGCGCTGCCGCTACCAAACAGCAAGCTGCTTTTCATGTCCACCTCGATCCATTCCGACTCCCTGGTCACCGACACCACTTGATCGCGGATGTAAGGCGCCAAGGTTTCCGCGATCTGTTGCAGCAAAAGATCCAGTTGCGCCTGCTGTTGGTCCGGCGTATTGGCGGAATCGGGGTCCAACGGCTGATTACTGTCGCTCTGCTCCTTCATCATTTCGATGACGCTGCCGCCGCGCTTAATTTCCCCCACCTGAATCGCATCCAGCGACCGCTTGGGATGTCCGTCGGCGAATGCGGTGGACATCGACTCGGCTAATACCTTGTATTTGCCGATGTTGACCACGGAGATCGCGTACATAACCACGAAAAAAGCGAAAAGCAGCGTGATGAAATCGGCGTAAGACACCAGCCAGCGCTCATGATTGATGTGCTCCTCATGCATTTTTTTGCGCTTGGCCATGGCGACTTAGGACTCCTGCAGGAAGCCTTCCAGCTTCAATTCGATATTTCTGGGATTTTCCCCTTCGGCAATAGCGATCAATCCTTCGATGATTAATTCGCGCCGCTGAACCTGGGCGTGAACGTGCGCCTTCAACTTAGCCGCGATAGGCAGAAAGAACAGGTTCGCCAAGCCGACACCGTAAACCGTGGCGACGAACGCCGTGGCGATGCCCGCGCCCAATTTGCTGGGGTCGGACAAATTTTGCATCACGTGGATCAACCCCATGACGGCGCCGATAATCCCGATGGTGGGCGAATACCCGCCCATGGCTTCGAAAATCTTCGACGCGTGGATATCGAACTGCTCCGCCGCCTGCAAATCCACTTCCAGCGCCTCGCGCACCGAACCGCCCTCGTTTCCGTCCGCCAGCATCTGCAAGCCTTTGCGGCAAAAAGGATCCGGCTCCTTCTCGATCAGCGCCTCCAGTCCCAGCAAGCCGTCCTTGCGCGCTTGGCTGCTCCAGGTAATGATCTTTTGGATTTGCGCGCGCAAATCCAAGGGAGGCGGCACGAACAGCCATTTCAGCATTTTCATGCCTCGCACGAAGGTCACCCACGGCGTCTGCAACAACATGGCGCCCAGCGTGCCGCCGAGCACAATGACAATGGCGGGCCCATTGGCCAAAGACGAGACGTGGCCGCCTTCCCACCAGTTGCCGCCAAGAATTGCGCCGAGACCCAGCAGGATCCCTACGATGCTTAAATAATCCATAGCATCACAACGACTTTAGTTCGTTCGCCATCTCGTTCAAATCAAACACCCCATCGGCCAAATTGGCATCGACGATCGCCTTAGGCATGCCATAGACGATGCAGCTCTCCTCGTTTTGCGCCCATACGCTGGCGCCAGCCGCCTTGAGCTTCTCGGCCCCCAGCTTGCCGTCCGAACCCATACCGGTCAGCACCACCGCCAACACCTTGCCGGACAAGTTCTTGGCGATGGAACCGAAGGTAACGTCGGCACAGGGACGATAGTTTTCACCGGCCCGGCTTTCCCGCACCACCAGAGTCTTGCGGGCGCCTTCCGAGAGCTCCATCTGGAAACCGCCCGGCGCCAAATAGGCCACGCCGGCTCTCAACTCGTCGCCGTGTTCCGCTTCTTTTACGCGTATCTTGCAGATTTGGTTCAGCCTTTCGGCAAAACTCTTGGTGAAGCTGCCGGGCATGTGTTGCACCAGCAAAATAGGGAGCGGGAAAGTAGCGGGTATCTCCAGCAGGATTTTCTGCAAAGCCACCGGACCGCCGGTGGAGGACGCGATGGCGACCAAACGCAAGTCGCGCGCACCGACGCGCCGAAAGCGCGGAGCGGGAACCGCGCCGTTGGGTGCCGGCGTCGGCGCTGGCGGCGGCGTACGGAAGGAAGGCGTCGCCGCCGATAGCACCCGCCGCTGCTGGCGGAAACGCGCCGATTGGCCGCCCAGTCCCAAAACCCGCACACGCAGCAACCGCTTGGCCACTTCCACGTCGCCGTTGATTTCGTTGAGCTGTTTCGGCAGAAAATCCATGGCGCCGGCCTCCAGCGCATCCAAGGTCGCCTTGGCTCCGGCCTGAGTGCTCACCGAGAACATCAAAATCGGCGTAGGGCAATCGCGCATGATTTGCTTGGTCGCGCTGATGCCGTCCATCACCGGCATTTCCACGTCCATGGTGATCACGTCGGGACGCAATTCCTGGGTCTTGCGCACGGCCTCCGCGCCATTGGCCGCGTAACCGGCTATCTCGATATCTTGTTCCTGATCGAGTATCTCGGCGATTCTCTTGCGGATAAAGCTGGAATCGTCCACCACCAACACGCGTATCGTCATTGACTACAGTCTCCGAAGCCCAGCGTCACGCAACATAATGATTGATCAAGCCGGGCACATCGAGAATCAAAGCAATCATGCCGTCACCGGTGATGGTCGCTCCGGCCAAACCGGGCACGCCTTGCAACTTGGCGCCCAACGCCTTGATCACCACTTCCTCCTGGCCGATGAGGTGGTCGACGACAAACCCCACGTGCCGGCCTCCGGCGTTGACCACCACCACATGGCCCCGCCCGCCTTTTTCCTCGCGGCTGACGCTGTATTGCTGCACCAGCCATTCGCCCAAGTAAAACAGGGGCAACGCCCGTTCGCGCACAATCACCACCAGCTGTCCGTCCACGACGTTGGTTTTTGTTAAGTCCAAATCCAGGATTTCGACCACGCTGGCCAACGGCAAGGCGAATGCTTGCCTGGACAGCTTGACCATCAGGGTCGGCATGATCGCCAGCGTGAGCGGCAACTTGATGATGATGCGGCTGCCTACGCCCGGCGCCGACTCCACCTCCACCGTGCCGTTCATCTGGACGATGCGGGTTTTCACCACGTCCATGCCGACACCGCGGCCGGAAATATCGGAAATTTCCGTTTTGGTGGAAAAGCCGGGCATGAAGATCAAATTGAAGCATTCGCGGTTGTCCATGCGCGCGGCGGCCTCCTCGTCCATCAGGCCTTTTTCCACCGCTTTGCGCCGCAACACGTCGGCGCTCATGCCCTTGCCGTCATCCTCGATGGTGAGCTGAATATGATTGCCTTCCTGGGACGCGGTCAGAATCACCGTGCCTTCGCGCCGCTTGCCGGCCTCTTCCCGCTCCTCCGGCATCTCGATGCCGTGATCTACGGCGTTGCGCACCAAATGCACCAAAGGATCGGCCAGCGCCTCCACCAAGTTTTTGTCCAGGTCGGTTTCCTCGCCGCGCAGCTCCAGATTGACTTCCTTTTTCAAGCTGCGCGCCAAATCCCGCACCACGCGGGGGAAGCGGCCGAACACTTTCTTGATCGGCTGCATGCGGGTTTTCATCACCGACAACTGGAGGTCGGCCGTGACCACGTCCAGGTTTTCCACCGCCTTGGACGTCTGCTCGTCGTTCAGGGTCGCCTGTAGGGTCTGCAGGCGGTTACGCACCAGCACCAGCTCCCCGACCAAATTCATGATTTCGTCCAAACGCTGGGTGTCCACGCGCACGGTGGTCTCGGCCACGGCGTGTTGCTTGGAGCCACCCCGGGCGCCGTCGTCGTCCGGCTCCGCGGCCTTGGGCGATGCCGCGGGCACGGGCTTCGGCGCTGGCTTGGGCGCAGCCGGGGGCGGCGGCGCCGGACTGGCAGCCGGTTTCGCCGCCGGCGGCTCGACGGCGGCGCCATTCGACGGGGGCAGGCCGCTGAATTTGCCCCTGCCGTGCAACTCATCCAGCAGCGCTTCGAATTCGTCCTCGTTGATCTCGTCGCCGCCGGTTTTCTTCGTGTCAGCGTCGGCGGACTGAGGAGGCGGAGGGGGCGGCGAAGCGACGGCCGGCGCCACGCTCGCTGGATCGAACTTACCCTTGCCGTGCAGGTCGTCAAGCAGCCGTTCGAACTCGTCTTCGCTGATTTCATCGCTAGCGGAGGCGGAAGAAACCGGGGCGGCGGAGGCTGTCTCGGTCGCTTTCGCGTCGCGGGGAACTTGGGCGATGGGCTCGGCGTTTCCGCCGAGCGCCGGGGGCTTGCCATGGAGTTGGTCCAGCAGCGCCTCGAACTCCTCTTCGGTAATCTCGCCGCTGGCCGGCTGCGCCGTTCCTGCGCTTGTGGCGGCTGGAGCGGCGCCATGCAGGCTGTCCAACAAGGCCTCGAATTCGTCGTCGGTGATAAGGTCGCTGCCTCCGCCCGCTGCAGGCGGCGGTGCGCTGGGCGGCTCGGGCTCCAGCATCGCCGCGACCTCCAGTTCCAGCGGGCCGGCTTCCGCCACGGCCTCCGCCTCGACCACGGCTTCGTCTTCGCTTTCCGGAGCGGCGAAAGCGTGCAAGCGATGCAACAGCTCTTGATCGGCGGGAACGGGATCCTCGCCGGAACGGATATCGTTGAACATGACGTTGACCACGTCCAACACCTGCAACACGACATCCATTAGGGCCGGCGTGACGCGCCGGTCGCCTTGGCGCAGCACATTGAACACGTCTTCCGCGCTATGGCAGACCTCGACTAACGGCGTGACGGCAAGAAAACCGGCCCCCCCCTTAACCGTGTGAAAACCGCGAAAAATCGCATTGAGCAAATCGTAATCACCGGGCGACTGTTCCAGCTCGACCAACTGTTCGCCCAGTTTCTCAAGTATCTCTCCTGCCTCCACAAGAAAATCTTGGAGAATTTCGTCGTCAAGGTCGATGGCCATAGCCCTGCTCTTTGCTTATGTTTTTTTAGAAACCCAGACTCGACAACAGGTCGTCTACGTCGTCCTGCGAAGCCATCGTATTGCCCTTACGGTCATCAACGCCGGGCACCACCGGTCCCGTGCCTTGCAAATGCTCTTCCTCTTCCTCTGCCGGCTCGGACAATTTCGCCTCCGGCACATAACGCTTGCCGGAAATCCGCACCAGTTCGACCATGTTTTCCTCGACTTCCCGAACCAGCTCGATCACGCGCTTGATAACTTGCCCGGTAAGGTCTTGGAACCCTTGCGCCATCAGCACTTCGTTGAGTTTTCCCTGAATCAGCGCCAGTCCCTCGCGCGAATGGGAGAAGTGCTCGCTGATTTCCTTGGTAAACTCCTTGAACTCCTCGAACGGCATGTCCCGCTGCAAAAACCTATCCCAGCGCACCGCCAAATCGCCCACCTGCGCGGCGATGGCCTCCGATACGGGCAAGACCTCCTCGACTGCGTTCAGCGTGGTGTCCGCCGCCTGTTCCGTCATGGTAATCACGTAGTTCAAGCGTTCCTTGGCGTCGGGAATATCCTTCTCGGCCAATTTGACCACACGATCATCCAGGGAAAAGCTCATCATGGCGTCGTGAAATTGGCGCGTCAGCTTACCCAGCTCCAGAAACAACGCGCTGTCCCGCTCCGACGCCAGCGCGTCGATCAGCCTTTCCACTTCGGCGTGATCGTTCGCTTGCAGCGCAACGGTGAGAGCCTGGGCCTGCTCGATTCGAATGCTGTTGGCTTCTTGTTTGTCAGTCATTATCTGCCCCTGCAGGGAATCAACCGCCGGCCTCGATGCGCTCGAATATCTTGTCGAGCTTCTCTTTCAGCGTCGCCGCGGTGAACGGTTTGATGATGTAGCCGTTCACCCCTGCTTGCGCGGCTTCCACGATTTGCTCCCGCTTGGCTTCAGCGGTCACCATCAGCACCGGCAGATTTGCCAATTTGGGATCGGCCCGCACCGCTTTCAACAAATCGATCCCGTTCATGCCGGGCATGTTCCAGTCGGTTACCAGGAAATCGATGCCGCCCCCATGCAACTTGGGCAGCGCCGTTTGTCCGTCGTCCGCTTCCACCACGTTGTTGAAACCGAGTTCCCGCAGCAGATTTTTGATGATGCGCCGCATCGTGGAAAAATCGTCCACGATCAGGATATTCATGTTCTTGTCCAACGTTCACCACCTCAAACTGAAGTTGTTTAACCAAAAATATCGCGCCACCCGCGTTAGGCCGCGCCGCTTCGCTCGCCCTTCCCCGCCGCCCCGACTGCCCTCCAGTCTTGCATGCGCGTACGCAATCGCAGCATGGCTTGACTATGAATCTGGCATACCCGAGATTCGCTCACGCCCAAGACCTCGCCGATCTCCTTGAGATTGAGTTCCTCGTCGTAATACAGCGCCACCACCAATTTCTCCCTGTCCGGCAGGGCATCGATGGATGCCGCCAAAGCGGCCTGGAACTTCTCCTGCTCCAAAACCTGCTCCGGACCACCGTCCACGCCGGCGGAGTCGTCCCATTGCTGGTTGCCCGCCTCCATCATTTCCTCGATGCTGAAAATGCGGCAGGCAACGCCATCCTGCAAAATTTGGTGATACTCCGCCAAGCTGATTCCCATCCGCTCGGCCACTTCGCTGTCGCGCGCCTCCCGTCCCGCCGCCGCCTCCACCGCCTGAATCGCCTCCGCCACTTGGCGGTATTTGCGATGCACGGAACGGGGAGCCCAGTCGGCGCGCCGCACCTCGTCCAGCATGGCGCCGCGGATGCGAATTCCAGCGTAGGTCTCGAAGCTGGCGCCCTGGCTATGATCGTATAGGCGCCCCGCTTCCAACAGGCCCAACATGCCCGCCTGGATCAAATCATCCACCTGGACGTTGGGCGGCAGCCGCTGAATCAGGTGGTAAGCAATACGCTTTACCAACGGAGCGTGCTGCTGAACCAGCGCATCCATATCAAGCGACTGCATCGCCGCATAGCGGTCAATCCCGCTCATAACACCGGGTTTGCATGACCCAAGCCGGACTGAATCAGACGCTCGACGAAAAACGCCAACTGCCCGCCGTTTTCCATCCCCATAGGCATGTTGTCCACCCGCTGCGCCAACTGATGGAACGCGTGCGACGCGGCGCTTTGCGGAAACGCCTGCAACACCGCGGACTGCCGCTGCACCGCCCGGCGCAAACAATTGTCGTAGGGTATGAAACCGAGAAACGCCAACGCCACGTCCAAATAGCGGTCCGCACCTCTGCATAATTTATCAAATAAGGCTTGGGCCTGTTGGGCATTCTGTACCATGTTGGCCACAATCTGGAACCGGTAAATACCGTAATCCCGGCTTAACAGCTTGATGAAGGCGTAGGCGTCGGTCAACGACGTGGGTTCGTCGCACAATACGACGATGATGTCCTGACACGCGCGGACAAAGTTGACCACGCTGTTCGAAGTGCCCGCCGCCGTGTCGACGATGAGGTAATCGAAATCCTGGTTGAATTCGCTGAAGGCACGAATAATGCCCCCTTGCTCGGTAACGGAAAGATCCGACATGCGTTGAATGCCGGACGACGCCGGAATCACCTTGAGACCGCCCGGCGCCTCCACCAAGACCTCTTCGAGGGTACGCTCGCCGCTCAACACGTGAGAGAGGTTGTAGCGCGGCTGCAGCCCCAGCAGTACGTCCACATTGGCCAAGCTCATGTCCGCATCGAACAACAAGGTTTGCCGTCCCAGGGCGCAAAGCGCCATCGCCAAATTGACGGAAATATTGCTTTTGCCTACCCCGCCTTTACCGCTGGTTACCGCCAGGGCCCGCACCGGCTTCAATTGGGCCATTCTACGCAGACCCGCCGCCTGGTCTTGTCTAGGAAGCGCCATTGGCTATCCAATCTTCGAAACCATAACCACCCGTCCCGTCGCCATCTTCGTGGACCGAGTCGAAACATCCCTGAACCAAATCGTCCGCCCGGGCCACATGCAGGTCTTCCGGCACTTGCTGACCATTGGCCACGAAAGACAACGGCAAACGATGCTGCATCAATACCGACAGGGCCGCCGCGGGCTGGGCCGCCTCGTCCATTTTGGTCAGTATGCAGGCCTTGGGCTGGCAGCTGCCGAAAGAACGGATGACCGCTTCCAAGCCGCGCAATTGGTTGGCGGCCGACATCACCAAATAGGGCTTAATGGGGATGACGCAATCCTTGATCATGGACAACTGCTCGGCCAAGCGGGCGTCGTGCTGCCCCATGCCGGCGGTATCGATCAGGGTGAGCTTTTTGTCGAGGAAGCCCTGCAGGGAGCGCCTCAGCTCCTCGGCGTTGCTGGCGATGGCGACCGGCACGTCAAGCAACCGGCCGTAGGTGAACAAATGATCGTGGGCGGCGATTCGGTAATTATCCACCGTCACCAGGGCGACCTGCCTAGGCCCATGCTTCAGCCTGAATTTGGCCGCCAGCTTGGCGATCGTGGTCGTTTTTCCCACACCGGTCGGCCCGACCAGGGCGACGATGCCGCCGTACTCCAACAATTGATCGTCCGCCACCGGCAATTGCCGCACCAACAAGTCTTTGGCCTGACGCCAAGCCTCTTCGCTGTCGGTGAGGGTGGATAGCCGATTGGCGATGTTCAGCGCCACCGCCTTCGCAAAACCGCGGTCGCACAAACCGCGCAACAAATCCAAACGGGTGGTGTTGCTGTCGCGGGAAGCGGCTTGCCAACCGGCCTCCATCAAGCGCATGTCCACCACCTTGCCCAAGCGGCGCAACTCCTGTTGCAGCACGGCCAACACTTCGGCGTTGGCGCCGGCCGCTGGCGCCGGTTGCGGCTCGTGGGAAAAACGACTGGCGGCGGACGCGTCCTCACCGGCCGAACGGAAATGGGCGTTCGGCGCTGGCCTGGACGCCTTAACGGTGGCCGGAACCGTCTCCGTATTGTGGCCGCCCCCCACAGAAGGGGTGGCTCGCGCAGGCGCAGGCGTCGCGCCCCGCAGCCGCGCCAACAAACCAACGGTGCTGGTGGAAGGCTCCAAACGCGAACGCGGCCTGGGGGCCTCGGGCCGCTGCTCGCCCCGCGGAGTCGGCCGGGTGGCGCGCAACGGCGGCTCGTCCGCCACCGCGGAGGACAAAACCGGCGCCGAGACTTGGGGAGCCGGAGCGGACATGGCCACCTCCACGGACTCCGCCGCCTCCGCGTCCTCCAACTTATCCCGCAGAGCCTGCTCGTCGAAATCCAACGCCGCGACGATTTCGACGCCACCCTCCACGCGGCGGTTCGACAGGATAACCGCGTCCGGCCCCTGCTCGTCCCGCACCATCCGCATGGCCTGACGGATATCCGGCGCAAAATATCTTTTGATCTTCATCCCCTATACCCCGCACTCAACCGCGTTTGCCTATGGCCGCGACCACTTTGATTTGCCTGTCTTCCGGAATTTCGTTGTATGCCAACACGTGCAATCCGGGAATGCTTTGCCGGACGAAACGCGCCAGCCATTGCCGTATCGGCGCGGACACCAGCAGCAAGGGCGGACGGCCTTCCATTTCCAGCCGCTGCGCATGCTGTTCCAACGCCTTTTGCATCTGCTCGGCCAAACCGGGCTCGATGCCGACGCCATCCCCCCCGGTGCCCTGGACAATCTTAAGCAATAACTGTTCCAGCTCTGAATCGAATGTAATGGCGGCGATGTCTTTTTGGCTGCCGCACAGGTTTTGCACGATCAAGCGCCCCAGCGAGGCCCGCACGGCGGCCGTCAACGCGACGGGATCCTGACTGCGGGAGCCGTAATCCGCCAAGGTTTCGGCGATGCTGCGGATGTCCCGGATAGGAATCCCCTCTTGCAGCACGTTTTGCAGCACCTTGACCAGCACGCTGAGAGGCAACGTCTTGGGCACCAGGCTCTCCACCAGTTTCGGCGCCGTTTTGGCCAAACCATCCAACAGCTGTTGAACCTCGTCGTGCCCCAAGAGCTGATGGCCCTGAGTTTGCAAAATATGGCTAAGGTGAGTGGCGATCACGGTACCGGGATCAACCACCGTATACCCCAGGCTTTGCGCTTGGTCACGCTGGTTGGCGTCCACCCACACGGCTTCCAGGCCGAAGGCCGGATCTGTGGTCACCGTGCCGCTCAAGGGACCGAACACGCGCCCCGGGTTGATCGCCATCACCCGCTCGGGAAACACCTCGGCCTCCCCCACCGTCACGCCAAGCAACGAAATGCGGTAAGCGTTGGGCTTCAAGTCGAGATTGTCGCGAATGTGCACGGAAGGGATGAGGAAGCCCAAATCCTGGGAAAGCTTTTTGCGCACCCCTTTGATCCGCTGCATCAGCTGGCCGCCCTGGTTTTTGTCCACCAACGGAATCAGGCGGTAGCCGATTTCCAAACCGATCATGTCCACCGGCGCCACGTCGTCCCACCCAAGCTCCTTGACCTCTCCGGTCGGCGCCACGGGAACCGGCTTGGCCTGCGCTTGGGCGCGAATCTGCTTCTGACGTTGCACGATGGTGTACCCGCCCCAAGCCATCCCTCCCGCCAACAAGAGAAACGGTACGTTGGGCATGCCGGGAATAATGCCCAGCAGCCCCACCACCCCGGCGGTGATGTACAAGGGCTTCGGATCCTCCAAAAATTGGGCGGCGAATTGCGAACCGATATCGCCGGTGGCGGTCGGCACGCGCGTCACCAGCATGGCCGCGCCGATGGACAACAGCAGCGACGGAATCTGCGCCACCAAACCGTCGCCGATGGCGAGCAGGGTGTAGGTTTGCGCCGCCTCGGCGAAGCCCATGTGGTGCTGCAATACGCCGACGATGGCGCCGCCGATCATGTTGATGAAAAGGATCAGGATGCCGGCGACGGCGTCGCCGCGCACGAACTTGCTGGCACCGTCCATGGAGCCGTAGAAATCCGCTTCCATGGACACTTCCTTACGGCGAGCGCGGGCCTCATCCTGGTTGATGAGGCCGGCGTTAAGGTCCGCGTCGATCGCCATCTGCTTGCCGGGCATGGCGTCCAAGGTAAAACGAGCGCTCACCTCGGCCACGCGGCCGGCACCCTTGGTCACCACGACAAAATTGATGATGGTCAGAATGGCGAACGCCACGATGCCGACCGCATAGTTGCCGCCCACCACGAAGTCGCCGAAGGCCTCGATCACCTTGCCGGCGGCGTCCCCACCCTCGTGGCCTTTGAGCAACACCACACGGGTGGACGCGACGTTCAATCCGAGCCGCAACAAGGTCGCCACCAGCAGCACGGACGGGAAAATAACGAAATCCAGCGGGCGCAGGGTGTAAATCGCCACCAGCAGGATGATCAGCGACAGCGCGATATTGAAAGTGAACAGCAAATCCAGCAGGAACGCCGGCAAAGGCAACGTCAGCATCATCAGCATCAGCATGATGAGCAGCGGCGCGCCCAGCCCCAGGCTCCCGACGCCTCTTAACTTTGCAATGATTGCGGTTGCTTGCATGACTTAACGGGATAAACGTTCAATGGGTTGACGGACAGCCGGCGGCCCGCTAATCATGGGCCAAATCCGGAGGGATCGGCAAATCGCGAGGCTCCGGCGGCGGGACGGCCCCGGTTTGGCGAGCCGCCCGCAACTGGTAGACGTAGGCCAGCACCTGCGCCACCGCCATATACAAACCGGTCGGGATTTCCTGGTCCAGTTCGGTGGAATAATACAGCGCCCTGGCCAACGGCGGCGCCGGCAGCAAGGGCACGCCGGCGCCGGCAGCGGCATTGCGAATCTGCGCCGCCACCAAATCGGCGCCCTTGGCCACCACCCGCGGCGCGGCGGCGACGCCGCCTTGCTGATACTGGAGAGCCACAGCGTAATGGGTGGGGTTGGTCACGACCACATCCGCCTTCGGCACCGCCTCCATCATGCGCCGCACGGCAAACTCCATCTGCATTTGGCGTATTTTCTGCTTTACCTGCGGACTTCCTTCCGTTTCCTTGGATTCGTCCTTGACCTCCTGCTTGGTCATACGCAGATCGCGCTTATAGGTCCATAGCTGCACCGGCACGTCCACGGCGGCGATCAACACCAGCGACAGCGATAGAACCAACAATGAGAACCCGAGCATATCGGTGGAAGTCGCCAACGCCGACATCAAAGGCAGATCGCCCAGCCCCAGCATCTTGTCCCAATAATGGCGCAGCAACCGCCACGAGACGATGCCGATCAGGAGCACTTTGAACACCGATTTGACCAGTTCGATCAAGCCCTGCATGCCGAACAAACGCTTCAGGCCGTTCCAGGGATTGATCTTGCTGAACTTGGGCTCGATGGCCTCGGTGCTGAAATTCCATCCGCCCAGGCCGATAGGCGACGCCAACGCCACCACCACAGTCAAGGCCAGCAAAGGCCCGAATAGCTTGACCATTTCCCACACGGCATCGGCGAAGTGGCGCACCATGGCGTCGGGATAAAACGCCTCCTCCCGGCTCACGCGGAACGACTCCTCCATCATGCGCGCCATGCCTTGCGCGAAATGGCCGCCGAAAGACCACAGGACAAAGGAAGCGGCGACCAGCATCGCCGCGGTGTTCAACTCGCGGGAGCGCGGAATCTGGCCCCGGTCGTGGGCCTGCTGAAGCCTTCGGCCTGTGGCCTCTTCTGTACGGTCTTCCTTATCGCTCTCGGCCATGGCGCGCCACTACACCAGCAAAAACGAACGCACCAAGCCGTAAGCCTCGCGCAGCAATCGCGCGGCATTCTGCACCGCTTCCGGAATCAAGGACCACAGCAAAAACAAGCCCGCGCCGATGGTAAGGGGAAATCCGACGGAAAAAATACTCAGCTGCGGCGCCGCGCGAGTGGCCACCCCCATGCCGATGGTGATGAACAACAGCACGCTCATGATGGGCAAAGCCATCAGGATGCCGCCACTAAACACCAGGCTGGACCAGGCCAACAAGGCTTTCAAAGCCGGCAAGCCGATGCCGTCAACCCCTACGGGAATCGTCTGAAAACTGTCCGCCAGCATTTCAATCAGCAGCAAATGGCCGTCTGTCCCGAGAAAAATCAGGGTCGTCAAAATCAAATAAATTTGCGCCACCACCGGCACTTGCACGCCGGTCTGGGGATCGATCAACGAAGCGAAGCCCAGCCCCATGCTCAAGGACACGATATTGCCGCCGTACACCGTGGTGGCGTAGACCAATTGCAGGATGTAGCCGGTCAACACGCCGATGAACAACTGTTGCGCCACGGTGGCGAAACCTTCCAAGCTGAATAAGGCGATGGCGGGCGGCGTCGGCACGGCCGGCGCCAATGCCAGGCTGATGACCACCGCCAGGATCAAACGCGCCCTGGCCGGCACCCCATGGCTGGTAAACACCGGCAAACTGATGAACAAAGACCCGACGCGCAGCAACGGCCACATAAACCGCCCGACCCACTCCAGCATCTGCGCTTCACTGTAATGCACGGCGCTCAATCCAGCGGCGTCAACCGATCAAGCTCGGGATGCTGCGAATCAGATCGCGCGTGTAATCCATCAGCGTGGTGATCAACCAGGGCCCGGCCAGCACCATGACCGCGCCGATCACCAGCAGTTTTGGTACGAATGTCAGGGTCTGCTCGTTGATGGAAGTGGCCGCCTGGAAAATGGCGATGATCAAACCGACCACCAGGGCAGTCAACAAAATCGGCGTCGTCACGATCAAGGCGACCCACAACGCCTGCCGCCCCAATTCCGTTACCGTATCCGGGGTCATCGCCGCCTCACGTTACGTAGAAACTAGCCGCCAAGGTTTCCATAATCAGCGACCAGCCGTCCACCAGCACAAACAACATCAGTTTGCAGGGCAAGGAAACCATCACCGGCGACAACATCATCATACCCATGGACATGAGCACGCTGGCCACCACCAAGTCGATGATGAGAAACGGCAGAAACAACATAAAGCTGATCTGGAAAGCGGTCTTCAACTCGCTGGTGACATAGGCGGACACCAACACCGTGAACGGCAGCTGCTCCGGGCCGTCCACATCCTTGCCGTTGGAAATGCGCAGAAACATGTCGATGTCCGCATCGCGAGTCTGGCGCAACATGAACTCGCGTATGGGCACGGCGGCCTTCTCCAGCGCCACCGGCGCGGTAATGCGCTCCTGCATATAGGGCTGCACGGCGTCGATGTTGATGCGCTCGAACACCGGCAACATGATGAACAGCGTCAACAACAAGGCAATGCCGATCAAAACCTGGTTGCCCGGCGTCTGCCCCGTCCCCATGGCTTGCCGCAACAGCGAAAGCACGATGACGATGCGCACGAACGAAGTCATGGACAGCAAAATCGACGGCAACACGGTTAGCGCCGTCATCAAGGCCAGGATTTGGATGGTGACCGAATAATCCTGCCCCCCCTGGCCGTTGGCGGTCACGCTCATGGCGGGAATGCCCGGCGCGGCCCACAGCTCCGACGCGAACGCCGACAAAACCAGCAGCAGAACCAAGCCGCGGCTCATGGTTGGACCTGCTTGCGGCTCAGCCAACCGCTGAGGTGGCGCGCAAATTCCCCCTCGCCGTTCCCGGGGCCGCCCGAGGCTTGCTGCGGCTCGGCTTGCATACGATCCTCCCCCTCCAACACGCATAACGTTTCGACACGCCCGGGGCTCACGCCCAGCACCAGTTGCTTGCCGCCGGCTTGCACCACGACCACTCTCTCGCGGGTTCCCAGCGATACGCCGCCGAGCACCTTGAGTTGGCGGCTGGCAACCCCGACGCCTGCGCCGAACCGGCGCAGCAGCCAAAAAAACACCGCCAGCGCGCCAAACACCAACAACAGGGCGAACAGCCATTGCGCCCAACCCACCACGGGCGCCAGGCGAGGCGCCGCCGAAGCCGGCGCGCCTTCCGTCGCCAGCGCGGCAAAAGGGCAAACGAGCGCAATCGCTCCCCACGACGCAGCCGCGCCGGGATAGCGTCGCCCCCCCAACGACCGAGGCGCAAGGCGGCCATGGCCCGGCATCGAATCCATCATTTGAGTTTCTTAATCCGCTCCGTGGGGCTGATCACGTCGGTCAGGCGTATGCCGAATTTGTCGTTGACCACCACCACTTCGCCGTGGGCGATCAGGCAGCTGTTGACGAACACGTCGAGAGGCTCACCCGCCAAGCGATCCAGTTCCACCACGGACCCCTGGTTCAACTGCAGCAGGTTGCGAATGCTGATTTTGCTTCGGCCGATTTCCATGGCGATGGTCACCGGCACGTCCAGAATAACGTCCAGGTTGACGTCGTTCTTCGGCAACGACAAGCCGCTGCCCGGCGGCAAAGGCTGGTCATCCACGGTGAAGGCCGCGTCCGCCTGGGCCGCCATATCGGCGGCCACGCCCTGCTGCGCGGTCAGCGCGGCCGCCCAATCGTCGGCGATACCCGCGGTATCTATCGGTTCATCTTCAAGTTCGCTCATGGCCTAATCCGCTCCCTTTAACTTTTTCTAAGTTTGAGTCGGTCGGCATCGCCCACCGCCCGGGTGATTTTTTCATCCACCTGAAAGCCATAATATCCCTGGGAAACGCACATATGCCCCGCGAAGACGGGAATGTCCTCGGCGATCAAATGGATCCGCTCAGGCATTTCGAAAGGAATGACGTCTCCCGCCTTGAGCTCCAGCATTTCCTGCACGGTCAACGCCACCCGCGCCAAAGTGGCGTGCACTTCGACCTCGGCGTCATTGACTTCCCGCTCAAGGCTCACCCGCCAACGATCGTCGGTATCGCCGCGGTCGCTTTGAATACCGGCGTCGAGCAACTCCCGGATGGGCTCCACCATGGAATAAGGCATGGTGACGTGCAAATCGCCGCCGCCGCCTTCCAACTCGATATGGATGGTCGACACCACCACGACTTCCGTCGGGGTCACGATATTGGCGAATTGGGGATTCACTTCCGAATTCAGGTACTCGAATTCCACGTCGAGCACCGGCGACCACGCCTCCACCATGTCCTTGAAGATCAAGTCCACCAGGATGCGGATCACTCGCATCTCCGTCGGCGTGAATTCGCGGCCTTCGATCTTATTGTAAAACTGTCCGCCGCCCCCGAAAAAGTTGTCCACCGCGGTAAACACCAAACGCGGGCTCAGCACCAGCAGGGCTCGGCCGCGCAGGGGGTGGATGCGGATCAGGTTGAGGTTGGTGGGCACGAACAAGCTATGCACGTACTCAGAGAACTTCACCAACTGGATGCCGGACACGGCGATTTCCGCCGAGCGGCGCAGGAAATTGAACAAGCTGAGGCGGAAATTACGCACAAACCGCTCGTTGATCATTTCTAGCGTGGGCATGCGCCCGCGCACGATGCGGTCCTGGCTGGTGAAGTCGTAGCTGCGGGCGCCGACGTCGTCCAGATCCCCTTCGGTATCGATGGCGCCGTCGTCGACGCCATGCAGCAGGGCGTCGATTTCTTCCTGGGTTAAAAGGTCGGTAACCGCCATGGTGGTTCTATCTTCTTTATTGCAAGATAAAGCTGGTGAAAAACACTTGCTCCGCCGCCGCGTCGGGCAATTGCTGCTGGATCACCTTGTTCACCTCCTCCAGCACCTTGGCTTGCAAGGCCTGCTTGCCCTCGGTTTTTTTCAGTTCGGCGGGATTTTGCCCGGCCAACAACACGCCGAGATTGTTGCGCAGCATGGGCATGTGCTTTTTCAGCACATCCGCCACCCGAGGATCGTAAGCCAGCACGGTGACGCCCACCTGCAACAGGCGCGCTTCGCTGCCCGGCGGCAAATTCACGACCATATCCCGATCCAGCGGCAGATAGAGGGGCTCGCGCGGCGGGGGCGGGGCTTCCGCTTCGGCATGTTCTTCGGATTCGCCACCGGAACCCAGCTTGATCACCCCCGTCACGTACAACAGCACGCCGCCCATGCCCAGCACGATCACGATCAAGGCGATGACGACATACAGTAAAACTTTGGATGGCTTGTCCTCTTTGCCCTTCCCCAGGTCCAAATCGCCTTTATCTGCTTCGGCCATAATTAAACGTCTCCCGGTCTTAGATTTCGTTTATACAACATTCAAGCCAATCCAGTCGGATAAAGCCGCGCAAGGCCGCCGCAGACCGAAAAGCAGGCACCGGCGGCCGGACGCGCCAAAATTCCGTCACGTCCTGCGCGCTTGGCGCAAAGCCTCGGCCACTTCCGCCACCAACGCCGGCCCTCGATAAATCAAGCCGCTGTATAGCTGCACCAAGGCGGCACCGGCCTCCAATTTTTCCAGCGCGTGGCGGCCGTTCATGATGCCGCCGGCGGCGATGATCGGCAGCCGCCCCCCGGTACAAGCCGCCAGGCGCCGCACCACGGCCGTCGATTTGGCGGTCAACGGCGCGCCGCTCAAGCCGCCAGTCTCGTCGCCGTGGCGCAAACCGGCCACGCCTTCGCGCCCCACCGTGGTGTTGGTGGCGATGACGCCGTCGATGCCCAACTCCCGCAGCAAGCCGCCGATGGCCTCCACCTCGCCCTCCGACAAATCCGGCGCGATTTTCACCACCAGCGGCACATACCGCCCGACGGTGCGGGCCAGGGCGCCCTGCTCCGCCTTCAGTGCCCCCAGCAGCGCCCGCAATTCGTTCTCCCCCTGCAAACGCCTTAGATCCTTGGTATTGGGAGAGGAAATATTCACCGTCACGTATCCGGCATGGACGTATACCTGACGCAGGCCGGCCAAATAATCGTCCGCCGCCCGCTCCAACGGCGTGTCGAAATTCTTGCCCAGGTTGATCCCGAGTATCCCCCGATAGCGGCTGGCCTGCACCTGGCGCAGCAGATGCTCGACGCCGTGGTTGTTGAAGCCCATGCGGTTGACGATGGCCTCCGCCTCCACAACCCGGAACAAACGCGGTTGGGGATTGCCCGGCTGGGGCCGGGGCGTAACCGTGCCGATTTCCAGGAAACCGAAGCCCAATGCCGCCAAGCCGTCGATGCATTCGCCGTTCTTGTCCAATCCGGCCGCCAAGCCGACCCGATTGGGAAAACGCAGCCCCATCACGTCGACCGGATCGTCCACCCGCCCTCCGGCCACCAAGCCGGCCATGCCGGACCGCTCCAGCCAGCGCAGGCAGCGCAAAGTCAACTCGTGGGCGGTTTCCGGCTGCAAACGGAACAAAGCCGGCCGCAGCAAGCCATAAACATCCATCAAGCGCTCCTCCTCGCCGTCGACAGGGCCGTCATGCCGGCAGAGACTCAACCAGGGCGTCCGCCATCCGCTGCGCCCATTGCTCCACCTGGCCGCCGTCGCGGCCTTCCACCATGATGCGGATCAACGGCTCGGTGCCGGACGGGCGGATGAGGATGCGGCCCCGGTCGGCCAACTCTTTCTCCACTTCGCGCCGCACCCGCTGGAACGTGTCCAAGCCGTCCAGGTCCACCCGTTGCTTGATGCGCACGTTGAGCAGGGTCTGCGGGTACTTTTCCATGCCTTTTTTCAAATCGTGCAAGGTCTGCCCGGAGCGGGCCAAGGCCGCCAGCACCTGCAAGGCGGCGACGATGCCGTCGCCGGTGGTGGTTTTGTCCAGGCAAATGAGGTGGCCGGAGGTTTCGCCGCCCACCACCGCGCCGTGCTTGAGCATGGCTTCCATCACGTAACGGTCGCCTACCGCCGAACGGTGCAGGGCCAGGCCGCGGCGCCCCAGGGCCTGTTCCAGGCCGAGATTGCTCATGACCGTGCCGACCACCGAGTCGCGCACCGTGCCCTCCTCCTGGCCCAGCACGGCGATGATGTAAAGCAGCTCGTCGCCGTCCACCAACTCGCCTTTATGGTCGACCATGATCAAGCGGTCGCCGTCGCCGTCGAAAGCGATGCCCAAATCCGCGCCGTGCTCCAGCACCGCCTGGCGCAGCTTTTCCGGATGGGTCGACCCATAACCGTCGTTGATGTTGACGCCGTTGGGGCTCACGCCGATGCGCACCACGGTGGCGCCGATCTCCTCCAGCACGTGCGGCGCCACATGGTAGGTGGCGCCGTTGGCGCAGTCCACCACGATGCGCGTACCGGAAAAATCCAGGCGAGAAGCGATGGTACTCTTGCAAAACTCGATGTAACGGCCCGCCGCGTCGGGAATGCGGGAGGCCTTACCCAGTTGCAAGGATTCCACGGTGTTCATGGGTTGATCCAACTGGGCCTCGATGCGCATCTCCACCTCGTCCGGCAGCTTGGTGCCCTCGGACGAGAAAAACTTGATGCCGTTGTCGTAATAGGGATTGTGCGAAGCGCTGATGACGATGCCGGCCTGGGCGCGGAAGGTGCGCGTCAAATAAGCGATGGCCGGCGTCGGCATGGGGCCCAGCAACTGGATATTGACCCCCGCCGCCGCCAAACCGGCCTCCAGCGCCGACTCGAACATGTAGCCGGAAATGCGCGTGTCCTTGCCCACGATGACGTGGGAATAGCCGTCCACGGCCAACACCCGGCCGGCGGCCCAACCCAACTTCAACACGAAGTCGGCGGTGATGGGCGACTCGCCCACTTTGCCGCGAATGCCGTCGGTACCGAAATATTTACGCTTCATTGACTCTCCGTAGGACTGAAACCGGCTGTGCGAAGCCTCGCCATGCCGCCAAAGCGGCGCGCCGCGACACGCCAAGCACACCCGTTCTAATGCGCATAGTTTACCACCGCCGCAAAGGCATACCTAAGCCGCGCCCCATGCGCCGCGCCCCGCTTTGGCTATAATCCGAACTCGGCACACCGCCGCCACCCCGCGAGGATACCGTCATGCAAAACTTCTTTGACGCGGTCAACGCCTATTTGCTGCACCATCCCGATCTCCTGGCCTATTTGCACTTCCTGTTCCGCCTCAAGGCGGGTTGCCTGCTGCTGATCATGGGCGTGTTCCTGTTCCTGGTTTACCGCGAAGACTGGCGCGACTGGCGCACCGCCAAACAGCGCGCCGATTGCCGCCTGGCCGCCTGACGCGAACGCCGTTCCGCGCCCGGCGCTTCGCCCGGGCCCATTCCCCGCCAGCCGCCGGGCAACCCCAGCGGCGGGGTGGGGATTTTGATGTTGCGCAACATCAACCAACATCATCTAATAGCCCGAAGAAAATCGGCGAAAAAGCGCGGCATAAGGCCGCCCGACATCCCTTTGCGGCACAACGACAACAGCGAACGGCCGGAGCCGCTCACGACGCAGGCATGAACAAACTCACCAACGACAACGCCGACCTGGCGGCGGCCATGGGCATCAGCGAAGAAGAAATCGCCCGCCGCCATGCCTTTCTGCATTTCGGCCCGGCCGAAGCCTCCGTGCTGCGGCGGGTCCACGACCACCTCAAAGGCCGGCACGGCCCTTTCGTCGACAGCTTCTACGCCCATCTGCACACTTTCGAGGAAACCCGCGCCATGCTGGCCGATCCGGCCCTGGTGCAGCGCCTGAAACAAAAGCAGGAAGCCTATTTCGACAGCCTCACCGCGGGCGAATACGGCCTGGCCTACGCCACGGAGCGCTTGAAAATCGGCTTGGCCCACCAGCAAATCGGCCTCAAGCCGCAGTGGTACGTCGGCGCCTACGGACAGTACCTGACCTGGATGCTGCCGGAAATTTGCCAAGCGCTGGAACAGGACGCCGAAGCCAGCATGGCCGCCATGCTGGCCCTGATGAAAACCATCTTGTTCGACATCGAACTGGCCATCAACGCCTATTTCCACGCCGATCACGAAATGTTGCGCCTGTTCGCGCAGGTGTTCGAAAGCAATATCGAAGGGGTGCTGATCACCGACACCCAAGGCCGCATCCTGCACGCCAATCACAAAGTAGCAGCCATCGCCGGCTATCAACCGCAAGAGCTGATGGGAAAATCCGTGCAGCTGCTACTCTCCGCGCAGGAGCAAGGGGACTTCGCCGAACACTGGACGGATGCGAAAGCCAGCGGCATCTGGCAGGGAGAAGCGCAGTTTCAAGGGTGCGACGGCCATCGTTTCCCGGCCTGGGTCAACATCAGCGGCGTCAAGGACGAAGCCGGCGCCACCACGCACTTCGTGGTGGAATTTTCCGACATCACCGAATACCGCAACGCTCAGGAGGCCCTGCAGGAACGCACCGACGAATTGGCCCGCTCCAACAAGGAACTGGAGCAATTCGCCTACGTCGCCTCCCATGACTTGCAGGAGCCGCTGCGCATGGTCGCCAGCTTCACCCAGCTGCTGTCGCGCCGCTACAAGGGAAAGCTGGACGCCGACGCCGACGAGTTCATCGGTTTCGCGGTGGACGGCGCAACGCGCATGCAGCGCCTCATCAACGATTTGCTGGCCTATTCGCGGGTCGGCACCCACGGCAAATCCTTGGAGCCCATCGACGCCAACGTTTCGCTGCAACGGGCGCTGGCCAATCTGCGCTTGGTCATCGAGGAAAGCGGCGCTGAAATCGTGTGCGACACCTTGCCCACCGTCACAGGAGACGCCTCGCAGCTGACCCAGCTGCTGCAAAACCTGATCGGCAACGCCATCAAGTTCCGCGGCGACGCAGCGCCGCGCGTGCAACTGACGGTGACGCCGGAAGAGAAAGCCTGGCGATTCGAGGTGAGGGACAACGGCATCGGCTTGGCGCCCGAATTCGCCGAACGGATTTTCGTCATATTCCAGCGCCTGCACACCAAGGAACAATATCCGGGCACGGGGATCGGCCTCGCCATCTGCAAAAAAATCGTGGAACGCCACGGCGGCCGCATCTGGGTAGAATCGGAACCGGGACAAGGCGCAGCCTTTTGTTTCACCCTACCGAACACCGCATCGCAGGAGAGGAGTTTATGACCATGGAAACCGTAGGCCGGCCGGCCGAATTCCTGTTAGTCGAGGACAATCCGGGCGACGTGCGCCTGACCCAGGAAGCCCTGTACGAAAGCAAGGTGCGCAACAACCTGAACATCGTCGGCGACGGCCAGGAAGCGCTGGCGTTCCTGCGACGGGAAGGCAAATACGCCGACGCGCCCCGCCCGGACGTGATCCTGCTGGACCTCAACCTGCCGAAGAAGGACGGCCGCGAAGTGCTGGCGGAAATCAAGGCGGATCCCTCCCTCAAGCGCATCCCGGTAGTCGTCATCACGTCCTCCGAGGCGGAACAAGACATCATCAAAAGCTACGACCTGCACGTCAATTGCTACGTCTCCAAGCCGATGGACTTGGACCAGTTCGTCCGGGTCGTGCAGTCCATCGAGACCTTCTGGTTGACCATCGTCAAACTGCCCTCCGAAGTGGACGACTAACCCATGCAAGACGCTCCCGCGAAACTTTTGTTGGTCGAAGACAATCCGGGCGACGCCCGGCTGGTAGAGGAACTTCTCGTCGACGACAAGCAATGCCATTTCCAATTGGTGCGCGCCAATTCCCTCGGCTCGGCGCACGACCAGCTGGAACGGCACGACGTCGCGGCCATATTGCTGGACCTCAAGCTGCCGGACGGCGAAGGGCTGAACACGCTGACCCGCATCCACACCATGGCCCCCGGCATCCCCATCGTCGTGTTGAGCAGCGAGGAGGACGAAGGGCTGGCGATCCGCTCGGTACAGCTGGGCGCCCAGGATTTTCTGGTGAAAGGCAGCATCAACGGCCTGCTGCTGCGCCGCTCCCTCAGCTACGCCATCGAACGCAAGCGCATGGCGGAACAGCTGCACCACCTCGCCCACCACGACGCCCTCACCGGCCTGGCGAACCGCAAATTGTTCTACGACCGCCTGCAGCGCTCCATCAACGCGGCGCGCCGCTCCGGCAAGCGCGCGGTGCTGATGTTCCTCGACCTGACCGGATTCAAGGCCATCAACGACTCCCTGGGCCACCAGGTGGGCGACTTGCTGTTGCAAGGCGTCAGCCAAAGGCTCACCGACTGCGTGCGGGCCAGCGACTGCGTGGCGCGCCTCGGCGGAGACGAATTCACCGTCCTGCTGGACGACGTGTCCGGCCCCGAAGACATCCTACCCATCGCGCAGAAAATCCTGGGCGCGCTGTCCGAGCCGTTCACGCTGGAAAGCGCGCACCTCGTCACCCATGCCAGCCTGGGCGTCGCCCTGTTTCCCGACGACAGCGACGACGCCGCTTCCCTGGTGCGCGCCGCGGACGCCGCCATGTACCAAGCCAAGGCAGCCGCCCCCAACGACAGCTGCTTCCGCTTCTTCTCCAAGGAATTGGCCGCCAAAACGCAAGGTTACGCGGACTACGCCCGGCGCCTGGGCGAGGCCTTCGAGCAAGGCGAATTCGTCCTGCACTATCAGCCGGAAGTGGACATCCGCAGCGGCACGGTCATCGGCATGGAAGCGCTGCTGCGCTGGCAGCACCCGCAAGAAGGGCTGCTGATGCCGGCGCGTTTTATGGACGCTTTGGAGGAAACCGGGCTGATCGTGCCCGTCGGCGCATGGATATTGCGCAGCGCCTGCGAGCAAAACACCGCCTGGCAAAAAATGGGATTACCGCCGCTCGCCGTGTCGGTGAACATCTCGCCGCGCCAGTTCCGCCAGCGCGATTTCGTCGACAGCGTCGCCGCCGCCCTGGAGCGGACAGCGATGCGCGGCAGCCTATTGGAGCTGGAGTTCACCGAGGATTTGCTGCGCGAAAACGAAGAGCATTCCGTGCGGACGCTGGACAGCCTGAACCGGCTCGGCGTCAAGCTCACCCTGGACAACTTCGGTAGCGGCGTGGTTTCCTTCAAGTCCCTGATGAAGTTCCCCATCCACGCCATAAAAATCGACCGTTCCTTGATCCAGGACGCCAGCCACAACGCCAGCGGCGCGGCCATCGCCAAGGCCGCCATCGAAGTGGCCCATATTTTCCACATCAAGGGCTTGGCGGAAGGCGTGGAAACGTCCGCCCACCTGGACACGGTCAAACGCATCGCCTGCGACGACGCCCAGGGCTATTTGTACAGCCCTCCCCTGCCGCCGAGCGCTTTCGCCGAATTGATACAGGGTAACCGTCCCTTGCATGAAAATAGCCTGCAGTAATGCCTCCGAACACGGCGCAATCCTGACGTTACCGGCATGAAAATACTCCTGGTCGAGGACAACCTGCCCGACGCGGTGTTGCTGCGCGAATTGTTGCGTAGCGACTGGCGCGAACCGCCGGAACTGGTCCACGCCATCGACATGTCCGACGCGCTGCGCTGCGTGCAGCGAGAGGCTTTCGACGTGGCCCTGCTGGACCTATCGCTGCCGGACGCGTTCGGCGACGAGACCTTCCGCCGCCTGAACCGGCAAGCCCCTAACCTGCCGATCATCGCCCTCACCGGCCTGGACGACGAAACCCTGGCGACGGAGCTGGCGCAAGCCGGCGCCCAGGACTACTTAGTCAAGGGCCATCTGGATGCAGGCATACTGCACCGGGCGATCCGCTATGCCATCGAGCGCAAGCGGGCAGAGGAAAAGCTGCGCCTGGCCGCCACGGTATTCGAAAGCACCTTGGAGGCCATCCTCATCACCGACGCCAACGGCGCCATCATCAGCGTCAATCGGGCCTTTTGCGACATCACCGGCTACAGCGAAAGCGACGTGCTCGGCCGCAACCCCAACTTGTTGCAATCGGGCCGCCACCGGCGCGGCTTTTTCCGAAAAATGCGCGATGCCCTGGGCCGCAAGGGACAATGGCAAGGGGAAACCTGGCATCGGCGCAAAAGCGGCGAAATCTTTCCCACCTGGATGAACGTCAGCGCCGTAGGCTACGCCAATGGCGAAGTCAGCCATTATGTGGGGGTTTTCACCGACATCACCGACCTCAAGCATTCGGAAGAACGGTTGGATTACCTGGCCCACCACGACACGCTCACGGGCCTGCCGAACCGGCTGCTGTTCCACGAACGACTGCGGGAAGCCGCCCTCCACGCCCGGCAAAACAACCGCATCATCGCCCTGATGTTCCTGGACCTGGATCGCTTCAAGATCGTCAACGACACGCTCGGACACACCGTGGGCGACGAGCTCCTTGCCGCCGTGGCGGAACGCCTGCGCAACTCGGTGCGGGCGTCGGACACGGTGGCGCGCTTGGGCGGAGACGAATTCGCCGTCGTCGTCAGCGACATGACCGACGGCAGCGATATCGCGCACCGGGCGCAAAAAATCATCGATACCCTGTCGTCGGCCTTTTCCGTCGGCGGCAACGAGGTCTTCGTCACCACCAGCATCGGCATCACCCTGTTCCCCAACGACAATGGCGAGTGGAGCAAAATGGTGGAAAACGCCGATGTCGCCATGTACCACGCCAAACAGCAAGGCCGCAACAACTACCAGTTTTACACGGCGGAAATGAACGCCTGCGCCTACGATCAGTTGATGCTGGAAACCAGCCTGCGCCACGCCCTGGAACGGGACGAATTCGTGCTGTACTACCAGCCGCAGATCGACATGCCCAGCGGCGACATCGTCGGAGTGGAGGCCTTGATACGCTGGAACCACCCCGAGCTGGGCCTGGTGCCGCCCAACGACTTCATTCCCCTGCTGGAGGTCACCGGCCTCATCGTCCCCGTGGGCGAATGGGTGATCCGCACCGCCTGCCGGCAAGTGAGAACCTGGCTGGACGAGGGCCATCCGCCGCTGACCATGGCGGTGAACCTGTCGGCGCGGCAGTTCCGCGAACAGAATTTAAAAAGCAACATCGCGGCGATCCTGGCGGAAACGAACATTCCCGCCAACCTGCTGGAGCTGGAAATCACCGAAAGCATCGTCATGGAAAACGTGCAGGAGACCGTAGAAATACTACGTCAGTTCAAAGACATGGGACTGAAGGTGGCCATCGACGATTTCGGTACCGGCGCCTCGTCCCTGAGTTATTTGAAGAGTTTTCCGGTGGACACGCTCAAAATCAGCCACGACTTCGTCCTCAACCTCCCGGCCGACAACGACGACGCCGCCATCGCCAAAGCAGTCATCACGCTGGCGCGCAACATGAGCCTGGGCAGCGTGGCGGAAGGCGTGGAAACGTCGGAACAGATGGATTTTTTGCGCTTGCAGCAGTGCGAACGCATGCAAGGCTATTTATTCAGCAAGGCCTTGCCGCCGGAACAAATGGCCGCTTTGCTGGAGGAACGGCGGCGCGCAGCAGCCACATAGCGAAACGAGGCCCTAGCTCCCCGCCGTGCCGCACCAGCGCCTGAACAACCCGGCCGACGCGGCCCCCAGCGCCAGCCAGAACAAGGCGTTGCTGACCAGCGTCGCCGCTCGAAACTGGGCTTGCAGCGCCTCGGGAGCCAAACTGAGCAGCGCGGGCGGTTGCGGCGCGCCGATAACGTGGGGCGCGGCCAGCAAAAACACCGCGGCGACCCGCAATTGCCAACGCCCTTGCAAGAACAGCAGCGCCAATCCGCCGGCCGTCGCCAGGACGGTGCCCAACCACCAATACTGGCGCGCCGCCAAGTCGGCCGCGGCGGTGCCGGGCAGTTCCGGCGGCAAGCCCAAGCCCGGCGCCACGAAAAACGCCGTATAACCCGCCAATCCCCAAGCCAGGCCCTGCTTCACGCCCAACGGACGACGCAGGGAAAACAACCCGACCAAGATCAAGGCGTGGCCGATCCCCAAGGCGCCGTTGGCGGCGGCGGTGGACAGGGTACGCTGCCAACCGTCCTCAGGCTGCCACGCGGCCTCGCCGGCGACCAGCGTTTCGGACGGCACGGCGGCGGAATCGTGATGGAGGGAGTCGGACCCGGCCTGCGCGTCCTCGTAGGTTTCCGCTTGCAGAATCAGCGGCGTCACCCACCACGCTTGCGCCAGGGTCAACGGCAGGGAGGCCAGGATGCCGGCGAGCGCCGCGCAAGCGGCGATGCGGCCGAACCGCAGGCTCAATGGCAGGGGAAACCCGCCGAATGGCGCGTATCGTGGGTTGCGTTGTGCACGGCATCCACCCGGGCAAAGCCGACAGCGAGCACCAAGCCGAAGCCCAACAACACGGCGCAAGCGGCGGATAGTAGACGCGCGGACTCGGCGCCGGCCAGCCTGGATATCGCTTGAATAGCCATAGTCATCTCTTTAACGGGGTCGGAAAACAAGCACGCATCGTAGTGCACCGGACGCGCCATATCAAGCGTCTCCGCGCCAGTGCGCCGGCGGGTGTTCGGGCAAAAAAAAGCGGATCGTGGAAAACGATCCGCCAACTCTCTCTGAGGAAGTCGTCGTCATGGAGGTAACATGAAAACTTAGAAGGAAGATTACCTTTTGCTAACAAACTGCGGAATGTGGCATGTTGTCGCGCGGCAAATTGTCGCGGCTTGTCAAGTGGTTCGGGCGACCGCCGGCGTCGATGAACTGGTTTTGCATGGTGCTGGTCAGCTATCATCCTGCCGCTGTATCGACGCAGGACCCACGCACCGGCCAGGCCGCCCCATCCTCTAACTCTCCCGCATGAGCATCGACGTCGCCGACAATACCGCTCGGATATGCCAAACCTGCTTGGGCGAGCCTTGGTTGAAGGATCGCGTCCGCAGCCGCGGCGCGCCGGAAACCTGCCGTTTTTGCGGCAACAAGGGCAAGTGCGTCACAGTCAAGACCCTGGCCGGCTGGATCAGGGAGGTTTTGGACCAACATTTCCAGCTCTGCCGGACCTGGTCCCATTACGGCGTCGACGACCACTACAGCCGCTACGAACAAGAGGGCGACAGCCTGGAACAAATCGTCGGCGACCTGCTCGAAGCGGACGTGCCGGTAGTCGACGCGGCCCTGGACGAATTGACGCTCATCGTGCCGACGGACGGGGGCGGCGGCCCCAACTACGCGCGGGAGGCGCGCTACGCGGAAACCCGGGAGCATGCGCGCGAGCTGGAAGGCGGATGGGAACACTTTCGCCACGAATTGAAACACCGGCCCCGACTGTTCAACGCCGACGCCAAGCAGTTCCTGGACCGCTTGCTGCGCGACACGCAGCCGCTGCGCACCCAGGGCAAACGGGGCAGTCCGGTCCTCCGCACGGTCAAGCCGGACGAAGCCACGCTGCTGTTCCGCGCCCGACGCGCGCCCCGCCCCGGCAATCTCGAGCGGATACTCTCCTCGCCGGGAGAACAATTGGGTCCGCCGCCCCCCGAATGCGCGCCGGCGGGCCGGATGAACAGCGCGGGGGTAACGGCGTTTTACGGCGCCTTCGACCGGGAAACCTGCATCGCGGAACTGCGTCCGTGCCTCGGCGACACCGTGGTCAGCGGCGCCTTTCGGCTGCGCAAGCCGCTGCGCCTGCTGGATTTTCCCCTGCTGGAGCAGTGCTACCGGGAGCAACCGCTCAGCTACTTCCAGCCGGACTTCAAGCGAAAATCGGCCTGCCGCCATTTTCTGCGCCGCCTGCACAGCAAAATGCGCCACCCGCCGCAGCCCGACGACGAGGCGGAACTGCTGTCCACCCAGGTCTTCGCCGAATACCTCAGCGGCGTGGTCAAACCCAGCATCGACGGCGTCGTCTACGCCTCCGCCCAACGCGAAGGAGGACTCAACGTCGTGCTGTTCAGCCATGTCTTGGATATACAATTGCCGACGGAACGCCCTTCCGTCATGGGAACGGAATCGGCGCTCCGCATTTGCGACGACAGCGCCATGGTGCACAGAATTTCCGCCATCCACTACCGCTGCGACCACCGCCAAGCGCAGGCGGACGGCCTTGAGTTATCCTTGGACCCGCACGAATTTCCCGACGACGATGAATAAGCCCCCGTTGATCCCCTTTCGACCACGCAAGACCGCCGGCGGCCTCGCCCTGCCGTGGGCGTTATTGCTGCTGACCCTGCCCGGCCCTTCCTGGGCGCGCGGCGCCGACGTTTCCGACGCGGCGCCCCTCGACAGGAGCGCGGACCAAACCCAGCAGACCCGCCAGCAAATCACCGAGCAAAGCGGCCTGCGACAAGAGCGGCAAAAGGACCAGGACGCCAGGAATCTGGAGGCGCTGCCGCGCGACCGGGTGCAAGAAACCAACCAGCAATTGCAACAGCAGCTGCTGGAGCAGCAGCGCCTGACCAACGAAAAGCGCCGGGAGCAACAGGTCAATCGCCAGGACGCCTTTCCCAAGGACAAAACCTTGGAACTGCGCCAACAGCTCCGGCAGCAGTTCGGCGAGCAGCGCCAATTGTCCACGGAACGGCGCAGCGAACGGGCGGCCAACCTCCCGGCCGCCCCTCAGGAAAAGGCGCCGCCGCCCCCGCAAAACGACAGTATCTACGACGCGCCGCGCTAACCCGTCGGAGCCGATGGGGAAGCGCCGCGCTCAGGTAAAACCGAAGCGGCGGCGAAAACGCACCTAGAGGGCGATATTTTCCTGAGCCGCCAAGGCTCGCAGGCGCAGGGCGGCGTTTCCGTAGTCCAACGCTTCGATCGAACGCACGACTTCGGCGAAGGACTCGCCGCAGCCCAAACGCGCCGCCGCCGGCGCCAAACGCATGGCGGTGGCGATGGCGGATACGCTCTCCTCGGCTAATTGCTGATGCAGGCTCTTGAACAGCGCCGCGCATTGATCGTCGCCCGCGTGCTCCCCTTCGGCGTCCTGCTGCGACGACCAGGCGGCGAGAGCCTCCATCACCTCCCGCAGACATCGCTCGGCCGCCGCCATCAACGGCGTCAAGCCGCTTTCCGCGACGCCCTGCTTGACGGCGTCTTCCAACGCGCCGGCGGCCTGCGCCAACGCCTGGGCGCCGATGTTGCCGGCGACGCCCCGCAGCGTGTGGGCGATCATCACGGCCTGAACGGGCTGGTTGTCGTGCAAGGCTTGGCGGAACTGTTCCAGGCTGCGGCCCTGATTGCTGAGGAATAGGCTCAGCAGCGTTTGGTACAGCTCCATATCGCCGGCCATCTGGGCCAAGCCCAAGCCGGTGTCGATGCCCGCCAAGGAAGGCAATGCGTCCGGCAAGGGCGAGGCGGCCGCCGCCGGCCCCGGCTGGGTCGCCGCCTCTTGCACCGCGCCCGCCGCCGGCGGCAACCAACGCGCCAGCGTGTCGTAAAACGTCTTCAATTCGATAGGCTTGGCGATATGGGCGTCCATGCCGGCGTCCAGGCAGCGATCTTTGTCCTCGGCCATGGCGTTGGCGGTCATGGCGATAATCGGCAGCGTTGCCAAGCGGGGCATTTGCCGTATGCGGCGAGTGGCCTCCAGACCATCCATTTCCGGCATGTGCATGTCCATCAGCACGCCGTCGAAACGTTCCCGCTCCAACAACGCCAGCGCCGCCCGCCCATTGTCGGCGCAAGCCACTTCCAAGCCCGCTTTGTGCAGGAATTCCGAGGCGATCTGCTGGTTGACGGCATTGTCTTCCACCACCAGCATCCGCAAGCCCTGGAATCTCGGCCGGTAGTCGGCGGGATTGACCGCCAGCCCGGCCGCATCGGCCGGCGCCAGCGCGTTGCCGCACAAGATGGACACGACCTGGTTGAACAAGGCCGATTGCTCGATCGGTTTGGGCAGAAAGCCGTCTATCCCCGCCAAGTCCTCTTCGTCCGCCGCCCGCTCGTGGCCGTAGCCGCCCACGATCAGCACCTTGGCGCGCTCGCCCGGCCCGGCCTCCCGGTGGATGCGGTGAGCCAGCTCCAATCCCCCGATCCCCGGCATTTGCCAATCCAGCACCAGCAAACGATAAGGCTCGCCGGCCATAGAGGCGTGCACCTTGTCCATGGCCTCCGCTCCCGAAGCCGCGTCGTCCACCAGGAAGCCGAAACCGCGCAGGAAGCGGCACAAAATCGAACGGGCCATGGCGTTGTCGTCGGCCACCAAAGCGCGCACGTCCCGCAGCGTCGCCGGCACGACGTTGGCCGGGCCGGCCAGTTTGCGGCTCACGCCGAAAGCGGCGGTAAAATGGAAGGTGCTGCCCTGTCCCGGCGCGCTCTCCACGCCGATATCGCCGCCCATCATTTCCACCAGGCGCTTGCAAATGACCAATCCCAGGCCGGTGCCGCCGTAACGGCGGGTGGTGGACGCGTCGGCTTGGGAAAACGCTTGGAACAAGCGCGATCGCTGTTCCTCGCCAAGGCCGATGCCGCTATCGCGCACGGCGAAATGCAGCACCACGTTTTCCCCGTCCCGCTTCCGCACGGAAATGCCGATCACCACCTCGCCTCGCTCGGTGAACTTGACCGCGTTGTTGGCCAAATTGATCAACACCTGCCCCAGCCGCAACGGGTCGCCCACCAAGGCGGTGGGAAGGTCGCCGGGATAGTCGAACAACATGTCCAGGCCCTTTTCCCCCGCCCGCTGCCCCACCACTTGGCCGACGTGGTCCAGCACCTTGGCCAAATCGAAATCGATGAACTCCATTTCCAGCTTGCCGGCATCGATTTTGGAGAAGTCCAGGATGTCGTTGATGATGCCCAGGAGATTTTGCGCGGCGTTGTAGACCTTTTGCACGTAGTCGCGCTGCTGGGGATTAAGCGCCGTATCCAACGCCAATTGGCTCAGCCCGATGATGGCGTTCATGGGCGTACGGATATCGTGGCTCATATTGGCCAGGAATTCGCCCTTGGCCCGATTGGCGGCGTCAGCGCGCTCCTTGGCGTCGGCCAGCCAGCCCGCCATCTGCTTATATTGGGAGATGTCGCGGCTGACGCCGAGGATGCCCAACAACTCGCCGCTCTCGTCGGTGTAGGGCGTCAACACCGTATCGAGGATCACTTCCCGCCCGTCCACGAAGGTGCAAGCCTGCTCGTCCTGGTACGGCTTGCGCGACTCCAGCAAGTACTTGTCCTGCTGCTGATTGGCTTCGGCGATGTCCCGGGGATACAGGTCGAAGTCGGTCAACCCTATCAGCTCGGCCTGGGTTTTGCCGAAGGCATGGGTGAAAGCGTGATTGCAGCCCTGGTAAGCGCCGTTGACGTCCTTCCAGAAAACGATGTCCTGAATGGAATTGACCAGGGAATAGATCAGGGAGCGCTCCCGCGCCAGAGCCGCGGCGATGCGCTTGTGCTCGGTCACGTCGCGGCTGACGCCGAGGATGCCCAGGAGGTTGCCCTGCTCGTCCATATAGGGGGTAAGCAAGGTGTCCAGGATCACTTGGCTGCCGTCCACGAACACGCAGCTCTGCTCCTCGTGGAACGGCCGCCGCGACTCCAGCAGATAGCCGTCCTGCTTGCGGTTGGATTCGGCGATTTCCCTCGGATACAAGTCGTAATCGCTCATGCCCACCAGCTCGCCCGCTCTTTTGCCGAACGCGCGGGTGAAAGCCTGGTTGCAGCCTTGGTACAAGCCGTTGCCGTCCTTCCAGAAAATCACGTCCTGGATGGAGTTGACCAAGGAATAAATCAGCGAGCGCTCCTCCTTCAGGGCCGCTTCGATGCGTTTGTGCTCGCTGATGTCGCGGATGGTGGCGATGACCAACACGCCCTCTTCCACCTGAATGGGGTTGAGGTTGATGTCCACCGGCAACTCCCGCCCGTCGGACGTGACCGCGCAGACGTCCTGGTTGAACGTCATGCGGTGGGCGTCCGAACGGCCGAAACCGAATACCTGCTGCTTGTGGGCCCGACGGTAGCGCGCCGGCACCAGCAAATCCACCTTGGCGCCGAGCAATTGCTCGCGCTCGTAGCCGAATACCGCTTCGGTACGGGAATTGACCATGACGATATCGCCCTGCTCATTCACCATCACCACCGGATCGGGCATGGAATCCAGCACCTGCCGCATGCGCCTTTCCGTGGCGGCCAATTCCCGCGACTTTTCCTTGAACAGCTGGGTCGCGGCGGCCAACCGGCGGATTTCCTCGGCACCGCCGCTCACGGCCACGTCGATATCCAACTGCCCGTCGCTCAGCCGCCCCATGGCGTCCGTGAGACCGATCAGCGGATGGATGATCTGGGAACGGAACAGCCAGATGGAAACGCCGATCAGCGCCGCGATCAGCAACGGGGTGACGATGCCGTTGCCCAGCGCCAAGGCGGACGCGTCGGCCAAGCCCGCTTGCAGGGAACGGGCGTCCAAGGCCGCCTGCGCCGCCGTTTCCCGCGTCAATCCGCGCAACGCCTCCAAAGCCGGCTCGTCGTCCACGGCGGCGTAACGAAACAAGTCGGCCGACGGCGTCTTTTTCTCCACCAACGCTTCGGCGACCTGCACGGCCTGCCGGTAGTTTTCCAACACCTGGCGCAAATGGCCCAACGCCTTTTGCTCCGCCTCGTTGGCGCCCAATCTGGCGTAGGCGTCCAGCAGTCCCTGCGCTTCCGTCAGCTTATTACGCACCAGCACCGCTTGCGGCGCCTCCTTGCGCAGCAAGTAGTCGTGGAACCGGTGGATCATGCCACCGTAACCGAGGCAACGTCGCAAGCGATTGAGCAGGCCGACCTTGCCGGAGGCGCCCGAGTCCTCGTGGAAAGCGGCGGCGGACTCCACCTCCAGCACGTCCAACGCCCTAAGCGGCGGCGTGTCGTCCACCCTCAGGCGGTAATCGATGTCCTCCGCCCACAAGCCCTCGCCCAGCAGCCGGACGACGTCCAGCGTGGCCTGACGGTAGTCGTCCAGGGCCGCCTCCAATTGATCCAGGGCCGCGGCTTCAGTCGGGGAAACGCCCAGGTTGCGGTAACGCTCCAAGGCCGACCGGGCGCCGCCCAGGGACACTTGCACCGCCGCTCCCTGAGCGGCGTCGCGGCGCAACACCATTTCCTTGTAATGGTGGATCATGCCGCCGTAACCGATTTCTTGGTGCAAGGCGTTGAGCGCCTGCGCCTTTTCCGCGTGGCTGGCCTCGAACCGGTTCCAAAGCAGGTCCACTTGGGACAAGCGGCGGTTGATGTACAGCGACCCGACGATGAGGCAAAGGCCGATCAATAAAAGAAAGCCGCCATAGACCAAGCCTATGGCGCGCAGGCGGATGGGTTTCACGGGACGTCGCGGGCCAGCCGGAGCCTCAGGGGGACGGTTGATTCAGGAACCAGCCGGCGCCTTGGCGGAATAGGAAGAAACAAAGCTCCATGGCAGCCAGTCCGACGATCAATTTCAGCAGGTTCTTGCCGTCCAGCTTAGGCCGGTCCCCAGGGTGACGAAAACGGTCGTTCATTGTTGCAACACTCTCGCTAAGATTTCTTTGATGTTTTGCGGCTCGAACGGCTTGTCGCAAATGGCGGACACGCCGGATTGCTCCACGCTGGCCAAGCGCGTGGCGTCCTGCTCGCTGGTGACCATCAGTATGGGCACGGCCGCGTCGCCCAGGCGCTGGCGCACATATTGCACCAATTGCAGGCCGTCCATTTCCGGCATGTTGAGGTCGGTGACGATCAGGTCGAAACTGCTGTTGGCGAACATGTCCGCCGCCTCGCGGCCGTTTTGCGCGGTGCTGATGCGGCTCATGCCCAAATTGCTCAGCACCCGCTTGATATGGCCCCGCGCCGTGCTGCTGTCGTCCACCACCAGCACCCGCAAGTCGTCCAAATCGACTTGCGACAGCTCCAGCTCCTGCGGGTCGATGAACTCCATGGTGCTGCGCAGAGCGCGGCGCAATTCTTCCTGGCCGAACGGCTTGGGCAGGATCGCCACCACGCCGGCCTGGCGGATCGGGTCCAGGGCGTTGAAATGCGTTTCGCTGGAAATCAGCATGAACGGCACGGCTTGCAGCGTGTCGTGCTGGCGCATGGCGTGAACCAGTTCCGTGGCGGTCATGTCGGGCAAATACATGGCGCTAACGACCAAATCGGGCGGAAACCGCTCCATCACGTCCAACGCCTCTTGCCCGCTGGACAAGCCCTCGACGTGGTTGACGCCGGCATCGGCCAGGCTGCGCTGAATAAGCTTCAATTGGGTAGCCGAAGGCTCCACCAGCAAAATGGACAAATCGGCGACATTAACGGCAGCCACGCACTTCCCCCCTTTGTTATTATCGATCCGGCGACCGGCCGGCCCAACGGGCCGAAACGGCGCAACCCTCCGCTGTTTCCCCAGTTTACCTGTGGTTGTATGGGCCGCGCCAGCCGCCGCCGCGTTTAAGCCTCGGTTTGGCCGGACTCGCGCTGCAACTCCGCCAGCAAACGGTCGAAGCGGAACGACTGGATCAGCGTCTCCAGCACGGCGGCCGTGTCGGGATGGGCGGCACGCATGCGGGCCACAGCCTCCATGCAGCCTTCCACGTCCAGCGTTTCCGCCGCCCGCGCCAACGCGACGCGCAGCGACGGATCGATGCCGCGCAGGTCCAACGCGCTGGTGGGCTCGCCGGGCGACTTGTTATCCGCGGCGGCTTCGGCGCAATTGAATTCCAACCCCAACAAATCGCCCATGACCTGGAACAAACGCGCCTCTTCCAGCGGCTTGGGCAGCAAATCGTCGCAACCGGCGGCGAGAATGGCGCTTTGGTCTTCCTGGAACGCGCTGGCGGTAAGGGCGACGATCTTGACCTTATCGCCGCCGGGCAGCGCGCGGATCCGTTGGGTGGCCACATAGCCGTCCAACACCGGCATGCGCATGTCCATCCAGATGAAATGCGGCTGCCAGGCTTGGAACGATTCGATCGCCTCCTGGCCGTTGGCCGCGCCCTTGACGACGAACCCCACGTCTTCCAGCAAATGGGTGATCAGCAACCGGCTATCGGCGTTGTCCTCCACTACCAGCACGCGCACCGGCGGCTGGTTGGGCTTCAAGCTCACCACCCGCCGCTGCGCCACCGTCACCGCTTCCTCCGCCGGCGCGTCCGTTTCCGGCAAGGGGATGGAGAAGGCGAACTGGCTGCCTTGGCCAACCGTACTGGTGACGCGAATTTCGCCGCCCATGAGGCGGACGAATTCGTTGCTGATGGTCAGACCCAGCCCCGTCCCCTCCCCTTTGGCGATACCGATATCGGTCTGATAGAAAGGCTGAAAAATGCGCTGCTGGTGTTCCGGCGCGATGCCCGGACCGGTATCCGCCACTTCGAAACAGATGCGGTCGCCTTCGGGGCGCAAACGCAGGGAAACCCGCCCGCTGTCGGTGTACTTGACGGCATTGCCCAACAGATTGATAAGCACTTGGCGCAGGCGATTGGCGTCGCCCTTGACGAAACGAGGCAACAGCCCCGAGCGCTCCACGCCGAAATCCAGGCCTTTGGTTTCCGCGCGAATGCGGATCATGTCCTCGATGGCGCTCAAGGTATCGTCCAAGTCGAACGGGGCATTGCTCACCGTGACGCGCCCCGCTTCGATGCGGGAGATGTCCAGGACGTCGTTGATCAGCGCCAGCAAGTGGCGGCCCGAGCGGTTGATGATGTCCAAGTTGCGCAGTCCCTCCGCCGGAATGCGCGAATCGCGCCCCATGAGCTGGGCAAAACCGAGTATGGCGTTGAGCGGCGTGCGCAGCTCGTGGCTCATATTGGACAGAAAAGTGCTCTTGGCGCGGTTGGCGGCCTCCGCCGCCTCCTTGGCCGCCGCCAATTCCGCCGTGCGCTGCCGCACCTCTTCCTCCAAATGGTCCCGGTAGGCGCTCAGCTCTTCGTCCACGCGCATACGGTCGGTAATATCGGTCTGGGTTCCGATCATGCGCAGGGGCTTGCCGGCCGCGTCGCGATCGATCACTTTGCCGCGCGACAGCACCCACTTCCACGCGCCGTCCTTGCAGCGCATGCGGAATTCGACCCTGTAACCGTCCGATTTTCCGGAGAAATAATCCTGCAACGCGCCGCTCACCCGCGACGTGTCCTCCGGGTGGATATGCCGCTCGAACGCGGCGTGACTATTGTCGAACGCCTCCTCGGCATAACCGAGCATCTCCTTCCAGCGCTTGGAAAAAAACGTCCGGCCGCTTTGGATGTCCCAATCCCACACGCCGTCGCCGGCGCCCTCCAGGGCGAAATGCCAACGCTCCTCGCTTTCCCGCAACGCCGCTTCCGCGCGCTTGCGCTCGGCGACTTCGGTAAACAAATTTTCATTGATGCGGCGCAAGCCGTGCTCGCGCACTTCCACCGCGTCCGCCATGGCCTCGAAGGCGGAAATAATCGAAGAAAACTCGGTAAAGCTGCTGGGAAGCTCGATTTGGCGATAATTGCCCTGGATAATTTCCTCGCTCGCCTCCACCAGCGTCGCGATGGGCTTTCTCAGCAGCCTGGCCAACAATCCGTAAGTCGACAAAATCAAGGTCATGGCGACCAGCACCATATTGCCCAAGCTCAGCCACAATAAGCGCTGATTCTCTCTGACGTTCGCATTGGTCGCGACGCCAAGCTCGATGGCGCCGATTTCCTTGCCGTCGTGCTGAACGGAAAGATGCTGCACGCGCCGGTTCTCATCGGCGCCTTTGTCCAACTTATAAACGATCTCGCCTTGGTCGTCGCGAATCTCCAGCAAATCGATTTCCGCGTTGGCCGCGAAAGCCTCGGCGATTTTATGGATCAGCGCGTTATCGACATTCCACAACGGCCACTCGAACGCCTTGAGCAAATAATCCACATAATCGGCCGACTTGCGGGAATAATAATCCTCCGACCTGTCTAGCAGGTAGAGATAGTTAACCGTATTCCCGGCCATCGAGACCAGCGACATCAAAACGATCAGCCACACGGTCAGCGTACGATAAAGCGATCTCCGCTTTTTGGTCTTCAAACCCGTCTCCATGAGTAACGATTCGATTCCGAAAAACTAATCGGCCGCGCCGGCGGCGTAAGATTTCTCAAATTCTTTCAGCGCGTCGAACCAGTTCCCCGGAACACCCCAGTCGCCATAATATTTTTCGATAATATCGCGATACTCCCGGCTCATCAGAACCTTGTCCATCACCGCTCGGTAACGTTCGGCGACGGCCCTGCCCTCCGCCGTGTCGGCGTCGAGCATGATGGCGATGGGGCGAGTGGTGCCGGGAATGGCCACTTCAGCGAAGTTATTTTTATCGTCTAGAAAAATACGCTCTATTTCGTAGACGCCGGCAAGGCGGATCAAAATGCATACGTCGATTCTATTTTTCCTCAGCATTCTCAAGAGCGATTCGATCGAATCGCTCTCCTCGACGCGAATGCCGTGACTGGTGAAATAATTACTGTCCTCCACCGTGCCGCGCAGCACGCCCAAGCGGGAACCGCTCAAATCCTGCAACTGGGGCCGCAAGGGCTTGGCCTGGTGCGGTTTGTAATAAAAAAGCGAGGAATTGAACAGCGCGATAGGAAAAACGAATCTGGATTTTTTGGTGGTCAGGATGGCCGGATCCCCGACGATATAACTGGCAGCGCTGCGGCGAAACCGCGCAACGGGAATGTAGTCTATGGAGTAGCGCACATCGGCCGCCTCCGACAGCAATTTCACAATCTCCCCTCCCATGCCGTCGCCGGGAAGCTCCGGCCCCCAGATGGGCGGCGTGGCGGTGGACTGGAAAGCGACGGAAAACGCTTCCGCCCGGATATCCCGGCTAAGCGTCAGGCACAACAAAGCGAGCCAGGCGGCCGCAGACGCCCCCCGGCGCAGGCAATCCCACGCTCGATTTTCGGCGGCGGTCGGCGTCATTTGGCGGCGGGACGATAACGCTTCAAGCGATCGAGCGCATCAGCGGGCGACGACTGCTTGCCGCCATATTTCTCCAGCAACGCCAGATAGTCGCCGTTTTTGACGATGAGGCTCATGCCTTTGACGAACGCGGCGCGCAATTCGCCGGCGCGGGGATGTTTCTTGGAAAACAGGACATACCAAGGCTTCTCCCAAGCGGGCGGGGTCAACCGAACCAATTTATCCGCTTCCTCGGGGTAATTGCTTTTGACCCAATATTGGCCGGCCAGGTCGGGCAAGCCGGCCAAGTCGATTTTCTTGCTCCGCAGGCCTTCCAACAATGTGCGTAAATCGCCTTGGGCCGCGCGTATTCCCGCCTTGTTATAGGGCTCCATGTCCTCGTCGGGGAGCGTCCCCAAGGATAAATCCTTCAGCTCGGCGGGATTTCCCGACCAGGACAAACCGTTGCCGTAGGCCGGCTGGTAGTAATACCAGGCCCCCGTGGACACGTAAAAGGCCTCCGGCGTAACCGTGGCCTTTTCCTGTTCCGACAGGTCGCGCAGTTCGCCCACCATGGCGGCGGCTTCGCTGTTGAGCAGCGAGTACTTCGCCAGGGGCTTGGCCGGCAACACGTCGATCGCCACGTCCTTGGCGGCCGCTTGAAATGCCGCAGCCACGATCGCCACGGCCAGACCTTTGTCCGGCAACGCGGCTCCGGCCAGGGGCGCCATTTCGTACGCCACGACGTCGGCGGCTTTTTCCTCGCCGAACATCTGCGGCGCCACGCGGGGCGCTGTGGCGTTCGCAGCGCAGGAGCAAGCCAGCAACAGGGCCGCCAGCCAACGCGATCGCTTGGCCGGGGCGGAAACGAGGGCATAGGGAGAGATCGTGGGGTTCATGATGTTTACTCGGGTTAATCGTCGATGGCCGATGCGGACAGGACGAGCAATTTGTCCCATAAATCGAAGTGGTGATTAAACGGGTGCGTTTGCGAGAGGAAGATGGTGATTTTCTGCTCGGAAGGATCGACGCTGAAACGAGTGGAAAAAATGCCCGCCCACTCGAAAGCGCCCACGCTGCCGGCATCGACGCCGTGGGCGCGGTCCGCCTGAATCGCCACGCCCAGTCCGAACTTCCAGCCGTCGTCGTGCAGCGTGGTGGCGTTGAGCTCGCCGATTTGATTGGTCGCGGTCATCAATTCCACCGTTTTCCGGCTTAACAACCTGGTCCCGTCCAACGTTCCCTTGTTCAGCAGCATCTGGCAAAAGCGATAGTAATCGTAAGCGGTACTGGTGACGCCGACCCCGCCGGACAGGAAGGTTTTCGGCCCGGCGTACTGGTAACTGGGCGAATAGCGGTAAGCGCCTTCCTGATGCGGGCCGTCGGTCACTTTTTCCAGGCTCCCTTTCCAATCGCTTTTCCATAAGGCGGAAAGGCGGGACCGTTCGCTTTCCGGCAGGAAGAAGTAGGTATCGTTCATCTTAAGCGGTTTGAAGACTTTTTCGCGCAGGTAATCGTCCAGCCGCATGCCGGAAACGACCTCCACCAAATAACCTTGCACGTCCGCCGCCATGCCGTATTCGAAAGCTTCGCCGGGCTGGCGGGCCAAGGGCAGCCGGGCCAACCGCTTCACCATGTCGCCGATGCTGCCGCCGGTTTCGTACAAGCCGCTGCTGATGCCCGCCTCCTCGTATAAGGCGTGGATTTGCCGGTACAGGGGATCATTGGGATGCCAATCGGCGGCGAAGCCGTACGGCAGGCCGGCGGTGTGGCGGAGGAGATCCTTCACCGTGATGTCCCGTTTGGCCGGCACCAGCCTGAACGGCGGGTTGGATCCTTCCGGCAGCATTTCCAGCACTTTCGGGTGGGCGAATTCGGGGATGTATTTGGCGACGGGGTCGGACAGCAGCAAACGCCCCTCCTCGTACAACTGCAGCAACGCCACGCTCACCAGCGGCTTGGTCATGGACGCGATGCGGAACATGGTGTCTTTCCGCATCGGCTTATCCTCGTCCGCTTGGCCGAACGGCTCGAAATAGGCGATTTTGCCTTTCCGGGCGATCAATACCACGGCGCCGGCCATTTTTTTCTCTTCGACGTGCCGGCGGATAAATCCACTCACCCGATCCAGGCGTACCGAGGACAAGCCGACGGTTTCGGGAACGACCGGCCCGACCTCCCCCGCCATGGCCGGCGGCAACAGCATGGCGCCGACCAACAGCAACGACAACGCTCGGTATTTCATGGTGTTTATCTCCGCGGGGTTGCATAAAATCCGGCCGAGCACGCGCCGGCCAAGACTTCCGAAGCGCCGGCCAACTCAGCCGGGAATGACGTAGTTTTTTTCCTCCACCAGGCACAGGCAGGCCGCGGCGACCTGGGCGTCGTAAATGGCGCCCGCGCCTCGGCGGATTTCCGCCAAGGCCTGCGGCAACCCCACCGCCGGCCGATAGGGCCGATGGGACGCCATGGCTTCCAGGGTGTCCGCCACCGCGATCACGCGCGCCTCCAGCAAAATGTCCTCGCCTCGCAGCCCGCGGGGATAGCCGCTGCCGTCCATGCGTTCGTGGTGTTGCAGGATCATTTCCGCCACCGGCCAGGGAAAACACACGTTGGCGATGATTTCGTGGCCCACTTGCGGATGGGTTTTGACCAGGGAAAACTCGTTTTCCGACAAGCGGCCGGGACGGTTGAGGATTTCCACCGGAACGTAAATCTTGCCGATGTCGTGCACCATGGCGCCCAGGCGCAGCCCTTCGATGCGCTCCGGCTCCATGCCGATTTCCCCCGCGATGGCGACCGCCAGCTTGGACACCCGCGCCTGGTGTCCCGCGGTGTAGGGATCGCGTTTTTCGATGGTGAGGGCGATGGCCTGTATGGTCTGCTCCAGGATGTCGCTGTACCTGCGCTGGCTTTCCTGCAAACGCTCCAGCGTTTGCACCAGCGCCTGGGAACGCTCCTCGACCATGCCCTGCAAATCCCGCTGCAAGCGGTAAAGCTTGAGATGGGCCTGCACCCGGGCCAGCACTTCCTCCATCTGGAACGGTTTGGTCAGGTAATCGACCCCGCCCGCCTGGAAGGCCGCCACCTTGTCCTCCACGTCCTGCAGGGCGCTGATAAAAATCACGGGAATTTCGCGCAATTGCGCATCTTGCTTGAGCCGCCGGCACACCTCGTAGCCGTCCATGCCGGGCATGCGGATGTCGAGCAAAACCAGATCCGGCGGATAGGAAGCCACCGATTTCAGCGCCAACTCGCCGCTCAGCGCCGGACGGACTTTGTATCCGGCCTGTTGCAAGATGCCGCTCAACACGTGCAGGTTGTTGGGTTGATCGTCCACGATGACGATATTGCCCTGCCCGTCGCCTCCCCCCCCCATAATTGCGCTCCGCTGATTTCCGATGGGCTAAATTGTAGAACCTATCACGAATCCCATGGCCGCATCGGACCAAACGCCCCGCTCGCCTCCGCGGCGCGGCCGCCGATCCGCCAGCCCCAGCCCGTAGCTAGCGGCGCTACACTATGGAACAACCGACAACAACCGGCTATTCGTCATGCGCCCCAAGGCACGCAGCCCCGCCCTTCCCAGCGAATCCGCCGCGCCCAGCTGGCATACCCTTGCCGCGGAGCGAGTGCTCACGGAATTGGCCAGCGGCCACGAAGGCTTGAGCAACGCCGAAGCGGAGCGGCGCCTGAAAGCCCACGGCGCCAACGAGCTGCGGACCGCCGCCGGCGCCTCGGCCTGGCGGCATTTGCTGCGCCAGTTCGCCAACGTGCTAATCGTCATCCTGCTGATCGCTACCGCCATTTCCGCTTGGCTGGGGCATACGCTGGAAGCCGTCGCCATCGCCGTCATCGTGCTGTTCGCCGTGCTGCTGGGTTTTTTCCAGGAGTTCCGCGCCGAAAAGGCCATGGAGGCGTTGCGCAAAATGGCGGCGCCCAACGCCACCGTCCTGCGCGACGGCCAGGAGATTTTGGCGCCGGCGCGCCAGCTGGTGCCGGGCGACATCGTGTTGCTGCACGCCGGAGACAAGGTGCCGGCCGACTGCCGCCTGCTGGAAGCGGTCAACCTGGAAGCGGAAGAAGCCGCGTTAACCGGCGAATCGGTGCCCGTGGCAAAAAGCACCGCGCCCCTGGGCCACGCCAAAACGCCGCTGGGCGACCGCGTCAACATGGCTTTCGGCGGCACGTCCGTCACCCAGGGGCGGGGCCGCGCCGTGGTGGTGAGCACCGGCATGGACAGCGAGTTCGGCCGCATCGTGACCCTGCTGAAAGACGCCGCGCCCCATAAAACGCCGTTGCAGCAGAACCTCGACAAAGTCGGCGGCAATCTCGCCGTGGCGGCCCTGCTCATCGTCGCCGTCATCATGGCCGCCGGCGTTTGGCGCGGCGAGCCCGTCATCGACATGCTGATATTCAGCATCGCCCTGGCTGTGGCCGTGGTGCCGGAAGCCCTGCCGGCGGTGGTAACCATATCCCTCTCCATCGGCGCGCAACGGATGATCCGCCGCAACGCCTTGATCCGCCAATTGCCCGCGGTGGAAACCCTGGGCGGCACTTCGGTCATCTGCTCCGACAAGACCGGCACCCTCACCAAGGACGAAATGACCGTCAGGCGGATCGTTTGCGGCGACTCGGACTGGGACGTCGGCGGCGCCGGCTACGCGCCCAGCGGGGCGTTTCTGCGCGACAACAAGCCGACCGCGGCGGACGCGCCGCTGAAGCGACTACTGCAAGCCGGCGCCCTGGCGGCGGACGCGGAAATCTTCTACGACGACAGCGAAAAACGCTGGCGCTTGAAGGGCGACCCCACGGAAGGCGCGCTGGTCTGCGCCGCCGCCAAGGCCGGCCTGGCCAAAGCCGATTTGGGCGAACGTTTTCCCCGCGTCGGCGAAATCCCCTTCTCTTCCGAAAGCAAGCGCATGACCACGTTGCATCGCGTCGACGGCGACGTGGTCGCTTACGCGAAGGGCGCGCCGGAGGTGATCCTGGCCGGCTGCGCCGCCCGGCTGGACAGCCAGGGCGCAATCGCCTTGGACGCCGAGTCGCACGAAAACATACTGCGGCAGGCCGCCATCATGGCAGGACAAGCGCTGCGGGTTCTGGCCGTCGCGCAAAAAAGCGACGCCAGCCTGGAAAACGCCGAACGGGACATGCTGTTCCTCGGCTTGGTGGGCATGATCGACCCGCCCCGCCCGGAAGCCCGCGAGGCGATCAAGACCTGCCATCGGGCGGGCATCAAAGTGGTGATGATAACCGGCGACCATCCCCATACCGCCCAGGCCGTGGCGCGGGAACTAGGGCTTCTGGACAACGGCCGGGTGGTCGGCGGCGCGCAGCTGGACGCCATGGACGACGCGCAGCTGGCGCGGGAAGTGGAATCCATCGACGTCTATGCCCGCGTATCCCCCTCCCACAAGCTGCGCGTGGTGAAGGCGCTACAGCGAAACGGTCACGTCACCGCCATGACCGGCGACGGCGTCAACGACGCCCCGGCGCTCAAGCAGGCCGACATCGGCATCGCCATGGGCATTTCCGGCACCGAGGTGTCGAGGGAGGCCGCCGCCATGACGCTCACCGACGACAACTTCGCCTCCATAGTCGCCGCCGTGGAGGAAGGCCGCGCCATTTTCGGCAACATCAAGAAGTACCTGATGTACTTGCTCTCCTCCAACCTGGGCGAGATCGGGCTCATGGGCGGCGCCGCCCTCATGGGCCTGCCCATGCCCCTCAGCGCCGTGCAGATCCTCTACGTCAACCTGGCGACGGACGGCCTGCCGGCCCTGGCGCTGGCGGTGGACCCGGCCGAAACCGACCTGATGCGGCGCCGCCCCCGCGACGCCCGGCGCGGCATATTCACCAGTCCGGTGGTCGGCCTGATGGTGGCGGGCGGCATCTGGTCGGCGCTGGTCAATCTCTGCCTGTTCATCGGGTGCCTGCAATCGGGGCGCAGCGTGGAGCAAGCCATGAGCATGACTTTCGTCGCGCTGGTGCTGATTCAACTATTCAAAGCCTACAACTTCCGCTCCGACCGCCACTCCGTCTTTCGCGGCCTGTTCAGCAATCGCTGGCTGCTGCTGGCGGTATCGTGGGAGCTGATATGGCTGTGGCTGGTGGTGGAGCCGCCTTGGCTGCAACCGCTATTCGGCACGGTGGCCTTGTCCTTGGAAGACTGGCTGGTGGCGGGCGCGGTGGCCGCCAGCATCAGCCCGCTGCTGGAGCTGGTCAAAATCGCCGTGCGCCGGGGATGGCTGGGCCAGGACGGTTGATCGAACGGGGCCGGGGCGCCACCGTCCCCCGGCCCGCGCCCGACTGTCCCAAACGCATGGATTCAGTGTTTCCTCCCGCGCACCATCGCAGCCTCGCCTCGGCGAAGCCGCGCCGTACGCGGTTCCCGCGCCGCCGGCCGGCGAGCCGCCGCCGGGGCGCGACATTGCGAAGCTGGCGCAGTCGTCTTTATACTTGGCGTTTTCCCATCCTTTGTCATATTAAAGAGCGAGGCGCGAGACCCATGGAAAAACCGTTTATCCTGCACATGTTCACCTCGGCTAAAAATCTCAGCCCCTTCGACGTCAACATGGCGCTGGACGCAGGATGGATTTCCGCCTTGCCCTACCTCAACCTCACCGTCGACGAGATTCAAGCGCTGGTGCAGGACGCCATTTTTTCGCGCAGCCTCAAAGCGGTGAAGCGCACCGGCATCTTCATCGGCGGCCGGGACACCCTTACCGCCATGCAGATGCTCCGCGCGGCGCAGAAGTCCATGATTCCGCCCTTCGAAATCTCCGCTTTCGCCGACCCCAGCGGCGCCTTCACCACCGCCGCCAGCATGGTGGCTGTGGTGGAAAACCACTTGCGCCGCGAGCATGACATCTCGTTGGAAGGCCTTAACGTGGCGGTATTGGGCGGCACCGGCCCGGTGGGCCAAATCGCCGCCGTGCTGGCGGCGGAGGCCGGCGCCAACGTGTGGATCGTCGGCCGCCAATTGGAGAAGGCCAGCCAAATCGCCGAAATGTGCAATACGGAATTCGGCGGCGGCAAAATCAAGATTCAGGCGGAAGCCGACGCCAACAAAGGCGAGCTGATGCAAAAAGCCGACGTGGTATTCGCCACCGCCGCCGCCGGCGTACAGGTGCTCAGCGCGGAAATGGTGGCCGACGCACCGCGCCTGAAAGTGGCCGCCGACGTGAACGCCGTGCCGCCGTCCGGCATCGCCGGCCTCTCCGCCCACCACAAAGGCACGCCGATCGAAGGCTCCAAGAGCGGCGCCAAGGGCTTCGGCGCCATGGCCATCGGCAGCGTCAAATACCAAACCCAGTCCCGCATGCTGCACATGATGCGGGAACTGAGGACCGAAACGGACAAGCCCGCCTTCCTGCACTACGGGCACGCCTTCGAAATGGCCCGCAAAGTCCTGGCCGACTGACATCCCGCCGCAGCGCCGCCCCGGCGGCGCTATAACCACAAAGAATGCGTTGCTGATACCGGCCCGGGGTTTCGCTAAGATTCCCCGGCTCCGGCGCGTCGCCGCGGCCCGAATTCCCTAGAACCCGCAAGCAGAGAAATAATGGAAAAACGCACCGTCCTCTACATGCTCGACCCGATGCCCCACAACAGCCCGTTCGACATCAACATGGCGATCGACGCTGATTACGACGTCGTGCTCCCGTTTAACCACGTCAAGCTGGACGACATCAACGCCCTCACCCAGGACGCCATTTTTTCCCGCGGCCCCCAGGGCACCAAGCACACGGGCATGTTCATCGGCGGCCGCGATATCGGCCTCGCCATGCAAATGTTGGACGCGGCCCAAAAAGCCATGGTTCCGCCGTTCCAGGTATCGGTCATGGCCGATCCCAGCGGCGGCTTCACCACCGCGGCAGCCCTGGTGGCGCTGGTTGAAAAGGAATTGAAGGACAAGCACGGCATGGGCCTGCAAGGCGCCAGGGCGGTGGTATTCGGCGGCACCGGCCCGGTGGGCATCGCCACCGGCGTGCTGGCGGCGCTGTGCGGCGCGGAAACCACCATCGCAGACCACGCCTCCCTGGACAACGCGCTGGAAAAGGCCGAAACCTACGGCCGCCTGTTCGACACCCGGCTGGAAGGCACTTGCGCCTCTTCGGAAGCGGACAAGGCCCATTTGCTGCACAATGCGGACGTGGTCTTCTGCACCGCCAAGGCCGGCATCCAGGTGCTGAAAGCCGCGGTGCTCGCGGAGGCCAAACAGCTGAAAGTGGCCGGCGACGTGAACGCCGTTCCGCCGCTGGGCATCGAAGGCATCAAAATGAAGGACCTGGGCGCGCCCTTGAAGCACGCCGTCAACAGCCCCGGCGCGGTGGGCATAGGCTCCCTCGCCATCGGCGATTTCAAATACAAGCTGCAGCACACTTTGCTGAGGCAGCTGCTCATACAGGACGAGCCGTTGTTCGTGGATTTCCGCCAAGCCTTGGCCGAAGCGCGCCGGCTGCTGGGAACCTGATCGACGGCCAACCGGCCCGATCGGTAAAAAGGCCCGCTCTAGGCGGGCCTTTTTATTGCGCGGCGCCGCGCAACGGCGCAGTCGACCGGCTCGGGGCCGACGCTCATGCTTCCTCGCGTTTTTCCTCGAACCAGCGGTACAGGGTCGGCAACACCACCAGGGTGAGCAGCGTCGAGGTCAGCAAGCCGCCGATGACGACGATGGCCAGGGGCTTTTGCACCTCGGAACCGGGCCCCGTGGCGAACAGGAAGGGAACCAGGCCCAGCAGCGCCACGGTCGCGGTCATCATCACGGGACGGAAACGCTGCTCGCAACCGCGCCGGATGGCCTCGTCCTGGCTCAGCCCGTCGTCCCGCAGGCCGCGGATGCAGGACACCAGCACCACGCCGTTGAGCACGGCGATGCCCCACAGGGCGATGAAACCGACCGAGGCGGGCACGGACAGGTATTCGCCGCTGACGAACAGCGCCACCACCCCGCCGATGGAGGCGAAGGGCAGCACCAGAATAATCAGCGCGGCAAAGCGCAGGGAGTTGAACAGCATGAACAACAGGAAAAAGATCGCGCCGATGGTGATGGGAATGATGATTTTCAGGTGTCCCAGCGCCCGCTCCATGTTCTGGAACTGCCCGCCCCACTCCAGGTAATAGCCTTCCGGCAGCGACACCTGGCCGGCCACGGCTTTTTGCAGTTCCGCCACAAAACCACCCAGGTCGCGGTCGCGCACGTTGATGCCGACGACGATGCGGCGTTTGGCCATTTCCCGGCTGATCTGGGCGGGACCGTCCAGCAGCTCGATTTTGGTCAAGTCGCCCAGGGGCACCCTGGCGCCGTTGGGCGAGGTGAGCTGGATCGCGTCGATGGCTTCGATGCTGTTGCGGAACTCCTCGGGCAAGCGCACCGCCGCCGAGAAACGCCTTTCCCCCTCGAAGATCTCCGTCGCCACCTTGCCGCCGATGGCGGTTTCGATGACGTCGTTGATATCCGAGGCGTTGAGGCCGTGGCGGGCGATGGCTTCGCGCTTCACCGTAACGGTCAGATATTGCTGGCCCGTCACCCGCTCCACGCGGATGTCCTGGGCGCCGGCCACGGCGCCGGCCACCCGGGCGATGTCGTTGGCGGCGGCCTTCAATGCCTCCAAATCGTCGCCGAACACTTTCACCGCCACGTCGGAGCGCACGCCCGTGACCATTTCGTCCACACGGTCGGAAATCGGCTGGGCCATCACCAGCTGTACGCCGGGCAGCCCGGCATAAAGCTTGTCGCGGATGGCGTCGGCGATGGTGTCCTGGGTCCAGCCGTCCGGCCACTGATCGCGCGGTTTGAGGCTGACGATGGGCGTCGATTCGTTCTGGCCCTGGGTATCCGCCGGACTTTCGCCGCGGCCGATATTCGTGACCGCCAGGCTGACGCCGGGGACTTCCATCACCAGGCGCATGGCTTCCATTTCCATCTTGATGCCCTCCTCCAGGGAGATGTTCGGCACCCGGTTGATGGCGGGAACGACGGAGCCTTCCTTCATCTCCGGAATGAAGGAGCTGCCGAGGAAAGGCAATAAAGCGGCGGCCAGGACGAACAGGCCGCCCGCCGCCAGGATGACGGTTTTGCCTTCCGCCATGGCCCAGCCCAGCAGCCGCAGATAGGGCCGCTTGAGGAAGGCGATGATGCGGGTGTCGTGCTCGCCGCCGTCCTTGCCTTGCAGCAAATAGGAACACAGCACCGGCGTCAGGGTAAGCGACAGGATGAGGGAAATCAGCAGGGCGATGGCGATGGTGTAGGCCAGCGGCGCGAACATTTTGCCCTCCATGCCTTGCAGGGTCATGAGGGGCAGGAACACCAGGATGATGATGCCGACGCCGAACAGCACCGGCGTGGCGACCTCCTCCGCCGCCAGCATCACCACGCGCAGGCGGCTGGTGCCGTGCCCCTTGCGCTCGGTGAGCAGGCTGAAGGCGTTTTCCACCACCACCACCGAACCGTCGACGATCAGGCCGATGGCGATGGCCAGGCCGCCCAGGGACATGAGATTGGCGGAAATGCCCAGTTGGTTCATGACGATGAAGGTGACCAAGGGAGTCACCACCAGCGTCGTCACCACGATCAGGCTGGAGCGCAGGTCGCCGAGGAACAGGAACAGGATGACCACCACCAGCGCGATGCCTTCCAGCAGCACCTTGGTGACGGTGCGCAGGGCGGCGTCCACCAGGTCGCTGCGGTCGTAGTAGGGCACGATTTTCAAATCGTCCGGCAGCATGCGCTTGTCGTTGATTTCCTTGACCCGCTGCTTGACGCGGCTCACCACGTCCTTGGCGTTGCCGCCGCGCAGCATCATGACGATGCCGCCTACCGATTCCGTATAGCCGTTCTTCAGCACCGCGCCGACGCGGACTTCATGGCCGATTTTCACCTCCGCCACGTCGTGGATGTGCACCGGCACGCTTTGCTCTTCCTTCAGCACGATGCTGCCGATGTCGTCGACGTTGCGGATCAGGCCGACGCCGCGGATCAGGTACTGCTCGGCGTAATGGGGCAACACGCCGCCGCCGCTGTTGGCGTTGTTGCGCGCCAGGGCGCCGAACACGTCGCTCAGCGTCACGCCGTAGTGGCGCATGCGGTCCGGATTGACCAGCACCTGGTACTGCTTGTTGTAGCCGCCCTGGGAGTTGATTTCCGCCACGCCAGCAATGCCGCGCAACAGCGGGCGCACCACCCAGTCCTGCGTTTCGCGCCGGCTCATCAGTTCATCCGGGCTGAGGGCGCGCCGGCCGTCGTCGTCCCGCTCCAGCGTGTATTGATAGACCTCGCCCAGGCCGGTGGACACCGGGCCCAGTATGGGCGTGACGCCTTCCGGCATGCGGGAGGAAACCTCCATCAGCCGCTCCATCACCAGCTGCCGCGCGAAATAGACCTCGGTGGCGTCGGTGAACACCAGGGTGATGATGGACAAGCCGTTTTTGTTGAGGGAACGCATTTCCGTCAGCCCCGGCAAGCCGGTCATGGCGATTTCCAGGGGCACGGTGATGAAACGCTCCACCTCTTCCGGCGAACGGCCCTGCGCTTCGGTGGCGATCTGCACCTGGACGTTGGTCACGTCGGGGAAGGCGTCCACCGACAGGGATTGCAGCGCCCGCACGCCGAAAGCCGCCAAGCCCAGCGCCACGGCAAGAATCACGATGCGGTTGCTCAAGCCGCCGCGTATCAGCGCCTGGATCACGGCCGGCTCCTAAACAAGCGGCAACAGCGCGGCGACGGCGCCGTCACGCCTTTTCCTCGCCCGCTTCCAGCATGCATTCCGCCAACCGTTGCCCGGCCTGGACCAGGGGATGGAAGATGCGGTTGGCGCCGGCCTGGGACAATAGTTTGTCCTCGTCGTCGCTGTACGCGACGACGCCGATGAGACCGGCGAACCGGCGGCCGCGCAAGGCCTCCACGGCGCCCAGCCGCGCCTGGAATTCCGGCATGGTCAAAATGACGCCTTCCAGGCCTTCCAATTGGAGGCGCTCCCACAGTTCCGCGTCCTCGGCATCGCCGTACAACACGCGGCGCCCCCCTTCGCGCAACGCGGCCAGGCAAACCGGGTCGGCATCCAGCCCCAGGGCGCGAACGCCTTTTTGCTCCAGCATCGCATAGGCGGCGGTGCCGGTGCGGCCCATGCCGATAATCAGCCATTGCGTCATGCCCAGCAATACCGGCAGGCGGTCAGGGTGCTTGCCGCCCCGCTCGAAACGCAGCAACAGCGGCTCCATGACGGAAAAAATCCGGTGGGAAAAGCGGTTCAGCAGCGCCGCCAGGGCCAGGGACAAGGCCACGGCGATCCCCATGGTCCGGCCCCAGCCGTCCGGCAGCAAACCGGCGTCGGTGATGACGCGGGAAGTCAGCAAGGCGAACTCGCTGTAAGTCATCAACGCCAAGGCGCTAACGAAAGCCGTACGCGCGCGCAAACCGACGAACACGAACAGCAGGAAAAACAGCCCGCCCTGCAAGGGGAGCAGCAGCACCAATTGCACGGCGCGAAGCAAATCCTCCCGCAACGGAAGTCCCGCCATACCGATTTGCAGGAAAAACGCGATCAGCAGGATTTCCTTGAGCCCCCATAGCTTATCCGCCAACAGCTTGGCGTCCGGGTGCCCGGCGAATAGCGCGCCCATCCACAAGGCCCCCAGTTCGGCGGACACTCCCACCGCTTTCGCCATGGCGCCGCCGGCCAGGGCGAACAACACGCCCATCAAGAGCTTCATTTCCTGGCTTTCGTTGACGCCGAACAGACGGAACGCCGCCGGCCGCAGCAGCGGCAAGAGCAGCAACAGCAGCGCCCAATAGCTCGGCCGCCCGCCCCCGGCCAGCGCCAGCAGGCCGACGGCGACCACGTCCTGCAGGATCAGGATGCCGAGGGTGATGCGCCCGTGCAGGGTGGACAGCTCCGCACCGTCCTCCAGCACCTTGACCGCCAGAACCGTGCTGGAGAAAGCCAGGCTGGCCCCCAGCAACAAGCCCCCGGTGAGTTGCTGCTCCAAGTAAAAAAACGCCAGGCCGGTGCCCAGGGTGACGAGGCAAAGGTGCAAACCGCCCACCCCCAACACCTCGCGGCGCAATAGGCTGGAAAACTGCAGTTTCAGGCCGACGGTGAACAGCAGCAGTTCGATGCCCACGTCCGCCAGCGGAGCGATGGCGCCGCTGGTCGGCACCGCGAAGAAGTACAGGCCGTAACCGGCGGCCAGATAGCCGACCAAGGGCGGCAAGCGGCACAAGCTGGCCAACAAGCCGGCTCCGTAGGCGGCGGCCAGGTAGTAGAGCTCGGTCATGGCAGGCGAGACGCCGGAGAGCGGTAGCGTGGCATTACTCCAGCTCCTTGCGCAGCCGCTCGCTGTTCAAATGGAAAGCGCCGTCCACCACCACCCGCTCTCCCCGCTGCAGGCCCTTGAGCACGCGCCGCACCTGGCCGTCCCGTATGCCCAGCTCCACCGGGCGCAAGCTGAACTCGCCCGCGGCGGTTTCCACGTAGACATAGTCGCGATTGTCGCCGCGCACCACGGCCGAGTCCGGCAGCACCAAATCCCTGACGCCGCGCTTGCGTATCACCAGGGTGGCCAGCATTTCCGGCTTGAACAAGCGCTGGGGGTTGGGCATGGCCATGCGCACGGTGACGGTGCGGGTTTCCGGATTCACCAGATCGGCCACGTAGACCAGCCGCCCCTTGATGGGCGAGCCCGATGCGGCGGGAATTTCCACTTCCGCCTCGTCGCCGGCGCTGACCCAGCGGGCGTCCTGTTCCGGCGCTTCGGCCACCACCCAGACCTCGGACAAGTCGGCGATGGTATAGACCGCATCCGCCGGCTGCACGACCTGGCCTTGGGTGATGTTGCGCTCGATGATGGTGCCGGCGAGGGAGGCGGTGATGGCCAGGTCGGAGTCGATGGCGCGGGTTTCAGTCAAGCGCTGAATGTCGTCCTGGCTCATGCCCAACAGACGCAACTGGTCGGCGGCGGCCTTGCGCTCCACCTCCACCTCCTGCAATTCGTGCCGGCGCTCCGTCACGATCACATCGCTGACGGCCCCGGCTTTCGCCAGGCGTTCGGCGCGATTGGCGGTCAGCTGCTTAAGGTTCACCTGGCTCAAGGCTTTAAGATACGCGGCCTGCGCCGCGCCCAGGTCGGCGCTGTGCAAACGGGCCAGCACCTCGCCTTTTTGCACCGCTTGCCCCAAGCGCGCGCGGATTTCCACGACCCGTCCGCTCACCGCCGAACCGATGCGCGCCACGCGCAACTCGTCCAGCTCCACGCTGCCGGCGATGCGCAATATCGCGTCGGCCTGCCCTTCGCCCACCGCCGCCACTTTCAGGCGCTGCAACAGCGCGTCGGACGCCACGACGGTGCCCGCCGACGCCGCATCTTCGGCCCGGGGCGCGGAACACAGCAGTAGGAAAAAAAGGCACAGCGAACCGCAAAGACAATATCGATCAGGCATAGGCAGCAAAACATGGCGCCCGCGCCGCGAAACCGCAGCGACGAAACGGGCAGAATGATCCTAAGTCTACCTTAAGCCCGGTTCCTAGCCTACGGCGAATCCCCCGCGGGCCATCGTCCGCCTCGCCGGAAATGTCTCATCGACGCGCCGGAATTGGCGGGCATCTCAAGGCGGGCAGCCTTCCATTTTATAAATGGCATACCCCTGGGCGATGATGTCGTCCAGCATCGTTTGGGGAGCCGTCGCTTCGCTGTGGCAATAAGCGCAGCTTTCCGCGTTCACCACCGCGCTTTCCTCGCCGATGCTGCGCAGCCACTGCCGCGCATACTCCAGCGCCTTCGGCTGCTCCCGCTGCAACGTGACAACGTCGAAATGCATGATGCGGCCGTTGGCGCAGCGGGCATAAGTATCGAAAACATGGATTTGTGTCGCATTCATTAGAGGAGGCTCCTGAAAAAACGGGGACGCGGCTCTTCACGTCCCCCCAAAATCTCCGAGGATGGATTTTATCGGCGCCGCTGACCGACACACATAGTAGCGACGCGATACATTATAAGCTATATAATGTTAACACCCCTTGTCAAGACCATTTTGCCTCGATACCATTATCCCTATGGACGCAGCAAGCATTTACGAATACCTCGAACGCATTTCCCACCTGTTGCGCGCCGACGCGCGCCGCACCGACAGCGGCGCCGGCCTGCAGCCGGTGCAACTCGAAGCGCTGCACTACCTGAGCCTCTGCAACCAATACAGCAACACGCCTGCGGCGGTCGCCGACTATCTGGGATTGACCAAGGGCACCGTGTCGCAAACCTTGCAAGTGCTGGAAAGCAACGGTTATGTGGAAAAGCAGCCCGACGCCAAAGACCGGCGCGTGGTGCATCTACTGTTGACGGAAGAAGGACGGGAACTGGTGGCCAGCGCCATTCCGCCGAAAACCTTGCGCGGCGGCATAGACAGCCTGTCGGAAAACGCCCGCCAGCAACTGGGGGCGACTTTGCGCTTCCTGCTGGAAGCCATGCAGCGCGAAAACCGCCGGCGGCCCTTCGGCGTTTGCAGAACCTGCCGTCACAACACCGATCTTGGCGGCGACAGCTTCCGCTGCGAACTCACCGGCGGCACCCTGACGGCGGTGGACGTAACCCGTATCTGCCGGGAGCACCAGCCCGGCCACATCCGCCCTTCGCTATAAAGCAAAACGGCTACGCGCCGTGGCGGCGCGCAGCCGTTCGCCGCGATTGGATTAAATCGCCTGCTCGCCGGTTTCGCCGGTGCGAATACGGATCACTTGATCCAGCGTGCTGACGAAAATTTTGCCGTCGCCGATCTTGCCGGTGTTGGCGGCTTTAATGATGGCGTCCACCGCCGCGTCCAGGCCGTCGTTGGCGACCGCCACTTCCACTTTCACCTTGGGCAAAAAATCCACCACGTACTCGGCGCCGCGGTACAGTTCCGTGTGGCCCTTCTGCCGACCGAACCCCTTCACTTCGGTAACGGTAACGCCTGTGATGCCGATGTCCGACAATGCCTCGCGCACATCGTCCAGTTTGAATGGCTTGATAATGGCCGTGATCAGTTTCATGGTTGGAAAGCTCCTGCGCTTGCACTTCAAATCTGTTAATAAACCCGCAACATTATAGGCCAGCCCCGCTCCGACGGGCAGCGGGAACCCGGCCTCGGCTTACAGATGGTAGGCCTGCTCGCCGTGTTCGTTGATATCCAAACCTTCGCGTTCCACTTCTTCCGGCACGCGCAAGCCGATAGTCCAATCCACCGCTTTATAGGCAAGGAACGATACCACGCCCGACCAAACCACCGTGACGCAAACGCCCCAAGCCTGGCTGGTCACCTGCGCCAGCATGTCGAACTCGCCGACGGCGTTGGCCACGTAGTCGTAAACCCCCGCGCCGCCCAGGGCCGGCGAGGCGAAGACGCCGGTCGCCAAGGCGCCGAACATGCCGCCGACGCAATGCACGCCGAACACGTCCAAGGAGTCGTCGTAGTCCAGAGCGTGTTTCAAGCTGGTCACCGCCCAGAAGCACAGCAGGCCTACCACCAATCCCATGACGATGCTGCCCATGGGGCCGACGAAACCGCAGGCCGGGGTAATCGCCACCAATCCCGCCACCGCGCCGGAAGCGCCGCCCAGCATGCTCGGCTTGCCGCGGCCGATCCACTCGGCAAAAGTCCAGGACAAGGTCGCAGCGCAAGTCGCCAGCAGGGTGTTGACGAACACCAGGGCGGCAACGCCGTTGGCTTCCAGGTTGGAGCCCACGTTGAAACCGAACCAGCCCACCCACAACAGGGACGCCCCCACCATGGTCAAGGTCACGCTATGGGGTTTCATGGACTCCCGGCCGTAACCGGTGCGCTTGCCCACCAGCAATGCGCCGACGATGCCGGCGATACCGGCGTTGATGTGCACCACGGTGCCGCCGGCGAAGTCCAAGGCGCCTTTCTGGAAAATGAAGCCCGCCGTGGCCGCGGCGGCTTCCGCTGCCTTGGCGTCGGTATAAGCGTCGGGACCGGCCCAGTACCACACCATATGGGCGATGGGCAGGTAGGCGAAGCTGAACCACAACACCGTGAACACCAGCACCGCGGAAAACTTCACCCGCTCCGCGAAAGCGCCCACGATCAAAGCCGGCGTAATGGCCGCGAAGGTCATTTGGAACGCCATATAAATAAACTCCGGCACCGCTACCCCTTTACTGAAGGTCGCCGCCAGGGAATCCGGCGTGATGCCCTGCAAAAAAGCCTTGCCGAATCCGCCGAAGAAAGCGTTGCCCTCGGTAAACGCCACGCTATAACCGTATATGGCCCACAAAACCCCGATCAGGGAAAAAATAACGAATACCTGCATCAAAACAGACAGCATATTTTTCGCCCGCACCATACCGCCGTAGAACAGCGCCAGGCCGGGTATCGTCATGAGTATCACCAATAGCGTCGCCACGATCATCCAGGCGGTATCGCCCTTATTAACCGTCGGGGCTGCCGCATCGGCCCAAGCCTCCGCGCCGCTAAGCAGCGTCATTACCCATACCAAATTCAAGCTCGTACGTTTCATCGCCAACTCCTATATACGTGACGATTAACCGCATGCAGAAAGCGGGCCAAGCTATATATGCCGGAAAACCTGCACATTTTCCCCAAGCCGGCGTCCCTCGGCACCATGCAGGTGCATATGGCCCGGCAACGCGCTCCATTTTGGCTTTCGGCACGACGGATAGGCGAAACGGCCCGACGCGGGGTGTTCAAGTCCGGACGATAAGGCTGGAAAACGAGGCGGGGACGGCCGAAGCCTCCCGGAACCGGTGCGCCGCGCGCCCCTCGAGGGCGCGGCGCACGGCTGTCAGAAGCTCACCGAGCCCTGCAACCAGATTTTCTGGGTGTCGGAATAGGTGTTGGTGGCGCTGCGGTTGGGATCGGCCACGTAATCGGCGTACTTCAGCAAGACCGAATAGTGCTTGCCGAATTTCTTTTCCACCTGGGCGTCGATCTCGTGGCCGAAATCCACGCCGCCGTTGGCGGAACTGAACTCATGGTACTGCACGGTCCACTCGACGCCGAAAGCGGCGGTTTTGGCCGTGCCGTACATGTCGCGCAGGCCGTTCCTAGGTGTGGTGAGGAACTTGTCGGCCCAGCCCTGGAAAGCGTGCAGCGTGGCGAGCGGCGTTTGGAAGGCCGCGCCGTTGTCGGCCCCCAGTTCCTCGAACGCGCCTTTCAGCACCACGCCATAGACGTCCACCCCGGCCTCGCCCAGCCAGTAATCGGCGTGGTAGTTGATCGGATTGTTCTTGTAGTCGGACTGGTGGGCGTATTCCGCCGTATACAGCGCCTTGACGTTTTCGACAATGGGCGTGGAGCCGTCGAAACGCACCCCCACGGTTTTGGTGGAGCGGCTGAACGAATCGGCGATGCCGAGATTGCGCAGTTCGTTGGTATTGTCGTAATCCAGCCATTCCCCGTGCACGGTCACCTTGCCGAAAGGCAAGCCGGTATAGGCGATATTGAAAATCGGCGAATTCATGCCGATGGAGCGCGAAGTAATATCCTGCACCTTCCAAATATAACCGGCGGTAATGGTGGTATCCGGCAGGGATTTATTGGTGATGGTGGCGGCGTCGAAAGTCTGCTGCATTTGCCGCCAACCGACGTCGCCGATAAAGCGGTGGTTATCGAAAGCGATGCGTTGGCGGCCGACCTTGATACTGCTGTCCGGCAGCCCCGCATAATTCAACCACAACTGGTTTAACTCGTTGGCCTGCGGATCGACGACCAAGGGATAAGCCGTTTTACCGTTGCGGGTGCTATTGTAATCGTTGGTGCCGATATCCTGGTTGCCCTCGTATTCGGCGAACGCCTTAAATCCCTGCCATTCGGGCGTCAGGTAGCCCAAGCGGATGCGCAAAGTGGAGGCGTTGGCCGGGTGGTCGATGGCCGTCGCCCTGCCGGTGCTCAGAACCCGTTCCTGGTCCACGTATTCGTAACGGTAGCGGGCGTCGAAATTGACTTTGCCATACTTGCCGTCCTCCAGATTCAGCGCTTTCTCCACCTCTTCATCGAAACCGGCGTATGCCGTGCCGCCGATACCCAGCACGAAACAGGCCGCGGCGAATCGCGCCAAGCCATTTGAATAATACATTTTTCCCCCCGCGGACGGACTGAAAGTCGCCCGGTCATTATTGCCGACATTTGACTAACGCCCGAAGTATAGCAAGGACCGCACTGCGCGGTTCTCCAGGTTCGGGAGCCGTCAAGCCGGAGGGCAAACGGGCCTATTTGCCGAGCACGCCCACCATTTGATCGGACAGGGCCAGCACATCCTCGAACAACTCGTCATGGAAGCGATGGGCCAATTGCTGCGCCACCAATTCGGCATGACCGACGTCCGGCATGGCGATCACGGTTTCGGCCACGTGGGCCGCGACGCTCTTGACCCCCAGGGTGCGCTCGCCCAAGCGGGAGAACGTCACCGTGCAGTCGCCGTTGCCCGCCCAATGCCACAACAATTGGTATACCCGCGCCTCGCCCTCGTCGCGGCGCCGGATCAGCACGTCCACCCGGCCGTCTTCCCGCTCGAAACGCCACGTGATGGCCGACTGCGAAATCACCTTGGCGCTCACCGGCCGCCACTTCAAACGCACGGCCAGCCACCCCACCAGCATCCAGGCCACCGGCAGGGCATGGGGGCCGTGCTCAATTTCCAAGCGCTTGACGTTGTGCAATGCGCCGGGCGTGACCTCCGGCGCCAGCGATTCGCTCATCAGCTTGCGCCAGGCTTTCAAGCGGCGCCACGCCAGGTTGTAGATCACCTGCTCTTCGTTGCCGGCGATCCAGCGCGCCACTGCCTGAATGCCCTGGGCCGGGTCGCGCCAACCGATGCTGTCGAAAATCACCTGATCCGCGCCCGCGGCCAAATTGTGGAAAATCTCGCCGGCCAGCGGCGGCGGCTGGTTGGACACCCACCACAGGGCGATCGGCAGGTTGCCGATGCACAAGGCGCGGGGGATGGACGGCAGGCGCTTGGCGGCGCTTTTATGGCAATACACCGTCACTTGCTCGGCGCACAGCTGCCAGCCCTCGCTCACCGAGCGGTAATGGACGGAAACGAAAGCGGTCAAATCCTCCGCTTCCGACGTTTCGCCCACCAGGAACAGGATGCGGGCGGGATGGACCTCGACGATGCGGGGCAGATATTCCAACACGGTGTTGGCATCCGCCTGGGAATCGCAATACACCACCAGATTGGACATGCAGGCGCGCGTCAATGTCTGCCCGCCGACGGCGCCGGCGCTGGGACTCACCGAGTCCCACAATCCCGCCAGGGTTTTTTCGATATCCGCCAGATTCGCCGCCACCGGCGGGCTGGAATAAACCGTGTGGGCCAGCGACTTGGGGGCGCTCATAACAACCGCCACTTGCGTCCGTCGGTTTCGATCAACCGATCCGCCTCCAACGGCCCCCAGGTGCCCGCCTCGTATTCCGGCAACCAGCGCGAGCGGTTGTCCGCCCAGGCATCGAGGATGTCCTGAATCCAAATCCACGACGATTCCACCGAGTCGCGCCGCATGAACAGAGTGGCATCCCCCGCCATCACGTCCAGCAGCAAGCGCTCGTAGGCTTCGGGGGAACGCTCGCCGAAGGTGGAGCCGTAGCGGAAGTCCATCATCACCGGGTAAATGCGCACTTTCGCCCCCGGCAACTTGGTGGCGATGCGCATGGACAGGCCTTCGTTGGGCTGGATGCTCAAGGCCAGCACATTGGGCTCCAACGGATGGTTGCGGTCCGCGTTGAACATGATGGGCGGCACGCTCTTGAACTGGATGGCGATCTCGCTGGCCCGCTTCGGCATGCGCTTGCCGGTGCGGATGTAGAACGGCACGCCGGACCAGCGCCAATTGTCGATGAAAACCTTGAGGGCGACGAAGGTTTCCGTGGTGGAGGCGTTGTCCACCCGCTCCTCGCGGCGATAACCCGGCACTTCCTCGCCCCGCCAGAAGCCGGCGCCGTACTGGGCGCGCACCACCGACTGCTCGACATTGTTGCGGTCGATGGGACGCAGGCAGTGCAGCACATCCTGGCGGCTGTCGCGGATGACGTTGGCGTCCATGGACCAGGGCGGCTCCATGGCGATCAGGGTCAAGAGCTGCAAAATATGGTTCTGCACCATGTCGCGCAAAGCCCCGGCCTTGTCGTAATAGCCGGCCCGGGTCCCCACGCCGTCTTCCTCCGCCACGGTGATCTGCACGTGATCGATGTAGCGGGAATTCCACAACGGCTCGAAGATGGCGTTGCCGAAGCGCATGACCAGGATGTTCTGGACGGTTTCCTTGCCCAGGTAATGGTCGATACGGTAGATCTGCTGCTCGTCGAAGTTCTCGCACAGGCTGGCGTTGATGCGCCGCGCGCTGGCCAAATCGCGGCCGATGGGCTTTTCCACGATGATGCGGGAGAAGGGGCTGACGCCGTCCATGGGCATCACCAGGCCCGCTTGGTTCAACTGCTGCACGCAGGTTTCGATGAGGGCCGGCGGAATGGCCAGGTAATAGATGCGGTTGCCGGGGATGCCGAATTTCGCCTCGATCTCGTCGAGGCGCTTTTTCAACTGTTCGTAAGCCTTGGGGTCGGTGAACGAGCCTTGCTGGAAGTGCAGCTTGACCTCGAAGTCCGGCCAAAACTCCGAATCCAGCGGCTGGCGGGAATACTTTTCCACCCCGTCGCGGGCGAACTCCCGGTAGCTTTCGTCGTTCATTTCCTCGAAAGCGAACCCGAGCACGGCGAAATTGGCCGGCAGCTCGCCGTCCAGCGCCTGGTTGTACAACGCCGGCAACAGCTTGCGCCGGCTCAGGTCGCCGCCTCCGCCGAAAATCACCAAGGTGCAAGGCTGCGGCCTTTGCGCATCCTTCAGTCCGGCCATCAAGGGATTGTCCTGGCGTCCTTCTCTCATGCACTACCTCGTGTTTGGTGAAACTTGATCGCGTTCCCCTGCGACTGGATGCCGGTTCGGAACGCCCGGCGCGGAGCCCTTCCCCGCGCAGTTTACTCGTTAAGCCGGCGAACCGCAGCGCGTTGTGGGCGGAGCGGAAAAAGGGGCGCCATCCGGCCGCCGGGGACCGGCCGCACCGTCTCGCCCCCAATCGGAGCAGTGTTTATGCCAATCCCATGCGAACGAAGCAAAACGCCGTACCGCGCGCCCCGGCGGCGAGCGGCGCAAGCGCCGCCATGGTGCATCGGGACCGGCCGGACGCCGAATCCGGGCACGGCGGACAGTGGACGCTGCCTCGCCGCCTGGGCTATGCTGTGCGCAGATTCCTTCCCATCCGAACTCCCATGATCGACCCCAGCACCCTCGACGACATCAGCCGCCGTCTCGGCGCAGCCCTGCCCCCCGGCCTGCACGCCCTGCGCAAGGACCTGGAAAAAACCTTCCACGGCGTATTGCAAGGCGCGTTCCACAGCATGAACCTGGTCAACCGGGAAGAATTCGATGTGCAAAGCGCCGTGCTGGCCCGCACCCGCGCCAAGCTGGAAAGCCTGGAAGCCCAAGTGGCGGAGCTGGAAAAAAAGCTGCTGGAGCGCTGATTTGAAAACGCCAGGGATCGGCAGACATGACCCTTGCCACCGTCTATAGCCGGGGCAAGCAAGGCATCCAAGCGCCGCTGGTGACGGTGGAGGCGCACCTGTCCAACGGCCTGCCCAGCCTGTCCATCGTCGGATTGCCGGAAGCGGCGGTCAAGGAAAGCAAGGACCGGGTGCGCAGCGCCCTGCTCACCTGCCATTTCGAATTCCCGGCCCAACGCATCACCATCAACCTGGCGCCGGCCGATTTGCCCAAGGAAGGCGGACGCTTCGACCTGGCCATCGCCGTGACCATCCTGGCCGCCTCCGGCCAGATCCGCCAGGCCGAATTGGGCCGCTACGAGTTGCTGGGCGAACTGTCCCTCAGCGGCGAGCTGCGCCCCGCCAAGGGAGCCCTGCCCGTGGCCGTGGCGGCCCGCGATTGCGGCCGCGCCTTGATCCTGCCCGGAAGCAACGCCGCCGAGGCCGCCCTGGCCGCCGGCGCGGAAATCCTGGCGGCCAATCACCTGTTGGAAGTCTGCGGCCACCTCAACGGCGAGGCCCCCTTGCCGGAAACGCCCAGCGACCGGCCGTCCGCCCCGCCCGTCTTCGACGTGGACCTGGCCGACGTGCACGGCCAATACCAAGCCAAGCGCGCCCTGGAAATCGCCGCCGCCGGCCGCCACAACCTGCTCATGCTAGGCCCGCCCGGCACCGGCAAGTCCATGCTGGCGGCGCGTTTGCCGACCTTGCTGCCGGCACTGAGCGAAGCGGAAGCCTTGGAAACCGCCGCCATCACCTCGGTCAGCGATCTACCCCTGGACCCCGGCCGCTGGCTGGCGCCGCCCTACAGGGCGCCGCACCATACGGCGTCCGCCGCCGCCCTGGTCGGCGGCGGTTGTCAGTTTTCGAAATTGCCGCGACGTTTTGGAAATAGCTGCGACAACTTCGTAACCACCGAATCATATTCACCCGCAACGCCATCCTTGCTCGCACAAGGATGGCGTTTTTGTTTGTGAGGCAGGCATGGCTGTACCCTTCAACCGCGAACTGAAGCGCGTCAGCAAAGCAGCGAGGCTCCAAGACCACCTCCCCGAAGGCAACCGCAACTGGATGGCATGGTGGTATTGCGGCATCTATAAAAACCGAGTGGCCGACTCTCAGCCACATGTCCTTGTAGCGTTCCGTGAATGGTCTTCTGGGGCCTTGTCGGATGAGGTAAGTCATCGGCGCGTACCACTAACAGCGCTTGGTCAGATTCGACTAGGAACCATCTGGCGCGAAGGCGTGTGCCACTCGGAAGCCATATACGATACCGCGCGGTTCTCTCTCGACTTTACGCCGGGGGCATGGAGGCTGACATCGTTTGACGAAGCGGCCAAACAAGGGCACGCCGCCCCACCATATCCCCACAGCCTTTACCCTTTAAAATACCGCGGCGATAAAAATTGGCTCATTGCATTCGAGCTGCTCACAGGCGGCACGTTGGTCGTCCCTTGCATCGAGTTTTTCTCCCGGTGCTACGGGCGATCCGAAGAATTGAAACGAATCCTGACAACCTACGAATGGCACGGAGAGGACCAAGCCTATACGAGCCGCCTATATGCTCCTCTGGGTGAGTCTGAAGAGCCAGGCAAATGGAAAGTCAAATTGAAAAGGCGGCTCGTCAATGGCGATGTCGTCTTTCTTGCCCATGCAAAGTACGACTCCTACACAGAACAAATAGCCAAAGATATTTATGGTCAGCTCGAATCGCAATATGACCCTAACAACAAGGCACCTACCTTCATCAGGGTAGCGCCCTGGTTTCAAGGTCCCGCTGAGCTAAAAGTAAATGGTATCTGGTTCAATGACCGGCGATCTTTTCTCGCCTTACAAGTGCTCGGATGCAGTGATCCCAAAGGAGCACCACTCCAGCGAGATCGAGAGAACACGAACAAGGCAGACCAGCCAGCAAGGGAAGAAGGACTTGGTGAGGCGTGGGCCGGAGCGCCTGTCCGAAGATCGGTCAAGACACCAGAGATTGTTGATTTAACAGGCGATGAGGAGCCGGATCATGGCGCGGCTATGGTCGAGATACAAGACCCAGATTTTGAGGTGCTTGGGGAACCCCGCACAGTCATTGACGTCCGAAGAGATCGCGCCAAGGACGCTGCGGGCGCACGAAGTAAGGGGAGTCATGCAACCTCCTTTTCAAGTGGCGAACCATACGGTTCAGAAAAAGGCGTAGGCTACGCTTCGATCCACGCTCGCCCCGTGATGGACTCAAATGGCATATTGCAGGACATGTGGAATGCGATGCAATTCCTGAGTAAGAATCGGCCGGGACTAATCCTGTCCGCTGAGTGGTTTACCTTCGCGGATGGATTCAACACGGATGACAAACCAAAGCTAATCCGCCTCCGGCCATTCGATGACAAGACCATAGTAAAAGGCGATATCAGAACGTGGCCATACTTAGATGTAATTACCAGGCAGGAGCTAAGAGGCGTCTTGGTCACTCGACTGATGACGTGCGGAAAGGCAGTGTATATCGTCGAAATCCAGCGCCGGGTACGAAAAACGAAGACTGTAGAAGGAGAAATCAAGGATGATGAGGAGTCTTTCAAAGGGCTGGTCTTCACTCTGAATAAACCGGAAGTGTTTGAAACGTGGCTGATAAGCTTCCTTAGAGACATTCGTGCGGTCAAGGGAATTGTTCAACGGATTGTGGCTAATTGCCCGGGTAAAGCGGCTGCGTTCAAACATGTCCCAGCGAACAATGAACGAGTGCCTTGCGAAGCAGCGGTGCTAAATGCTTTGGAAAAGGTGGGGGTTCAGGTATAGCCAGAATTAACTACCCCAACAGTTCCAAGGACAAGAAAAGAATTGATATCGAGTTATAAATGACGCCAAAAATGCTGAACCCGCATATACGAGGTCCTATTAATGCATATCCCGTCATCCTGGAACGCGGCGAACGAGAAGTGTTGGTGGATTTCGTAGACATTCCTTGGGCGCACACGATCGGAGACGACGAGGAGAGCGCTCTGCTCAACGCCGTGGACTGCTTAGAAACCGCGTTTGAGGCGTTGATAGACCGTCGCGAACCGATACCCGAACCGTCCGCGCCAAAACGCGGACAGCGCGTCGTCATCGTGCCGGTGGTTGTTGCCGCCAAGGCGGCGCTCCACAACGCCATGCTGGCGGCGGGTGTCCGCAAGGCTGATCTGACCAAGCGCTTGAACATCGCCCCAACACTGGCTGACAGGCTGTTGTCAATGCGCCATCAAACCCGCATCGAACAGATTGAAAACGCCCTAGCGGCGTTGGGCCAAAAGCTGGTGGTGGACGTGACGCAGTAGCTTACGGCCGACCTCAGCACCAGAAATTCCCACGCAACTAGAAAGGAACGACACAACATGAAACACCACTTCCTCCTAATTACACTGCTTGGGCAACTGTTGCTACCTATAGCCACCGCAGGCACTCTACTCGAAGGTCGCGTGGTCAGCGTGCATGATGGAGACACTCTCACCGTTCTTACGCCCGAGCATCGCCAAATCAAAATTCGTTTGGCCCAAATCGATGCCCCAGAAACCAGCCAAGATTTCGGACAGAGATCCAAGCAATCACTGTCCGACCTAGCCTATGGCAAAAACGTCCGCATTGACGCCGAAGCAACCGACAAATACGGACGCACTGTGGGCAAAGTGCTAGTCGATGGCCTCGATGCCAATCTGGAGCAAGTAAAGCTAGGTATGGCCTGGGTCTATCGGCAATATGCAAAGGATTCCGCCTACTTCACCGCAGAGGACGCCGCCAAGAGCTCGAAGGCGGGCCTGTGGTCGCAACCGAATCCTATCCCGCCCTGGGAGTACCGGCATGGCAGCCAGAAAGGCAATGCTGTGGTTATCGAGCCGCATACCAAGACCGAAAACGTACGTAGTTCGGTTAATAGCCCACTAGACCCAACCGCCGACAGCGTTCAATGCGGAATCAAACGCCTCTGCAAGGAAATGTCTTCTTGTGCCGAAGCCAAGTTTTATATGAACCAGTGTGGCCTATCTCGGTTGGATAGGGATGGGGACGGAGTGCCATGTGAGGCCTTATGTCCGAACTAAAGGAAACGATCTGCCAGGGGAGCCATGAGATATCGTAAGGCCCGGAAACACGCAATATTTTGGAAATAGGAATGAATCAGGAACCACTCAAACTGCCGTTTCGTCCACGGGCTAGGTTGCTACAGCTACTTGGAGATCAGCTGATAGGATCGCCTCGACTTGCAATATTCGAGTTGGTAAAGAACGCTTACGACGCCGACGCGGAAACGGTGACCGTGACGCTGAAGCACCTCACTACACCAAGCCCGACTATCGTTGTAGAAGATGACGGCGAAGGGATGACACTGGAGACGATCCGCGACATCTGGCTGGTGCCTGCTCATGATCATCGGGCCGTTCAGCGTAAGGAGTCCCAACGGACACGACGCAATCGACTACCGCTCGGTGAGAAGGGGCTTGGCCGTTTCGCAGTTCATAAGCTGGGTGACAAAATCCAACTGGTCACACGCGCAAAGGACAGCTTGGAATGCGTTGTCGACATCGACTGGGATGTTCTTATCGAAAAACCATTCCTGTCTGAAGCCGACGTCACCGTACGAACCCGGACGCCCCAGGTATTCATTGGCACAAGGACTGGCACGATGCTCACGATCAGCCGACTCAGAGAGAGTAACTGGACGCGAGGAGAAGTGCGCAGACTACTTCGGCAGATCACATCAATTTCATCGCCATTCGAAGACCGGTCTGATCGATTCAGAACTTTGTTGATAGTCCCTGAGCGTCCCGAGTGGGTCGCCGGTGTTCCCGATGTCGAGGTGTTACTTGACCGCGCGCCGTGGCGTTTCTCCTTCATCCTAGAAGATGGGCAGCTGGATTGGTCCTATGAATTCAGGGGGGTCACAGGAATCAAACTTGCACCCAGAAGTGCGGAAATGACAGCGACTTCATTGCTGATTGCCTCGCGTCGCGATGTTGATATCTATGATGATGACCAGGGCGCCAAATCGAAAAAGCCGAAGAAAGTTACTGCCGACGCAAACCATGCGGAAGGTATTGGACCGATTAGGGGAACATTCTTTGCCTTTGATCGAGACCGGGAGGTTCTCGCGAAACTTGGAGACACCCAGTTGGTCCAAAACTTCCTTGACGAAAACGGTGGCGTTCGGGTCTATCGTGACGGCATTCGCGTGTACAACTACGGAGAGCCAGGCGATGACTGGCTGGGTCTTGATCTTCGTCGGGTCAATACTCCGGGCCGCAATCTCAGCAGAAACATCATCATAGGCGCGATTGACCTATCTCTCGCCCATAGTCAAAAGCTTCAGGAAAAAACCAATCGTGAGGGCTTTGTCGAGAACGACGCATATGCTCGACTTCAGGAACTGGTGCTTGGTGCGCTGTCTATCTTTGAAGTTGAACGCAAGATCGACAAAGACAACATCCGTACACTGACTGAGAAGGGCAACGATCCGGAAATCCGAAACATCAGCCAGCCGCTAATGGCGCTGCGCAACGCGGCAAAAAAACACAACCTATCCGCGGAACTTGACCCGCTGATCGACAAGGCTGAGAAAAACTACAACGAAATGCGTGACACTATGTTACGTGCCGGTTTGTCCGGTATGGGCCTAGCCGTCGTTTTCCATGAAATTCAACAGGGTGTGAGACTGCTTTTCGACGCCATCGAATCCGGCGGCAAGCCAGAAACGATACAGGTGCAAGCACGCGAACTGGTACGAATGCTCGACGGCTTCACCGAACTGCTACGCAAGGGAGACAGGAAGCTTCACAGCCTCAAACACCTCATCCGACGTGTAAGGGACCTCAACAAGATTCGGTTCAGAGCCCATAACGTCAAGCTTATCTGTCCAGCCCTCGAGGACAACACCCCGGACATCGAACGAGAATTCTCGTTCGGCCTCATGCTGGGAGCCTTGAATAATCTTCTCGACAACGCCTTCTATTGGCTCCAAGTGCGCTGGCCGGAAAGCGAAGGCACCGCGCCACGCCAGATCTATATCAATATCGAACAAGAGCTAGCAGAGGGGCCGGCCATCGTAGTCGCCGACAACGGTCCTGGGTTGGTGGATGACCCAGAACGTCTTACTCGCCCGTTTTTCAGCCGTCGTCCAGATGGCATGGGGATCGGGCTTTACTACACAAACATGGTGATGGAGCTGAATGGTGGGCGCCTGGGGTTTCCTGACGCCGAGGAAGCTAATGCCCCAAAAAACCTCGATGGCGCAGTACTCGCATTGATTTTCGGTAAAGGAAGGTAAGCGGTGATTTTTTCTGCACCACGTTTCGTTGTTGTTGATGACAAAGAGCAGCATCTACTCGCCATCACACAGGCATTTCAGCAACTAGGCTCTCCTTGCCTGGGCATTCATTACGACCCAGCTGAAGACTTGAATAGGGATCACTTCCGTAGCGTCCGATGCCTGTTTTTTGACCTACATTTAATGGATGGCTTGGCTGGCACAGATCATCGTCGGCATTATGCGTTGATCGCCTCGATACTAGAAGAAAATATCAGCCCGCGAGGAGGTCCTTTCATCCTTGTCGTTTGGACAGAACACGCGCATCTCAAAAATGAGCTACAGGAGTACCTAGAGGCAAATCTCGACCCAACCAAACTGTATACCAGACCTTTGGCCGTACTTAGCTTAGCAAAAGAGGAGTTCATCCATACGGACACCGGTACCGTTAAAGATTCAATCGATATCCGCAATGCCATTAGGCACACAGTGCTGTCAAATGCCCAGCTCGCAGTTTTGCTAGGATGGGAATCCGACGTACAGGGAGCAGCGGGTGACACTATGGCCTCCCTGCTGAACTTGATACCTATTACCCAGAGAACAAGCGCTTCATTTTCCGGTGCACTAGATAAGATATTAAGCCGACTTGCACGTGAGGCTGTTGGCCCCAAAAACGTTGAATTAGACCATCGCGCCGCAATTAACAACGCCCTTGCGCCTATTCTGATTGATCGAATCATGAATCAGCGTGTTGAAGAACACCCCAACGAACTGTGGAAAAAGGCAGTTACACTTTACGAAGATGAAAGTTCCGCCGATGCTGACGAGGCTGGCCCTATCAATTGGATGCTGCACTTGGCGACACCAGATTCAGAAAAAATACGGCCAACCGATTGGGGAGCGGTTGTTGCTTGGCCGTTCGGTTGGACAGATAATGTGCTGTCACGGTGGACAGGACTGACCATTCAAGAGATGCTATGTGACGAATTCAAACTCAAGACCGACGCAAAGTATAATCCCGTTCTCGTCAGAATTGGAGCGGCCTGTGACTATGCTCAGAACAAGAAAGGGCCAATTACATACTTATTCGCTCTTGAAGTTCTGGAAGAATATAAGCAGAAGAATAAAACGCCAGATTCTATTTGGAAATCACCTACTTTTGTTAACCCCACATCATCGCAGGTCTTTCGCCTTAACGTGCATGTTCGTTTTCCAATAACCTGCATTCGGAAATCTCATTGCCGATGGACGAGTCGTTACCGCCTCCGAGAGCAATTGCTGATGAATCTTATTACCTCGGCAAGCAATTATATGTCCCGACCAGGCATAGTCCAGTTACCGGTCAGATGATTGCGAATCTTTGGACGTCCTGACGCCCGAACAACGTTCTGTCCTGATGTCACGAATTCGGGGCAAAGACACAAAGCCCGAGCTTGTGGTCAGGCGCCTTGCGCACGCGCTTGGCTTCCGCTATAGGCTGCACCGTCGAGACTTACCTGGTAGCCCTGATCTGGTGTTTCCCCGCCTCAGAAAAGTGATTCTGGTGCATGGCTGCTTCTGGCATCGCCATCCTGGATGTCGATTTGCTTACTCGCCAAAGTCGAACACCGCGTTCTGGGAGGCGAAATTCGCCGCGAATGTCAAGCGCGATCACCTTACCCAGAAGAGTCTTGAGGAGCAAGGATGGGATTGCTTGATCATCTGGGAGTGTGAAATCAAAGATATTGTGGAACTTTCCAGGCGCCTGCAAAGATTCCTCGCTGGACAAGATTGAACACACCAGGACACGTTTAAAATTGGCTCACATAACACGGCACGCCTGCCTCGGCTAAACTTTGATATTAGGTCTCATCAATATGCAGCACCTACTCCATACATCCCTACTCGTGTATGCGCAAATCCGCGACGAACTGAGGCATGTGCTAGACGCCTCTCGCTCAATCGACGAGCGCTACAGCAAATTCGCTGCTACCCAACTGCACTACTATTCGGAGCGTTGCCAGTCGCTAAATGTCTTGCTTCAGCAGGGGAAGCTTTGGGATTGCGACATCATCATGCGCGCTGCACTCGAATGTGCAACGCGCTTCATCTTTGTCAGCATAGCCACTTCAGACGAGAGATATCGTCGAATCGAGGAATACACCATAGAACTAAACGAGATTGAGGACCTGCTGCGGTCGGAGAAGGCCAAAGCTGCTATCGCGTCATCCACAGATGCCGACACCATCATGCTAGTAGGAGGCGTCATTTTGACTCCTGAGAGGGAAGCAGAACTTCGCGCGCGATGGCCAAAAGCCAAACGCGCTGCACTAAAGCAAAAGTGGTCGTTCTCCGAAATTGTCCGAGAGCTCACAAACTTCCAGGCCGGACAACTAGACCTCCGTAAGTACAAGAGCTTCCTACACGGCTATGGAATCAGTAGTCACCTGATCCACGCAGACCAGACCGCAATGAATTTGGTCTGGGATCGTGTTCGTCGCGAACCGAATGAGCGCAATACACTTGAGCGCGCCCATTTCGCGCGTCTATCCACCGATCCAGTGTCAGTCTTATTCCTATGTTGGCGTGCGATGGTCTTCGCGACAGGCGTCGACTGCAGGAACTCGGAAATTGTTTGCAATCTCCTCCACTTGCATGAAGAAGCGAATGTATTTCACCGCGCCTTCGCGGAATCACAAGCGCACGTCTATCAACACGGCTAACCCCGGCCTCTCGGCAAGGTCGACTGTCAGATCTAGTCTGAACTCCTACACATCATGTGTAACCGGTCTCGCGGCATATCCGCACCGGAACCAATCATGTTGCCGGGATACCAATATTTTTATTGAAATTGATCCATTGAAATATCGCAGTCATCACATCAGAGCAAACGCCATTCCCACAGAGTTTCACCTTCTCGCGCCGACTCCCATATGGGAGCTTGTGCTCATTACCCCCCCCCATGGCTCTCAGCAGCTCACTGGGTTGCAACATGCGAAGATAGGGCTCATTGCCATTCCAGGTGACCAAACCGAAACGGTCAATGGTCGTTACCGTACGCAGGGGAACATCGAGTGTTTGCCACCCACCGCCATAGTCGGAACCGTAATAGACAATGATGAACGGCACACCTCGTCCGAGATGGGCAATTGCGCGTTCTGCACGTTCAATCGTTGCTTTGGCACGCCCGGGGCTATATAGCTTTGTAGAGCGATAGGAACTCCCCCAGTCTATGGTATCCCTTGCGCACATACGAGTCCCATCCGAAAAAGCCAGAAGTTGCCCTTTCGTGACAACGGTCCCCTCCCGATCGCAAATCAGGAACATCCGTTTCCGTGCTTGAGCAGAGCCGAAATCGGCTGAGTTCAAGTGCAGATCACTGACTTGGTAACCAAGATTTTCGATCGTCTCGACAAGCTCGTTATGCCGATCCCATTTTTTCATTCTGTTCACGTTCTCGACGATCAACCAGCGAGGCTCCATGGCCTCAACCCACGGCACTATGCCAATAGCTGTTTCCCGACTGCGCTCAGACCCTGGCTTTGCACCTCTGGCTATTGAATGCGACGTACACTCCGGTGATGTTAGAAGTACGTCTGGCCTGTAGGTTTGACCTAGACCTTTGATATCCACGTTTTCTATGTAATCGGTCACAACCTCCGCGCAAGGGAAATTGGCCTTGTACGTCTTTGTCGCCATGTGCCACGCGTCCAGTCCAACCAAAGGACGCCCTCCACCTCGAACGGCCCCCCTGGCACCGAAACCACCGCCACAGAATAAATCAACAAAAGTTGCCATCGTTCCTTCGCTCTACCAAGCCCAGTTACTATGACGCCAGGTTACCAGGTCTATGTTGAATTGCAAGCATCCAACAACGCCGGAAGCCCCATCGATGTGCCGCAACCACGCGGTGGCCAGTATCAACGAGGCATACCAGGCCACTACACACCTTGCATCGCTGCCGCATTACGCTACACATCTGGCGCCACCCTCGGAATCCAATATTGTCTTCCATCCAACCGCACAATGAGCCCGTCATCCGGACTCGCGATGATATCGCCACCAATCACCCTAAGCCCGACCTTCTTCGGTAGTCCATGGAAATACGCCAGCGCCACCGACACCCATCGTCGAATGAACGCTTCGCCTTCACCAGGCTCCCGCATCAGTAACAACATTTCCGCTTCAAGCGCCTTCTTCCGATTTGACTTCACCTTGATCTCGTTGACCTTTGGCAACGCGATGTCGGAACCATGCACATTCCTCAGATACCGAACAAAGCCGGAAACCGCAGCTCGCTGGCCCGGAGTGTTTTCCAGATAAGCATCGAGCACCAGCTGATCCGGAGGTGTCCGCTCCATCTCTTTGCCCTTGAGGAGCAAGGCTGCTGCGGGGGTCAAGGCGAGCCTGATGGAACGCAGGGTCGTTTTCTCATCCTCCAGCTCTGACATCAAAACCTTGTGATAACCATTCAAAATGGCCCATGCCTGCGAACCATGACCAACCTTATCCAAAGTTGCCGAAATCCTTCGTCTGTTGGAGTCTTCCTCCCTTGCAACAGCGTCCGTGACCACCAGGTCACTTGCCTGCATCCATCTCACAGGCAGCAGCACGCGGCGTAGGCGCTGCGCACCAAAGTGGCCCAGCAACGCGGTATAGTCCGGGATGGTTTTCCAGCGTTGTTCGATATCCAGGAAGAACGGCAAATAGCGATTCACTGTAATCGCTGCCTTATTTTCTCCGACCTCTTCCGCAAGCCATTTCCCAAAACCTCGGAAATAATCGGCCATTTGCGGCACTGCGAACGTTGCGCAGTCCACCGCCACTCGCTTATCCAACAATCCACGCCAATAGCACGGTTCGCATTGATTGCCGCGACCGGCTGGCATAGCTTGACCACATACAGGGCATGCGATGTCACCCTTTTCTCGACATGCCTTGCAGAGCATGTGTCCATCCGGCGCCGGCTCAAGGAGCCGATGTCGACGACATGCCTCGCAAGTGCGGTAATCCGCCCTGGCGCACTTCGGACATAGTCGCTTGTCATGCCCTAGGCGAAGAACCCTGGCCAATCGTTTGGAAAGCGTTCCGCAAACTTCACAGGGTTCTGCCTCACCGAAATACGGTGCGCAGACGTTGCACACAGGGCCGTAGGGAGTGATTTTCCCGACCTCGTACTTTCCTTTGCCGCATCGGGCGCATGGCTTGGCGACTTGGCACGACCGACAGACCGCCGCAGGATCGTCCTTCGGCAACCTAGCGAAATTGCCGCATTTCGGGCAGATACGCCGCTTGAATACGCGGGCGTAGCACGTACCGCAATACCTGTGTTCCTTGTAGACCCGCCATATCCTGGCTACGGTCTTGCCACATTCATCGCACCTATGCTCAACAAAGGATGGTGGAGCGAATTCAATCATCGCCGCACCATCTCCAGCTTGCGGCGCAATTTAGCCATCATTCGCATGACCTGGTCGCGTGAACGTGGAACACCTGTTTCTTGTCTTGGCTTTCTGTTGCGGGTAACAGGACGATCCGGCAGGGAGTCGACGAGGGAGGAAAGCACGCTTGGCAGTGGTTCCCTTCGATTGCAAAAGCCCTGCCGAGTAACCCCCACCTCCTTCAGAGCCGTCGCTAGGCTATCCCCACCCGCATCCATCAAACGCCATAGACATCCCAGCAGCTTTTCGCGGTCATGGACAAGCAGCCGCTCGACTCCCGCCCCCGCCATCACGGGCAAACCGTCTGGTAATGGGGCACCAAGGCGATTCAAGACACCGCGCATCGCTTCCGTTCCGTATCGATTTTGGCGCCGACACAGGGAAATGAAGAAATCCGCCAGCCCAAACCATTCGGCGGTAGTGAGCGTTTGCCCGTGAAACACCCCATGCCCTTGGAGAGAAATGGCATCCGCCAAGCGCTGTAGAGCCAGCGCATCCGGCGATTGAGGAACCGGGCTGCCTTCGCCCAGGCCGGCCTTACACGTCGCGCATACAGCGACATGCCGGTCTTCCGCCAAGAGCCGATGGGGCTCCACTGGCGCACCGCAGGCACGACAACGATCCAGCAGCAAACAACCATGTTTCTGGCAACCGGTATGCCATGCAAGCCGCCATTGAAGCCGATAGTAAGGCTTGGCGTCTTCAGCAAGACACGACGGACAATATTGCAGGCCGCCGTGCCGCTTGGTGTTACGCGCCCCGAGCGCCAAAATCCATGGCCATGTGGCTTTCTTGGGCGGCAGTCCACCCCAAATCCTGCTGGCAATCGGCTGGAGGGTAGCCGCCTCGAACGCTGCGACGGAAATACCGGACAAGAGGGAAAGCAGCGTCACCCGCTCACTTGAGATCGTGCGGTCGGCATCAAGCGTCCAAATCCGCCATTTCGGCCAGATCTCCCCCGTAAACGTCAAAGGATCGCAGCCCTGGGCCAGAGCGGCCCTTACCAGCCACGAGGACACGATCTCATCGGGAAGCAACTGAACCGGAACGGCCCAGCGAGGATTTACGCCATCACTTCCCGGATGCCACGTGTAGGCCGCAGCCATGCCTTGCTCTCTATGGTCGTTTTGTCGATCTGCTCCCTGCCCGTCTTGATTGCGTCGTTTGCGCACTCAACAATAAGCCGATGCAGGTTGCCTATGTTGCCCTCGGAAATTGTATGCAAAAGACTGGCGAGCTCCGGTTGATGCAATTTTGAAGGTTGCTTCAAGGGCAACACCTTCTCGAAACCGGCCAACAGGCGCTGGAAGTCCTGGTTCGGTTCCCACAAGGGCAGGCTCATTACCTCAAACCGGCTGGCGTGCTGGGGATCGGTATGGAGAACCCGAACGGCCTCTCGCGTACCGACGCCGACGATGGGAATGACCAGCTCGTTGCACAGGAGCTTGATAGCGTTCATTACCTCCCGCTGCTTGATGGGCGAACCGGTCAGGAGCGAATGGAACTCATCGATGATGAGCATGCTCACATGGCAAGCCCGAAAAAGATGGATGACCTGATACCGCAGCTTGGATGCAGGATCGGTCGCACGATAAGGCGCATAGAACCGCTCAAGGATGGAGATGTACAACCCCTTTTCGTCGGCGCTAGGTGGAGCCTCCGCCAGGATGATCGGCTTCACCGGTTCGGCGTCCTCGTTGACGTAACCTTGCCCGCACAGATCGCGGAAACGCCGAACGATGGTCGTTTTGCCATTATTGGGATCGCCAACGATCAGAAGATTGGGCATGCGCGGACGCTCGGGCTTGTGCAAGAGGCCCTGCAGGGTGTCCATGATCTGCTTAGCGGAGTGATAGCCAATCCAGCGGGGCTGATCCATGAACTGTAGGCGTTCCTTGTCGGACAACGACATGATGTGCCGAAAATCCGGATGGATATGCTCGTAACCGCTCATGCAATGTCTCCGAAGGCGTCGATGTCCCCCTCAACAAGACCAGTAACCGGCGCAAGCAAAGGTGCGCTGGGTTTCAGTGGCTCGGCCGGCATGGGTGCTGCCGGCGATACCTTCTTCTCATGCTCCGTACGCCGCTGCGCCTGACGGCGGGCCTTCTTGGTCTTCTCCTTCGCCTCATCCACGCGACTACGCAACTCCGTGATGGCATGGAGAATCTGGTGTTCGTTGACGCTCTTTTTGCCTTCTCGCTTGAGCGTCTCACGCGCCTGTTGATATTCCCAAATGCTCATCGACGGCAGAGATTGATCGGCGAACGGCACTTTGAAGTATTGCTGCAATGCGGGATCGAAGAACCAGACCGCGCTGATGTCCCTTGGATCGCGGCGGAATATGAACTCGCGCTTCTTGTCCCGCGCATCCGGGTCTTCCGCATTGATCCATGGACGCAAGGCTTCGGCGTAATAGCTCATGCCGTCGATGGTCACGCCGAACGTCTGCACGGTGCGCCGGAATGCGGGCAGGAAATCCAAAAGTACAGTTAGGCGATTGGCAGGGCGCGGCGGAATACCGGTGCCCTGTACTTCAGCATTTCCGAAGATCCCGATCTCCCACTTCTTGAGCGGCGACATGCCGATACCGGAATGCAAGCGCTGGTGATAGACCTTGCAAATGAGCGTCACCAGCCATGTCTCGAACTCCGATTTGGTCATGGCGGCGTGTTTCTCCGGGTTGTACTCGTCCTTTTCCCTGATCGAAGAGAAGGTCGTTCCCGGCAAATCGTGAATTTCCTTGAGCAGCGTGCCCAGCACACGTTCGATATGGCCACCATAGCGTGGCTGCTTGACCGGCCTGAACTCAAGGTTGATGCCGTACATCAGGCATGATTGCTGGAAGTTGTTGGAACGGAAGTCGGCACCGTTATCGACATGAATGGTCTTGGGAAAGCCCCATACCGGCCATTGGGCATCGACCTTGTGCAACAGAAGCCATTCGTCCTTTGGCAAAACCGAATGGGTTACGCACATCGCCACCGACGTCTCGGAAGGTGGATCGAAGGAGAGGTAGTAGCCCGTCACCATGCGGCTGTAAACGTCCATGGACAGCGTAATCCACGGACGGCCGATGGGCCGCCGGTACACATCGTCCACCAGGATGATGTCGGCGGGAGTGTGGTCTATCTGCACCACCGCCAACGGATAGTCGGCGTTGGGGAAACTTCCGGCGGCTGGAAGGAACTTGTTCTTGGCCTTCTCTTTAAAGCCGCGTCCCCTCAGTCGCTGTTTCTCCGTCACCCTGTTCAGTCGCGACCGGATCGTAGCCGCACTCGGCGCCTCGATACCCCGTTGTTCACATCGGCGAAACACCTCCATGACGGCTTTCTGAGCCGTGGGACGTTGTGGCGTCAGATAGAAGTCGCGAATGACTTCCTCGATGACTTCCTCGGCAAATACTGGAATGCGGCTCTTGCCTGTTTTCCAGCCGCGCCTTTGGGGAATCAACGCCGAAACGGCGCCGTATGCCTTGTAGCGCTTGAGCCAGCGGTAGAGAGTGGCGGCATCAACCCCCACCTCCTTGGAGCGGGCTTCGACTTGATGACGGCCTAGATAGAGTTCGTTGGCCAACGGTTTGATAGCTGCAAAACGTTGTTCTGCAACCTTCCAGTCCTCATCGGCAATCGTCGATATGTCTGCCGCCAATGGCTTGGCGCCCTTGGCATCGACAGGGCGTAGGTCGCCGATGCGCAACGGAACACTTCGGCCGCTCTCAACGCCAACGGCAACGACCGATTCGAAATCCAGGACCTGCGCGATGCGATAGACCGTATCCCCGCTTCGAACGAAGTTGCCCACTTGAACATCGACCCGCTGGCGAACCGGTTCAAAGGCGTCATTTGGAAGCTCGAAATCGTTGCCGTCTTCACTCATCGGTCGGCACCCATAGCTCGATGAAGTCGTTCAGCGGACGGGAGATGTCGCAATCAAGCTGACGGGACGCCAGCAGGTGCCAGATGTGGGCAATGCCCTCGGCCCGATATAGGCCCATGAAATGCCGAGCCAGGAGGTAATGGAACGGCGCAGACCCCATTTGCCGCAGGTTCTCGATAACCCAGCGGCTTTCCTCAACCGGAAATTGCATCTGCTTGTAACGCTCCAGAAACCGAATGTTCTCCAGAGCTTGGCCACGGATACGGGACTCATCATAGACGTGGAACTCCCACCCCTGTTCCTGAGCATGACGCCATGCCGCCTTCCATTTCGGCATCCATTCGCGCCAATGCTTGCGCCATTCCTTCCGCGGCTTGACCTCGACCAGAACCGGCTTTGGGTAGTCACCGTATTCGCAGTTGCCTAGCCGGTAGTACACAAGAAAATCCGGCGTGTAGGTATAGGTCTGTCCGTTCTTGCCGGCAAACGGTATCTGGCACGGTTGAGGAATCACATCGAGGACAGCAAGGCAGAACTCCTTGCAAATGAGGAAGTCGCGCTCCAGCGTGGATTCATGCTCGATGGGGTCTCACCCCGAAATGCATACACTCCCGACACGCTCCGGCGCGTCGGGCGTATCTTCCGCATCTGGCGAGGTGCGATGGAGTCGCAGCTATTTCCGTTCATTCCGTACCCCGTCGCAACTATTCCATGAAAAACGTCGCAGCTATTTCAAGAAACAATAGCGTAAGCTATTGTTTCTTGAATCGCATTGTCGCATTTATTTCTGCAACTGACAGCGGCGGCGTGCCCAAACCGGGGGAGATTTCCTTAGCCCATGGAGGCGTTTTATTTTTGGACGAGCTGCCGGAATTCGACCGCAAAGTGCTGGAGGTGCTGCGCGAACCCTTGGAATCCGGCCGCATCGTCATCTCCCGCGCCGCCAACCGGGCGGAATTCCCGGCGAACTTCCAGTTGTTGGCGGCCATGAACCCTTGTCCCTGCGGCTATTTGGGCGATGCCTCCGGCCGCTGCCATTGCACCGCCGAACAAGTGCAACGCTACCGGGCGCGCATTTCCGGCCCTTTGCTGGACAGGATAGACCTGCACGTGGAAGTGCCGCGCGTGCCCCACGCCGTGTTGCGGCAAGGCCAGCCCGGCGGCGAGGAAAGCAGCGCCGCCGTGCGGGCGCGGGTGGAGCGGGCGCGCCGCGTCGCCCGGGCGCGCAGCGGCACGGCCAACGCCCAACTCGGCGTCGCGGAAATCAAACGCCATTGCGCCTTGGACGGAGACGGGCAAAAGCTGATGGAGCAAGCCATGGACAAGCTCGGGCTGTCCCACCGCGCCTACCACCGCATCCTTAAAGTCGCGCGCACCATCGCCGACTTGGCCGGCAGCGAAACCATCGCCGTCAACCATCTCGGCGAAGCCATCGGCTACCGGCGCTTGGATCGCGCTATTTCGGGATAAGCGGCTCAGCCGGCGGCGAGCGGCAACAGCGCCTCCAGTCGCGCGCCCCGGCCTGGTTCGCTTTCCATCCGAAACTCCCCGTCCAGACCGTGCACCCGCTCGCGCATGCCGCTCAGGCCCATGCCGCAAGGCGTGTTGGGCGCATCGTAACCGCGGCCGTCGTCGGATACGGTCAGGCGCACCTGCTCGGGCGAGACGGTCAACGCCACCCGCACGTTGGCCGGATCGGCATGCTTGACGGCGTTGCTCAACGCCTCCTGGACGATGCGGAACAAGTTGATCTGCAACGGCTCGGGCAAGTCGTCCGCCACCGCGTCGCACTCCAGCCTCCAGCGGATATTCGGGCAACGGCTGCGCCAGCCGTCCAGCAAATCCTCCAAGGCGGCTTTCAATCCCAGCTCTTCCAGCATCAAGGGCCGCATGCGCTGCATCATGCCCCGCACCACCGGGAACAAGCGGTCGCAGAGGGACACCAGCGACACGGCGATGTCGCGCGGCTTGCCTTCCGGACTCAGCTGCCGCAGGGACACCGCCAAGGCTTTCATGGCGCTGAGGGACTGGCCCAGCTCGTCGTGCAGCTCGCGCACCACGGCGCGGCGCTCGTCCTCCTGCACTTGCAGCAGGCGGCGCGTGAGACGGCGGTTTTCCGCTTCGCTGCGCTGGGTTTGCGCGCGGGCTTTGCCGAGGGATTCGACGGCGTGGTTGAACGCGTCGGAAATGCGGCTGAATTCCCGCACGGAGAAGGCCGGCAGGCGCTGGTCGTAATCGCCGTTTTCCATGTGCTGCAAGCCGTCCAGGATGGTGTTGACGGCATTGAACGCCCGTCCCAGCGTCACGTAGACCAAGGCCAGCACCGCCGTCGCCAGCACCGTCATGAGCTGGATAAAGCCTCGCGCCTCGCGCCAGGCTTCGCCCATTTCCGCGCCGGGGTCGGCTTCGATGAGGATGCGCGCCGCCAAACCGTTGGCCTGCTCCACGCGCCGTTCCACGCCTTGGGCGGGCGGCTCCACCGCCCAGCGGAACCATGCGGGAACGCGCTCGGCGGGCGGCGGCGAGGCGAGGGCCAAACGCTGCCAGCGGCCCTCCTGCTCCACCTGGATGCGTAAATGGCGCGCCGATTCCAGCCGCGCCAGCCGTGCCAGCCAGCGGTCGCTGTCGACGGCCGCGCCCTGTTCTTGCAGTTCCGCCTCCACCAATTGCAAGGCCAAGCGCACGGACGAGCCGACCTCTTCCTCCACCGAACGGCGGGCGTTGTGCAAGGCCAGCAAGCCGCCCGCCCCGACGATGGCCAACAGGGTCAGGCCGATCATCAGGTTGAGGCGGAAACGCAGGCTCATGGGCAGGCGTTGTCCCGCGCCGCGGACTCGGGATGCTCGGTCTGCCAGGCGCGCAGCTGGTTGGACACGGCGGCGGACGATTTGGGTTGCAGCTTGAGCCAATACTCCTCGCGCTGGCCGGTGCGCGGCTTCACCACCGCCTCGATGCCCTTGGCCTGGGCCTCGGCGCGCAGCTTATCGGCGCGGTTCTTGTCCTTGAAATACCCCAGGGATACGCCGAGGGCGTGCTCGCCTTCGTTCACCACCACGGTATCGGCGACGCCTTTTTCCGCCAGTTGGCGCTTGTTGGCGCGGGCGGCTTCCACCGTGGCGGCGGGCGACAACACCCAATAGCCGATTTCCGCCTTGCCGGATTTGTGCTCCACGCTGGCGCCTTCCGCTCCGGCGGCCAGGTGCTGGCCCAAGGCCTGGGCGTCGGCGGCGCTGGACAGCGGGCCGATACGGCGGCATTGGGCCGCGGCGGGCTGCTCCGCCTTGGGCGGCGCGGCGGCCGCCTGCGGCTCCGGCCGCTTGGGCTGAGCCGGCACGGCGGGCGGCGCAGCCTCGGGCTTGTCCGGCTTGGCATTGGCGACCGGCTTTCCCTTGGACTTGGCCGCATCGGCGGCGGCGTCCGACCCTTCCGGCTTGGGCTGCGCGGCGGCTTTCGACGGAGGCTGGGCCTCCGCTTTCGGCGCCGCCGCGGCGGCCGGCGGCGGCGCGACCGCCGGCTTAGCCGAGGCTTCCGCGACGGCTTCCGGCTTTTTGGGCGGCGACGCGGCATCCGCCGTCGCTTCCGGCGCAACGCCCGCTTTGGCCTTCGCCTTGGCGGCCTCGGGGGCGGCGGGCGTCTCCGCCGTCTCGTGCTTGAGGGGAGCGGCGGCCTTGGCCGGCGGTTTTTCCTCTTTCTTCGGCGGGGCAACGACCGCCGGCGGCGGCGGAACGATGGCCGGCTTCGCCGGGACTTCGGCCACTGCGGCCTCTTGTTTTTTCAGCGCCGCCGGCGCGACGGCGGCGGCGGGCTTCGCTTTGGCCTTGGCCGCTTCGGCCGCGGCATCCACGGCTTCCTGCTTGGCCGCGGCGGCGGTTTTCAGCGGCAGTTTGTCCGCGCCGGGCGCGGCGGCGGGTTTTGCCGCCGCATCCCCCGGCACGATTTCCGGTTTTTTCAGCGCCGCCGACGGATCGACGGGCGCCGGCTGCGGCGCCGCAGCCGGCTTGGGGGCGGCAAGTTTCGGCGCTTCCGCCACGGGAGCCACCGGTTTGGCCGGCGCCTCCACCGGGGCGACCTCCGGCTTTTTGGGCGCCGGCGGAATGGTCGGGATCGCCGCCTCCGGCGCGGCGGCTTGCTTGGGGTTAGGCTTGGGCGCCTCCGCCGGCACGGCGGCCGCGGATTCCGGTTTGGGCGCTGCCCCAGGAGCCTGGGCCAGCGCTTGGACCGGCTGCTTGGCCTCCGGTGGTTTAGGCATGGCGGCGGTCGGCGGCGTTTGCGGCGCCGTAACGGGCGGCTTCGCCGATGGCTGCGTCGCGGCGGGCTCCGGCTTTTGCGGATGCGCGGGCACCGCGGCGGCGACATGAGGCGCCTCGACCTTGGGCATGGGTTTGTCCGGCGCCGCCGGTGCGCCTTCCACCACTTCCAGGGTTTTCCCGGCCGGAGGCGGCGACGGCGGCTTTGCCGCCGCCTCGGCCTTGGCTTCGGCAGGGGCGGCCGGCGGCAAGGGCAAACTCAGCTCGCCGGGGGTCAAACCGGGTCCCGGCGCAGCCTTGCCGGCCGTTTCGCGGGGAGGCGTCGCCAAGGGCTCCCGCGCCACCACCTGGGGCGTCGGCGGCAGTTCGCTCACCAGAACGATATTGTCCAGCTTGTCGGCGCTTTGCTCTTCCGCGGGCAGGGCGTCCATGCCGGGACGCACGTATTTTTCCCACAGAAAAAACACCCCGTTGGCCAGCAACAATAACAACAATATGTGTTTCACTCCGCCTCTCCCGCAATAACCGCCAAACCTCGCAATAACAAGTCCGGCTCCACACGCCAATCGCCGTCCAAACAAGCCGCGACCTCCGCCGCGCCGCCACCGGTCAGCACGCCCGCCACCGATTCTCCCAGCTCGCGGCACGCGCGGCTCCGCAAACGCTCCGCCATGCCGGCCACCGCATTGAGCGAGCCGCAACGGATGGCGGCGCCGGTATTGTCGCCCAGCCAGCCCGCGTCCGCCGCTTCGGCGTCGGTGATTTGCACGGTATTCGCCACCAGGCTGCGCCCCATCAGTTCCAGCCCGGGCATGATGGCGCCGCCCCGGTGCAGTCCCGCGCCGTCCAGCACGTCGAAAGTGGCGGCCGTGCCCACATCCACCACACAGGCCGCGCCTTGCCGGCCGTGCCGCAACCCCACCAAGGCCACCCAACGGTCGACGCCCAAACGGGCGGGATCCCGGTAGCCGTTGGTAACGCCGTACCCCTGGGCGCGGGAAGCGACGAATTCCGCGCCGATGCCGAAGCGAGCGCGCAGCCAACGATCCAGCCGCCGGCCCCATTCCGCGCCGGCGACGTTGGACGCCACCACCCGGCTCGGTTCGCCCATGCCTTCCCAGGCCGAGGCCAAGGCGGCTTCGAAAGCGCCTTGGGTCGGCACGGGCGCGCCGGGACGCAAGCCCTGCCCTTCCAGCCGGCCCCACTTGATGCGGCTATTGCCCGCGTCCAACAAAACGATCATGGCGGGGTCAAGGGATAGGCCGGGCGTCGGCGACACGCAGCCGCACCTCGCCCGAGGCGTAGGCCTTGCGGCTGCCGTCCGGCAACTCCAGCAGCAGCAGGCCATCTTCCGTCACGTCGCGGGCGACGCCGCTTTCGTAGCGGTCGGCCAGATGCATCACCACCGGCCGGTCCAACACGCAATTGAGTTGCCGCCACTCCGGCAAATACGCCTTGAGCCCGGAGGACGAGTAAGCGCTCAGCAAAACCACCAATTCCTCGACGAGCAAGGCCGCCAAACGGTTGCGCGACGGCGGATCGCCGCCGCACACCTCGGCCAGGTCCACCCAGTCCTGGTCGATGTCCGCCCCCGCCCGTTCCGGCATGGTGCCGTTGATGCCCAGCCCCACCACGGCGCGGCAAGGCCCATGGCTTTCCCCGACCACTTCGATGAGCACACCGCCCAGTTTACGGCCGCGCCACAGCAAATCGTTGGGCCACTTCAAGCCGACGCCTTCCACGCCGCAGCGCCGCAAGGCGCGCACCGTCGCGACGCCCACCGCCAGGCTCAACCCGCCCAGGGCCGCCGGCCCTTCGGGAAAACGCCACAGCAGGGACAGATAGATGCTGGCGCCGAACGGCGAAACCCAATGGCGGCCGCTGCGGCCGCGGCCGGCGGTCTGCATTTCGGCCAGGCACGCCAAGGCGCCGTCCCGCGCCGGCGCGTCCAAGCGCAACAGTTGGGCGTTGGAGGAATCGAGCACGGCATGGACCCGCAAGTCCGCCACCAAGGGGCGCGCCTGCGGTGAAAGCGCGTCGAGAATGGCTCCCGCGTCGAGCAGTTCCAGCGGCCCGGCCAACCGATAGCCCCGGCCCGCCACGCTGTAGACGGCGAGGCCCAGGCTTTCCAAGCCATGCACCTGCTTCCACACGGCGGCACGGGTCAACCCCAGTTGCCGCGCCAATTCCGCGCCGGAACAGAAGCGGCCGTCCGCTAGGCAGCGAAGCAGCCGCCATTGGGAATCGGACAAAGAGGTATCGGCGCTGCCTGCGGACATGGGAAAAGGAAGGGGTCAGATATAGCGGTTGGCTTCCAGCTCCCGCTGATGCTTGATTTCCTCAGCCTGCTTCTTCAGCACGTAGCCGGTGAGGAACTCCTGGTCGCGCTCGTCGATGCGGGTGAAATCCACGCCGATCCAGAACTTGCCGGCCTCGGGAACCTCGTCGTTGAGGCGGCACGCCACCACCTTGCCGTCCGCCACGATTTTGAACAACGACGGCGGCAACAACATGGTCACCACCACCGGCAGGTCGCGGGGCAGCGGCGCCGGCGCGGCGAAACCGACGCCGGAAGCGCTGAGGGACACGTCGCTCATGGCCGGACCGGAGCCGTCCATGGATTTGGAAATGAGCGCCTCGGCCAATAAGCCGATTTTCTTGTCCAGAATGGCGATGGCCGCGGCGACTTCCGGACTTTCCTTCATCAACTTACGGAACACCGGCCGCGACTCGTTGCCCAAGGCGGAGAGTTTACCCGGCAGGCTTTTCAACGGATCGGCGGCCTTGCCCCGCTCCGCATCGCTCGGCGTCGCCTCGTCCGCGCGCCGGTAGGAAAAATAGATCCTATCCCTGATGCGGAAAAACCGCCGATCACTCACGCCTCCCGCCAGCTCTGCCATGACAGCGCTCCTCCTGCCTCTCAAATCCTATTTTTATACCACAGCCGCCCGCCCCCAACAAAAAGCATGCCCGGAACTGTGAACTCCCGACAACAACGGCCGCGGCGTCGCCCCGCAACGGCATCCGGCCGCGCTTGGACAGCCTGGGCGGCGCCGGCAAGCCACCCCATATGCAGGAGAACGTCCGGACTGATGAACCAAAGCGTTTGCGCAACAGCCCGCGCTTTTTGCGCTCGATCCGCCGGCCGCTATTTGAACGTAGCCTTGTAGTACGGCAGGTAAACGCTAGGCAACAGCCCGTTTCGAGCGCGGCCAAGCCCGGCCTCCCAGCGCGGGTCCTCGATCGACACAGGCCCGAACGACGCCGAATCGCCATTAGCGTTATATAACCCCGCCGAAACCTCGCCCCCGGATAGCTCCGGACGCTTGAAATACCACCCTTTCGGCGGGTAACAGTGTTTAGCGTTGCCGTTGGAAAAATCCAAAATAACGAACATACAGGCATCGCCAACCAACAGTAACTCGCCGTTGCCGAAAAACAGCCCGTAGCCGTTGGTCGAATGAAAGTCGCAAACGCCGGAGAATGGCTGTTCCAGCCTAACCCGTATATGGCTCGACGCCATGTGATGCTCACCGAAGTCTTGGATTTCCATAGACCTGCCGGTGCTTGATTGGATAGTTCGCTTATAGTCCATGGTGAGAAAATTTGGCCATGTTAAATAGTGGCATGATAAAGCTGGTTCAACACATAATCTGGCATATCACTTTTGCGCACGACAAGGTAGCCGAGATGAATAGGCATGTAACTGCTTGGCGGTGGTTTTCTTGTACGCCGTAAACCGAATCCGCCATAGCGGCAGCCGTAGTCGCGGTTTGATATTTCGGGCCGCTTTGACTATAAAACCGTACGTTCTCGCCGTGTCCCGATCCCGATCCCGAGCCGAATAAGCCGCCATTTATTCTAAGGAAACGCAGGGTTTATCTTTCCTATCTAGCACATAGGCTGAGTTGGAGCGATAGCGTAAACCCGGCTTGGTCGGAAATCGATAGCCGGATTTCCCGGATCCAACCTAGCCTCGTACTTTAGCGCGGCTCCAGCGGAGCGAACTTGACCGAAGGGTTAGGTGCTTGCATGTGGCCTCCCCGCCAAAAACCAACCGACAAGAATGACTGCGAGCAGAAGCCCTGAAAGAGGCCAATATATGAGCCATTGGTACGGGAGGCCGGAGGGGTCACGTGGCCCCCAGATAGACAAGGCGCCAACCAGAAGAAGTGAACACGATGAAGCCAAGAAGCCAGAGTGCCACACCACAAGTGATGGTTTCAGAGCGACAGATAGCCCGGCCCAGAGGAAATGAGGTGCTGCGTAGAACGGAAACCCCCAGAAAAGATGCTGAATAAGTAGTTCACCTGAGAAGGGCTTCCAGCGCAGCGACATGAAAAGAGCCACCAGCGCAAACAGCGCAGGAAACAGAACATGAGCAAGCTGGTGAGCGCGTTTCATCTGGCACCTAACGCCTAGCTATGGGGCGCATAGCGAAGCGGAGCGTCCCTTTAAGCGCCGTGTTATGCGAATTTACCTTTTTCCCTTTGCCCATTCTCTTAACTGCTGTATTTTGGTTGATGCATCAGTGGTGTGGTAGAAAGAAAACGAGCCAGAGCAAGCAAAAACGAGCCCGTTTGATTCTTTGTTAAGAAATATTACATATTCCCAGCCAGGTCGAAGGCCCAGCATACAGTTTCCATTGGTGAACGGCAATTCTTTTAGAAAATGTGGGGAAAACTTTTTTCCTTTAAATACTTCTTTTTCTTCGAAAGAGACGCGGACATACTCACCATTAGCCATATCGACGATGTCAGAGTCGGCATTTTCTAATTCACTAGCATCCCTAATTTCTGCGACAGAGATTTTTACATGTGCCACATAGTCGGCTTTGATATATCGGCTTTGCTCGGCTTCACCTCTTACACATTTGCAGGCTAAGACAGCTTGCACTGGAAGTAAAGCCAAAATAAAAACTACAATAATCGCGGGAAAAATTTTAAACATCGTCCTGGAGGTTGCGCGCATAACGTGTAGCTAAGGGGCGCGCCGCAGGCACGTCCCAGCGACCGAAGGGAGCGAACTTGAGCGCAGGGTTAGGAAGCATTGGCTCTGACTCGACGAGAGAAGAGAAAAACCAACCCGACAATTATGGCCGGCGGTAACGCCATTGCCGCCAATACGACAAGCCCTTTTGGAGAAATTGCTTCCGGAATTCCATCGCGGAACATGGAGACGATTACAAAAACAAACGGGCTCGATATTATCGAGAGCGTACTCGCAAAGAAGTCATTTTTGAACCTCCAATGCATAAAGGCGGCAACCGCGAAAGCGACAGCAAACATAACAATTGCACCGGTTGGCATCGAGGTCATCGCTGACACCTAACGTCTGAATTCACCGGCATTGCGCGGCTTTATGCGCAAGGTCCGGTGGAATGATGGGTTGGGCCGCATTTGGCGCGCTTTCACTTATGGCGCTCCAATAGATTGAACAGCGTAGAGAATGGATCATCTCGATCAGTGTCGAATTCGTCCTTGTCGTAGTCCTTCGGGGCCGTCGGAGCTTCAGTGAACTCATAAGCTAGTGCTTTGACGGCAACAACACTTTCACTCTTCGGCACGAGTGCAAAGTCAGTCGTGTTGAAGAAGGCATAGTTACTTCCGGGGCCAAGACTACTCTGGAACATTACCCCGTCGAACCCTACCTCCCTGACACAATCGGAGAGTAATTGTGTGATGAGGTAGAACTCCCTTTGGTCGGGAGTTACGGGCAGGTTCATCAAAGAGTTGAAAGAGAAGATTAGGCGCAGTTCCTCAAGTCGCGTATCGCTCAGAAAATTTCGGATATCTTTGGATGTTAGGTCCGCAATCTTGAGTGATCGAGTCGCTTCGAACTCCGCTGTCGATACTAGGTGTCCAGGGTGTGGGCGCACTTCGGCCACCGCCGTCTCACGATTCGAAGCGAGATAGAGCAAAGATACCCGTGCGCGATTTAGTCGGCCCTCGGAGGCGACATGCACTGGTGGGCTACCAATGGCTTCGCCCGTGTAGGCCACGTAGAGATAGTAAGGGTCAAAGTCGGGGCTAGTGGGCGTCAAGCGTTCGCTGACGCCGATACGCGCGCGATAGAGCCGTGCACCCTTCTCGAAACTTGCGTCAATGTCCGGTCTTGACTGCAAGAAGAGCTTGGTGAGATCGTGTTGAAGTAAGAAGTAGTTCTCATTGAAGCTACGGTTAATCAGCGTAGTTAGGCTGGGCGATAGCTGTGCCTTTATGCCAATGTGTATTCTTCCGTCCCAATAGCCTCCGCCGAGCGAAATATCCTCATCGGCCATCGGATACCAACCATCTTCTATATAGCTAAACGCATTCTCAAATTCCTCAGCAGAGGCTGTGGCTTGAAGATCCATTACAGCGTTTTGACCGAATAGGACAGTAGAAAGACTATCGCCTCCCAAGTGCCCGTTGTATTGCCACTCAGAGTAGTGCACACGAATGAGGGCTCGAAAGATACTCTTGAGCTCAGTGTGGTCTGCCGCTAGCGCTATAGTATTTTTCGCCCCACAGATCCGACATTTAGCAACCAGCGATCCGTGCTTTCGGACTGTCTCGACCAACTCAGGAGCTTTAAAACATTCTGAGCAGAAATATTCTTCAGTAGCCATGTGGAGAAGAATGAGAAGGTTTAGCGGCCCAACGTAAAACTAACCGGGCGCGGTCCGGAAAGCTGAAAAATAAAACCGCATTATGACCGCGCTCCGGTTGAGCGCCATGTTAGGCATTTTCTGAAAATCAATCGAATCTGATTCGATTGATTTGAAATCAACGGCTACCAAGAGCAGCATACACGCGGCCTTATGGCAATAGCGAAGCAACAGGAATGCAGAAGGGAGGGTCGCAACGGCCTATGTTGTAACTGTTTATTCGCCAAGTACCATTCTCGGGAATGGTCGACACGACTTCGGCCCAAACGTCTTTCGAGTCGCTGAATCGGCCCTGGTAGGTATGAAAGACAAAAGGCCCGCGCACCCCGTTGACCTCATCCGGTGTTCCCGCTGACACGAGTAGGCGCTGTCCGATGCTCCCCAATGGGTCTCTCACCTGCTTGCTCATGGACATGTAGGCATCCTCGCTGACCCTCTCCTTGTTTCGCTTGGAGTACAGTGTGTAGGCAGCCTTGTGGTCACGGGCATCAGTAAGATTAAGAAACCGGTCGATGAGGAGCCGCGCGTCTTCCTTGGGAGGTTGGACTTCAATGCCCAGGGTCGCCGGGTTCGCAAACCAAACTGACGCAAACAGCGCCAGCGCGCCGCCGGCGCGGATACCACCTTGCATGGGCAGAGGGACGTCCAGCCTCAGGAATCCTGGCAGCAGTGCGCCGATACCGGCGGCGGAAAGTGCCATGGTGAGGCGAAAGGCAAAGAACTGGGTAATCGACGGCATGGGAATCAGGACGACCAGCACTAGAATGGCGCTCAGGAAGATGATGCCGAATCCAAAGACGGCAATTTTTTCGATGTTACTCATAGACAATGGCATCATTTCCTCAGCATAGGTTCATGTTGTTGATACGGGTAACAGCGCCCGGCCTCCCTCCCGCGTCCTGCGGAGGCAGCACCAACTGGTATATCTGGAATCCGGCCTGGACCGCAGCCATGTCGCCGACCTGCTTCAGATAACGCACCGCTGTGCAGTCTGCGTCGAGTTCTTCGTTGTATCCGAGGACGGGCCACATCTGCGGCGGCGAGTTGAGCTTCATCAGCCCGTGCCCCCGTGCGTGGTGCGCGTACTCATGAGCGCGCAGGAAACGGAACCCTGGGGACCCGATGCCTCCCATCTTCTGAACCCAGACATTGTCGTAGAAGATCACCGGTTGTCCCATGTAAAACGTGGCAAGCCCGGCGAAGCCCTGACCGGTGCCCGGCATGAGCTATTCGGGGACCTGCCCTACCCCGGGCAATGGTCCCAGGTTCAATTGCTGCTCGGCGAGCGAATTTAGTGGGAAAAAGCAGATTGACCATGCGAACAAGAGTCCGCAGAGCCTTGCTGATCGGATGACGCGTTTATTCATAAATCCTCCCTATGTGATGCCTAACGTAAAAGTGAGGGGCGCGAGCGGCTACGCCGCGAAGCGTCCCTCTCGACTGACGGGTTAGGGCTATTCGGAAAAGTAGTGGCATTTGGAAACAACATGTCCATCAGCCGAGTAACCTACGCCCCAAGCACTAAGAAAATATTCATAACGAACTTCCGTAACGCAACGGCCGTCGTTCTTGCCTCGATAGTCACCATCACCACCCCACCAAAGGTTTTCCCCGCAGGGACGCACTACGTCTGGTTTCCCTAGCAGGGCAATTACATCTTGCGTCGATGCGCCCATTTTTACTTCAGCAAATTCCTTGCCAGCACGACTGTCGAGAAACATGCTGATGGCGACCCAGCCGACTAGCAATATGACTCCAACAAAAGAGGCAAGAGCAAGCACTTTGAAAAGTCGAAGCAGTGTTTTCATTGCCCTAACGTGAAGCTGAGGGGCGCGCCGAAGGCGCGTCCCGGCCCCCAAAGGGGGCGAACTCGAGCGTAGGGTTAGCAGGGTTACGCATCTTCAAAAAACTTTTCGAGAGATTGCCATAACTCATGAGCATCATTTTCTGGATTTTTTCGTATTGTCTTCTGGTGACTTTTTATAGAGTGGATAAGCTGACGTAGTTCAGCGGCATCTGACAAAAGAGCGATTCGTTCCTGAGGTGATTGCGCCGCATCGTATTTGCGTCCTTTTGCACTTTCATGTTGCTGGAGTATCTCCAGCAACCCATCAAGAAAAACAGGTTTATCTTCACGATCTAAAGTGGCGTATATTTTTTTCAGTTCTTCTGCATTCAGCATTTGCATTTGCATTCCTCGGCAAGGAGCCTCTCACACCTGCTAACGTAGAGCTAACCGGCGCTGCGCGGCTTTATCGCGCAGCGTCCAGAGAGCGAAGCGAACGGGGTTGAGCTCCGGGTTAGACCTTACTCGCCCGCCTCCGCCGAGTAGCTGATTGGAAATTTCAGGACACGTCAATGCAGGCAAAGTACTTGACCGTTCTATTTCAAGAACGGCGCGTTAACGCTATCAATGAAAGCCCTAATTTGTTTGGCAAGCGTTCCATCAGTTTCGCTCCCCTGAAAAACAACAGACCCGGTTTCATACACGTTCAAGACCAACCCATTGGTGAATGTATACATGCTTTGCCCATTGGGCTTGTTATCAAGCGTGTGCTCGAAATTGCCAAGAAAGGTCTTGAGTAGGTCTAGCTTTAGGCATTTGGATGACATGATTTCTCCTAGGGGTAAAAAAACTTGTGAGGTCTAACGTAGAGCTAACCGGCGCTGCGCGGCTTTATCGCGCAGCGTCCAGCGACCGAAAGGAGCGAGGTTGAGCGCCATGTTAGGCCTTTGCATTCCCAACGCAGTTGATGATGAGTTCCTTTGCTTGGTCCTTCTTCGGCATGTTGAAGAAGAGCTCCGATGCATGATACGCGAGCTGGAAATCGTTCGAGCGTAGCGCATGCTGGACTATGGTTGTCAGCACGTCGTCTTTCGTGGGTTTGTTCCAAATTTCGGACGCGACTGCAATTGCAAACTCGGTACTGTTTGCGGCGAGTGCCTTCTGGACAAGTGCTTTGAGCGCGGTATCTCGGGCCGGCTTGTTGAACATGCCTTTTGTGGTTTCAAAGGCGATAAGAAACTCGCTTGGAATTCCTTCTGAGGCAAACTCAACCACTGGAACAGGCGTTGTCTCTTGTGCAGTTTGACTGATCAAAACGGGTGCCTTTGGCACTGCAATATGGATGTCTGAGCTTGGCTTTTGTTTTTTGTGTTGCTCTCGTGCGTAGTGGAGCGAACCGATACCGGCGACGGCGGCAATGATTCCAGCGATGTAGGAGGCAACTTCGAGGGTCATCGGTCTAACGTAGAGCTAAGGGGCGTGCCGCTCACGGACGCTAAACGAAACCCCAAAGTTTGATAAATTACAAAACTTTAAAACCGCCCTGAGGCGGCACGTCCCTTTAAGCGCCATGTTAGGCATGATCGCTGCTCTCCCATAGGCGACCTTCGTGCACAACTGAACAATGGTAACAACCGCTCGATTTGCCGTCGATGTTGTACCACCAGTGCTTGCCGCCAACAGCCTCACAGTTTTCGGCTTTCTCTACCACACCAAGATTGATGATAAACCAAGGCAGTTTGGTACGTAGCCAAGTACGCCACCGATATGGGTGACCTGAATCCCAGTATTCCATACTTATTTAAATTGGTCATACCTAACGTAAAGTAGACACCAATAAACGATCTAATTTTTTATCACACCGGTGTGATAACGACCGTCGAAAGCGCTTGAAGCCTTGCAAATCTTGACTATCTTCCATTTAGCACACCAGGGACGGTTTATGACCACGGAACTCTCGCAAGGTAACGCTCCTGCCCCCAAACGCCTCGACCAAGTCCGCGATCGCTTGCGGACGAAGAGGAATATCGAAGTCAAGTCTTGCCTTTTGCCGCAACACCGACACCTCACATCCACGCTGCAAAAAATTTACCGCCGATTCGCCCGCGTGTCTGTCAGCCTAGGCTTACAAACCGACAAACCCTTTGCCAACCTATCCGTCCAGGCCGCCAAATCGGGCGCAAACACCTTGCCGTGAAAAACGGCTGCCGCTAAGCTCAGGCAAACTTCAGGACTCACCATGCAGCGCAACGTTTTTTTACTCGCCACGGCTCTGCTGGCCGGCACGGCTTCGGCACAGGGGGAACGGTCCGCAGCCTTGGACCCGCAAGCCTTGGCCCTGGCCTGCGCCGGTTGCCACGGCACCGGCGGGCGCGGTGCGGGCGCCGCCCCCAAACTGTCTGGCATGAACCCGGCCCGCTTCACGGCGGCCATGGGCGATTTTCGGTCCGGCAGCCGCCCGGCCACGGTGATGAGCCGCATCGCCCGCGGCTACGACGATGCCGAGCTTGCCGCCATGGCGGAATTTTTCTCCGCCGCCGGGCAGGAGCCGCGGCCGTGAACCGCTCGCGGCGGCGTTTTCTCGCCGGCTTGGGCGTACTGGGCGCCTGGGCCGCCGCCGGTTGCGCTCCTTTGGCGCGCGGCGCCAGGGTGGTGGTGATCGGCGGCGGCTACGGCGGCGCCACCGCGGCCAAGTATGTGCGCTTGCTGGCGCCGGACATCCGCGTTTATCTGGTCGATCCCAGCGAGGTTTACCTGTCCTGCCCCGGTTCCAACGACGTGCTGGCCGGCCTGGCGGAGCTGTCCAGCCTGGAACGCAGCCGCGACGGGCTGAGCCGGCGCTGGGGCGTGGAGCTGGTGCGCGACGCCGTCGCCGCCGTTGATGGGGCTAAGCGCCAGGTTCGGCTGCAAAGCGGCGCCAGCCTGGCTTACGACCGGCTCGTCGTCTCCCCCGGCATCGACTTCCGCTGGAACGCCATCCCCGGCTACGACGAAGCGGCCAGCCAGAACATTCCCCACGCCTGGAAAGCCGGCCCGCAAACCTTGTTGCTGCGCGACCAGCTGCGCGCCATGCCCGAGGACGGCCTGGTGGTCCTCACCGCGCCGGCCAATCCCTACCGTTGCCCGCCCGGCCCTTACGAACGGGCTTCGCTGGTGGCCCATTACCTCCAGCGCCACAAGCCCCGCGCCAAGCTGCTGATCTTGGACGCCAAGTCGGCCTTTTCCAAACAAGCGCTGTTCCAGGAAGCCTGGCGCCGCCATTATCCGGGCCGGCTGGAATGGCTGCCCTACACCCGCACGGGCCAGATCGAACGCATCGACGCCGCCAGCCGCACAGTGCACTGCGAATTCGAAACCTTCCGCGCCGACGTGCTCAACGTCATCCCCCCGCAACAAGCCGGCGCCGTCGCCCGCCAAGCGGGACTGGCCGATGCCGGCGGCTGGTGTCCGGTGCATCCCGACAGCTTCGCCTCCACCCTGCTGCCGGACATCCACGTCATCGGCGACGCGTGCAGCGCCAGCCCCATGCCCAAATCCGCCTTCGCCGCCGGCTCCCAAGCCAAGGCCTGCGCCGTGGCGGTGGTGGCGAGCCTGCAAGGCCGGCCGGCGCCCTCGCCCACCCTCATCAACACCTGCTACAGCTTCGTCACCCCGGACGAAGCGGTGTCCGTGGCCGGCGTCTACAAACCGAAGGACGGCCAATTGACCACCGCCTCCGGCGGCGAGACGCCCTTGGACGCCGACTGGCGGGAAGAGGCCCGCTACGCCCACGGCTGGCGCGAAGCCGCCAAGGACGACAGTTTCCGCTGACCGCGCCGTGTTGAATTGCCTCCGGGCATCAGGGACAATCGGCCGGGCCGCGCGGGCGGCGGCTTGCAGGGACACCGAGCCGGCCGGACGAACCTCAATGCCGTCAACTCCGGCCCCCTCTCCCTGAGGGAGAGGGTTGGGGTGAGGGGAATAAAAGGCCGCGACCTATAAATCCCCTCACCCTGTCCCTCTCCCACGGGGAGAGGGGACCCACTAATAAGCGCTAATTTGACGACATTGGGCGGCGCCGCGCCCCTAAAATTCCAAGAGGCTCCATGATGAAGGTGTTGGTGATCGGCGCCAGCGGCATGCTGGGACACGCCATGCTGCGCGTTTTGGGCGAAAACACGGATTGGCAGGTGCGGGGCACCGTCCGCGGCTACGATCCGGCCCGCTATTTCCCGGACAACATCGCCGCCAACGTCCTCACCGGCGTCAACGCGGACAACCTGGACAGCGTCGCCAAGGCCTTCGCCGACGCACAGCCCGATGTGGTCGTCAACTGCATCGGCCTGGTCAAGCAACTGGCCGAGGCCGACGATCCGCTGGCGGCCATTCCCGTCAACGCGCTGTTCCCCCACCGCCTGGCGCGGCTGTGCCAGATGCAAGGAGCCCGGCTGATCCACGTCGGCACCGACTGCGTGTTTTCCGGGCGGCAAGGCAACTACCGGGAAAGCGACTTCCCCGACGCCGACGACCTGTACGGCCGCTCCAAGCTGCTGGGGGAAGTGGACTATCCCCACGCCGTCACCCTGCGCACTTCCATCATCGGCCACGAACTGCGCGGCAACCACGGCCTGATCGGCTGGTTCCTGTCCCAGCAAGGCCGCTGCAAAGGCTACACCCGCGCGATTTTTTCCGGCTTGCCCACCGTGGCGCTAGCGCGAGTGGTGCGGGACACGGTCATCCCCCGTCCGGCGTTGCGCGGCGTCTACCACGTGGCGGCCCGGCCCATCGCCAAATACGACCTGTTGCGCCTGGTGGCGGAGACTTACGGCAAAACCATCGATATCGTGCCGGACGATTCCGTGGTCATCGACCGCTCCCTCGACGGCTCACGATTCCAACAAGCCACCGGCTACGTCGCCCCCGACTGGCCCGAGCTGGTGGCCGCCATGCACGCCCAGCGCTGGGAAGGAGACGCGCCATGATATTCGACGGCAAGGTATTGATGATCACCGGCGGCGCCGGCTCTTTCGGCAGCACGGTGCTCAAGCGCTTCCTGCGCACCCAGGTGCGGGAAATCCGCATTTTCAGCCGCGACGAAAACAAGCAGGAAAAGCTGCGGCTGGCGCTGAACAACGACAAGCTCAAGTTCTACATCGGCGACGTGCGCGACTACGACAGCATCCACCAGGCGCTGAAGGGGGTGGATTACGTGTTCCACGCGGCGGCGCTCAAGCAAGTGCCGTCCTGCGAGTTCTACCCCATGGAAGCGGTGCGCACCAACGTCATCGGCGCGGAAAACGTCATGAACGCCGCCATCGCCAACGGCGTCCAGCGGGTGGTGGTGCTCAGTACCGACAAGGCGGTGTATCCCATCAACGCCATGGGCATGTCCAAGGCGCTGATGGAAAAGCTGATGGTCGCCAAGGCGCGTATGCAGGGCGAGGGCGACACGGTGCTGTGCGCCACCCGCTACGGCAACGTGATGGCCTCGCGCGGTTCGGTGATTCCGCTGTTCGTCGAACAGATGCGGCAAGGCGCGCCGCTCACCGTCACCGATCCCCACATGACGCGCTTCCTCATGTCCCTGGAAGACTCGGTGGACCTGGTGATGTACGCCCTCAGCCACGGCCGCCAGGGCGATATTTTCGTGCAGAAAGCGCCCGCCTCCACCATCGGCGACCTGGCCCAGGCGCTCAAGGAATTGTTCGACAGCGCCAGCGACATCCGCACCATCGGCACCCGCCACGGCGAGAAGCTGTACGAATCCCTGCTGTCCCGCGAGGAAATGGCGCGGGCGCAAGACATGGGCGGCTACTACCGCATTCCCGCCGACAACCGCGACCTCAACTACAACAAGTACTTCGTCAACGGCGAGGAAAAAATCTCCCAGGTGGACGACTACACCTCCCACAACACCGAGCGGCTGGACGTGGAACAGGTGAAGGCGCTGCTGCTCAAGCTCGACTACATCCAGGAGCAGCTGCGTGCTTAAAGTCATGACCATCGTCGGCACCCGGCCGGAACTCATCAAAATGAGCCGCGTCATCGCCGAGTTCGACCGCCACACCCGCCACGTCCTGGTGCACACCGGGCAAAATTACGATTACGAACTCAACCAGGTATTTTTCGACGACCTGGACATCCGCAAGCCGGACTACTTCCTCGACGCCGCCGGGGACAACGCCGCGCAAACCATCGGCCAGGTCATCATCAAAGCCGACGCGGTGCTGGAGCGGGAAAACCCCGACGCCCTGCTGCTTTACGGCGACACCAACTCCTGCCTGGCGGTGATCGCCGCCAAGCGGCGCAAGATCCCCATCTTCCACATGGAAGCCGGCAACCGCTGCTTCGACCAGCGCGTGCCGGAAGAGCTGAACCGCAAGGTGCTGGACCACCTCAGCGACATCAACCTGGTGCTGACCGAGCATTCGCGCCGCTACCTGATCGCCGAAGGCATCCGCCCGGAAACCATCGTCAAGACCGGCTCCCACATGCAGGAAGTGCTGGAGCACTACCGGCCGAAAATCGAGCGCTCCGACGTGCTGCAACGGCTGGAACTGGAGCCGGACCGCTTCTTCATCGTCAGCGCCCACCGGGAGGAAAACGTCGATTCGCCGCAGAACCTGCAAGACCTGCTGGCAACCCTCAACGCCCTGGCGGAAACCTACAATTTGGCGGTGGTGGTCTCCACCCACCCCCGCACCCGCAAGCGGCTGGACGCGCTGGGCAGCACCGGCCGCATGCATCCCCTGATCCACTTCCTCAAGCCCTTCGGCTTCTGCGACTACATCAAGCTGCAACAGGCGGCGCGCTGCGTCATTTCCGACAGCGGCACCATCACCGAGGAAGCCGCCCTGCTGAACCTTCCCGCCGTCACCCTGCGCGCCGCCCACGAACGGCCGGAAGGCATGGACGCCGGCACGCTCGTCATGTCCGGCCTGGGCAAGGAGCGGGTACTGGACGCCGTGGCGGTGGTGCTGGCCCAGCACGACCCGACCCGGCCCGCCAAGCAAAGCGTGGCCGACTACGAAACCGGGCCGGTGTCGCAGCAGATTCTGCGCGTCGTGCTGAGCTATACGGACTACGTCAACCGCACGGTGTGGTTCAAGCCAGGCGCCTAGCCGCCGCTAACCATCCTGGCGGCGCGGGACGCCGCCGTTGCAATCCCACTGGAGCCCATCGATGACGGACGGCGACGACCTTCTGCAGCTCGCCCTTGGCGCTTATGCCGAAGGCGACCTGGACAGCGCAGAACAGCACCTTCGCGCCCTGGTCGTCCTCCAACCGGAAAATGCCGAACTGCGCCATGCGCTGGGGCAATTGCTACTGCATCGAGGCCAGGCGGAGGAAGCCGCCGTTTGTTTCCAAACGGCGGTCGACCTCAATCCGGTGGCGCTGCCCTACCTCTACGATCTGGCCCTGGCGCAAGCCGAGGCCGGCCGCTATGCCGAGGCCAGCGGCCCGCTTTACCAATGCCTAGGCATCGACCCGGCCTATCCGGGCGCCAAACTGGCCCTGGCCTGCGTCGACGCGGCGCAACGGCGCTACGACTCGGCCCGAGAACGTTTCAAGGAAGCCTTTGCCGACGAGCCGGACGCGCCCGCCGCCTGCCACGCCTGGGTGGAGCGGCTGCTGCAACAAGGCCAAGCCGGCGAGGCTTTTTTTGTGCTGGAGCTCGCCCTGGCGGCGGCGCCCAACGACCGGCCCTTGCGGGAATTGCAGCGGTCTTTGCAAACGCAAACGGTGGATTTCGGCCAAACGCTCACCGTCGACGCGACGCCGGCCAAGCTGCGGCGGGTGGTGATCGAAGTCACCACTTGGTGCAACCTGGATTGCCCCGGCTGCTTCCGCACGCAAAGCATCGCGGCGGGCCATTGGACCAACAAACACATTGCGCCGGAGACCTTCGCCAAGATCGTCGCCAACCTGCCCCCCTGCCGGCAAGGCGTGCTGCACGGCATCGGCGAGCCGACCATGCATCCCCGTTACCTGGAACTGGTGGAAATCGCCAAGGCCAGCGGCCGCTTCGACAGCCTGGTGTGCAACACCAATGCCCAGGCCCGCAACATCGACTTTTACCGCGCGGTGATCGAAAAAGGGCTGGACTTCTTCCAGGTGTCGGTGGACTCCCTGACGCCGGAAGTCGCCGCCGTGACGCGCGCCGGCACGGACGTGGAAAAACTGCGCCGCAACCTCGCCGAGTTCCACCGCCTGGGTTTGCCGTTCTCCGTCCAAATGGTCATCAGCCGCCTCAATTACGACGACATCGACCTGACCCTGCGCGCCCTGGACGCCATGGGCCCGTGCACGGTGAACATCCAGCCGTTCGTGGATTCCGACGCCACCCACAACGCCTTGAGTAAAGACATGGCGGCGAGATTTCTCGACAAAATCCGCCACCTGGCCGGCCAGATGGTCAACCTGAACATCAACGCCGGCGGCTTCTACCATTTCGGCATCAATCGGCGGGAGCCCTATGTGCCGCTATGCACGTCCCCATGGTTCGATCCGGCCGTCAACGTGGACGGTTTCATGATGCCCTGCTGCATGCACTGGGACCCGCAAACCCTGGGGCACAGCAACCTGTCCGAGACGTCTTTCGCCCAGGCGTTCGGCTCGCAACCGGTGCAGGCGTTTCTGGACGGTTATATGCGAACCTCGCCGAACTTCTGCGCCCGCTGCTCGGAAAACGTCCGCTGCCTTGCCGCCGGCAACGGCTGAGCTCCCCTCCCTGCCAGGATAAAACGATGGATACCCCGCGCGACGACGCCATCTACGTCACCCAGCCGCAATTGCCGCCCTTGGAGGAATTCATCCCCTACCTGGCGGAGATCTGGGACAAGAGAATCCTCACCAACAACGGCCCCTTCCACGAACAGCTGGAAACGGCTCTGACCCGCTACCTGGGCGTGGAACACATCGCCTTGCTCAGCAACGGCACCCTCGGCTTGATCACCGCGTTGCAGGCGCTGCGCATCACCGGCGAAGTCATCACCACCCCCTACTCCTTCGTCGCCACCGCCCACGCCCTGCTGTGGAACGGCATCAAGCCGGTATTCGTCGACATCGATCCCCATACCCTCAATCTCGACCCGAACAAAATCGAAGCCGCCATCACGCCGCAAACCACCGCCATACTGCCGGTGCACTGCTACGGCCGGCCCTGCGATGTGGCGGCCATCGAGCATATCGCCGACAACTACAACCTCAAGGTCATCTACGACGCCGCCCACGCCTTCGCCGTGCGCCACGACGGCGCCAGCATCCTGCGCCACGGCGACTTGTCGGTGCTCAGCTTCCACGCCACCAAGGTGTTCAATACCGCCGAGGGCGGCGCCATCGTTTGCCCCGACGCCAAAACCAAGCAACGCATCGACCATTTGAAAAACTTCGGTTTTGTGGACGAAACCACGGTGGTGGCGCCGGGCATCAACGGCAAGATGAGCGAGCTCAACGCCGCCTTGGGCCTGCTGCAATTGCAGCACATCGACCGCGCCCTGGCGCGCCGCTGGGAAATCGACGCCGCCTACCGCAAGCTGTTGCGGGACGTGCCGGGCATCCGCTGCCTGCAACCCCTGGAGGCTGAAACGCCGAACCACGCCTATTTCCCCATTCTGGTGGAGGCCGGCTATCCCATCGGCCGCGACGATTTGTATCTCGCCTTGAAACGACAGGACATCCATCCGCGCCGCTATTTTTACCCGCTGATTTCCGATTTCCCCATGTACCGCGGCCTGCCGTCGGCGCGGCGGGAAAACCTGCCGGTGGCCAGCGCCGCCGCGCAAAAGGTCCTGTGCCTGCCGATCCACCCGCAGCTCAGCGACGAACAGGTGCAGCGCATCGCCGCCATCGTCGCCAATCCCTAGCCGCGCCATGAAACTGGCCGTCATGCAGCCCTATTTGTTCCCCTACCTGGGCTACTTTCAGCTGGTGGCGGCGGTGGACAAATTCGTGTTCTACGACGATGTGAATTTCATCAAGAACGGCTGGATCAACCGCAACCGGCTGATCCTGGCCGGGCAAGTTCGCTACTTCACCGTCCCCTTGGCGGGCGCCAGCGCCTTCCAGCCCATCAACCAGGTAGTAGTGCAGCCGGACGGCGTTTGGCGCCGGAAGATCGCCGCGTCCCTTAAGCAGTCCTACGCCAAAGCGCCCAGTTTCGAGCCGATTTACGACCTGGCCTGCGGGATTTTGTTTTCCGCCGAGCGCCATATCGGCCAGCTGGCGCAAAACAGCGTCAAGGCGGTGGCCGACTATCTGGGACTGGCGACGCAATTCGCCGCTTCGACCGATGCCTACCACAACACCAAGCTGCGCGGCGCAGCGCGCGTGCTGGACATCTGCCGGCAGGAAGGCGCCGAGGACTACTACAACCTGCCCGGCGGCACGGCGTTGTACGACCCGGCGCTGTTCGAGCAACGCAGCATCCGCCTGCATTTTCTGCAACCGGAGCTCAAGCCCTACCGGCAATTCGCCGATGCATTCCATCCCGCCCTCTCCATTTTGGACGTGCTGATGTTCCATGACAGACTAGCCGCCCGGGAACTGCTGCGAACGGAGGCCCGGCCGTGACCGGCGACGCCATCGGCGGCTATTTCCCGCTGGAATTGCCCCTCGCCCGACGGCAGCGGCACCCAGGCGCGCTGCGCTATCAATCGGCCCGTGCCGCTTTCCTGGCCCTGCTGCGGCAAGGGCGCCCTGCGCGGGTGTGGCTGCCCTGGTACCTCTGCGACAGCATGGTGGAGCCGCTGCGGATGGCGGGCGTCGAATGCGCCCGTTATGCCATCGGCGCCGACCTGGCGCCGGCCGGCCCCATTCCGCTGGGAGCCGGCGACTGGCTGCTCTACGTCAACTACTTCGGCCTGTGCGACGGCCAAGTCGACAGGCTCTTGGCCAGTTACCCTGCCGGCCAAGTGGTGGTGGACAATTCCCAGGCGTTTTACTCCGCGCCCCGGCCTTGCCTGGCGACGATTTACTCGCCGCGTAAATTTTTCGGTGTGCCGGACGGCGGTTATCTAGTCACCGAATTGGCTTTAGTCCCCCCAGCGGAACAGGACGGCGACTCCATCGACCGATGCTGCCATTTGTTGCAGCGCCTGGCATTCGACGCCGAAAGCGGCTACGCCCAATTCGCCGCCGCCGAGCAAAGCCTGGCCGGCCTTCCGCCCAAGCGCATGTCGTCGCTCACCGAAAAACTGCTGAACGCCATCGACTACGAGGCGGCCGGGAGCCGCCGCCGCGAGAATTTCGCCTTTTTGCAGCAACGCCTGGGCAACGCCAACCGCTTGCCCCTGGCGCCGCAGCCGGACGCTGAGCCCCTGTGCTACCCTTTTTTGCCGGAAAGCCCCATAAGGCGCGGCGCTTTGCAGGCCCGTCGCCTGTATGTTCCCCAGTATTGGCCGGAATTGCTGGCCGAAAATATCCCCATCCCCCCGTTCGAACGCGGCCTGGCCGACGGACTGATTCCGCTCCCCGTCGACCAGCGTTACGGCAGCGCGGAAATGACCGAACTCTTGCAGCGGCTGGCCGACGCCGCAGCCGCTTCGATATAAGGAATCCCCATGACCATCGACCGCCAGACGGCGCTGTCCCAGGAAAAGCAGTTCCTCGACCAGGTCTATACGGCTTACGCGCTGGACGACTCGCCGCAGACCAAGGCCATGCGCGAACTCGTGGTGCGCACCGTCGCGCCTTACCTAAAGGGCGGCGCGGGCCTGGAACTGGGCTGCTCCGACGGCTACATGACGGCGTTGCTGGCGCAACGGCTGGAAAGACTCGACGTGGTGGACGGCTCGCGCCATTTCATCGAGGCGGCGCGCCAACGCAACCTGCCTAACGTGGGCTACCACCACAGCCTGTTCGAGGAATACGCGCCGGACTTCCGCTACGACTACGTTTTCGCCAGCTTCGTGCTGGAGCACGTGCTGGATCCGCAACCGGTGCTGGCCATGGCCCGCGCCGTGCTGAAGGAGGACGGCCTGCTGTTCGTGGTGGTGCCCAACGCCCGCGCCCTATCCCGCCAGCTGGCCCTGCACATGGGGCTGATCGCCGACCTGAAAGCCCTCACCGACAACGACCTGAAGCACGGCCACCGCCGCGTTTACGACCGGGTTTTCCTCAACCGCGACCTGGACGGCGCCGGTTTCCAAACCATCGCCCAAGGCGGCCTGATGCTGAAAATCCTCGCCGACTTCCAACTGGACCGGCTCATCGGCGACGGCACGCTGCAGCAGGCCCATATCGACGGCCTCTACCGGCTGGGCTTGGAATACCCGGACTTGTGCGGCGCGCTGTATTCCGTCTGCCGGCCGCGTGATCCATGAACGGGCCATTGGAACAGCAGGCGTTTCTGGAACGCATCAGCCAAAGCTACCGGCGCGAATCGCCCCAGGACGACATCGTGCGCCGCCAGTGCGTGCAGACGTTCGAGCCCTGGCTGGACGCTACGCAAAGCGGCCTGGAAATCGGCTGCTCCGACGGCCAAATGAGCGAGCTGCTGGCCCAGCGCCTCAACACGCTGGACGTGGTGGAGGCCAGCGCAACGTTCCTGCAAGCCCTGGAGCGGCGCGGGCTGGACAACGTCACAGCGCACCACGGCCTCATCGAGCAGTTCCGCCCTACCCGCCGCTACCAGCGCATTTTCGCCACCTGGGTGCTGACCCACCTCCCCGATCCCACGCAGGTTCTGACGCGCCTCAAAGACCTGCTGGCGCCGGACGGCCTGCTGTTCGTCGTCGTGCCCAATGCCCGCTCCCTGTCGCGCCAGCTGGCCCTGCACATGGGCCTGGTCGGCGACCTGTACGAATTGACGGAAAACGACCGCAACCACGGCCACCGGCGCGCATACGACCGCGCACGCCTGGACCGTGAAACCCGGGCGTGCGGCTACGACACCGTCGCCCAGGGCGGCTTGATGCTGAAAATCCTCGCCGACTACCAGATGGACCAGCTCTATCGGGACGGGATGCTCAACGGCGACCACGTGGAGGGCTTTCGCCGGCTCGGGCTGGAATACCCGGACCTGTCCTCGGCCATTTATTCCGTCTGCCGGGTGCGGCCATGACGGCACGGGCGGCGGTTTTGTATGGCTCCAGCCGGGGCAACACCCGCAAGGTGGTGGCACGCCTGCCCGAACAGCTGCACTTTGCCGTCGACGTGCTGGACGTGGCGGAGCGTCCGGAACCGGCTGCCCTCGCGCCTTATTCGGTGCTGTTGTTTTTCGCCTCCACCTGGGGCGACGGCGAACTGCAAAAAGACATGGAAGCCTTCCTGGCCGGTCGCGCCTTGTCACTGCAAGGCAAGCGCTACGCCATTTGCGAGCTGGGCAATTACTACGGTTACGACGACTACGAATTCGGCGCCATGCGCATCATCCGCCATCACCTGGAAGCGGCCGGCGGGCAAGAATTGATCGAGCCGTTCTCCATGGACAGCCTGCCGCGCAAGGACTGGGACGGCCTGGCGCGCTGGTGCGCCCTGCTCAACGCCGCCATGGAGCCGCGCTGATGGCGGACCTGGACCTCATCCGCCAACTGCGCCGCCTGGTGGGGCGGGATTTCCGCTACGACCTGGAAGGGGAAACCGTCGTCGGGCTGTACCTGACCGACGAGGACTACGTGTTCCAGGGACTGATCCGCCACCACACGCGGCAGGAAAAACAGGCGATCCTGGCGCTGATCGCCCGCCTGGAATCCTTGCGCACGCTCGATTTGCGGCGCTGCATGGTGTTCGAGACGCCGGCGGCCCTGGGCGAACTGACGGCGCTGAAGCATCTGGACCTGGGCTCCAACTTCCTCGGCGCCGTGCCCGATTGGATCGCCGCTATCGCCGATCTGGAATACCTCAACCTGGGGGTGAACGAGCTGGAGTCCCTGCCGGATTTCCTCGCCCGGTTCGTCAACCTGCGCGCCCTGCTGGTGCACAAGAACCGGCTGGCCGATTTGCCCGAGGGACTGGCCGCCATGACCGGCCTGGAGTACCTCAATCTGTATCTCAACCGCTTCCACGCCATCCCATCCCTAGTGTGGGACTTTTCCGCCCTGCGCTCGCTCACCTGGGGGGTATCCGGCCTGAGGCGATTGCCGGAGGACATCGCGCGCTTGCAGCAGCTGGAATATTTTTCCTGCGTCGCCAACCGCCTCGAAACGCTGCCGGAATCCTTCACCACCTTGAACAGGCTGCGCGCCACCCGTTTGCACAAAAACCACCTGCGCTGTTTGCCGGCAACCATCGGCGACTTGTCCAGCCTGGAACAGATCACCCTCTACGCCAACGAGCTGGAGGAACTGCCCGATTCTTTCGCCCGATTGTACGGCCTGCAAAAGCTCAACCTGTCGTGGAACCGCTTCGCCGCCGTACCGCCGCAAATCCGCAGGCTGCCCAAGCTCGCTTGGCTGGCGTATTATGACAACCCGTCCACGCTCGCCGCGGCGGACTTCGCCCACGTCCCCACGGTCATCGCCCAACGGCCCTTGAATTCCCGCACGCCCAGCCAGCCCGCCAAAGACGACAAATTCGGCCCGGATTTGCGCTTCTTTGCTCCCGGCGCCATCGACAACCCCCATGCCTGACGCCAGCCACAACGATGCGGTGCTGATTTTTCCCGCCGGCATGCCGCGCGCCCTGGAATTCCTCGGCCAGTGCCGGCGGCAGGGACGCAAAGCCCTTGGCGCGTCCTCCCTGGCCTACGACCCGGCGCGGCAACGCTACGACCGCTGGCTGACCCTGCCCTACGTCACCGCTGCCGATTTCGACGCAGCCCTGCGCCGGGCCGTGGCCGAACACGGCGTAACCGGCATCTACACGCCCCACGTCGTGGTGTGGGACTATCTCAACCGGCGCTTGGCCGACATCGCCCCCGGCGTCGCCCTGCTCAACGCCTCGCCCCTGGACGAGGAACTGGCGGCGTACCGGACCGCGCTGGATGCCGCTCCCGCGTTCCTCAGCCAACCGCTGCCGCTGGCGTCTTCGCTGCCGGCCCAGCCGCCGCAGCCGGAAGCGGAAATCGCCGCGCTGCTGCGCCACTTCGCCGCCATCCCCGGCATGTGCGACCTGGACAAGCTGAAAGCCCTCTACGAAATCGCCCGCCGCTGCCCGCAGGGCGATGTGGTGGAGATCGGCAGCTGGTGGGGCAAATCCGCCTTCGCCCTGTTGTGGCTGGCGCAGCGCTATGCCATCGGCAAATTGCTGTGCGTCGATCCCTGGGAAAACGCCCAACTGCTGCAACACGATGCCGACCCGCTGGTGGACCGCCTTGCCGCCGACCGGCTGGACGCCGACGAGGCCCTGCGCATCTTCCAGATCAATCTGCTGCCCTACAGCCGCAACGACTGCAACTACTTACGCATGGGCTCCCTAGAGGCTGCCGCCCACTATGGACGCCAACCGACGGTGCAAACGCCCGGTTTCGGCACAACGGCGTACCAAGGCGGGATCGCCCTGCTGCACATCGACGGCAACCACGCCTACGACAGCGTCAAGGCCGATATCGAAGCTTGGAGCGTACACATGGCCGACGGCGGCTGGATCGTCGTCGACGACTACCGCTGGCCCTTCGGCGACGGCCCCCGGCGGGCCGGCGACGAGTTCCTGCAAACCCACCGAGCGACTATCCGCGCCGCCTTCGTCGCGGGCGGAGCGCTTTATCTGCAACGGGCCGCCCACTAGGGCCGCTGAACCTAACCCCCTATGACCGCTTTCGACCCCCTTTTGAACGACATCGCCGCCGGTGCAACACCGGATAGCGGGCAGCTCCTGCCGTTTCTCGCCGCCGCGGAGTTGCAACAACGCCTGGTGTGCAATGTGGGCGTCGCCGATGCCTATTTGCGCAGCGGCCGGCTCAGCGAAGCCAAACCCTACGTCGACCGCGCCTGGCGCTTGTCGAATTTTTCCGAGGAGTTGCTCGACATTCACGTGGCGATACACGCGGCGTTGGGCGATATCGAGGAAGTGCAGGAGGCCTACAAAAAAGTCGCCATGGCCCACGCCAAGGCCGGCCGCGTCGATGCCGCGCTGGCGATGTTCAACCGCTGGCAGTACGCCTACGCCCAGCACGGCGGCATCGACCGTTACCACTACGACTTCGAAGTGACGGCCGCCATCCAGGCCATGGCGCAGCCCTTCCGCCTGCCGCCGGCCGCAAGCACGCCCCCGGCCGGCGGCAAGCCGAGAATCGCCTATCTATTGTTCGGCGCGACCCAGTTCAATTCGGTCATCGTCAAACTGGCCAAGACCTTTGCCCGATACCACGACCACGCAGCCTTCGACATCGCCTTTTTCATTCCGGAAACCTACGAGGAACTGCGCGCCTCGCCCCAAGGGCTCGATACCGTCGCGGCGCTGCGGGGCTGCGGCTGCCAAGTGACGGCGGCTCCCAGTTCCTCCTCCTTGCGGGAAAGCCTGATCGGCCTTGCCCGGGAAATCCACGGCTACCAGGCCGCGCTGCTGGTGACCCAAGCGGTGTTGGCGGATTTTCGCCACTACTTCGTGCGCTGCCTGCACCCGGCGGAAAAAACGCTGGGCTTCGTCTACGGCGCCCTGCCGCAATACGCCCCGCCCGACCTGGACTGGGCCATCGCCGCCAACCTCCACCCGCTGCTAGACACGCCGGTGAATTGCTCCCTGGTGCCGGGCGAGGTCGAGCTGCCCCGCGCGGAACTGATAACCCCCTTGTCGCGCCGCGAGCTGGGCCTGCCGGAGGACGCGGTGGTCATAGTCAGCGGCGGGCGCCACGTGAAATTCAACTCCGCCGATTACTGGAGCGTCCTCCAGCATCTGGCGCAGCGACATGAGAACTGCCGTTTCCTGCTGATCGGCCTCACCGTCGATCAACTGCCGGAAGCGTTGGCGTCCATCGCCGCGGCCCTGGCCGACCGCGTCGTGTTCCTGCCGTGGCGAGAAGACTACCTGTCCGCCGTCGCCGCCGCCGACATCGCGCTGGACACCTTCCCCTCCGGCGGCGGCGTCACGCTGCTGGACGCCATGGCCTTGGGATTGCCGACGGTGTCCTTGCGCAACGACTTTTCCCGCCCTTACGACCAGCGCCACTGGTCCTTGGGCACGGAACTCCTGCCGGATGAAGACCTGCTGGCCAACCACGGCGACCTGGGGAGCGTTTGCGACGCCGTATCGCGCTTGGTCGAAAACGCGGCCTTGCGCGCAGCCAAGGGCGAACGCTGCCAAGCCCATGCCCGGGAAAAATTCGGCCATCCCGAACGCATGGTGGCCGGAGCCGAAGCCGTATACCGGCGCCTCATCGGCTGCGATCCCGTCCCCCATTAGCCTCCCGCCATTCCCAACTCGACGGGAAGCCGGCAGCCGCGCCCGACACAAGCGCCCAGCCGTTATCCAGGAGAAAGTGTTCACGAAACGCGGCTCCGGCGGCGGCGAACCCACGCTTCATCCGCGCACCACCGTGCTCCTGTGCTACGCTAGATCATAGGTTGTAGAATCGGTCCAATAACCAACAAGATCAGCCTTCACCGAAAACAACAGCCGCTCGCTGCTGGCGGCCGGAGCGGACATGATCGAGCTTTCCGTGGATGCCCTCGACGAAACCACTGTTGGCGTGGTGAGCGGGGGGCCCAATTGGGAGCGTTTGCTGCGCGACGCGCGGCGCCTACTGAATATGCGCAACCGCATGAGTAGCGCGTCCAAATTCGCCGCATCCGGCGCCGGCCAGCACGGGGGAGACATCGACGCGGTGAGGCGCTACTGGCGCAAGGAAATCGGCGTGGACAACTTTATCGAGCGCGAATGCTCTACTTGGAGCGGCGACACCAGCCCGGACGCCTCCCGCTGCGCCGAGCCGCCGTCCTGTCGGGTCGCGGACATGGCCACCTCCCCATTCATTTTCGAGCGACTCGTCGGCAACCGCGGCGATTCCCGCGGAACTCAAGACACCCTAGCCGGCATCGAGGCGCGGGGCCTGCCGCTCCAGCACCAGCCGTGGGCCGACCACAACGCTCCGGCCCAACGCGAGCCACGCCAATGATCGTCGACGAACTCCCTCTGAAAAACGCCGACGTAAACGCTTTCTACCGGCGCCTGAAACTATCCCTGGAGCGAGGCTCCGCCACCGCCTATCGCCACTACGCCGAGCGCCGCAGCTACGACGAGCTGCTGCAGCTGGTACGCCGCGTCGTGCAAGTATTGCAGCCCCATCGGCGGCGGCGAGTGCTGGTTTACAGCGGCAAGGAGCCGGCCGCCTACGGCGCGATCTACGGCATTTTGCTCAGCGGCAACGTTTGGGTTCCCATGGCTCCGGACCAGGCGGAGGGCCGCAATCGGGACATCCTGGAACAAACCGAAGCCGCCCTGCTGTTCACCGGCGAACCCTTGCCCGAGGCGCTGGCGGCAGCCGCCGCCGAACGGGGCGTGCAGGTCGTTCCGTTCGACAGCTTGCCGCCGGCGGACTCAGCCGGCGACTTCGATTTGCCCGATTTCCAGCCGGACGACGAAGCCTACGTCATGTTTACCTCGGGCTCCGCCGGCAGGCCCGCCGGCGTACCCATAACGCACGCCAACTACACCAATTTCATACTGGCCGTCCTGGACATTCTGCCGTTCAAGGACAACGAGGTATTCGCCGACTACCACGACTTCACCTTCGACATTTCCATCTTCAACTTGTTTTGCTGTCCCCTAATGGGGGGATGTTTCGTGCCGACCATCGGCATGGGGGACAAGGTGCTCCCTCTACGCCTCATCCAGGAACACCGCGTCACCGTGTGGTCGTCAGCGCCGTCGGTCATCGCCCGCATCGCCCAGGCGGAGGCGGACGAGCCGGTTCCGTCCTCCATCCGCATCGCCTTGCTGTGCGGGGAACCTTTAAGCCTGGACGTGTTGCGCTACTGCCAAACCAACATGGCCATTCCCCATGTGTTCAACTTCTACGGCTTGACGGAAACCGGCGTGGAGAATTTTTTCCACGAATGCCGCAGCGACGACGTGCGCCGCTACCAAGCCTACGGCTATGTGCCCATCGGCTGGCCCCTGCCCGGCAACGGCATCCGGGTGACGGAAAACAAGGAACTGCTGCTGTCGGGCGTGCAATTGACGCCGGGCTACCTGGACGGCGCCGGCCAGGACCGTTTCGAAATCATCGACGGCCAGCGCTGGTTCCATACCGGCGACGTTCTGGAACACCACCAAGGAGTGTGGTTCTGCAAAGGACGGCTGGACTCCCAGATCAAGCTCAACGGTTACCGCATCGAGCTGATGGACATCGAAGTCAATCTCAAGCGCCAACCGGGCGTGGCGGAAGCCGTCTGTTTCGTCGAGGAAGCCGGCGATCGCAAGCGGCTGGCCGCGGTGCTCCAGCCGGCCGACGCGGAAACGGTGCTGGATCTGAACCTCATCCGCCGCGAAATCGCCAAGAGCCTACCCAGTTACATGATCCCGGCGCGGATGGAAATCGTCGAACAACTGCCTTACAACGCCAACGGAAAAATCGACCGCCGCCAAGTGAGCGAGAGGCACGCCAGCGCATGAAATTGGATATAGACGCCGTGCTGCGCCGGTTGCTGGCGGAGGTACTCGGCTTGCCCGCCGGCAGCGCCTTGCCCGCGGCCCCATCCATGCGGGACATGGTGGAATGGGACAGTTTTACACACATCGGCTTACTGCAGGCGGTGGAAGAAACGTTCGGCCTGCGCATCGCCGCCGAGGACATCGACCGCACCCTGTCACTGGCCGATCTGGCCGGCTTGATCGCCCGTCACTGGGACGCGATGAAGCCGATGGAAAACAGAATGACGGTGCCGAAGCTGGAAGGCTTATGGGAATCCCTATGGCATGGCGTCACCTTGCCGGAAAACGCGGCGATCTATGTCCACTCCCGCAGTAGCGGCCTGTTACGGGTTTTCCCCCAAGACCTGGGCGCTCTCATGACAAAACTGCGCGGCGAGGCCAACGCGCGCACCGTCGTGTTTCCCGCCTTCCCGTTCGCCGACCACGGTTACGCCGATTACCTGCGGAAACGTCCGCCCTTCAGCGTCGCCGACACGCCGCCGCGCACTGGGCTACTGACCGCCTTGGCCATGGACTTACCCGGCGCTGTCCGCTCGGCCCACCCGCTGCTGTCCGAAATCGCCGTCGGCCCGCTGGCGGACCACATCGTCGCAGCGGCCCATTTAGCGCCCGAACCGTTCCATGCCGACTCGCCGCTGCGAAGGCTGTTGCAACAGGACGCCTACGTCGTGGGATTAGGCGTCGACATCGGCACCAACGCCTTTATCCATTACGCCGACGACCAAGTGCGCGACCGTTTGCCCTTCCCCATTTACCAGGAAAAACCGCTGGAATTCGACCTGGAACTGGCCACCGGCGCCCATGAGCGCCGCGCCTTTATCGCCTACTCGCCCCAGGCGCTCAAACGCATCAAGCCGCAGGAGCTGCGGCCTTATTTCCATGGCTGGCCGGACATCCTGAGCGAAACGAGCCGCGACGGCGTACCGTTTTATCGCCTACGGCTGGCCCCGTTCCTCCAGCGCTGCATCGACCTTGCGCAACAGCATCTTGACCGGGGACAACTTCCGCCTTGGTATCCCCAATAGCGGCCGGCTCCGTGTCAATCGATCATGCACCGGTCCGAAGCGGGGACGTTCGCGGTATGGGAAAAGCCGCAGCGAGAAAGAGGGTCGCAGGATCTCGGGAACGGCCCGCCGAGAACGCGGCCTCGCCCCGTCTCGACCGGTGCTTGGTAAAATTCCTCGCCGGGTTACCGGGGCGAACGAAACGCGTCGCGAAACTCGCCATGGCCGACCGACTACCATCCGGTTTCATCGAACAACCTAAGTACGGTTTCTTCCTCCCCCCGATCAAACAATGCCGGACAGCTTGCGCGATGGGATCGACTCCTTCCCGTTTCCGACACGCCGGCAAGCGCTGGATTGACTCAAGCCCACAGGGGAAAACATCCATTACCGGAACGGCATTGCTCGATACCCTCATCTGCCCACGCCGGTGGGAACCGACCATATTCCAAATTTATGCTGGGAGCACCACTTTGAAATCAACCGAAGCCGTTATCCTGTTGCCCATGGGCGAGGCCCATTTGTCCGCCACCTACCGTTGGCTGACCGAGTCGCCCGCCTTGCGCGCCCAAGTGGACTGCATAGCGCCCCCCACGCCGGAAGGGAACGAGGCATGCTGGCGCAATCGCTGGGGGCAAACTAACCGGGAGGACTACGCCATCCAGCTCGCCGGTGTGGGGCATGTGGGCAATTGCGGTTTGATCGGCATCGATACGGTTCGCGGTAAAGCCGAATTATGGATCTACCTGGGGGAAGGCCACGGCCAAGGAGTGGGTACGGCGGCGATACGAAAACTCATGGCTCGGACGTTCGAAGAATTGCGGCTTCACCGGCTGCATCTCAAGGTAATGGCGGACAATATCGCCGCTCTGCGCCTATATCAGCGGCTGGGATTCGTCGCCGAAGGCCGATTACGCCACGACAGCCGCCGGACGGATGGTAGCTTTGTCGATGCGTTGCTATTTTCCATGTTGGCGGAAGAATATTTCTCCCGCCGGGACTCCCCACAGCCATAACGCCCCTGGCGCCGTGACCGCTGGGACATTTGCCGTAACGGGGTTTGTTCGACAAAATGCAGCATAGTGACCGGTGTGTTAGCGGCGTGGGCGGAAATTGTCCGCGGCTGGACACCGAATCCGCCGGGGACATGGCGCCGATGGGATCGATGCCGGCCGAGCGTAGATTCAGCGCGCCGCCTCGCCGAGGGAAAGCGACGCTGTCCCGCCCTTCTCCCGCCGCGGCAGCGAAAATGTTAAAAGTAAGCGCCCCTCCACCAACATTGTAAGGATCCTCCGACCCATGGGCATCACCAAAGGTTTTCTGGACTATCTCGGCAAACGCTGCAAACAGCACGGCATAACGGGATCCGTATTGACGTTCAGCCGCCTGGAAACCTATTTCGATTTCGACACCTTGATCGAAGTGGCGGTGCGCCACGGCCATCTGCCGGCACCGCTCGACGGCAATATCGACTTGCCGGACAGCCATCCCATGCTGGCGCTGCTCAATTCGGGCCAGCACCTGTCCCACCACGCGGAATTCCGCGACAAAGGCTATCCGTCGGACCAGGCGGTTTTTTACGCACTGGGATTCAGCGAGGCCGAATCCCTGGACGTGAGCGACGCGGAGGGCGCCAATTACCGCTACGATCTCAATCAGGATTGCATTTCCAGCGTTATCCCCAAGCAATACGACCTGGTAATCGAAGCGGGCACCATGGAGCACGTGTTCCACGTGCCCAACGTACTGAAAAACGCCTTCCACGCCACCAAAGTCGGCGGTTATATCCTGCACAGCAGCCCCGCCAATAATTTCTGCGACCACGGCTTTTACCAATTTTCGCCGACATTGTTTGTCGACTATTACGCCGCCAACGGCTTCGTGGTCGTCGAAGCGCTGTTGCTGCAGATCGCCTCCAACGAATCCCCGTGGTTCGTTTTGGATTACTCGCCCGGCGCCCTCGCCTCCACCCAATACGGCGGACTCGACGACAAGATGTACGGCGTCGTGTGCTTGGTGCGTAAGACCGCCCAATCCACCTGCGACAAAATCCCGCTGCAAGGCAGCTATCTCAACAACCCGGAATGGCGCCAAGGACTGGCCGGCGCTTGAGCCGGCGAACCGGCGCTCCACGCGGCAACCAGCGCCGCTCTCCCCCGAAAAATAGAATCCTATGAGCACCCTAGAGCAGGCCATACGCCATCATCAGCAAGGACAGCTTGAGCAAGCCGAGTCCATCTATCGGCAGTTGCTGCAAGCCGACGCCCACGATGGCGAAGCGACCCACCTGCTGGGCTTGGTCGAAGTGCAAAAGGGCAACCTGGAAATCGGGGAAAGCTTGCTGCAACGGGCCGTCAGCCTAGCCGCCGAGCAACCGCTGTACCGCTTCAACCACGCCCTGGTGCTGGCCGAAATGCGACAGTGGCCGGCGGCGTTGGCGGAACTGCGATCGGTGCTGGAAATCGCCCCCCATTATCCCGACGCCTATTTGCAGGCGGCGATGATGTGCCTGAATCTGGAAAACGTCGCCGACGCCCGCTGGCTGCTGGCCCTCGCGCTGGCCGACGCGCCCGGCGACGCCGCCGTTTGGCTGGCTTTAGCTCAAGCCCACGGCCAAGGAGGCAATATCTCCGCCGCCCTGGCCTGTTGCGAACAAGCCCGATCCCTGGAGCCCGAAGATGCGGGCATCTTGGCGCAACAAGAATCGCTGCGAAGCGCTGCTCCCGGCGCCGTGGCGCAACTGGTGCCGAACGGCGACGAAGCGGCGCTGGATATTGCGGTAGCCCGAATCCTGCGCGGCGACGAACTCGCTGCGAATGAGTTGCTCCCCCTGCTCTGCCAAGGACCGAAAGCCCTGCGGATCGATGCCAATTTCGCCCTGGCCGGCGCCTATTGCCGCAGACCGCAGGCCGATCTGGACAAAGCCAGCGTCCATATTCAACGGGCCTGGCTACTGTCCGGCTTCGCCGAACGCGTCTTTCCCCTCTACGTCGACATTCACCTCGCCCTGGGCAACTTGCCGCGCGTCCAAGAGGCCAACAAGCGCCTCGGCCTAGCCCATTTGGAAGCGGGACGCATCGCCAAAGGCTTGGCGCAGCTCCACCAAGCCCAGTACGCCTATCCCATCAACGCCCAGATCGATCGCGTCGAATTCGACTTCGACACGATCGACGCCGTAATCCGCAGCGCCGCACCGCTGCAGCTGCCGGCGCGCGCCATCGCGCCTCCGGAGGGACGACGCATCAAGGTTGGCTACCTGATGTTCGGCGTGACCCAGACCAACTCCGTCATCGTCAAAAACACCCTGGTCTTCGCCCGCCACCACGACCGCTCCCGCTTCGACGTGACGTTCTATATTCCAGAGTCGGAAAACGCGGTATTCAATTCGCCGCAGGGCGTCGGCATCCTCAACACGCTGAAGCAGTTCAACTGCCGGGCGGTGATGGCGCCTGACGCCGGCGACGACGCGGAAAGCCTGCACAGGCTGGCGCAACGGATACACAACGAAGGCGTGGACATTTTGATCGACGTGGCGGCGCTGGCCGATTACCAGCGCTTCTACCTTACCTGCCTCAAGCCGGCGCCGCTACTCGCGGGCACGCTGTGGGGACCGCCCCAGCAATTCACGCCTCCCACACTGGATTTTACGATCGCGGGCACTCGCCACCCTTCAATAGATGCGATGGCAGATTGCGAGCCGGTGGAAATCCATTTCACCCTGTCGGACGTAGCGACAGCGACTCCATATCCGCGACAAAAATTCGATATTCCCAAACAGGCCTTTTTGCTGGCCTCTTCCGGCCGCCACGTCAAATTCCAGGGCCGCGAATTTTGGCAAGCGATCATCGGCTGGCTGGCGGCAAACGACAACTTCCATTTTATCGCCATCGGCCTGGAGCAAAACCAAGCGCCAGCCGAAGCACAAACGGCTCCGGACGAGGTACGACAACGCATCCACTACACCGGCTGGCGCACCGACTGCCTGTCCCTCGTCGCCATGGCGGACACAGTGATCGACACCTACCCCACCGGGGGCGGCTACGCCTTGGCCGAGGCCATGGCCCTGGGCATCCCCACACTGCTGTTCAAAAACGATTACGAAGCCCCTTTCGATCCGGTTAACTGGTCCCCAATGGAGGAATACGTCGACATCCCCGAACTGCTGTTGGAAAGGGGGGACTTCGAGCATGCCGGACGCCTGATAGCGAAACTGGCGGCCGACGCCGACTACCGCCACCGGCTAGGCCAGCAATGCCGGGACACCATCCAAGCGCAAAGCGATCCAGCCACCCTCGTGCGGCAGTGCGAAGATATCTACCTGAGGCGGATAGCGGAACGCTCCCTTTCGCCGGACAACAGCGGCTTGCCTACCGCCATGCGCAGCAATCTCAGCTATTGGCAGCAGATCCAGGAAGACGATTACTTCGAGCACCACCCCTGCTACGGCGGCCTGCGCGCTTTCGACCAGGACGAGCAAATCGTCCAGAAATATCTGCCGCTGACCAGCGACATGGCCATGGTGGAAATCGGCTGCGGCTATGGCCGCGACGTGTTGCGCTTCTCGCCGCTGGTGAAACACGTCTACGGTATCGACGTCAGCCGTAAAATCCTGGATAAGGCGCTGAGCTTCCTGTCGGACCACGGCGTGCGCAACTTCACGCCGGTGCTCGCCGAAAACTGGGAACAGCACATTCCCGACGGCATCGACCTGGTGTGGAGCATCGTGGTGTTCCAGCACCTGACCAAGGACCTGGTGCGCAACTACATTTTCGGTCTGGCGAAAAAGCTGTCCGCCAAAGGCCGCTTCGTGTGCCAATTTTCCGACGACTCGGGCGGCACCTACGACGCCGATCTGCGCAAATACGAACCGTCGGTACGCTGGACACGGGAAGAAATCGAGGCGCTGGTCGCGGAAGCCGGCCTCACGTTGTTTAGCCTGGATAGCGAGCAGGCGACGCCCACCTGTCTGTGGCACTGGGCCTATTTCGGCAAGGAACCCGCGGCACAATCCGACACGCCCGCCGCACCGGCGTCCGTCGCCACGGCCCCGTCCGGCGCGGCGGCAAGCGAGCGAGCATCGAACGAACACCGCCCGACGTTCAGCGTGCTGGTGCCTACTTACAACCAAGCGCATTTCCTACCCACCGCCCTGGACAGCCTCATCGCCCAAACCTATGCCGATTGGGAGGCCGTAGTGGTCAACGACGGCTCCAGCGACGATACGGCACAAATCCTGGCCGATTACGCGGCGCGCGACCCGCGCTTCCGCGTCTTCAACAAACCCAACGGCGGGACCGCCTCGGCCTTGAACGAAGCGCTGCGGCACGCGCGGGGCGAATGGATCTGCTGGCTGTCCACGGACGACTATTTCGAAACCGACAAGCTCGCCGTCCATCACGCGGCATTCGGCCAATACCCCGGCATTCGGTTCTTCCATACCGGCTACAACGTCCAGGACGACTTCGAGGGCCGTAAATATCCCGCCCAGATCGATTTCAAGGAGCTGGTGCCGCACCCCGAGCTGCAACTGATCCGGCTGTTCGACCTCAATTACATCAACGGCATTTCCATCGCCGCCCACCGCAGCGTGTTCGACCAACTGGGAAACTTCACCCACCGCTACCGGCACGGACAAGACTTCGACATGTGGCTGCGCATCAGCGCCCACTACCCGACCGTTTACCTGGAGCGGAAAACCTGCACCACCCACGTCTACGCCGAACAGGCCACCCACCGTTCGATGATGACCGGCATCATCGACTCCGCCGTCGCTTGCCTGGAATTCATCAACGACAACGACTTCCCGGCCCTATTCCCGTTTTCCGACTTGTCGCGGGCGGAGGCGGCCCGCATGGCGGTCGAAGCCGTGTTCGTCTGCCTGCTGAAGCCGTCCAGCTACCTACGGCAGTGCGGCTTCGCCGTGCCCTTGGCGGAAATGCTGGCGGAGTGGTTGGCGCAAACCAACGACGCAGAACTCCAAGCCTATTGCCGCCGTCTGGTCGATGTCTACGTGGAGGAAAACCCCATCTGGCCGGTTCCCGCCAAATTGCGCACCGCCCTGCTGAATTTGCGCCAGCCACGGGCGGCCGCCTATCGGCGCCGGGATCCTCTACGGCTGCTCGAAGAGCACTGCCAGGACCTGGCCGACGGCGCCGACAGCGGCGATGCCGAAGCCCTGGCGCAATATTTGGCGGCCGAGAAAAAACGCGCGGCAGCCGGCCGCGATGCCCATCCCGCGCAAGCCGTCCCGGCACCGACCGATGCGGCGAGCCCTGGATTGCGTCCTGCGATGAACATACTGCTGGTGGTCCATAACTTCCTGCCGCGCAACTATGGCGGCGTGGAGGTCTACAGCTACCGCTTGGCGCAGCAACTGCGGAGCCTGGGCCACACGGTCAGCGTTTTCTACGGCCTCTACCAGCCGGGGCAAAACGCCCTGCGCTTGGAGGAATCCCACCTCGACGGCTTGCGGGTTTTCACCCTGGTGCACGGTTTTGCCGACGGCTTGGAGCTGCAAATCAGCCACGCCGACATCGAGTCCGCTTTTGCCCAGTTCCTGGCCGCCGAGGCGTTCGATGTCGTGCACTTCCAGCACTTGATGAATTTGCCCCTGCTATTGCTGCCGACGGCGAAAAATACCGGTTCCGCCGTCTGCGTCACCCTGCACGACTCCTATTTGCTGTGCCAGCGGCTCCATTGCCACATCCCCGGGGAACTCGCTGTCTGCAGCGGCCCGGAAAACGGCGCGAAATGCGCCCGTTGCCTCACTATCGGCAGCGACGCCCGCTACTCCGAAGAAGACTTGCAGCGGGTGGCGGAAGGCATCGAAATCCGCAACAAAGTGGCGCACAACCTGCTGTTGGAAACCGCCGACCTGATAACCGCGCCGTCCCAATTCATCGCCTCGCAGTTCATCCGCTACGGCGTACCGGCCGACCGCATCGCCGTGGCGCCGTTGGGCGTCGAACCGGTCGCGGGATCGCGCCGCGGAAACCTCCCCGACCGCACGATCGTTTTCGGCTACCTGGGCAGCATCCAGGAAGTCAAAAACCCCGTTTTGCTGGTGGAAGCCTTCAAAGACGTCGGCGGAAACGCCGCTTTACGGATTTACGGCGACGGGTCGGTGCACGACGTGGGCGCGCTCTTGGACGCCATCGGCGACGACGCGCGCATCAGTTACCACGGGCCTTATCGCCCCGGCCAACTGGGAGAAATCCTCTCGGCCATGGACGTGGTGGTGCAACCCTCTCTGGTGGAATCCTACGGCCTAGTGGTGCGGGAAGCCATGAGCGCCGGCGTGCCGGTCATCGCCTCCCGCGCCGGCGCCCTGCCGGAATCGGTAGATCACCTGCACAACGGCTTGTTGTTCGAATCGGGCAACGGCGCCGAACTACGCGCGTGGCTACAATATTGCGTGGATCAACCGGAACGGATCGAAGCGCTACGCCAAGGCATCGTTGCGCCCCTAACCATCGCCGGCGACGCGGCCCAGTGGGAACGACGCTATGGTGCCTTGCGGGAACGGCCGGCGGAACACGCCGCCGACGAACCGCAGGCCTGGGATTTCGACGCCGGCTTACCCGCCCTGCTGGCCCAGTCGCGGGAGCTGATCGACCAAGGCCGGTTCGAAGAAGCCATGGCGGCGCTGCAACCGGCCTTGCAAGCTTGCCCGGAGAACCCCGATATCCTGGTAATGCTGGCTCGCTTGGCGCTGGCGGCGGGCATGGCCGATGAAGCGCGCGAGTTTATGGAGGAAGCTGCCATGCAATCCATCGAAGGCACCCAGAAAGTCCACGAACTGGGTTCCGCCCTGTTGCACGAGGGACGCATGGAGGAAGCGAAACTCGTCCTGGATTTGCTCAAACAGCGCATGCAGCCCCGCTAATCGGTCCTTACCCCGCCCGCCCCTCAGCCCCCAGCCATTGGCGCCACTCAAGCAATGTCCAAGCCCCCCGACACCGCCGTCATCCTTCATCTCTATTACACCGAGCTGTGGGAAGAAATTCGCGAATATCTGAACAATCTCGATCGCTTCGATTTGTACGTGTCGGTGACGGATAAGGCCGATAAATCCGTGCTCGCCCGCATTACCCAAGCCTTTCCCCAGGCCCGCATCGTCAAAGTCGAAAACCGCGGACGGGATGTCGCGCCCTTCATGAGAATTTTTGCCGATATTTCATCCCGTTACGAATACGTCTGCAAAATCCACTCGAAGAAATCCACCCATTACAGCGGCGGCACGCGCTGGCGACAACGGCTCTACGACGAACTGCTGGGATCGAAGGCGCGGGTGGCCGAAATCAAGCAGGCTTTCGCCGCCGACGAAAGCCTGGGATTAGTCGGTCCGGCGGGATTCGCCTACACCGCCAACGACCACGCGCTCCCCTTGTACCAGGACATACTGGTCTATTTGGCCAGCGGCATCGGTTTGAACCTGACGAGCTTTTGTTATTCATTTTTTGCCGGCTCCATGTTCTGGTTTAGGGCGGCCGCGCTCGCGCCGCTGTTGCGGCTAGGCATCACCCAGGACATGTTCGAAGAGGAAAAAGGCCAAACGGACGCTACCCTGGCCCATGTCCTCGAGCGCTTTTTTCCCTTGGCCGCCCTCGCCGGCGGCTACCGAGCCATCGACACCGGCGAGTTCAGCCCGCTGCCGGAAGAGCCGGCAAACGCCGCGTCGAACGGGACTCCGCCGCCGGACCACGGCGCAATGGACGCGGCCATCGAACTGTTCCAGAAAGGCTTGTTGAGCGATGCTTACAACGCGTTCAGCGCAATTCCGGCCGGCTCGCCCGATCATCCCACCGCCTTGGCCTACCTGGGGCTCGTCGCCCTGGCGGCGCGATTTTTCGACGACGCCGAAGTATTGTTCGGCAATGCCATCGCCCAATCGCCCGATCCGGCGGCGATGCGGGAATTCATCGGTCGGCAGTGCCTCGAGCTAGGCCATACGGAAAAAGCGGAACACCACCTTGGCGCGGCCATCGCCGCGCAACCCAAACGCTTGAGCGCCCATTTGGCACTGTGCGAAGCGCTACGGCGGCAACATCGCCAAGAAGAAGCGCTGCAATCGCTACGCACCGCTTTCGGCGCCAAACACCCGGACATACAGGCCTGTTGCGCTGAACTGGCCCGCGACCTGGGCGATCTGGAGACCGAATACGCCATCTGCCGGGAGCAGGCGCGCTCAGCGGAGTTGCAGGGCCGCGCCCTGGAATTGATGGCTTGGCGCGACGACACCCGTGCGGCGGACCTGCTCAAGGAGGCCCGCCGCTTTGCCGCCAGCCACTACCCGGCGCCGAAAGCCGCCCTGCCGCTTGGGCGGCGCAAGCGCCTGCGCATCGGCTTCGTCATCGGCGAGCTGGCTTCCGATACGGCCCGTTCTCGCCTCGAGCCCTTGCTGCTACGGCTGGATCCCAAGAGATTCGACACGGTCGTCTTCGTCAAAAGCGCCCGGCTCGACGAGCGCAGCTATACCTCGGAAACCGCCCATCGCATGCATCTGATCGCCGACTATTGGCAGGTGTTGATACAACTCGACCCGGATAGCGCCGCCAAGGTGATCCGGGAATCGCAGACGGACATCCTCGTCAATCTGGAAGGTTATGCTTGCCCTTCGACCCTGGAAGCCCTGGTGAAACGGGCCGCGCCGATCCAAATCAACTGGAGCGCGCCCCCCTTGACCTGCGCCTTGGCCAACGTCGATTACATTGTCGGCGATCCGAGCATCGCCGCCGACGGCCAGCAAGAACCCGCCAATAACGAACCGAACCTGCTGTTGGCCTGGCCTTACGCCGCCTACGACTTGCCGGAAATCCGCCAAACCTTGCCGCAGCGCGGCCAAGCAAACGCGCCATTCACTTTCGGCTGCCTGGTGCCAATCCATTTCATGTCACCCCAAACCCTATCGGCTTGGCGCGACATTCTGGAGAAAAATCCCGGCACCCGATTGCTGCTTAACACCGGCGGCAGCGGCGCGGCGGCCCGCCGCCACGCGGAGCGCAAGCTGGCCGACGACGGTATCGCGCCGGAGCGCTTGTGCTGGGTGTCCGCCACCGATGGCCCCGGCTATTACGAAGGCTGGCGCCAAATTCACCTTGGCCTTTGCCCGTTGACGGGCGACAGCAGTTACATCGCGCTGCTCGGAGCAAGAATGGGCGTGCCGAGCGTCGCCGGCTCCGGCACCACGCCCTGGGGCGCAATCCCCGCGCTAACGCTGCAACGGTTGGGCTTGGAAGCATTCGTCGCGCCATCGGCGGAAAATTACGTCGAACTGGCGACCCGCTGGGCCGGCCAACGGGACAAGCTGAACACGCTCCGCGAAACGCTAGGTGAACGCGTTATGCAGTCGCCCCTTACCGATACCCAAGGTTTTGCCGAAGCTTTCGGCGCGGCGCTGGAAGCCATCTGGCTTAAAAAAGGCGGCAGCTTGGAGAACAGGGCATGAAGCCGACCTGGTCCGTAATTGTTTGCAGTATCGATGCCGGCAAATTTGCGCAGATCAGCCAATGTTACGAGCGACTGCTGGCGGAACGGCGATTCGAAATCATCGCCATCCACGACGCGAAATCCCTGTCCGAAGGCTACAACCGGGGCATCGCCGCCGCTCAAGGCGATATCGTGGTGTTTTCCCACGACGATATTCTGATACTGGATACGGAGTTCGCCGCCAAAGTGGAACGGCGACTGGACGGCGACTTCGACTTGCTCGGTTTCGCCGGCGGCACCCAATTGGAGGACGGCTATTGGTGGGCGGCGGGACCGGAGTATATGCGCGGCGCAGTCGCCCATGCGGTCGCCAAAGACCGGCATTTGTCGCTACACGTTTATGGCGCCACCGGCGCGAACGTGGAACCGGTCGTGATGCTCGACGGACTTTGCCTGATCGCCAACCGCAAGACGGTGGAGACGGTAGCCTTCGATGCCGAAACATTCGACGGTTTTCACCATTACGACGTTGACTTCAGCTGGTCGGCCCACTGCCGCGGCCTACGCCTGGGCGCCATGACCGATGTGCCCGTCATCCACATGTCCGGCGGCATATTCGGTTCCGATTGGAAGCATTACCGAGCGCGCTTCTGGGACAAATACGCGGATATATTGCCGTCCCCGCGCCCTTCGCCCATGCCGGAACCCCGCGCCACGGAAGCCCGCACGGCCATGTTCGAAAGCCCCTATTCCCTGCTCCAAGCGTGGCGGCCCGAATACTTGCGGCGAGCCACCATAGCCATGTTGCGATTACGCCATGAGTAAAAAAAAGCACCCGACACGGCCGCAAAAGCCAAACATCGCCGAGTCGTCGGCACAGGCTCAAGCGCTCTCCGCCCAGGGACGCTGGCAGGAAGCCTGCCGGGCATGGCGGAACGTGGTACGCCAGGATGGGCGCAACGCCGATGCGCAAGCCAATTACGGACTGGCGCTGGCCCATGCCGGCCAAACGGCGGAAGCGGTGGAGGCTTACGGCGCGGCGCTGCAACTAGGCTTACCCGAAGACGAGGTACTGGTGGGCTGGGGTATTGCTTTCGGCCTGCGGGAACAGTACGGCATCGCCCAGGAAAACTTTGAAAACGCCGTGGCGCGCAACCCGAGCAACCTGCGCGCCTGGAGCAATCTGGTGTTGGTCTATGTGCGTCTCGGACTAACGCAACGGGCGTTGGAAGCGGCCGAACACGTATTGGCCATCGATCCTGACGACGCCACCACTTTGAGCAGCCTGGGAACCCTGTGTAAGGACAGCGCATTACCGGATCAGGCGATTGCTTGGTTTCGCCGCGCCGTGGCAGTCAAACCCAACGATCTCACCGACCATTCCAACCTCATGTGGGCCATGCTGCATTCCGATACAGTATCGCCCGGGGACATCGTTGCCGAAGGCCGCCACTTCGAAAGCCGTGTTCTTCAACAAGCGGCCGCCGCTCCGCCCCGGCAGCCGCCGACGTCGACGTCGACGTCGACGAAGGACGGCAAGCTGCGCATCGGCTGGGTCAGCGGCGACTTACGGAACCATGCGGTCGGCCTATTCGTCATCCCGATGTTGGAACTGTTCGACGGCGAACGATTCGAATCGATCGTATATTCCAACAGCCACGTCCGCGACGAAATGTCCCAACGGGCGCAAGCCGCAGTCTCGCTCTGGCGAGATGTCGCCGATCTCGACGACGCCCAGTTGGCGGACGCCATACGCCGCGATCGCGTGGACATCCTGGTGGATTTGGCCGGGCACACGGCGGGGAATCGCCTAGCCGCCTTCGCGCGGAAGCCTGCGCCGATACAGGTCACTTGGCTGGGTTATCCCGGCACCAGCGGCCTTAGCGCAATGGACTACATTTTGGTTCCGCCAGACCCCGTGTTGACGTCCGGCAATTGGTGCGTTGAAACCCCGATCGCTTTGCCCGACTGCTATTGCGCACGCGATCCGTCGCAAATCCCGAATCGGTCGCTTCGCAACCAGAAGGACGCGGTAACTTTCGGCTGTTTGAACAACTTCTCCAAGGTCAGCCCGTCCGCGGTGGAAACCTGGGCCAATATTTTGGGCAAGGTCGCCGATTCGCGCCTCGTACTCGTAGCCATGGGCGGCAACGACCGGGAACTGGTTGAAGATATACGAAACCGCTTCGGCGCCTTTGGCATAGACAGCAACCGCATCATCATCCGCGGCAGAATGTCGCGAACGGATTACTTTTCCGCCTATAACGACATTGACTTGGCGCTGGATCCGTTTCCGTTCAACGGCGGGACCACCGGCGTCGATTCGCTATGCATGGGCACCCCCTTCGTAACGCTGGAAGGACAAGCGCTGCACTCCAGAATGGGCGCCAACTTATTGCGAGCAGTCGGCTTGCATAAGCTAATCGCCGCTACGCGGGAGGACTACGAGAAAAAAGCCGTTGCGCTTGCCGAAAACGGCGAGGCGCTAACACGACTTAAAAATGAGCTGAGGGAGAAAATGACCGACAACCCGCTGATGGAGGTGCGAAGGTTTGTCAGAGGACTTGAAGAAGTTTTCCAGCGTATGACGCCGACTTGACGTAAACAAGACGAGCGAACCCGACGCATCGAGCCACCTACCGGGGCCCCAAAATTGCAACTGGCGGGCGCTAAAGATTGTCGTTTTCGCTCGCCAAGTAGGCGGAGCGGGCAAGTTGCCCCAAAGCAAGCGCCACGGACTGTTGAGCTATCGATTGTTTTTTTTGCTTCACCAGCAGAAATATTTCCGCATCGGTTTCGCGTATCGATTCCGCCATTTCTCTAACTTTGGGGAAATCGGACTCAACCAACGGCAACGCAAAAACCGATTCGATAGCGCTTTGCCGCTCGGCAACCACTTCGGCCAATGCTTCCCATTGCCCGCTCTCCTCGCCCGACGCCAGCGCCAACGCTCGCGAACTGAGCTCAAGCACACGGCCAACCCGTTCGCTTAGTGCGCTTTCCTCTGCCACACGCACTGCCTCTGCTAGCTACTAGGCTGAAACACCGTTACGAAATTCTTCTGGAATAGATTCCCATCCGCTTTTGATTTCCCGCATCAGCCGGGAAACCTCATCCAGAATAGCTACGTCGTTCTTGATGTTGGCATCCAGCAAACGCTCGCCCATGTAAACATAAAGCGCCCGAAGATTACTGGCCAACTCCCCGCCTTTCTCCATGTCCAGGCAATCATCGAGCCCACCCACGATTGCGATCGCCTTGGTGATGCTCTCCCCTTTCAAGGCGATGTCACCCCGCTCGATCGCACCCTTGGCGGCGGCGACCCTCCCCAAAAAACCTTCCATGAGCATATGAATCAAGCGATGCGGGGACGCCTCCTGCACACTGGTCTGAACGTAAGCATCAGCGTATGGATTCGTTAAATTTCTAGACATAGCGTACATAATACCATTTCCTTAAGTTTACGTTTTCGAACCGCATAACACATTACAATTTGCTTAGCGCGCTGCTTAACCAACTTGACGTGCTGTTCATCGTACCCACGGCCACATCCATGGCGGTAAATTGCTTTTGTAGGCTAGCCTGGAATGCGTCCAAACGGTTCTGCAAGTCCAAACGCCCCTGGCTCACATCGCGCAGAGTTTTGTTGAGTCCTGTCGTCTGCGTATCCAAAAATCCGCCGGCCTGCACATAAGAGCTAATCCGACTATCCAACCGAACAGCCACGCCATTGGAGGAGGAGAACACGTCGCTCAACGCATTACTGTTGGCAGTTACAGCGGCAGCCAACTTGGTTTTATCCACCGACATGACGCCGTATCGATCCACCTGGATACCCAGCATGGCCAGCGAGTTGTAATTGCTGCCGGCTGACACCGACGATACCACGCCGGTAGCGTCACTCCGCACCTGGCCCACTATCGAGCGTAGCGTCGAATCACCAACCAACGGGCCACCTTGTTTGGTTGAGCTGTCGTAATTCCCCAGGTTTTTTGTTACCTGCTGCAGGCTGTTATATGCGGCGACGAAGTCATCCACTTTTTTATTGATAGCCGTCTGGTCCACGGCAACGTTCAAATTAGGAGTGGCTGCGGCCGCACCGACGCTATTCAACGTCAGGGTTACGCCGGGAATGACGCCGGTGACCGTATTGCTACTGGATGTAGCCGTCACGCCGTTCACCGTGAAGCTCGCGTTTTGGGCCTGTTGAGCCACAGGAAGGGAACCGTTCGCGACCGACAACTCCCCAGCCAAAGCGGTCAAGTTAGGATCCGCCGTGGTAGCCGATACGCTGACTGTGTTAGCGGATCCGGTGGATTTCGAGGTAAAGCTCAAATACGAATTGCCGGCGCCGTCGTTGATGACGCTGGCAGTCACACCGATATTCGCGGTGCCGTTGACGGCCGCAGCAATCCCGCTAAGGGTAGTATCCGCGCCCAAAGTGACATTCACGCCCACCCCGCCAACGGCGATATTCAGGGTATCCCCCGCAACGCCAAACGTCGCTGCAGTTGCGTGGGAGGCCGACGTCTGCCGCTGGGCCTGCGCCAGCTGCGTAATACCAATGGAATAGTTCGCAGCCACAGCGCTGCTGTTGGCAGTCGCGGTAAACAGCGCAGTATTCGAGGAAGTCGCCGCCAGAGCGCTAAAGGTTGAGGAACTCTTCAAGCTCTGTACGGCCGTCTGGAAGGAAGACAACGCCCCCTTCAATGTCCCGAGAGCGCTGAGACGGGTTTGCGCAGCACTCTGTCTTGCGTTTAATTGGTCGGTGGCGGGCTGACCCTCTAGCGTCACCAATTTCTGGACAATGCTCCCGATATCCAAACCACTACCAACACCAATGCCTGATGTAATAGCCATATAGCCTCCTCGCACCCGCTCGCTACTTAATTCGAAACAACCTGCCGACTGCGGCAGACTTAGCAAATCGCTCGCCTCTGCTCCAGTTATCGGCCCAACGTCAGACTTCTTGATACCGAAAGATGGAGACTGGCTCGTCAGGTGGTGCTAAAACCAGGGTCGAATCAGACCTTACCGGCAACAATCAAGCCTTTTTGGCTTTTGGATGCGGCATCCAGCCCTTCGAGACGCTGTTTCAAAGCCAGCATGTCTTCGCTGGGAATCTGCCGGATAACATCCCCGCTCGCCTGATCAACCACTTTGACCACCACCGAACCCGTGGCGTCGTCAATGCGAAAACGCAACCCGCTTCCCACGGCATCAATGACCGCGTTGGCCTTATGAACCAAATCGCGAAGCGCGCCGACATCCGTAGCCTGTCCGCCTTTTTGCGCAGAAGCAGGCTGGTTACCTCCTACACCTCGATCATCCGATGATGCTTCGCCCTCCGACGCCCCATTCGTACGAACGCGCGTATTGGCACTACTAGTGACCGACACAGCCGATGACGTACCTACAGTTAGCGCATTCATTTTGCGGCCCTCCAATAAAATAAGGGAGCATCAACTATGCGCCCCTTATCGCTTTCAACTTAGGCCGCCCCGCCAGGCGGAGCGACCTAATTACCTCTTCAGCCCAACTATCTGAGCAAGCTCAACACCTGCTGCGGTGCGGAGTTCGCCTGGGATAGCATCGCCGTACCGGCCTGCTGCAGAATCTGCGAACGGCTCAGGTTCGACGTTTCCGATGCGAAGTCGGCGTCCATGATACGGGAACGGGCGGCCGACTGGTTTTCCGTGGCGATACGCAAACCCGTGATGGTGTTCGTCAGTCGGTTCTGCACGGCGCCCAGTTTTGCGCGAAGCGTGGTCACCTGCGTGATGGCGCTATCGATGGCTTTGACATAGGCACTGGCCGCCGAAACCTTCGAAATCGTGCCACCCGAGAACACCGACTTCATCTTGCCGTTCGACAAGTTACTCATCCGGATGGAGATCTTGTTGTTGGCCATAGCGTCTGCGCCCACCTGGAAAACAACCACGGAGGTGGTGCTGTACGCTTTACCGTTCAGAATCGCGTTGCCGTTGAAGGTGGTGGAGTTGATCACGCGTTGCAGTTCCGACGCCAGCTGCTTGAACTCCGTATTCAAGTTGGCCCGGTCACCGGAGGCGTTGCTGCCGTTCATGGACTGGATGCCCAGGTCGCGCATGCGCTGCAGCATGTCGCCCAGGTTGCTCATCGCGCCTTCCGCCGTTTGCGCCATAGAAATGCCGTCGTTAGCGTTGCGCATGGCGACGTTCATGCCGTTGATTTGAGAGCTCAGGCGCGCGGCGATAGCCAAGCCTGCCGCGTCGTCCTTCGCGCTGTTCACGCGCAGACCCGAAGACAAACGCTCCATGGTCGTTGCCAAACTCGACTGGGATTGCTCCAGATTGCGCCGAGTGTTCAGGGACATCATGTTGGTGTTAATTACGGACATGGCCTTTCTCCTAATTCGTGCCGAAGGTTCGGCTATAAGCTACATAAAGGGAGCGTCGAAAATCGATTGTACGAGGAAACACGCGCCCTTTTTGCCTTTTAAACCGGCTGTTTCGTTTCCTCCCCGCCCCACCTAGGGGCGGGAAGAAGCTGCCTCAGCCCAATTATCTGAGCAAGCTCAACACCTGCTGCGGTGCGGAGTTCGCCTGGGATAGCATCGCCGTACCGGCCTGCTGCAGAATCTGCGAACGGCTCAGGTTCGACGTTTCCGATGCGAAGTCGGCGTCCATGATACGGGAACGGGCGGCCGACTGGTTTTCCGTGGCGATACGCAAACCCGTGATGGTGTTCGTCAGTCGGTTCTGCACGGCGCCCAGTTTTGCGCGAAGCGTGGTCACCTGCGTGATGGCGCTATCGATGGCTTTGACATAGGCACTGGCCGCCGAAACCTTCGAAATCGTGCCACCCGAGAACACCGACTTCATCTTGCCGTTCGACAAGTTACTCATCCGGATGGAGATCTTGTTGTTGGCCATAGCGTCTGCGCCCACCTGGAAAACAACCACGGAGGTGGTGCTGTACGCTTTACCGTTCAGAATCGCGTTGCCGTTGAAGGTGGTGGAGTTGATCACGCGTTGCAGTTCCGACGCCAGCTGCTTGAACTCCGTATTCAAGTTGGCCCGGTCACCGGAGGCGTTGCTGCCGTTCATGGACTGGATGCCCAGGTCGCGCATGCGCTGCAGCATGTCGCCCAGGTTGCTCATCGCGCCTTCCGCCGTTTGCGCCATAGAAATGCCGTCGTTAGCGTTGCGCATGGCGACGTTCATGCCGTTGATTTGAGAGCTCAGGCGCGCGGCGATAGCCAAGCCTGCCGCGTCGTCCTTCGCGCTGTTCACGCGCAGACCCGAAGACAAACGCTCCATGGTCGTTGCCAAACTCGACTGGGATTGCTCCAGATTGCGCCGAGTGTTCAGGGACATCATGTTGGTGTTAATTACGGACATGGCCTTTCTCCTAGTTGTGCCGAGAAATCGGCTAAACAATCATGTTCAGTTGTTTTATCGGCGGCACTGACGGCAACTTTAGAAGTTTCAAACACCTTCCTTACCCTACCGCCGGCGAAAACTACGCCGCCACTTCTTTTCATCTCTATTTGCGGCCCGCCCTTAAAAAACTTTAGGTTTGCGGCAAGCCCAGAACTAAGCTGGAACAGCCTTACATGGCCGCCTCCAATCGACGGGATGCGGCCACGACGATACCGCCCCCTGAACGAACATCGCCGGCCCCTGAAGGACCGGCGCTGGAATCACCGCTACATCGTCGAATTAAACAAGCTAGGCAAACAAATTGTCGCGAATAGACTGCTCCCCCGCCTGCACCAGATTTTTATCCACAGACTGGCTCACCAACTTGAGCGTCTGATCGTTGAGGCTTTCACGCAGCAACCCGAGAAACGCCGGGGGAGCAACCAACATCAGCTGATCGAAATCGCCTTGAGTACGCCCGTGATCCAACCGGTCAGCCAGGCGCTTGGCGAAGACCTGAGCCTCATGGCGCTTCGGGTCAACTTCCTTTCCCATGGCATGACGTCCGCCCAATCCGGTTGTGTCGAAGGCGCGCCCCGGACGATCGGAGATCATATCTTGCTCCAGCTCCCTGCCTTCCGGATGGGAAAAACTTTCAACCGTCTTCAAAGGTTTAACGCGCGACTCCACCGCGTAAATAACGGCACGACTGCTTTCCGCTGCGAGAATCCAGATTTTTGCCATGCGTGCTACTCCTCGTGCTAGTTGAGAAAACACCTTAGACGTCCAACTGTCACTGTGAATACGTCTCCGAGGGGCATCCTCTACGCCCTAGTGCCGAAACGGGACAAAGGCCACGGGCAAAACGGCTTGGCTCGACAACCCGCCGTCGGGCTGTTTTACAGCCCGCACCAATTGCTGGGCGCCGTAAGGCACCCCCAACGGAATCACCAACCGCCCTCCGGGCTTAAGTTGCTCCGCAAGCGCCGGAGGCACGGCCTCTGCCGCCGCCGTTACAATAATCCCGTCGTAGGGGGCGTGGGCCGGAAAACCGAAATAGCCGTCCGCCGCAATCACTTGGACGTTGTCGACCCCCAAGCGGCCCAGTCGCCGCGCTGCCGACTCCGCCAATTCAGGCACTCGCTCTAAGGTATAGACTCGTCGAACAATTTCCGCCAGTACCGCGGCCTGATAACCGCAACCGGTCCCCACCTCCAAAACGACGTCCTGCGAATCGCAATCCAGCAGATCCGTCATCAACGCGACAATATAAGGCTGAGAAATCGTCTGGCCGAAGCCGATGGGGACAGGCCTGTTGCAGTAAGCCTGCGCCGAAGCGCTGGGCGGCACGAAAGCGTGGCGGGGAACCCGCCGCATGGCGTCCATCACCCGGGCTGAAAAGGTGTTGCGGCCTGTGTAAGCGGCCGTCGAACGGGCATCATTGGCGATCTCTTGCAACAAAATCGCCCGCTGTATCTCGAATAATTTTTCTTGTTCGGGCTCGCCCACATCGTTGAAGCGATGCCCCATGGCCAGCGCTTACCTCAACAAGGCCTGTGCCGTGGCCGCCGCACCCAACAAGGGCGCCTGGGCGTCCCGACAAACCCTCACCGGCATATCCCGCAGCAAGGCGGCAAAGCGGCCTTTGTCGCAAAATCCGGCCATAAAAGGACCGTCCTTCAGTATTGGCAACAATTTCGGCGCGATCCCTCCGGCCAGCAATACCCCGCCTCTCGCCAAACACTTGAGCGCCAAGTTGCCCGCCTCTTGCCCATACACGCGGGCGAACAACGTCAACGCCTGGCGACAGGCCTCGTCGCGTCCCTCCAAGCCGTATTGCGCGATAGCCGCAGCCGGATCGCCGTCCTGCAAGGCTTCGAGCAACCCGGGCCCTGGCCCGGCCAAACCCTCGCCAAGAAAAAACTCGTAAACCGCGCGCAGCCCGTGGCCGGACAAAATGCGCTCATAACTTACATGGCCGGCAAAGCGCTCGCGCAAAAAGGCCAATAAACGATCCTGCTGCGCATCCATCGGCGCAAAATCGCAATGCCCGCCCTCCCCCGCAATGGCCGCATACGCTGCCCCGTCCCAATGCAACACGGCTTCACCAAGGCCAGTGCCTGCGGCAATCACAGCGATATTGCCGGCCTGGGCGCGACCGGAGTTAAGATCGTGGAAAGCCGTCGCCGGCACACGCAACAACCCCAAGGCGACGGCCTCCAAATCGTTGAGCAACTTAACAGGAACACCGCCCAACGCATGGGACAGCTGCCCCTCTTCCAACGACCAGGGAAGATTGGTGATCCGGCAACGGCCGTCCGCCACAGGCCCCGCCACGCCAAAACACGCGGAGTGAGGCCGCTCGCCGCCTAAAAAACTTGCAGCGATTTCCGGCAGCCCCGAATAATCCCCACTGGCGTAACGCGCCTCGCGCAGCAATCCCAGCGCACCGTTCTCGCAACGATACAGGGCCAGCAGCGTTTTCGTGCCTCCCACGTCGCCGGCAAGCACACAACGAGACATCCCGCCGCCGCCTTTAGTAAGACGAATATTCGCTGAACGCTGCCGATTTGCCGGCCTTATCGAAAGACAGCACGGCGAAGGGCTCTTTCTTGCCCCCCATTTCCATACCGGGACTTCCGGACACCATGCCCGGAACGGCAATGCCTGCTACGGCGGGCTTATCCGTCAGCAGCTTCTTCACATCGCCTGCCGGCACGTGGCCCTCGATAACGTAGCCGTTGATAAACGCCGTGTGGCAGGAAGCCAGTTTCGGCGATACGCCAAATTTCCGTTTTATGGCGTCCATGTCTTCGGTCACCATGTCGTTTACCTGGAATCCGTGTTTTGCCATGTGCTCCAGCCACTTGCCGCAACAACCGCAACTCGGGCTGCGATAAACGGTGATTTCCATGGCCCCGGCCACCGCGGGCGTTTCCTTGTCCCACGCGCTTTCCGCCAAGCCGGTCAGGGGGAAACAAGCCAACGCTAAGCCAGCGGCCAGCAGTGCACTTACAACGTTCGTTCTCATGGCAGCCTCGTCAAATGATTATTCGCCGTTAAGGGTTGCGATGATTATACGCGCCCCACCCTCATCGCGATGTTCGCCCAAATAAATGCCCTGCCAAGTCCCCAGCGCCAACACGCCCTGAGCAATCGGCACGGTAATGCTGCTGCCGATGGTCAAGCACTTGATGTGCGCCGGCATGTCATCCGCCCCTTCCAGCACGTGGCGATAATAACTTTGCCTCTCGGGAACGAAATGGTTGAAATGCGCCTCCATGTCCCGCCTTACGTCGGAATCGGCGTTTTCATTCAATCCCAAGGACGCGGAAGTGTGCTGGATAAAAAAATGGGCCAGCCCAACCCGAAACCTGCCGAGCTCCGGCAACTGGCTCAGCACCTCATCGGTTACCAAATGGAAGCCCCGCGCACGAGGCTTCAGCACGATACGTTTTTGCACCCACACAGAAAATTTCCTCGACTGTTGTCTCTACTCAGCCGCCACGGGACCATCGCGAAAAAACAACGCCTCCCCGATGCGCCGGCCAACGGCGGACCAGCGACGCCAAGGCCGCTCGGCGCTTGACACGACTGCCCTTTTCCTCTACTTTTGGGCCGTTGTATTTAGGTTCGCACACAGTAAGCTAGTGTAGATTCTGCCCCTTCCGGGACCGCTCCTGCCCAAACTTCCAGCCATCCTGAAATACGCCGCCACGTTACCGGCAGCCTGCGGGGCTTTTGGGCGCATGGCGCACCCAGCACACAATTTTACAAGAGACTTACTATGTCACAACAGCAAACCGGGACCGTCAAATGGTTCAACGAAACCAAAGGTTTCGGCTTCATTCAGCGCGAGAACGGCAGCGACTTGTTCGTGCATTTCCGTTCTATTCAGGGTGAAGGCCATAAAACATTGAAGGAAGGCCAGCGCGTTAGCTTTATCGAAGTAGCCGGGCAAAAAGGCCCGCAAGCCGATAACGTTGCCGTACTGTAAAAAATAAGAACAAACGCCCGCCTTACCAAAAGCAGACCGGCAAAGGTCTGCTTTTCCTCTGCGGTTCTAATGCGCCATTGACTGGCGCATTTCTGTTTCACCCACTTCTAAAAAGGATAGGGCAACGTATGTTGACACTTTTTGTCCGCGGTTTACCTCCCAACACCAACGAAGCCAATGTGACTGCTTTATTCAGCACTTATGGCAAAGTCCATTCCCTCAAGCTGAATCGCGATTTGTTCACCGGCAAAGTACGCGGCACCGCCCTGGTCAACATGGAAGGCCACGAAGCCCGCGCCGCCATCGCGGCACTCGACGGCACCGAATTCGAAGGCAACTCCATCTACGTCAACCTGGATAAAGGCCCTGCCGGCCAACGCGGCCGCCGCCGTTAAACGCCGTCCCAGGCTATACGGCCCGACCAGAGCCTCGTCCCCCCAAAGGTAATTGCCGGTTACGGCGGATACCGACGAAAAAAAGCCGGCGCACTATGCCGGCTTTTTAACGCCTCGCGTTTACCGGACGACTGGGCGGCCGGCGTATGCCCGCCCTAAGCCGCAATCCGGCGCAATGACAATGGGAAAACCAAATAAAAAAGCCGGCGCTAAACAGCGCCGGCTTCCTTAAGATGCCTTAGCGGCGGCGAGCCGGGTTTCTCACCCCCGCAACACCCCCAGCACCTCGTCCAACATCTTTTTGGCATCGCCGAACAGCATCCGGTTGTTCTCCTTGTAGAACAACGGATTGTCCACGCCGGCATAACCGGAAGCCATAGAGCGCTTCATGACGATGCTGGTCTTGGCCTTCCAAACTTCCAATACCGGCATGCCGGCGATGGGGCTGTTGGGATCGTCCTGGGCACCCGGGTTGACGATGTCGTTGGCTCCAATCACCATCGCCACGTCGGTTTCCGGGAAATCCTCGTTGATTTCGTCCATTTCCAACACGATGTCGTAAGGCACCTTGGCTTCCGCCAGCAGCACGTTCATGTGGCCGGGCATGCGACCAGCCACCGGGTGGATGGCGAAACGCACGTTGACGCCTTTGTCGCGCAGGTGTTTGGTGATTTCGTATACCGTGTGCTGGGCCTGGGCCACGGCCATGCCGTAACCCGGCACAATGACCACGCTTTGCGCATCGCGCAGCAGTTCGGCGGTTTCTTCGGCGCTGACGGGAGTGACCTCGCCTTCCGGCTGGACGCCGCCCGCCGCAGCGGGCGCGCCGCCTTCGCTGCCGAAGCCGCCGGCAATCACCGACAGGAAGTGGCGGTTCATGGCGCGGCACATGATGTAGCTGAGGATGGCGCCGGAAGACCCCACCAAGGCGCCGGTAACGATGAGCAGGTCGTTGCTCAGCATGAAGCCGGTGGCGGATGCCGCCCAGCCGGAGTAGCTGTTGAGCATGGACACCACCACCGGCATGTCGGCGCCGCCGATGGCCATCACCATATGGATGCCGAACGCCAAGGCGATGGCGGTCATGACAAACAACGGGAACAAGCCGCCGCTGGCGGTTTCCACGTCGAGGAACAACTTACCGAAGAAGATCACGACGATCAGGCCGGCCAGGTTGATCCAATGACGCGCCGGCAACAACATGGGCTTGCCGCCGATACGGCCGGACAATTTGCCGAAGGCGATGATGGACCCTGAAAAAGTCACCGCGCCGATGAAAATCCCCAGATAGGTTTCCACGTCATGGATGGTTCGCTCCACCCCCACCATGTGGGCATTGGGGTCCACATAGCTGGCGTAGCCCACCAGCACGGCGGCCAAGCCGACGAAGCTGTGCAGCATGGCCACCAGCTCGGGCATTTCCGTCATTTTCACCTTGATGGCGGCGAACGCGCCGATGCTGCCGCCCACGGCCATGCAGGCCAGCAGGGCGATGTAGCCGTGCACCGAGTCGCTCAGCACCGTGGCAACGATGGCGATGGCCATGCCGACCATACCGTATAAATTGCCCCGTCGCGCTGTTTCCGGGTTGCTCAACCCCCCCAAGCTCAGGATGAAGAGGATGGTGGCGGCGACGTACGAGACGGTTACAAGTCCTTGATTAAGCATAATGTCCGCCCCCTTAGCGTCTGAACATTTTCAACATGCGCTGGGTGACCATGAAGCCCCCGACGATGTTGATGGTCGCCAACAGGATCGCCAAGCCGGCGAACACGGGGATAACCACGGAAATGATGGAATGTTCGTGGCCTTCGTGGCGCACGATCAAGTCGGCGATGGACCCGCTGATGGTGTCCTTAACCTCCGGCGGAGCGATTTGCAGCAAGGCGCCGATGACGATGATGCCGCTGATGGCGTTGGTGACGCTCATCAAGGGCGTGTGCAGGGCCGGGGTCACGTTCCAGATCACCATATACCCGACGAAACACGCCAGGATGAAGACGGTGAAGTGGGACATGAACGCCGGCGGAGCCACCAGCCCCAGGCCGAACAGCGCCGCGCCGGCCGTGACCAGCAAGAGGGTCGACTTGATCCAGTCCGGCAGCTTGCGCCCTTCGGGTTTCGCCTCCACCGGAGGCGCGGCCACCGCCATTTGCGGCTGGGCGGAAATCTTCGGCGGCGGCGGCGGCCAAGTGATGGCACCGTTCTTGATGACGGTGGCGCCGCGAATGACTTCGTCCTCCATGTTGACGTCGATGACGCCGTCCTTGTTCTTACATAATTCTTCCGACAAACGCCACAGGTTGGTGGCGTAGAGCTGGCTGGATTGTTTAGCCAGGCGGCTGGGCAGATCCGTATAACCGATGATGGTGACGCCGTGGCGCACCACGGCCTCGCCCGGCACGGTCAGTTCGCAGTTGCCGCCCTGTTCGGCCGCCAAGTCGACGATGACGCTGCCCGGCTTCATGTTTTCCACCATGCCGGCGGTAATCAGCTTGGGCGCAGGTTTGCCGGGGATCAGCGCGGTGGTGATGATGATGTCCACGTCCATGGCCTGGCGGAAATACATTTCCCGCTGGGCTTTCTGGTAGCCCTCGCTCATGACCTTGGCATAACCGCCAACGCCGGTGCCTTCCTCTTGGTAGTCCACCTCGACGAACTCGGCGCCCATGCTCTTAACCTGGTCCTTCACCTCGGGGCGGGTGTCGCTGGCGCGAACGATCGCACCCAGGCCCGAAGCCGCGCCGATGGCGGACAGGCCGGCCACGCCGACGCCGATGATGAACACCTTGGCGGGAGGCACTTTGCCGGCGGCGGTGATCTGGCCGCAGAAGAAACGGCCGAAGGCGTGGGAGGCTTCCACCACCGCCCGGTAACCGGCGATATTGGCCATGGAACTCAGGGCGTCCAGCTTCTGCGCGCGGGACACGCGGGGTACGCTGTCCATGGCCAGCACGGTGACGTTCTTGGCCGCCAAACGCTCCATCAGCTCGGAATTCTGTCCCGGCCAAATGAAGCTGACCAGGGTTTTCCCTTCCTTGAGCAACTCCACTTCGTCGGTTGCCAGCTCGGGATGGGTTTCCGGCGCGCGCACCTTGAAGATGATGTCGGACGAGGACCACAAAGCCTGGGCGCTATCCACGATGGTCGCCCCGGCTTCGCGGTAAGCCTCGTCGGTAAAATTCGCCGCCGCGCCGGCGCCGGATTCGATGGAGACGGAGAAACCCAGCTTTTTGAGTTTTTCCACCACCTCCGGCGTTGTTGCCACGCGCTTTTCCCCCGCGTGGATTTCCTTGGGTACGCCTATTATCATCGTTGCTGCCTCTTGCTCCGTTGCTCAAGCAAGGCGTTGCCGCCATGCCGTTATTTTTGTTGTTGGGAGTATGGCCGAAAGCCTCTCGGCGCTTGTGCCGACTTCCGGCAGCGCACACTATCCGCTACAGGGGGAATCGCCCCACGCCCCGAGCACATGCGGCGAACCAGCGATACGAGCATCCTTGCGCATGATTTCCCACACGGGATTACCAGCCAACAGCCGCTATCTATAAAATAAACGCCAACAAAGGTCAATTCACTTGTATTCATGCGGCGGCGCCCCCATGCTGCATAACCGGCACGCTGTGGCGCCTATGACCGTCGCCCTGCCCCGCGCCATCACAACAACTCGAAATCTCACAACCGGCTTATGAACACACTGATCCAAGTCGAACAGTTGTATCGCTATTACGGCGACCACCTGGCGGTGAACAACGTCAGCTTCACCCTGGAGAAAGGCGAAATCCTCGGCTTTCTCGGCCCCAACGGCGCCGGCAAGTCCTCCACCATGCAGATGATCTGCGGCAACCTGGCGCCCTCCTCCGGCCAAATCCGCATCAACGGCATCGACATTCTCGACAACCCCAAGGAAGCCAAGGCGGAGCTGGGCTATCTGCCGGAAAACCCGCCGGTCTACCGGGACCTGACGGTGGACGAGTACCTGCACTACTGCGCCGGCCTGCATCGGGTCGCCAAGGACAAAACCAAGGCGGCGCTGGACAACGCCAAAGAGCGCTGCGGCTTGACCGACGTCGGCGACCGGCTGATCGGCAACCTGTCCAAGGGCTACCAACAGCGGGTGGGCATCGCCCAGGCCATCCTGCACTCCCCAGCGGTCATCATCCTGGACGAACCCACCGTCGGCCTCGACCCCATCCAGATACGCGAAATCCGCCAGCTCATCCGCGACCTGGGCCGCGAGCACGGCATCATCCTCTCCACCCACATCCTGCCGGAAGTACAGGAAAGCTGCTCCCGCGTGCAGATCATCCACCGGGGGGAACTGGTGCTGAACGACACCATCCAGGGCCTGGAACAGCGCATGGGCGCCTCCAGCCTGATGATCGCCACCCGCCAAGCGGCGGATCAGGCCAAGCTGGCGGCCATCGCCGGCGTCAAGTCGGTGGAAGCGCTGGACCACAACCGCATCCGCATTTTCCACGACAAGCAAGCCAACCCGGCCGAACAGGTGGCGGCCCTGGCCGTGGCGCAAAACTGGGGCCTGTACGAACTGACCCCGGAAAAGCGCACCATCGAGCAAATATTCGTGGAAATCACCCAACAAGCCCCTCCCCACTTGGGCGAGGGAGCCGTTAAGGAGGTCCAAGCATGAGCGCCCTGGTCATCGCCGCCCGCGAACTGCGCGGCCTGTTTTTTTCCCCCCTGGCCTGGTCCATCCTGGGCGTGGTGCAAATGATCCTCGGCTTTATGTTCCTGTCCCAGCTGGACTATTACATGGAGCTGCAACCGCGCATCGCCGGCATGGACGGCGCGCCGGGGGTCACCGACCTCATCGTCGCGCCCTTGTTCGGCAACGCCGGCGTGATCCTGCTGTTGGTCACGCCCCTCATCACCATGCGCCTCATCAGCGAGGAGCGGCGCAACCGCACGTTGAGCCTGCTGTTCAGCGCGCCGGTGTCCATGGCCGACATCATCCTGGGCAAATACCTGGGCACTCTGGCTTTCCTGCTCATCATGGTCGGCATGATCCTGCTCATGCCCTTGTCCCTGCTGCTGGGCGGCGGGCTGGACTTCGGCAAACTGGCCGCCTGCGCCTTGGCGTTGTCGCTGCTGCTGGCTTCCTTCGCCGCGGTGGGACTGTACGTCTCCACCCTGGCCAGCCAGCCGACCACCGCCGCGGTGGGCAGCTTCGGCGCCCTGTTGCTGCTGTGGATCGTCGATTGGAACAGCAACGGCGGCGACAAATCGGACAGCGTATTGCACTACCTGTCCCTGTTGCGCCACTACGACGGCCTGCTCAAGGGCTTGGTGGGCACCACCGACCTCATCTACTTCCTGCTATTCATCTTCACCTTCCTGGTGCTGAGCATTCACCGCCTCGATAACGACAGGTTGCAGAAATGAAGATCACCCAAAAAATCCACACGCAAATCCGCCTGCAAAATCTGCTGTTTACCGTACTGTTCCTGGCCGTGGTGGGTCTGGCCGCGTGGCTGAGCACCCGCTACACCGCCCAATTCGACTGGACCGCCGGCGGTCGCAACACCCTGTCGGAAGCCAGCGCCAAAGTGCTGGACCTGATCAAGGAGCCGGTCACCGTGACGTCCTATGCCCGTGAAGGCAACCGCACCTTGCGCGACCAGGTCAGCGATTTGATCGGCCGCTACAGCCGCCGCAGTAACAACGTCAGCCTCGCCTTCGTCAATCCGGATACCAACCCGGACCAGACGCGGGAAATGGGCATCACCCTGGACGGCGAAATGGTCATCGCCTACCAGGGCCGCATCGAAAAAGTGCAGGACTTCAACGAAGCCGCCGTCACCAACGCCCTGCAACGCCTGGCCCAAAGCAAGGAACAAAACCTGGTGTTCCTGGAAGGCCACGGCGAGCGCTCGCCGTTGGGGCAGGCCAATTTCGACCTGGGCCAGTTCGGCCAGGAATTGAAGCGCAAAGGCGTCAACCTCGCCCTGCTCAACCTGGCGAAAACGCCGGACATACCCGCCAACACCACCGCCCTGGTCATCGCCGGCCCGCGCGCCAACCTGCTGCCCGGCGAAGTGGGCCTGATCCAGGACTATGTGAAAAAAGGCGGCAACCTGCTGTGGCTGGCCGATCCGGGCGACCAGCACGGCCTGCAAGCCCTGGCGGAGCAGTTGAACCTGACCTTCCTGCCCGGCACGGTGGTGGACGCCAGCACCCAGCTGTTCGGCATCGACGATCCCACGTTCGCGCTGGTGGCGGAATACGTCCACCACCCCATTACCGCCGACTTCAAGGAACTGACCCTGTTCCCGGTGGCCGCCGCCCTGCAATCGGGCAAGGACGCCGACTTCCACGCCACCGCCGTGCTGCGCACCCTGGCGCGCTCCTGGACCGAAATCGGCCCGCTCAAAGGCGACATCCGCTTCAATGCCGACAGCGGCGAAAAGGAGGGCCCGCTCACCATCGGCTACGCCCTGGTGCGCGACGTGCCGCAGGCCGCCGCCACGCCTAAGGAAGGCGAGACCAAACAAGCCAAATCCCGCGAACAACGCATTTTCGTGCTGGGCGACGGCGACTTCCTGTCCAACACCTACCTGGGCAACGGCGGCAACCTCAACCTGGGCCTGAATTTGGTGCAATGGCTCAGCCACAACGACCAGCTCATCAACATCCCCGCCAAAACGGCCAGCGACGCCAAGCTTGAGCTCTCGAAAAGCGCTTCCGCGGTAATAGGCGTCGGTTTCCTGGTGGCTATCCCGGCGCTGTTGATCGGCGGCGGCACGTTGATCTGGTTCCGCAGAAGGGGGCGTTAAACCATGAGCGACAAAATGAAACTCAATCTGGCCCTGCTCGCCGTCGTCGCCGTCCTTGGCCTGCTGGTGGTTTTGGAACCGGGCAAGAAAAAAGACGAACCCCACCCCTTGGCGCAGATCGATACCCAATCGATCAACAAGATCCAGGTTTCCGGCCGGCAGAATTTCACCCTGGAAAAGCGCGACGGCCACTGGCGCCTGACCCAGCCCCTGGACGTGCCGGCGGCGGAAAACCGCGTCGAGCAATTGCTGAAAATCCCGTCGGCGCCCAGCGACACCCAATACCCGGTGGACGCGGCGCAGCTGGCCAAATTCCAGCTGGCGCCGCCCAACGCCACCCTGGCCTTGGGCGATCTGGTCCTGGAATTCGGCGGTTCCGACCCCATCCAGCAGCAACGCTACGTCAAGCTGGGCAACAGCCTGCACCTGGTAACGGACAACTTCTACCAGCACCTTACCGCCGCGCCCACGGATTACGTAGAGAAAAAGCTGCTGCCGGAAAATGCCAATATCCACGGCATCGAGCTGCCGGGATTGAAGCTGAGCAAGGACAAGGACGGCAAATGGACGGCCGAGCCGCCGCAGGCTGAAGCGGCCCCGCTCTACGAAATGGCCGAGGCCTGGAAAAACGCCCGCGCTTACGACGTGCGCAGTTACACGCCCATGGACGGAAAAATGCCGACGGAGAAAGCCACGATCCGCCTGGCCGACGGCCAAAGCGTGGAGTTCCTCGTCGCCCAGCGCGAACCCGACGCCATCCTGGTGCGGCCGGATTGGAAATTGCAATTCCACCTGACCGAAGGCATCGCCCAGCAGTTGCTGGCTTTGAAGAAAGCGGAAAAAACCGAGAAAAGCGACGGTGCCGCCCCGGCAACCCCGGCCGAGGACGACGACTCCGAAGACAGCGAAGAATAAGACTTAGCGCGGCAGGGCGGAACGCAAGCGTTGGCTGGCCCCCCTGCGCCGTTGCCCGCCCCCTAGCCCCGGGGCGGCGGAACCGCTCTCGCCTTCCGCCTTACTCCCGTCGCCAAGTGGTGGCGCCGGCGCCATCCTCCAAAATCACGCCCTGCGCCTTCAGCTCGTCGCGAATGCGGTCGGAAGTGGCCCAATCCTTGTTCTTGCGGGCATCCAATCGCTGCTGGATCAGTGCTTCGATGTCGGCATCGGACAAACCGCCGCCGCCCAAATCCAGTGAACCTTTCAACCAGGCCTCGGCCTCGTCTTGCAGCAGGCCCAGCACGCCGCCCAACCCCTTGAGCGTCGCCGCCAAGCCGGCGGCGGCGGTCGTATCGCCCGCCTGCTTGTGGCGGTTGACCTCCCGCGCCAGTTCGAACAGCACCGCCACGGCGGCCGGCGTATTAAAGTCGTCGTCCATGGCCTCGCGGAAACGCGCCTTATAGGCGTCGCCCGCCGCCGCTTCCGCCGCCGCCGGCACGTCACGCAGCGCCGTATAAAGGGTGGTCAAATCGGCCTTGGCCTTATCCAGCTGCTCCTCGGCGTAGTTGAGCGGGCTGCGGTAGTGGCTGGACAAAATGAACATACGGATGGTGCCGGGACGCGGATAGGCCTTGAGCACTTCCCGCACGGTGAAAAAATTGCCCAGGGATTTGGACATCTTTTCCTCGTCCACCCGCACGAAGCCGTTGTGCAGCCAATAGTTGACGAACTGTTCCCCGGTCGCCCCTTCCGACTGGGCGATTTCGTTTTCGTGGTGGGGGAACTGCAAGTCCATGCCGCCGCCGTGAATGTCGAAATGATGGCCCAGGCAACACGTGGACATGGCCGAACATTCGATATGCCAGCCGGGCCGGCCCGGCCCCCAGGGCGCGTCCCATTGCGGCTCGCCCGGCTTGGCGGCTTTCCACAACACGAAATCCAACGGATCGCGCTTGGCCTCGTCCACGCCCACCCGCTCGCCGGCGCGCAAATCGTCGGGATTCTTGCCGGACAGCTTGCCGTAGCCATTGAACTTGGCCACGGCGTAGTACACGTCGCCGTTGTCGCCCACGTAGGCGTAACCCTTGTCGATCAAGGTCTGGATCATGTTCAGCATGTCGGCGATGGAGGTGGTGGCGCGCGGCTCCACGTCCACCGGCAGCACGCCCAGATTCGCCTCGTCCTCGTGCATGGCGTCGATGAAGCGCTGGGTCAGCGCCTGGATGGTTTCGCCGTTCTCCGCCGCCCGCCTGATGATCTTGTCGTCGATGTCGGTGACGTTGCGCACGTAGGTCAGTTCATAACCGCTGTGGCGCAAATAACGGGCGATCATGTCGAACACGACCATGACGCGGGCGTGGCCCAGGTGGCAATAGTCGTACACCGTCATGCCGCACACATACATGCTGGCCTTGCCGGGCTGAATGGGAACGAAGGCTTCTTTTTGCCGAGTAAGGGTGTTGTAGAGTTTCAGCATGCTAACAATTCCATGAAATGCCTGGAGTATCCGCCGCTTCGGGCATTATGTTCGCCGCAAGCCCCCGGAAACCGAAGCAGGGGCCCCGCGTGAAAAAGCCGGCTGAGCGCTCAACGCTCAGCCGGCTTGTCATGCCATCGCTTACAGGCCGGCTTTTTTCTGCTGGCCCATGATGGCGATGCCTTTCAGCAAGTTCAACGCCTCGCTGAGCGGGTAGTCGCTGACAGCCAACGGTTCGTCCTTGGCGCCTTCCTTGTCCTTTTCCACTTCCTTCTTCGTGTCGCCGGACTTCTTGTTGCCGTTGCTCAAGTGACGGCTCAAATCGGCCTCCTTGATCGGCTCGAACTCCGGTTGAGATACCGCTTCCAGCTTGAGCTTGGACACGGCCACGTCGGGCACGATGCCTTCCGCCTGGATGGAACGGCCGGCCGGCGTGTAGTAACGGGCCGTGGTCAGCTTGATCGCGCCGCCGTTGCTGGTGGGCAGGATGGTCTGCACCGAGCCTTTGCCGAAGGATTTTTCACCCATAATGATGGCGCGCTTGTGGTCTTGCAGGGCGCCGGCGACGATTTCCGAGGCGGAAGCCGAACCGGAGTTGATCAGCACGACGATGGGCGCGCCCTTGAGCAAATCGTCCGGCTTGGCGCTGAAGCGCATTTTAGCGTCTTCGATGCGGCCTTCGGTGTACACGATCAAACCGCTCTCCAAGAAGGCGTCGCTCACCGCCACCGCCGCGTTCAACACGCCGCCGGGGTTGTTGCGCAAGTCCAGCACCAAGCCTTTCAAGTCGCCTTTTTTCTTCAGCTCGTTGAGCGCTTCCAGCATGTTGTCCGAAGTGTGGGACTGGAAACTGGTGATGCGCACGTAACCATAACCCTCTTCCAGCATCCGGCTCTTGACGCTCTTCACCTTGATGATGTCGCGGGTCAGCTTGATCTTGAGCGGCTGGTCCACGCCTTCGCGCACCACGGTCAGGACGATGTCGCTGCCCGGCTCGCCGCGCATCATTTTGACCGCGTCGTTGAGGCTCATGCCTTTCACCGGCTTGTCGTCCAAGCGGATGATCAGGTCGCCCGCCTTGATGCCGGCCCGCTGGGCCGGGGTGTCGTCGATGGGGCTGATGACTTTGACGAAGCCGTTTTCCATGCCCACTTCGATGCCGAGGCCGCCGAACTGGCCGGTGGTGCCGACGCGCAGTTCGTTGTATTCCTCTTCGTCCAAATAGGTGGAATGGGGATCGAGACCGGCCAGCATGCCGCGAATGGCGTCGGTGAGCAGTTTGTTGTCGCTGACCGGCTCGACGTAATCCTGCCGGATCCGGCCGTAAATTTCGGAGAAGGTGCGTAAATCCTCATAAGGAATGGTATTGGGCGAGGCATCCTCACGCGCCTTTTCCGCCGTCGCCATGCCGGCCACGCTCAAACCGACGCCCAGCACAGCTCCAACCACCAAAGTGACCAACGTGTTGCGATTCACCATTACCATTATCCTGCTTGTCTAATTACCAACCCAATCACCGACACCTTAAGCATTAGCCGCGTTTCTGCAGCCAACTTTGCGGATCCACCGGGCGCCCCGCGTAGCGCACTCCGAAATAAAGGGACGACTGCGTGCGTCCGCCGCTGCGGCCGACGGTGGAAATCACATCGCCCGCCTTCACCGGCTCGCCAACAGCCTTATACAGACTTTGATTAAAGGCGTACAGCGACATATAACCGTCGCCGTGCTCGACGATGAGCAACAGGCCGTAACCGCGCAGCCAGTCGGCGAAAATGACCCGCCCGTCGGCCGCCGCAGTGACCGGCGTCCCTTCCGCCGCCCGGATCAACACACCGTCCCAGCGCCCGCCCATGCGGCCGGCGCCGAAGCGCTTCAGCAAGGGACCGGACACCGGCCAGCGCGCCGTGCCTGCGGCGCTGCTGGGCGGCGCCGACGCCGCCGCCGGCGGTTGTGCCGGACGCACCGACGGCACGTCGGCCAGGGCCAAGTCCACCGACGCCACCAAGCGGTCCAAGCGGCGCAGATTGCCGTTCAGTTCCTGCATGCGGGCGTTTTTGTCGTGCAGTTCCTCGCGCAACTTGCTCAACATGCCTTCACGGTCGCGCTGAGCGTCGCTCAACCGACCCTGGTCGGCTTTCTCCTGGGCCTGCAACTGCTCCAAGCGACGGGTTTCCGCCTGTATCGCCTGCTCCATGCGATCCACCTCCTCCAGACCCTCCTGGATGTTGCGCAGCTGGGCCAGGCGGTTGCGATTCAGATATCCGTAATAAGTCAGTACGCGGCTGATACGGGCGGGATCGTCCGGATTGAGCAGCAGCTTGAGCCATTCCTGCCGCCCGGTCATATAAGCGGCCCTTACCTGGCTATCCAAGCCGCGGTTGTGCTCCCGCAACGAGGTCAACAACTTGTCCTTCTGTTGCCGCACGTGCGCCAATTGCCGCTGCTGCTGGGCAATGTCGCGATCCAATGCCCGCAGGCGCTTGGCCAACTCGCCGCTGCGACGCTCGATATCCCCCAAAGCGCCTTGCACCGTGTCCTTGCGCGACTCCACCAATCCGAGGGAACTCTGCACCGCCTCGATACGTTGCCGAATCCTGGCGGCCTCGGCGGGATCGTTTTCCGCCCAAGCCGGCGGCGCGGAACACGCGACGACCAGGCATAACCCCGCGCCGATTGCCGCCCGTGCCGCCATGGAAGGACGCCTAGCGCAGCAGCAGCGAACGCCCGGTCATCTCGGACGGCTGCTGCAAGCCCAGCATATCCAGCAAAGTCGGCGCCACGTCCGCCAAACCGCCGCCGTCGGCCAATTTGAAATCACGGCCCACGTACACCAGCGGCACCGGATTCATGGTGTGGGCGGTATGGGGTTCGCCGGTGGTCGGATCGACCATCTGTTCGGCATTGCCGTGGTCGGCCGTCAACAACAACTCGCCGTTCACCTTGCGAATCGCTTCCAGCACACGGCCCAAGCTGTGATCCAGGATTTCCACCGCCTTGATCGCCGCGGGCAGGATGCCGGTGTGGCCCACCATGTCGCCGTTGGCGTAGTTGCAAATGATGGCGTCGTATTCGCCGCCTTCGATGGCCGCCACCAGCTTGTCGGTGACTTCCGGGGCGCTCATTTCCGGCTGCATGTCATAGGTGCGCACTTTGGGCGACTGCACCAACACCCGGTCTTCGCCGGGGAACGGCGTTTCGATGCCGCCGTTGAAGAAGAACGTGACGTGGGCGTACTTCTCCGTTTCCGCCAAGCGCAGTTGCTTCAAGCCGGCTTTGGACAGCACTTCGCCAAAGCTGTTGGCGACGCTTTCCGGCGGATAAGCGATGGGGAAAGTGAAGTCTTCCCGGTATTCGGTCAGGGTGACGTACAAGCCCAGCTTCGGCACGCGCGGACGCACGAAACCGTCGAAATCGGCGAAGTTGAGCGCCATGGTGATTTCGCGGGCGCGGTCGGCGCGGAAATTCATGAACACCATGGTGTCGCCGTCTTCCAGCGTTACCGGCGCCATGCCCTCCGGCACGATGGCGGTGGTCTGCACGAATTCGTCGGTCTCCTCGCGCGCATAAGCGGCCTGCAAGCCGGCGGAGGCGGAGGTGGCGGTGAACTCGCCCTGGCCGTCGACGATCAAGTGGTAAGCCTTCTCCACCCGCTCCCAGCGCTTGTCGCGGTCCATGCCGTAGAAACGACCGGAAATGGAAGCGATGCGGCCCTTGCCCAACTGCGCCAGTTTGGCCTCCAGGGCGGCGATGGAGTCGCCGGCGCTCTTCGGCGGCGTGTCGCGGCCGTCCAGAAAAGCATGCACATAGACCTTATCCAAACCGCGCCGCACCGCCAGCTCGACCATGGCCTGGATTTGCAGCTCGTGGCTATGCACACCGCCCGGCGACAACAGTCCCATGATGTGCAGGGCCTTGCCGGCCGCCTTCGCCACGTCCACCGCCTGGCACAGAGCCGGGTTGGCGAAAAAGTGTTCCTGTTTCACGGCGTTGTCGATGCGGGTCAGGTCCTGCGCCAACAAACGGCCGCACCCCAGGTGCAAGTGGCCGACTTCCGAGTTGCCCATCTGGTCGTCCGGCAAGCCCACCACCCCGCCGGAACAAGCCAGCAAAGAGTGGGGAGCGGAATTCCAAAGCTTGTCCCATACCGGCGTATCGGCCATGGCGACGGCGTTGTTGGCCGCCGATTCGCTGTAGCCGAAACCGTCGAGGATCAACAGCACTACAGGCTTGGGACGAGGGGTGTTCACGGTATAATCTCCTGTCAGGTGATGGCCGATTAGGCGCGGCCGTGGGAATATGCGCGGATATTGCGTATCATTATAACATTCCCGTGTTGCCGACTCACAGTTGCTGGCCGCCGCAGCAAGCGTTATCCGGACCACCTTTCGTTAAGGACATTCATGAACGCCCCAACGGATATGCCCATCATCGCGGACGACCGTGAAATCGAGCGCGCGGCGCATTGCCTCAAGGCCATGTCCCACCCGCTCAGGCTGAAAATCCTCTGCGTTCTGGGCAGCAACGCCGTCAGCGTGCAAGACATCGTGGAACAGGTGGGGACGACCCAAAGCAATATCTCGCAGCACCTGGCGGTTCTGCGCAACAAAGGCATCCTCGCTTACCGCAAGGATGCGAACCGCGTTTATTACTACGTGGACGACCAACGCATGCTGCAGCTGATCGGCATGATGAAAGAAGTTTTTTGCAGCCACTGAACAACGCGGGCGGCGCCGCAGCCCCCTTCAAACAATTACACAAACCACCAACCGTTGAGCGATACCGGACATGCCCGTAGACAGACTGATTGAATTTGCCAGCAACCATTGGATGATGATCAGCGGCTTGCTGATCGTGCTCGTGCTGCTGATCCAGGACATCATGGAAAGCGCCATGCGCAAATACAAGGTGGTATCCGCCTTGAGCACCGTGACCCTCATGAACCAGGAAGACACTTTGGTGCTGGACGTGCGCGAGCCCGACGAATACGCCAAAGGGCATATCGACGGCGCACGCCTCATGACGCTGGGCCGGGTGGCGGAGCGCGCCCACGAATTGGAATCCCACAAGAACAAACCCATCGTGGTGGTTTGCCAGTCCGGCACCCGCTCTCCTGAAGCTTGCAAAATCCTCATGAAGCAGGGCTTCAACCAAGTCCACAACTTGGCCGGCGGCATGATGGAGTGGGAAGAGGCCAAGCTCCCAGTCACCTCGAAAAACAAAAAATAGTCATCTCCTCCTTCACGACAGACAGGCTCGAACCATGGCGGAAAACGCTACCGGACAAGACAAACAGTTCGCTATACAAAAACTGTATTTGAAGGATGTGTCCTTTGAATCGCCCAACAGCCCGGCCATCTTCACCGAAAGCTGGGAACCGCGGGTGGACTTCAACCTCAACAGCGGCGCCCAGAGCCTGGGCAACGACCATTTCGAAGCCACGTTGACGATCACCGCCACCGCCAAGCTGGGCGAAAATACCGCTTATCTGGTGGAAATCTGCCAAGCCGGCATTTTCACCCTGAGCAATTTCAACGAGCAGGAACTGGGCCACATGCTGGGCACATACTGCCTCAACATTCTTTACCCCTTCGCCCGCGAAGCGGTATCGGACTTGGTCATCAAAGGCGGCTTCCCCCCGCTGCTGCTGGCCCCGGTCAATTTCGACGCGCTCTACGCCCAGCACCTGGCGCAGCAGCAAGCCGGGCAACAAGCCGCGCCTCACACCCTCAACTAGGCTGCCGCCCGCCACCCATGCGAGCCGACTCCATCGCGATCCTCGGCGCCGGCTCCTGGGGCACGGCCTTGGCCTTGGCCGCCCAACGCAACGGGCACAAGGTCACCCTGTGGGGCCATGACGCCGCCCACATGGCGGCCATGGCCGCCAGCCGCCGCAACCAACGCTACCTACCGGACACGGAACTGCCGCCCGGATTGGCGCTGACCGCCGACCTGGACCGCGCCGTCGCCGACGCCGACCTGCTGCTGCTGGTGGTGCCCAGCCACGCCTTTAAGCGCACGCTGCAACGACTGAAGCCGCTGTTGCGCGACCCGGCCGCGCCCATCGCTTGGGCCACCAAGGGACTGGACGCCGACAGCGGCGAATTGCTGCACCACAGTGTGGCGGCCGAGCTGTCGCCCTCCACCCCCATGGCGGTGCTGTCCGGCCCCACCTTCGCCCGCGAAGTCGCCGCCGGCCTGCCCACCGCCATCACCCTGGCGGCCAGCGACCCAGCCTACGCCGAACGCCTAACGCGCTTGTTTCACGGCACGGGATTCCGCGTTTACACCAGCACCGACATGATCGGCGTACAACTGGGCGGCGCGGTAAAAAACGTGCTGGCCATCGCCGCCGGCATTTCCGACGGCCTGGGCTTCGGCGCCAACAGCCGCGCCGCCCTGATCACCCGGGGCTTGGCCGAAATGATGCGTCTGGGCCTGGCGCTGGGCGGCCAGCGGGAGACGCTCATGGGATTATCCGGCGTCGGCGACTTGGTGCTGACCTGCACGGACAACCAATCGCGCAACCGTCGCCTGGGTATCGCCTTGGGATCGGGCCAAGCGCTGCCGGCGGCCTTGGCCGACATCGGCCAGGAAGTGGAAGGAGTCGCCGCCGCGCGCGAAGTGCACCGGCTGGCCGGCAGGCATGGCGTGGAAATGCCCATCGCCGAACAGGTCTATCACGTTCTTCACCAAGGCATGGCGCCGCTGGACGCCGTACACAACCTATTGCGGCGGGAGCCCAAGGCCGAACACGCCGATTGATACGGCGCCCGTGACGTAGTGCACCAAAATACAAAAAATCGCCTCGGCGGGGGAAAGGCATTTGTTAGGATTGGCCCCATCGTCCATCACGCCGATGCGCCATGCTAGCCAACCAAACCGCCCTTGTCGTCGACGACTCCGTTGCCGTATCCCAGATCGTTTGCCAGCTGCTGCGCAACGAACTGAAATTCGGCAAGGTGATCAGCGCCATCAACGGTGCCCAGGGGCTGGACATTTTCCAAGCCGAACAAGTGGATTGGATTTTCAGCGATTTCGAAATGCCGCAAATGAACGGCTTGGAACTGCTGACCAGCGTGCGCAAGCTGGACAAGGGCAAATCCATCCCTTTCATCCTCATGACCACCCGCGCGGACAAGGACACCTTGACCAAGGTCATCACCGCCGGCGCCACCGACTTCATCGCCAAGCCGTTCAACCCGGCCACGTTCATCCAAAAAATCCAGCGCATCGCCGGCGCGGGCGAGCGACGGGTGGCGGAGCGGGTGGCGGTCAATCGTCCCAGCCAAGGGCGCATCGTGTTCAACCCGGCGGCGGTTTACAAAGCCGAAGTGGTCAATATCTCCTCCACCGGCTGCCTACTGCGCGCGCTGCCGTTTCGCCAAGGCGGCACCATTTACGACGTGGCGGATCTCACCCTGGAGCTGGACGGCCGTACCGTTGCGGGCAAGGGCATGCTGGTGCGCCAGGAAGCCTGCCGCGGTGAAACCGCCGGCAACAGCAAATGCATACAGGCCGCCTTCCATTTCGTGGAATTGGATAAGGCCAGCTTGCACGCCATCCAGGCTTTCCTCGCCCAAAACAACGCGCCCCTGCCGGAACAGGGCTAAACGCGGACGCGTCCGACGGGTCGCAAATACCCGGCCCGCCGCTCGCGGCGAACCGCCGCGACAGCCGCGCTCAAGCCCTTCTGCCCCGCCCGGGCGGCGCATGCGCCCCTTCCCTGCTTCGGCTATCATTCATCGGCGGCCGAAAACTTCGGCTACGCAACGCCGGACAACCAGGTCCCACCACCGCTACGGAGGATTTAGACATGGCCAGTTCACAAGACGAATCCCTAAGGCAACAAGCTGAACGCTGCCTTCAACGGGCTTCCGGCGCCTTGTCCCGCTGGCTGGCGCGCCCCCCGACGGAACCGGAGCAAAATCCGCAGCGCAAGTGGCTACCCTATGCCGTCCTCGGAGCGATTCTGGTGCTCCTGTGGCAGGGCCTGCTGGGAGGACGGGAAACCGAAATTCCCTACAGCGAGTTCCTGCAAAAGGTGAACAGCGGCCAAGTGGAGCGGATCACCGTCAGCGAACAAGCCATTGCCGGCCTGTTGAAAGCCGAAGGCGGCACGAAGGAAGGCAAACCGTTCGTCACCGTCCCCCTGTGGAATACGGAGCTGGCCAAGAGCCTGGAACAACACGGCGTGCAATATTCGGTGCGGCAAGGCGGCGGCTGGCTGAGCAATTTCCTTTTCGTCTGGCTGCTGCCCATGCTGCTCCTGTTTACGCTGTGGGGCTGGATGGCGCGGCGCATGGCCGGCGGCGGTAGCGGGGGATTTCTGGGACTGGGCAAGCGCCACGCGCCGATCCAGGCCGACTCCATGCCCAAAATCACTTTCAACGACGTCGCCGGGGCGGACGAAGCCAAGCAAGAACTGGCCGAAACCATCGGCTTCCTGCGCGATCCGGCGCGCATCCAGCGCCTGGGCGGCCGCATGCCGAAAGGCGTGCTGCTGATGGGCGCGCCCGGCACCGGCAAAACCCTGTTGGCGCGGGCGGTGGCCGGCGAAGCCGGCGTGCCGTTCTTCAACATCAGCGGCGCCGAGTTCATCGAACTGTTCGTGGGCGTCGGCGCGGCGCGTGTGCGCGACTTGTTCGAACAGGCGCGCAACAAGGCGCCCTGCATCATCTTTATCGACGAACTGGACGCCATCGGCCGCTCCCGCGGCGGCCCGGTGGTGATGGGCGGCCACGACGAACGGGAGCAGACGCTGAACCAGCTGCTCACCGAAATGGACGGCTTCGATCCCTCCTCCGGCGTGGTGGTCATGGCCGCCACCAACCGGCCGGAAATCCTCGACAAGGCGCTGCTGCGCTCAGGCCGCTTCGACCGCCAGGTGGTGGTAGACAAGCCCGGCCTGGAAGACCGCCTCGCCATCCTCAAGCTGCATACCAAGACCATCGCCCTGGCCGCGGACGTAGACCTGCGCGTCATCGCCCAGCGCACGCCGGGTTTCGTCGGCGCCGACCTGGCCAACATCGCCAACGAAGCGGCTATCCTGGCGGTGCGCGGCGACCAGGACAGCGTCGCCATGCGGAATTTCGAAGCCGCCATCGACCGGGTGATCGCCGGCCCGGAAAAGAAAAGCCGCGTGCTCAACGAAGCGGAAAAGCGCCGCGTCGCCTACCACGAATCGGGCCACGCCCTGGTGGCCGAACACGTGCCCACCGGCGAGCCGGTGCACAAAATCTCCATCATTCCCCGCGGCGGCGCGGCGCTGGGCTACACATTGCAATTGCCGGTGGAGGAGAAATTCCTCTCCACCGAACAGGAGCTGAAAGACCGGATCGCCATTCTGCTGGGCGGCCGGGTGGCGGAGGAAACCGCCTTGGGCGATATGTCCAGCGGCGCCCAGAACGACCTGGAAAAAGCGTCGGAAATGGCTCGCGCCATGGTTTGCGAACTGGGCATGAGCCGCAAGCTGGGCCCCCTCACCTACGGCAAGCGGCAAAAACTGCGGTACCTGGACGCGGAGGGCGTGGAGGAACGCAATTTCAGCGAAGAAACCGCCCACCGCATCGACGCCGAGGTGCGCGAGCTGGTGGAAGAAGGCTACCGCCGCGCCAAAGAGATACTCACCACCCATCGGGACACCTTGGACGCGCTGGCGCAACGCCTGCAGGAATGCGAGGTGCTGAGCGGCGACGAAGTGAGCCTCTTGGTCAAGCGCGCCGCCAACGGCTAAGTTACCGAGGAGACGTCATGATGACCATCACCACCCTGCGCCGGGTCACGGCCGCCGCGCTGGCGCTCGCCGCCGGCTTGGCCTGCGCGCAACAAGCCGTTCCCCTGCCGCCGCCGCAAACGGATCAGGGCAGGCCCTTGATGCAAGCGCTGCGCGAACGAAAATCCAGCCGGGAATTCGCCCCGGGCGCGCTGCCGCCCCAAGTGCTGTCCAATTTGTTGTGGGCCGCCTACGGCGTCAACCGTCCGGCCAGCGGCGGCCGCACCGCGCCCTCGGCCCGCGACCGGCAAGCCATCGACGTTTACCTGACGACGGCCGAAGGCCTCTACCGCTACGACGCCAAGACCCACACCCTGCAACCGCTGCTGGGGCGGGACATCCGCGCCCTAACCGGCACCCAGGACTACGTCAAAACCGCCCCGGTCAACTTGGTCTATGTGGCCGATTTTTCCCGCATGGAGAGCGAGATGAGCGAAACGGACAAGAAAATCGCCGCCTCGGCCGATGCAGGCTTTATCGGCCAAAACGTCTACTTGTACTGCGCTTCTGAAAGGCTGGCGACGGTGGTGCGGGGCTCCATCGACGAGGCCGCCCTGGCCAAAGCCATGGGACTCAAGCCGCAACAACGGATCGTGCTGTCGCAAAGCGTGGGCTATCCCAAACCTTAATCTCAAGCCGCGCCGGCGAATCCCAGCTGGCGCCAGGCCTCGTAGACCACCACCGCCGCCGCGTTGGACAAATTCAGGCTGCGGCTGCCCGACACCATGGGCACGATCAGCTTGGACTCCGCCGGCAACGCATCCAACACCTCGCCCGGCAAACCGCGCGACTCGGGCCCCAGCAGCAAGGCGTCGCCGGATCGAAACGCCGCATCGGCATAACGGCGGCTGCCCTTGGTGGTTAACGCGTACAACGTCGCCACGGCGACTTGCTCGCGAAACGCCGCCAGGCTGTCGTGCACCCGCACCTCGGCCCATTCCCGGTAATCCAGGCCCGCGCGGCGCAGCTTGGCGTCCTCGAGCTCGAAGCCCAGCGGCCGGATCAAATGCAGCCGGCAGCCGGTGTTGGCGCACAGGCGGATGATGTTGCCGGTGTTGGGAGGGATTTCGGGCTGGTAAAGGACGACGTGGAACAAGTCGGGGGAATCCTTAGGCTGGGCGTTAACGACCCGCCCGCTCCAATCTCGCCCTTTGGGGAGACGGGAGCGGACGGAAGACCGCGCTAACCCACCGGTTTGGCGGGAATGGGATCCAAATGCCAGATATCGCGGTTGTACTCGGCGATGGTGCGGTCGCTGGAGAAGCGGCCGGCGGCGGCGCTGTTGAGGATGCTCATGCGCGTCCAGTTTTCCTCGTCGCGGAAGGCCGCCGCGGCTTGGCGCTGGGCCTCCACATAGCTGCGGAAATCCGCCGCGGTCATCCACGGATCGTGGGGGTTTTTCACGGAAGCGATAATGCCGTCGAAAATGCCCGGCTCGAACTGATTGAAATAGCCGATTTCCAGCAAATGCATCACCCGCGCCAGGTCCTCGTCGGCGGCGATGATGGCCTCCGGGTCGTAAGTGGCGCGTTGCGCTTCCACCTGATCCGCCGTGAGGCCGAACAGGAAGAAGTTCTCCGCCCCGACTTCCTCGCGGATTTCGATGTTGGCGCCGTCCAGCGTGCCGATGGTCACCGCGCCGTTGAGCATAAATTTCATATTGCCGGTGCCGGAAGCCTCTTTGCCCGCCGTGGAAATCTGCTCGGACAAATCGGCCGCCGGACAAATCACTTGCATGGCGGAGACCCGGTAATTCGGCAGGAAGCCCACTTGCAGGCGGCCGTGGCTGAGGGGATCGACGTTGACCATCTGCGCCACGTTGTTGATCAACTTGATGATCTGCTTAGCCATCACGTAGCCCGGTGCCGCCTTGCCGCCGATGAGCACGCAACGGGGCGTCCAATCGGCCATGTCGCCCCGTTTGAGACGGTCGTATAAATGGATGACATGCAAAATGTTGAGCAACTGGCGCTTGTATTCGTGTATGCGCTTCACTTGCACGTCGAACAGGGCGTCGGCCCCCAGGTGCAGCCCGCCCAGCTCGCTTTTGAGCACCAGCAGGCGTTCCTTGTTCAACCGCCGCACGGTGCGCCAGCGTTCGCGGAAAGCGGCGTCCTCCGCCAGCGGCTTGAGCCGGCTCAATTGAGAAAGATCGGTACGCCACCCTTCGCCGATGGCCTCGTCGATCAAACCGCTCAGTGCCGGATTGCAACGGGCCAACCAGCGGCGAGGGGTGATACCGTTGGTCTTGTTGTTGAACTTTTCCGGCCATAGTTCGTAAAAATCACGGAACAAGCCTTGTTGCAGCAGGTTGGAGTGCAACTCCGCCACGCCGTTGACCGAATAGCTACCGACGATGGCCAGATAGGCCATGCGCACCTGCTGCACCGGGCCTTCCTCGATGATGGACATGCGCGCGATACGGTCCGTATCGCCAGGCCAGTGGGTGGCGACGCGGCCCAGAAAACGGGCGTTGATTTCGAAAATGATCTGCAACAAACGGGGCAGCAACTGGCGGAACAAAGGCACCGGCCAGCGTTCCAGGGCCTCCGGCAGCAGCGTATGGTTGGTGTACGCCATGCACGTGCGAGTAATGTCCCAAGCGGTATTCCAGGCCAGATCGTGTTCATCCACCAGCAAACGCATCAGCTCGGCCACGGCGATGCTGGGATGGGTGTCGTTGAGCTGGAAACAGTTTTCCTCGGCGAACCGGCTGAAATCGTTGCCGCGGGTGGCCACCCAGCGGTTCAGCACATCCTGCAGACTGGCCGAGGCCAGGAAATACTGCTGGCGCAGCCGCAGCTCCTTGCCGTTTTCGCTGGCATCGTTGGGATACAACACCATGGTGATGTTTTCCGCGGCGTTTTTCGACGCCACCGAATCGGCATAGTCGCCCGCGTTGAACTCGCGCAGATCGAATTCGTCGGTGGCGGCGGCTTTCCACAGCCGCAGGGTGTTGACCGTGCCGTTTTTATAGCCCGGCACCGGCACGTCGTAGGGCACGGCCAGCACGTCGTTGGTGTCCAGCCAGCGCACCCGGTCGCGGCCGTCGCGGCTGCGGAAGAATTCGGTGCGCCCGCCGAAGCGAACGCGCACGGTCCATTCCGGCCGTTCCAGCTCCCAGGGATGGCCGTTGCGCAACCAATGATCCGGCTCTTCGACTTGATAGCCGTCGGCTATGGATTGGCGAAACATGCCGTACTCGTATCGCAGGCCGTACCCCGTCACCGGCAGCTGCAACGTGGCGCAACTGTCCATGAAACAAGCCGCCAAACGCCCCAGGCCGCCGTTGCCCAAACCGGCGTCTTGCTCCTCCTCCACCAGTTCCTCAAGCTTCAGACCCATGTCGAACAGCGCCTGGCTGACCGCGTCGGTCAAGCCCAAATTCAGCATGGCGTTGCCCAAGGAGCGACCGATGAGGAACTCCATGGACAGGTAGTAAGCCCGTTTGCCGCCGGCCTCCTTGTAGGCTTGTTTAGTGGAACGCCAGCGCTCCATGATTCGGTCGCGCAGCGTCAGCGCCAGGGCGGTGTACAGGTAGTGCGGCGTCACGTGGGACAAATCCCGGCCCAGGTTGTAACTGTAGTGCTGGCGTATGCCGGTGGCGATATCCTCCGGCCCGAGACCCAGCGACGGCAAAGTGGAGCCTTTTTTCGCCTTGTCGGCTTTACGTGTGGTCATGAGGGGCGATTCTCTGAATGTCAGTTAACGGTTAAGCCGTGCGGCGATGCCGCCGAGGCGCGGCGGCCTAATGTTCCGATAGGCACTGGCGGTATAAGTCCAAATAGTGATCGGCGCTGCCCCGCCAGGAAAAATCCCGGCTCATGCCGGTGCGCTGCACGGCGGTCCAGGCGGACTTGTCCCGATACAGCGCCAGGCCGCGCTGGATGGCTTCCAGCAAGGACTGGGCCGAAGCCTCGGCGAAGGCGAAACCGCTGGCGCGGCCGGCCGCCAATGCCTCCGGCGTGGCGTCCACCACCGTGTCGGCCAAGCCGCCCACCGCCCGAACGATGGGCAAGGTGCCGTAGCGCTGGCTGTACATTTGGTTCAACCCGCAGGGCTCGAAACGGGACGGCATGAGAAACATGTCCGCCCCGGCTTCCATCTGGTGAGCCAACGCTTCGTTATAACCCAGGACTACGCCGACCCGCTGGGGCTCGCGCCGCGCCCAATACAGCAGGGCCTGCTCGTAAACGGGATCGCCGCTGCCGAGAAAGGCCAGCTGCACGGAGTTTTGCAGCAGCGGCCCCATGGCTTGCAGCAGCAAATCCACGCCTTTTTGTTGCACCAGCCGTCCAATAAAACATAGCAGGGGAATTTCCGGCTCGACGGGCAAACCGAAGCGCTCCTGCATCGCGCGCTTGTTGGCGGCTTTGCCGTCCAACTGCCCGGCGTCGTAAACGGCCGCCAGGCTCGGATCCGCGGCGGGGTTCCAATCCGCCTCGTCGATACCGTTGACGATGCCGCTGAGCCGATCCCTGCGGCGGCTCAGCAAGCCTTCCAAACCGCAGCCGAATTCGGCGGTTTGGATTTCCCGCGCATAGTTGGGGCTTACGGTGGTGATGCGATCGGAGTAAACCAAACCGCCCTTCATGAAAGACAGTTGACCGTGAAACTCCAAGCCGTCCAAGGACCACAGGCTTTGCGGCAACCCCAGCCCCTGGAAAGTCTCGTAGGGGAACACGCCCTGGTATGCCAGGTTGTGCACGGTGAACACCGTGGCCGGGCGCGGCTGTTCCAGGCTGAGCAGCGCCGGCACCAAACCGGTCTGCCAATCGTTGCCGTGGACGATATCCGGCGACCAGGCCAAATTGGCGCGGCCTTGCGCCAATTCCACCGCGGCGCGGCACAACAAGGCGAAGCGCTCGGCGCTATCCGGCCAGGGCTTGCCGTCGGGCGCCAAATAAGGATTGCCGGGATGATCATAGCAAGCGTGCTGCAACAGCCACAGCACCGGACCATCGGGACCCAGCCGCCCTTCCAGCACGCCGACGATCTGCCCGCGCACGGCGAACTCGGCCACCCGGCGCAGTTCCCCCGCCTTGGCCAAGGCATCGCGATAAGCCGGCATCAGGACGCGCACGTCCTCCCCGAGGCCGTGCAAGGCCAGCGGCAAGCTGTAGGACACGTCGGCCAGGCCGCCGGTTTTCAGCAAGGGATAAACCTCGCTGGCGACAAACAAAATCCGCGCCACGGTTTAGCCTCCCATGGGAGCCAAGACCACGCCGGCCAGGGGCGGCAGAGTCAAGCACAAGGAATAAGGGTGTCCCATGCAGGGTATTTCGTCGCTGCTCACCCAACCGTTGCCCACATTGCCTCCGCCGTAATGCTGGGAATCGGAATTGAGAACCTCTTGGTAATCGCCGGCTCGCGGCACCCCGATGCGATACCCCTCACGCGGCACCGGGGTGAAATTCAGCACCACCAAGCGGAAATCGTCGCCGTCGCGGCGCACATAGCTGATCACCGAATGCTGCGCGTCGTGGCAATCCACCCAATCGAAGCCTTCCTGTTCGAAATCGTGGCCGTATAACGCCGGGGTGGCCCGGTACAAACGGTTGAGATCGCCCACCAGGGTCTGCATGCCCCGGTGCAAGGCGTAATCGAGCACATACCAGTCCAGGTCGCGGGATTCGTCCCACTCGTCGCCCTGGCCGAACTCGCTGCCCATGAACAGCAGTTTTTTGCCCGGATAGGTGAACTGGAAGGTATAGAGCAGACGCAGATTGGCGAAGCGCTGCCACTCGTCGCCGGGCATTTTGCCCAGCATGGAACGCTTGCCGTGCACCACTTCGTCGTGGCTGAAAGGCAGTACGAAATTTTCGGTGAAGGCGTACAGCAAGCCGAAAGTCAGCTGGTCGTGATGATGCTGACGATGCACGGGCTCCTTGGAAAAATAGGTCAGCGTGTCGTGCATCCAGCCCATATTCCACTTCATGGAAAAACCCAAGCCGCCGACGTAGGTGGGCCGCGTCACCTGCGGCCAGGCGGTGGACTCCTCGGCAATGATCGTGGCGCCCGGGTGGCGCTCGTGGGCCACCGCGTTCAATTCACGCAGAAACGCCATGGCTTCCAGGTTCTGATTGCCGCCGTACACATTGGGCACCCAGTCGCCGGCATTGCGGGAATAATCCAGGTAAAGCATGGAGGCCACGGCATCCACCCGAAGACCGTCCAGGTGGAAATCTTCCAGCCAGCAGAGCGCACTGGCCAGCAGGAAGTTTTTCACTTCGTTGCGGCCGTAGTTGTAAATCAGCGTGCCCCAATCGCGGTGCTCGCCTTTGCGCGGGTCTTCATGCTCGTACAGCGCGGTGCCGTCGAAATGGGCCAGGCCGTGGGCGTCCTTGGGGAAATGGGCCGGCACCCAGTCCAGGATGACGCCGATGCCGTTCTGGTGGCAGTGATCGACGAAATAGCGGAAATCGTCCGGCGTGCCGTGGCGGCTGGTGGGGGCGAAATAGCCGGTGGTCTGGTAGCCCCAGGAGCCGTCGAAAGGATGCTCGGTGATGGGCAGCAGTTCGATATGGGTGAAGCCCAACGGCTTCAGGTAATCGACCAATTGGTGGGCCAGTTCCCGATAGCCGAGGAAACCGCCGTTTTCGTCGCGGCGCCAAGACCCCAGGTGCACCTCGTAGATGCTGGACGGCTGATGCAGCCAGTCCCAACGCCCGCGGGCCTCCAACCACGCGGCGTCGCCCCAGCGATAGGTGTCCTGGGCAGTCACCAGGGAGGCCGTGTCCGGACGCAGCTGGAACTGGCGGCCATAAGGGTCGGACTTGAGCAATATCCGGCCGCCCTGGGCGCGGACCTCGAATTTGTAGAGTGCGCCCACCGCTACGCCGGGAATGAACAACTCCCATACGCCGCTACCGCCGCGTACCCGCATGGGGTGAACGCGGCCGTCCCAATGATTGAAATCGCCCACCACGCTCACCCGCTCGGCGTTGGGCGCCCATACCGCGAATAAAACGCCCTCCACGCCGTCCGCAAGCCAAGGCCTGGCGCCCAGCAAGCGATGGATATGCCAGTGCCGGCCTTCGCCGAACAAGTGCAGGTCGAAATCGGGGAGTTGCGGCGGGAAACTGTAGGGGTCGACGATGGTATGGCGATTGCCGTGGCCGTCTTCCCAAATCAGGCTATAGTGAGCGGGAAGGGTTTCGCCCTCGGCCAGGCGGTGTTGAAACAAGTCGGTGCCTTCCACCCGCTCCAGCCAAGGACCGTCTTCGCCAAGCCGCACATAAGCGGCGCGGGGAACCAAGACGTGCAACACTTCGCCGTCGGACCGGCGATGCAGACCGAGCACGGCGAAAGGATCGTGGTGGCGCGCTTCGAGGACTTGCCGCAAAGCGGCATTCAAGCGGGGAGCGGAAGCGGTGGGGCGCGATAACCCTTTCACTGGATGACTACCTCTTAGGTTCGCTAGAATGGTGGCGAACCAGGAATTGTCATATTCGCCGGCTACTATGGTAGCAGAAACAGGCACCGCTCCTAACTACAAGCACTAGGTACCCACATGTCCGAAGTCCCACAGTCTTCCCGCTTCGTCAGCCGGCTTACCCGGCAAACCATGGCATTGATCCTGGCCGGCGGCCGGGGCAGTCGGCTGCACAACCTGACGGAATGGCGCGCCAAACCGGCGGTGCCGTTCGGCAGCAAATTCCGCATCATCGACTTCCCCCTATCCAACTGCATCAACTCGGGCATCCGTCAGATCGGCGTGCTTACCCAGTACAAGGCCGACTCGCTGATCCGCCACATCCATAACGGTTGGAGCTTCCTGCGCGGCGAACTCGGCGAATTCATCGACATCATGCCGGCCCAGCAGCGGATTGACGAAAATTGGTACATGGGCACCGCCGACGCCGTCTACCAAAACCTGGACATCATCCGCCCGCGCAAGCCGGAATACATCGTCATTCTGGCCGGCGACCACATCTACAAGATGGATTACGGCGTCATGCTGGCCCATCACGTGGAAACCCGGGCGGACTTGACCATCGGCTGCATCGAAGTGCCCGTGCCCGAAGCCAGCGCCTTCGGCGTGATGAAAATCGACGAACAACGCCGCATCCGCGAGTTCATGGAAAAACCGGCCGACCCGCCCAGCATCCCCGGCAAGCCCGGCGTGGCACTGGCCTCCATGGGCATTTACATCTTCAACGCCGGCTTTTTGTACGAACAGCTCATCAAGGACGCCGACGCCCACCACTCCTCGAGGGACTTCGGCAAGGACATCATTCCCAGCGTCATCGATAATTATCGCGTGTACGCCTACCCGTTCCTGGACGGGGAAAGCGGCGTGCAGCGCTACTGGCGCGACGTGGGCACAGTGGACAGCTTCTGGTCGGCCAATATGGAGCTGATCGGCCTCAACCCGGAACTGAACTTGTACGACGACGTGTGGCCCATTTGGACGCACCAGGCGCAAACGCCGCCGGCCAAATTCATTTTCGACGACGACGATCGCCGCGGCATGGCGGTGGATTCCATGGTGGCGGGCGGCTGCATCATTTCCGGCGCGGAAATCCGCCACTCGCTGCTATTCTCCAACGTGCGCGTCAATTCCTACTCTCAAGTGAGGGACGCCGTGGTGCTGCCGGACGTCAACATCGGCCGCCACTGCCGCATCAAACGCGCGGTCATCGACAAAGGCTGCGACATCCCGCCCAACACCGTCATCGGTGAGGACATCGAGCAGGATCGCCAACGCTACTTCGTCAGCCCCACCGGCATCACCCTGGTAACGCCGGACATGCTGGGACAACAACTGCACTTCTCCCGTTAACCCCGGGAATAGCCCCCTACCGCTATCGAACGCGGCGGCGCCGACCTCACGGCTTGACGCCCCGCAGCGGTTCCCACCGATAGCCAGAACACACCCCACAGAATCACGATGGCACAAACAGAAGAAGTAAAAACCTCAAAACTCAAAGTTGTGCTGTGCTGGCATATGCACCAGCCTGAATATCGCGACCTGCGCGACGGACACTACCTGTTGCCGTGGACTTATCTGCACGCCATCAAAGACTACGTGGACATGGCCGCCCACCTGGAGGCCAACCCGCAGGCCCGCGCCGTAGTCAACTTCGCGCCCATCCTGCTGGAACAATTGGAAGATTACGCTCAGCAAATCCGCGATTACATGCGGGGCGGCGCCGCCCTGCGCGACAATTTGCTGGCCGCCCTGGCCGAGCCGGCCACGCCCACCGATCCGCTCGCCCGCCTCAGCCTGGTAAACGCCTGCTTACGCGCCCAAAGGGAACGACAGATCAACCGCTATCCGGCGTTCCGGCAATTGGCCGGCCTGGCCGACTGGGTGCGCAGCCATCCGGAAGACGCCCGCTACCTCAACAGCCAATTCCTCACCGATCTATTGGTGTGGTACCACTTGGCGTGGCTGGGCGAAACCGTCAAGCGCCGCGACAGCCGCGCCCTGCGCCTGATCGACAAAGGCCACGGCTACACCCTGGAAGACCGCCGTCTGCTGCTGGAAATCATCGCCGAGCAACTCACCACCGTGCTGGGCCGCTACAAGACCTTGGCCGAGCGCGGCCAGATCGAGCTGTCGGTCACGCCCTACGCCCATCCCATCGTCCCCTTGCTGCTGGACATCCAGTCGGCTCGGGAAGCCATGCCCGATGTGACCCTGCCGTTGATCGAACATTATCCGGGCGGCGAAGAAAGGGCGCGCTGGCATATCCAGCGGGGGCTGGAGGTGTTCCAGCACCACTTCGGTTTTGTTCCGCAAGGCTGCTGGCCGTCGGAAGGCAGCGTCAGCACCGCAACCCTTAAGCTGCTGGGTGAAGCCGGATTCCGTTGGGCCGCCAGCGGCGGCAATGTGTTGAACGCCAGCCTGCGCCAATCCAATCTGCAAGAACCGCCCAAAGACGCCACTTTCCGTCCCTACCGCTTGGCCGATTCGTCCATCGCCTGCTTTTTCCGCGACGACGGCTTGTCCGACCTGATCGGCTTCACCTACGCCGACTGGCACGCCGACGACGCCGTGGCGGATTTCGTCAGGCACCTGGAAAACATCGCCGGCGCCTGCCACGACCCCGCCAGCGCCATCGTCCCCATCATTATGGACGGTGAAAACGCCTGGGAACACTTTCCGGAAAACGGCTATCACTTCCTCAACGCCCTCTACGCGCGCCTGTCCAACCACCCGGCGCTGGAGCTAACCACGTTTGCCGACTATTTGAAAAGCCATCCCCACACGTGGACATTGCCGCGCCTGGTGGCGGGCAGCTGGGTTTACGGCACGTTTTCCACCTGGATCGGCGACGGCGACAAAAACCGCGCCTGGGATATGCTGGGCGCCGCCAAGCAATGCTACGACCGAGTCGTGCAAACAGGCCGTCTGTCGGCGGAACAACGGGCCGCGGCGGACCAGCAGCTGGCCATTTGCGAGGGCTCCGACTGGTTCTGGTGGTTCGGCGACTACAACCCGGAAGACGTGGTTAGCGATTTCGAACGGCAGTTCCGCCTGAATTTGGCCAACCTTTATCAACTTTTGGGCGAAGACCCGCCCGCCATTTTGGGGCAGGTATTCAGCCACGGCGGCGGCGTTCCGACCAAGGGAGGAGCCATGCGGCCAGGCAATCCTCACGGCCACTGAATCCGCTCCCGGCCTCAAGGGAATGACTGGCGTAAAAGCAAGCTGCGACTACGCTTAATAAGGGACACCGAATAAACCCAACCCGGATATTTCGGTGCCCGTCGAATCCATCGGCGCCTTCTTTGCGGAGGGGTAGGGATTCGTCGTCGCTCACTTTTATTCACAGGACAAAGGGAACCCCACTTGCACCCCACCCATCCCATTCTCGACCGCCGCCGTGCCGGAATCCTGCTGCATGTCGCCTCGCTGCCCGGCCCCTACGGCAACGGCGACTTCAGCCACGACGCCTATCGCTTCGTCGATTTTCTCGCCGAAGCGGGCTTCAGCGTATGGCAGACCTTGCCCTTAGGGCACACCCATTGGGATGGCTCACCCTATCAGTGCTTATCGGCCCACGCCGGCAATCCGTTGCTGATCAGCCTAGACTGGCTGGTGGACCGAGGCTGGCTGGATGCGCCCCTGGCGCCGCGGCAAGACGCCGCCCAATGGCGGCGGGATTGCCTCGCCCTGGCCTACCAAAACTTCTTGCAACGAGCGGAACGGCAACAACGCCAGGAACTCGCCGGCTTCGTCGCCAACCACGCCCACTGGCTCGAAGACTACGCGCTATTCATCGCCCTACGGAAAAATTTCGGCCGCATCGGTTGGCGCCAGTGGCCCCAGCCTTTGCGCGACCGCGAGCCGACGGCGCTATACGAAGCGCGGATCAGCCATGCCGCCGCCATCGGCCAATATCAATTTGAGCAATGGCTGTTCTTCACCCAATGGCAGGAGTTGCGTCGCTACGCCCGCGAAAAAGGCGTGTTCATGTACGGCGACATGCCCATATTCGTAGCCGGCGATTCGGCCGACGTCTGGGCACGGCGCGAATGCTTCCTGCTCGACGCAGAGGGCAAGGAGACCGTGGTGGCCGGGGTACCGCCGGATTACTTCTCCGAACTGGGCCAACGCTGGGGCAACCCCTTGTTTAACTGGCACTGCATGGAGCAAGACGGCTTCCGCTGGTGGCGGGAACGCATGCAAAGCCAGCTGGAGCTGTTCGACTGGGTGCGCATCGACCATTTCAGGGGCCTCGAAGCCTGCTGGGAGATACCCGCGGAGGAAAGCAGCGCCATCAACGGCAGCTGGGTGCCCGCGCCGGGCACGGCGCTGCTGGACAGTCTGCATCGGAATTTCGAACGCCTCCCGCTGATTGCCGAAGACCTGGGCATCATTACGCCGCAAGTTGAAGCGCTGCGCGACCGCTACGCGATCCCCGGCATGCACGTGCTGCAATTCGCCTTCGACGGCAATCCGCACAACCCTTACCTGCCCCACAACCACTGTCCCAATAGCGTGGCCTACACCGGCACCCACGACAACGACACCACGCTGGCATGGTATGAAAGCCTGTCGCCGCAATTGCAGGAACACGTGGTCGACTATCTGGGCCGGCCCGCCGACCCCATGCCTCAAGCCCTGGCCCGTTGCGCCCTGGCCTCCTGCGCCAAGCTGGCCATCCTGCCCATGCAGGACGTCCTCAACCTCGGCGCGGGGCATCGTATGAATACCCCCGGCACGATTCAAGGCAATTGGTCCTGGCGCTTTGAATGGAACCAAATCGACGATTCCGCCACAGCGCTCTACGGACACTGGTTGGGCTTATACGGCCGCCGTCAATAAGACGGTCCGTTGACCCGCATGATTGAAATGCGGGCATAATTGCATAAAGATTGCTTCGTTGCCGGCCGATAAGGCCTTAGCCCATCATTCACTAAAAGGAACAATGACGGTATGAAACCCGACATTTTTTGGCGCTCGTGCGCCGGCTTGGCCGCCGCCGTGGCCATCACCCTGCTGCCCGGCTGCGCCATGGAAGAAGTTCCCGTACGCGCCCCCCGCCCGGCACTGACGCTGCGCGCCGTGGGGTACGGTACCGTGCGTCCAGACAAAGGCATGACCGTCAATCAAATGAAGCTCATGTCCATGCGGGCATCGCGCATGGACGCCTACCGCAACCTCACCGAACAGGTGTACGGCATACAAATCGCCGGCGCCACGACGGTGGGTTCCATGGTGGTGGACAACGACAGTTACAAAGGCTACGTCAGCGGCTATATGCACGGCGCCAAGCTAATCAGCCAGGAGCCGCTAACCGACAATTACACCTACGAAACCATATTGGAACTGACCGTGGAAGACGACTTCTATCAGTTCGCCAACCGCCTGCTGGCGGCTTACCCTCCGGTGGGCAACAACCAGTCAAACAGCGGCGGCGTCGCCCACAGCGATCGTTACTACTACAACAGCCACTAGGCCGATCTCCCGCCATGTCGCGCCGCATCGCTGTTTTACTCGTCGCGCAAATCGCCGCCGCAGTGGCTTCGGCCGGCGAAGTGCGGACGCGGGGGCTAGCCCCGCTGGACAACCAAAGCCGGGGAGCCGCCCGTTTACAAGCCATCCAGGATGCCGAACGGCGCGCCGCAGAGCTTCCCGGCATGCGCATCATGGGCAACAGCCGCTCGGACGGCCTCGGCACCACCCAGATTCAGGGCGACGGCCGGCTGGGGGAAACCCGCGTGGTCGGCGAATCCAGCAATAACGGCATGTTGCGGGTGGATACCGCCGTCAACGTCAATCCGAAAGGCGGCTGCCCGGCCGCCCACTACCGCAAAAAGCTCGCGGTGGCGGGCTTCACCCTGGCCCATCCGGACCAAGCGCTGGACCTGTTCGACGCCGGCCATGGTTTTGCCATGGAACTGTTCCGCGGCCTGGAAAACAACCGCCGTTTCCAATTGCGCAACGCCGTCTCGATCAGCGTGTTCCCCGACCCCAACCTGGCGCCCGCCGTGGACACCTACGGCGACCCTCGAGCGGTCGCGGCCCTGGGCCGCAAGATGGACGCCCAATTCGTCGTGGCCGGCTCCATACTCGACCTGAGCGCCACCAGCTCCATCTACAACCAATTCGCCAATGAAATAACCAGCCTGTTCGGCTTCCACACCGAACCCTACAAGCGCGGCCTGCGCGTCGGCTTGTACGTGTTCGACAGCCTCACCGGCAACAGCCTGTTGGAACAAGTTTACGACCGCACGGTATACGGCGACGTCTATTTCGGCACCGGCCAGGCGTTCAACAGCCGCGAAGTCCAGGACTCGCAATTAGGCGGGGCCGTGCAAGAAATCATCGAACAGCAAGTAGCCGACATCGCCACCAAGCTGAACTGCCTGCCCTTGATGGAACGCATCGTGCGCGTGGAAAAACCTTACGTTTACATCAACGCCGGCAGCAACTCCAACATTCAAGTGGGAGACACCCTGGCCGTTTATCACCAACTGGATAAGCCCTTGCCGGGCGTGTATTACCAAAGCGAACGGTCGCTGGGTTATGCGGAGGAACTGAAAACCACGCTGACCGTCACCCAGGTGCAGCCGTCGTTCTCCATCGGCAAGCTGGAAGTGGACTCCGCCGAGGTCAGCCCCATGGATTTGGTGCGGTCCTGGTGACCGCCGCGTTACACAAGCACTTAAACCGCCGGAAAAAGACGCTAATGAAGCCAAAATCGCCCTTGATCGCCGCAATCGCCTTCGCCCTGCTCGCACAAGCCGGCACCGCCACGGCCGCCAATCCCCGCGCCCACGCCAGGAAGCCTCAAAAACACTCGAGCGCCCATCGCGCGCAAGCGCCCACGCCTTGCCAAGCGGCCTCCATCAATCCCAGGGAAGACCGCGAAATAGTCATAATGAAGATGACGCAGCGTATGGATTGCCTGGAAAACAAGGTCAACTACCTATCGGAACAACTCTCCTTGCGCAGCAACGGCGCCGTGCCGTCCTTCGTGGAGAAACCGAAAGAATTCGTCATTCGCTATCCGCGCGATCCGGAAAATCCCTAGCGGATTCCCGCCGCAAACAAAAAGGCCACCGGCGCAAACCGGTGGCCTTTTTTTCATTCCCGCCCGGCCGCTTCCGAGAAAGCGGCGCGGAGCGGATCATCCGGCTATCAGCACTTGCAAGCGCCGGAATCGATAGCGGAGCAAACTTCGCGGCCGATCAGCGGGTTCAGGCTGTCCATGATCTGCAGCACAACGCCCATCACAGCCAGAGCCAGCCAGCCGAAGATCACGAAGCCGTAGTGCAGCGGAGCTACGAACAGCTCTTCCATGAACCAGAAGGTGTGACCCCATTCGTTCAGACCTACGTTCGGCAGAATCATGAACGGACCTACCACGGTGATCAGGTACGGCAGGGACATGCCCTTGTTCCAGTGCGGAAGACGGGTCTTCGCGTACAGGAAGGAAGCAAAACCCGTGATGATGTAGATCGGGTAGGTCAGGTAGAACTCAATGATGTGCGACGGCGTGAAGTCGGTGTCGCGCACCACGGTCTGGTGCCAGGTGCCGTCCTGTTCGGTGAAGTAGGAAGCACCCCAGTAGATGGCCCATGCGTAGGCGAACAGCCATACCAGGTGGGTCATGTTGCGGCGCAGCTCTTCACGCGGGGTGATAGCAGCCAGGTTACGGTCGCGGCTCTTCCACAGGTAGCCCCACAGGATGGAAGCCGTGGTGATTTCCAGCACGATTTCGATGTACAGGAAGTTCATCCAGTACGTTTCGAATTCCGGTGCGAATGCATCCAGGCCAGCGGACCAGCCGTAAACACCTTCGTACCAGCGAACCCAAAAGTAGAACACCGTGTACAGCATAAATGCGAACGTCAGCCAGCCCTTGTCCAACAGGGGCTTGTCCTGAGCATCGGCGACGGAAATTGAAGTTGCTGCCATGTTGACCTCCTAGAGTTTTTATATGCCACGTACGCTATGGCGGCGCTGGGACAAACTCACCCAAGTGCTCGATTGGACAAACGTCCGCCATAAAGTTCCGAACTTTTTCGGATTTCCGAAGAATTTTATTGCGACCGCCTAATCGCCCATATAAAGCGACAAGGCCAATAACAACGCGTCTTCGCGGCCGTTCCGCGCCGGATAATACCCCTTGCGCAGCCCCACTTCGTTGAATCCCATGCTTTCGTACAAACGTCGCGCGGGTTTATTGGACGGACGGACCTCCAAAAACACCGTTTCCGCCTTGCGCGCGGCCGCATCGTCGATGAGCTTTTGCAGCATTTTGCGGCCGTATCCCTTGCCGTGGATGTGGGGCGAAACGCAAAGGTTCATGATCTGGCCTTCGCCCACCGCAACCGACAAGATGCCGTAAGCGGCGACGGCGTTCATGTGTTCGCCGACCCAGCACTGGTACCCCACTTTAAGGCAATCGCCGAAAGTGGCTTCGCTCCAAGGAAACTCGTAAGCGGCCGCCTCGATGGCCGCGACCGCCTTCAGATCCGACTTGCGCATGGGGCGAAAGAACAACTCGTTCTCCAGAATGCTGGGGTTATGTTTAGCGTAAAACTCGCGTTCCGCGTCGTAGCTGACGATTTCAACCATACGATCCAACCATGCGGGCATAACGTTCACCCCTTTCTTTTCTAGTTATTTTTCCGATAGTGCAACGGGAGCGGCCAACGCCTCCCGATACGTCTTGAGCGCCAAGCGCAAATCGTCCCAGGCCCGGCGCTTCTCCGTCAGGCTGCGCAACAAATAGGCCGGATGGTAAACCACCACCAAGGGAATATCGCTGTCGTAGCGGTGCACGCGTCCGCGCAACTTGCCCACCGGGGCATCGGTCTTGAGCAGGTTTTGCGCGGCGATGCGGCCCACCGCCAAAATGATCTTCGGCTGGATCAAGTCCACTTGGCGCCGTAAAAAAGACTCGCAGGCCGCCGCTTCTTCCGGCTTGGGATCGCGGTTGCCGGGCGGCCGGCATTTGAGGATATTGGCGATGAACACCTGCTCCCTGCCCTGCCCCACCGCGCGCAACATTTCATTGAGCAGCTGGCCGGCGCGGCCGACGAAAGGTTCGCCTTTCAGGTCTTCCTGCTCGCCCGGCGCTTCGCCGATCACCAGCCAGTCCGCTTGGCGGTTACCTACGCCGAAAACGGTCTGGGTGCGCGTCTGGTGCAAAGCGCAGGCGGTGCAGACGGCGACCCGCCCCTCCAACTCCTCCCAGTCCGCCCCGCAGGAGGACGGAGGCGCGGAGACGCCGGCCGACAGCAGCGGAGCGGCTTCCACCGCAGCCCCGCCCGGCTGCCAGGCCCCACCCTCCCTCGGCGTCCAGCGTTGAACGCCCATGGCATCCAAATAACGCTGGCGCCGGGCGTCCATCACACGTCGTCCACCTGGGGATGCTGGCGCTTGGCGGGCAGCAGCAAGCGGTTGGCGGCGTTGATATAGGCCTTGGCGGAAGCGATGACGATATCGGTATCAGCGCCCTGGCCGTTGACGATGCGGCCGGCCTTTTCCAGACGCACGGTCACTTCGCCCTGGGCGTCGGTGCCGCTGGTGATGCTGTTGACCGAATACAGCTGCAAGGTGGACTCGGTCTTCAGCACCGATTCGATGGCCTTGAAGCTGGCATCCACCGCCCCGCTTCCCTGGGCGACGCCCGCCGTTTCGACGCCGTCGATTTTAAGGGTGACGGAAGCCTGCGGTATCTCGCCGGTTTCGGAGCAAACCTTGAGGGCCACCAGCTTCACTTTCTCGTCTTCCGACTCCATGCTGGCTTCGGTAATGAGCGCCTGCAAATCCTCGTCGAAAATTTCGTGCTTCTTGTCGGCCAATTCCTTGAAGCGCTGGAAGGCCTGGTTCAAATCGGCTTCGGCGGCGAACTCCACGCCCAGCTCCATAATGCGCGTCTTGAAAGCGTTGCGGCCGGAGTGCTTACCCAACACCATGCGGTTGGCGGTCCAGCCCACATCTTCGGCGCGCATGATTTCGTAGGTTTCGCGGTGCTTGAGCACGCCATCCTGGTGAATACCGGATTCGTGCGCAAAGGCGTTGGCGCCGACGATGGCCTTGTTGGGCTGCACCGGGAAACCGGTGATCGACGACACCAGCTTGGAGCAGGTGACGATCTCGCGGGTGTCGATGTCCGTATCGCAGGCGAACACGTCGCGCCGGGTACGCACCGCCATCACCACTTCTTCCAAGGCGGCGTTGCCGGCCCGCTCGCCCAGGCCGTTGATGGTGCATTCCACCTGACGCGCGCCGTTGAGCACGGCGGACAGGGAATTGGCCACCGCCAAGCCCAAATCGTTATGGCAATGCACCGAAAAGATGGCTTTGTCCGAATTGGGGATGCGGTGGATGAGGTTTTTGATACGCTCGCCGAACTGGAACGGCATGGCGTAACCCACCGTGTCGGGAATATTCAGCGTGGTGGCGCCGGCGTCGATCACCGCTTCCAAAATCCGGCAGAGAAAATCCTCTTCCGAACGGCCGGCGTCTTCCGGGGAAAACTCCACGTCGTCCGTATACTGGCGCGCCCGCTTCACCGCCTTGACCGCGTATTCGATCACCTGATCCGGTTCCATGCGCAGCTTGAGCTGCATGTGGATGGGAGAGGTGGCGATGAAGGTGTGTATGCGGCGGCGCTTGGCGTCCTTGAGGGCTTCGCCGGCCTGGTCGATATCGCGATCCAGAGCGCGGGCCAAGCCGCACACGGTGCTGTCCTTGATAGTGCGGGCCACCGCCTGCACCGCTTCGAAATCGCCGGGGCTGGCAGCGGGAAAGCCCGCCTCGATAATGTCCACCTTGAGACGCTCCAGCGCCTTGGCGATGCGCACTTTCTCGTCGCGGGTCATGGATGCGCCGGGACTTTGCTCCCCATCGCGCAAGGTGGTGTCGAAAATGATTAATTTGTCGCTCATGGCTGTGCTCCGCTCACGGCCAATCGGATTGGCCTGGGCAAGGGTCTTGCAGAATTGGTTTTTTTATAAAGTGGAATGCGCTGTTTGCCCCTCAGGGCAGCAGGCACAGCAGCAGCGGCAGCAAACGGCGGGCATACGACGTCGCGGGAGCGAAAGTCCCGAACATCGTCGATTGGCGGTAAACGCGAACGTTAGCCATGGTAGCCCGTTGAAGTCCGTTTTTACTATATCACCGCCCGGCCGATGATGCCAAGCCGGCTCAACTCTTGCGCTCCTGCCGCCATTTACGCAGCATGGACAAGGTCAACGCCGGGCCGGACACGGCATAACCGAGGAAAATCAGGAACAGCATCAGGGACGGCTGGGCCAGCACCACGGCGAAGCCCAGCATCACCACGATGATGACCACGAACGGCACTTTGCCCTTCCAGTCCACTTCCTTGAAGCTGTAATAGCGCACATTGCTGACCATGAGCAAACCGGTCAGCACCGTCAGCACCAGGGACACCATGGACACGGACGCGCCCTGGAAGTCGTATACCACCCCCACCCAGACATAACCGGCCAGCACCGCCGCCGCCGCCGGGCTGGGCAGGCCTTGGAAATAGCGCTTGTCCGCCGTGCCCAACTGGGTATTGAAGCGCGCCAGCCGCAAAGCCGCGCCGGCGCAGTGAACGAAAGCCGCCACCCACCCCAGCTTGCCCAAGGTGGACAAAGACCAAACGAACATCACCAACGCGGGCGCGGCGCCGAAGGACACCAGATCGGACATGCTGTCGTACTGGGCGCCGAATTCGCTCTGGGTGTTGGTGAGGCGAGCCACGCGTCCGTCCAGCCCGTCCAGCACCATGGCGGCGAAAATCGCGATGACGGCCAGTTCGAAGTGGCCGCTGATCGCCGCCGTGATGGCGTAGAAACCGGAAAACAGCGCGCCGGTGGTCATCAGGTTGGGCAGCAGGTAAATGCCGCTCCGCCGTCTGCGCTTCGATGAATTTGGTTCTTCCATAGCCCTGCTTCAGGTTGCCGAAAACGACCTTCCCTGGTGTTGCTCAACCGGGCATTCCCTTGCAGCAAACGGGCCGTCGAAAAACGGCGTTTTCCGCGGCCCGCAAAAACAACGCTGCCCCGTCGGACGGGGCAGGCTGGAGCTTAGTTCTTGGTTTGATCGACGATTTTGTTGGCCTGAATCCACGGCATCATGCCGCGCAAACGTGCGCCCACTTCTTCGATCTGGTGCTCGCGGCCGATGCGACGCTTGGCTTTCAGCGTGGCGGCGCCGGCTTGGTTTTCCAGGATGAACTCGCGGGCGAATTCGCCGTTCTGGATTTCCTTGAGGATCTTCTTCATTTCCAGCTTGGTCTGCTCGGTGACGACGCGCGGGCCGCGGGTCAGGTCGCCGTATTCGGCCGTGTTGGAAATGGAGTAGCGCATATTGGCGATGCCGCCTTCGTACATCAGGTCGACGATCAGCTTCAGCTCGTGCAAGCATTCGAAGTAGGCCATTTCCGGCGCGTAGCCCGCTTCCACCAGGGTTTCGAAGCCGGCCTGCACCAGCGCCGTGGCGCCGCCGCACAGAACTGCCTGTTCGCCGAACAAATCGGTTTCGGTTTCTTCGCGGAAGGTGGTTTCGATGATGCCGGTGCGGCCGCCGCCGATGGCGGAAGCGTAGGACAGGGCGATTTCCTTAGCCATGCCGGAAGCGTTCTGCGCCACGGCGATCAGGTCGGGGATGCCGCCGCCCTTGACGAATTCGCTGCGAACGGTGTGACCGGGAGCCTTGGGCGCGATCATGATCACGTCCAGGTCGGCGCGCGGCTGGATTTGCTCGAAGTGGATGTTGAAGCCGTGGGCGAAAGCCAGGGCGCCGCCCTTCTTGATGTTCGGCTCGATCTGGTCGCGGTACAGGGCGGCCTGGTGCTCGTCCGGCGCCAGGATCATGACCACATCGGCGGCTTGCACCGCTTCCGCCACCGGCAGCACGGTCAAGCCGGCGTTTTGCGCCTTGACCGCGGAGGCGGAGCCGGGACGCAGGCCGATCACCACGGATACGCCCGAGTCCTTCAGGTTGTTGGCGTGGGCGTGTCCCTGGGAACCGTAACCGATAACGGCGACCTTCTTGCTGCGGATGATGGATAGATCGGCGTCTTTGTCGTAATAAACCTGCATGTTGCTCCCCTGTGATTAACTGGTGTGAAAATAAAACCGCTAGTCGGCGCCGCGATCCCGCGCCGTCTTACAAATAAAGCCCTTTGTCGCCGCGCAGGATGCCGGTGGCGCCGGAGCGCACCACTTCCAGGATGTTGGCGGTGTCTACTGCTTGCAGAAAGGCGTCCAGCTTGCTCTTCTCGCCGGTCACCTCGATGACGTAAGTGCTGGCCGTCACGTCGAGAATATTGCCGCGAAAAATGTCCGCCAGGCGCTTCACCTCTTCCCGCGCCCCATCCTCCGCCCGCACCTTGACCATCATCAGCTCGCGCTCGATGTGGCTGGACTGGGAGATGTCGATCAGCCTGACCACGTCGATCAGCTTGTTGAGCTGCTTGGTGATCTGCTCCACCACCTCGTCGCTGCCCAGGGTCACCAGGGTCATGCGCGACAAAGTGGAGTCCTCCGTAGGCGCCACGGTCAACGATTCGATGTTGTAACCGCGCGCGGAAAACAGTCCCGCCACCCGCGACAAAGCCCCGGACTCGTTTTCGATCAGAATGGAAATGATGTGTCGCATGCTCAAGCCAGCTCGCTGTCCGTGGACGTACCGGGCGCCAGACGCATGTCGTGGTGGGCCTTGCCCGCCTCGATCATGGGATAGACGTTTTCCGTGGAATCGGTGATGAAGTCCATGAACACGGTTCTATCCTTCAACTTGAACGCCTCTTCCAGGGCCGGACGCACGTCGGCCGGCTTTTCGATGCGCATGCCCACATGGCCGTAAGCTTCCACCAATTTGACGAAATCCGGAATGGTGTCCATGTAGGAATGGGAATAGCGGCTTTCGTAGATGAACTCCTGCCACTGCCGCACCATGCCCATGAAGCGGTTGTTGAGGTTGACGACTTTCACCGGCGTCATGTACTGCAAGGCAGTGCCCAGCTCCTGGATGCACATTTGGATGCTGGCCTCGCCGGTCACGCAAGCCACATCCAGCTCGGGAAACGCCAGCTTGGCGCCGATGGCCGCCGGCAGGCCGAAGCCCATGGTGCCCAGGCCGCCGGAATTGAGCCAGCGACGCGGCTTGTCGAATTTGTAGTACTGCGCCGCCCACATCTGATGCTGGCCCACGTCGGAGCTGATGATGGCGTCGCCCCGGGTGACTTCCCACAACTGCTCGATAACGAACTGGGGCTTGATCAAAGCGCTGTTGCGGTCGTATTGCAAGCAGTCCACCGAACGCCAGTACTCCACTTGCCGCCACCAAGCCTTGAGGGCGACCTCGTCCGGCTTCTGGCCGGAAGACTTGAGCGCGTCCAGCAGGTCGCGCAACACCGGCGCCACCTCGCCGACGATGGGCACGTCCACCTTCACCGTCTTGGAAATGGAAGCCGGGTCCACGTCGATGTGGATGATCTTGGAATTGGGACAGAACTCGGCCAACTTGCCGGTGACGCGGTCGTCGAAGCGGGCTCCCACAGCCAGCAGCACGTCGCACTCGTGCATGGCCATATTGGCCTCGTAAGTGCCGTGCATGCCCAACATGCCGACGAATTGCTTGTCGGTGGCGGGATAAGCGCCCAACCCCATCAGGGTGTTGGTGATCGGCGCGCCCAGCCAGCGGGTGATTTCGGTCAATTCGTCCGAGCCGTTGCCCAGCACCACGCCGCCGCCGCTGTAGATCATCGGCCGTTTGGCGGCCAGCAGCAGTTCCGCCGCGCGCTTGATCTGGCCCTTGTGGCCGTGGGCGTGGGGGCGGTACGAGCGCAGCGACACCTCGCGCGGATATTCGTAAGGGATCTTCACGCCGGGGTCGGTGACATCCTTGGGAATATCCACCAGCACCGGGCCGGGACGGCCGGTGGTGGCGATAAAGAAGGCTTTCTTGATGGTTTCCGCCAGCTTGCCGACGTCGTCCACCAGGAAGTTGTGCTTCACGCAGGGACGGGTGATGCCGACGATGTCGGCCTCCTGAAAAGCATCGCTGCCGATGACCGGGCGCGGCACCTGGCCGGTGATGACCACCAAGGGGATGGAATCCATGTAGGCGGTGGCGATACCGGTGACCGTGTTGGTGGCGCCGGGACCGGAGGTTACCAGCACCACGCCGGGCTTGCCGGTGGCGCGGGCGTAACCGTCGGCGGCGTGGGTAGCCCCCTGCTCGTGGCGCGCCAGGATGTGTTTCACGTCGTCCTGCTTGAACAGGGCGTCGTAAATATGCAGCACCGATCCGCCGGGATAGCCGAAGATGAATTCGACGCCCTCGTCTTTCAGGCACTGGATGAGGATTTCCCCGCCGCTAAGCTCCACGATTGCCTACCTTATTGCAGTGAACGCGCGCCCACCACTCCGTGTCAGCAACGCAAAAAAGAGCACGATAAACTACCCGACCGACGCCTTGTCCGTCAAGGAACTTAAGGCCTGAAGGCGTTTGAGCGAGCCCTGCCGAAGGCCTTTCCAGACGACCTGGCCGGCCAGGAACTCAGTCCCGAGCCAGGGCCATGCTCGGGCGGAAAACGCTAACGGCCAACCGAACGATGGTTCCCGTAGGAGGGGCTTTAGCCCCGATGGTTTGGCTGAGGACGCCAGGACCAAAGCCCCTCCTACGAAGACCCCGCGGGCGACCCCCGACTGCCCGGGAATCGCCGCGCTCGTTCGGCTTAGCCGGCGAAGTTCTTAGCGACGAACTCCCAGTTGACCAGGTTCCAGAACGCTTCCACGTATTTCGGGCGCGCGTTGCGGTAGTCGACGTAATAGGCGTGTTCCCACACGTCGCAGGTCAACAACGGCTTCTGGTTGCAGGTGCAGGGGCAAGCAGCGTTGCTGGTGCTGGCCAGGGCCAGGCTGCCGTCGGCTTCTTTCACCAGCCAAGCCCAACCGGAACCAAAGGTGCCGATGGCGCACTTGGTGAATTCTTCCTTGAACGCAGCGAAAGAACCGAACTTAGCGTTAATGGCATCGGCCAAGGCGCCGGTGGGTTCGCCGCCGCCGTTGGGCGACAGGCAGTTCCAATAGAACGTGTGGTTCCACACCTGGGCGGCGTTGTTGAACAGGCCGCCGGAAGACTTCAGCACGATGTCTTCCAGGGACATGTTTTCGTATTCGGTGCCGGCGATCAGGTTGTTCAGGTTGGTGACGTAGGTCTGGTGGTGCTTGCCATGGTGGAATTCCAGGGTTTCCGCGGAAATGTGCGGTTCCAGGGCGTTCTTGGCATAGGGAAGTTCGGGAAGCTGAAAGGCCATGGGCTTATCCTTTTGATTGCGGTTGGAGAAAAGGGTCCGGCGACAATAACCTAGTCGCACCATAGGATATAGTCTATCACCATCGCCGCTGTACGGAAAAGGCGCCGGGCGGACATCAAGGACGCCAATTCCAATAACGGCCGGCGCTGTCGCGATACTGCTCCAACGCCAATCCCTGGAACTGAAAATCCACCGTCAGGGCGCCGCCGACGCCGGTGATCGCCGTCGCCACCCCGAAGCGGCGATAACGCTCGGCCACCTCGCGGCTGGGAAATTTGAAGCGGTTGCGATAGCCGGCGGGAATCAGCGCGCGGCGCGGCGCAACGGCGCGAACGAAGTCCTCGGTGGACGAGGTACGGCTGCCGTGGTGGGGCACTACCAACGCGTCGCTGGCCAATTGCGCGCCGTACGCCTCCACCAAGCGGGCTTCCGTTTCCCGTTCGATGTCGCCGGTCAGCAAAGCGCCGCCATGGGCGCCGCTGACTTTCAACACGCAGGAGCGATTGTTTTCGCTGCCGGACTCGTCCCAAGGCGACAACACGGCGAAATCCACGCCATCCCAGCGCCAACGCTGGCCGGCCCGGCAAGGAATCGGTCCATACCGCTCCAAGCGCTCGGGAACGCTGGTGTACAGCCGCGCCACCGGCAGGGCCTCCAACAGGTAATCCGCCCCGCCGATATGGTCGTTGTCGCCGTGACTGACCACCAGCGCATCGATGGCCGGGCCGACGGTGGCACGCAGGAACGGTTCCACCACCGAGCGCCCCGAATCCACGTCCGCGCCGAAACGCGGGCCGGCATCGTAGACCAGGGTATGGCTGGCGGTGCGCACCACCACCGCCAAGCCCTGCCCCACGTCCAAGGCCGTCAAGCGGAAACCGCCCTCCTCCGGCATCGGCGGCTGCCAAACGACGGCCGGCAACACCAGCGGCACAGCCAGCCAACGGCCCGGCAAGCCGCGCGGCATTAAGCAAAGCACTGCCGCCAGCCCGGCCAGGGCCAAGCTCCAGCCGGGCGGCGCCGGCCGGCCCCAATCGACCCGGGGCCAGTCCGCCAACCACTGCAACGGCAGCCAACACCATTGCAGCAGCTGATCCGCCCCCTGCAACAGCCAGCCGGAGGAATCGAGACCCAACTCCAAAGCCGCCGCGCCCGCCAAGGACAGCGGCACCGCCAAGGTGCCCATAACAGGAATGGCGATCAAATTCGCCAGGGGTGACACCCACGGCGCCTGCTGAAAAAGCAAGACCAACAGGGGCGCCAAGCCCAGCCCGGTGGCCCAATTGGCCCGCAAAAACCCGCGCCAGCCGGCGGCGGGACGCAACCGTCCGGCCACCGCCAACAGGATCAAAGCCACCGCTGCGAAAGACAGCCAAAAGCCCGGCGCCAGCACTGCGAAGGGGTCCAGCAACACCACCAGAAACAGCGCGGAAGCGAAGACGTCGCTCAGCCGCACATGGCGCCGCCACGGCACGGCGCACAGCGCCACAGCCGCCATGACCAAGGCGCGGCGGGCGGGAATGGCGAAATCCGCCAGCGCCGTATATCCCAGCGCGGCGAGCAAGGCCGCCACCGCGCCCACCGACGGCGGCGACCAGCGCTGGAGGCCCAACCGCGCCGCCGCCTTGCTTACCAGCCAAAACACCAGCCCCGCCACCAAGCCGATGTGCGAACCGGAAATCGCCACCAAATGGGCCGTGCCGGTGGCCCGCAGCACCCGCCATTGCGCCTGGCTAATCCCGCTCTCGTCTCCCATGACCAAGGCCCGCACCATGCCGGCGAAGGGTTTGCCGGACAGCACGGCATCGACGTTGTCCGCCAAGCGCTGCCGCCAAACCTGGAAATCGAACGCACCGCCCTCGGCCAAGCGCCGATTGTCCGGCGAAGGCCGCACATACCCCGTGGCGCCGACGCCCTGGGCGAACAGCCAGCGCTCGTAGTCGAAACCGCCGGGGTTGAACGTGCCGCGGGGCCGCTTCAGCCGCAGCGTTAAACGCCAGGTTTCGCCGGCCTTGGGCAGAGGATGCTGGTCGTACCAACTCAGCCGCAAGCGGCCCGGCAAGCCGGCCGCGGGCTCGGGGGAAAAATCGAAACGCCAGCCGTGGGCAAAGCGTTCCGGCAAATCGGCGATCACGCCGACGACGGCAAGATCCTCGCCTTCCAGGCGATCCGGCAAACGCTCTTGCAAACGCCACGCGGCGAAACTCAGCGCCCAGGCCATCCCCAGAACCAGCGCCGCCGCCACGACCCGGCGCCGGCCAGCCAACAGCGCAAAGGCCAGCCAAGCCGACACGATCCACGGCCAACCGGGCAAAGCGGCCCATTGCTGCGGCAACGACACCCCGGCCACAAAAGCCAGCGCGGGCCAAATCCGGTTATGCATGCGGACTCCTTTCCAGGGGGCTTTATCCTTTGAAGGCAACCCATTCAGTTTAGAATGGCCGCGACCCTAGCCGCCAACAACAACAAGCACCGGGAGCCCGCCATGCCGAAAAGACTCTTCCAGCGCTACATGCCGGACCCCGACAAAATCCGCAAAATCGAAGGCCTGCAATTTCTCGGCGACCGCCTGCACAGCCCCAACCTGTGGCACATCAACCGCCGCTCGGTGGCGAATGCTTTTGCCTGCGGCCTGTTCGCCATGTACACGCCGCCCCTGCCCTGGCAAATGGCCATCGCCGCCGTCCTGGCCGTGTTCTTCAGCGCCAATCTGCCGATTGCCGTATCCCTGGTTTGGATCACCAATCCCGTCACCTGGATCCCCATGTACTACTTCGCCTACCGGGTCGGCGCCCTGCTGCTGGGACGGGACACGTTCGCCTTCTCCGCCTTTTCCCAGGTGTTCAGCCTGGAAACCGCCTGGGAACTGGGCGCGCCGTTCCTATTGGGTTGCCTGATCCTCATGGTGCTGGGCGCCGCAGCCGGTTACTTCGGCGTCCATGCCCTCTGGCGCCGGCACGTGCAACGCGCCTGGGACGAACGCAAACTGCGCCGCCAGGGCATCGTCGTGGAACACAAGCCGCTGATTCCGGGATCGGACAAAGCCGTCGCTTTGCTGTCGCAGGCCTGGGTCCGTGTAGAGCCCCACGCCAAGGCGCTGTGGAAAGTATCGGCCGAGGCTGCCGTCCAAGCCTGGGCATCGCCGCCGGCCGAACGAATCCGCACACTGCTGCAGGAACAATGGAAGATTCTCCAAACGAAAGCCCAGGCTTACCTGAACAAACTTACCTCCTGAATACTGCGCGCAACCAAGCAGAAGCGGAGAGCCGATGCTAAATTCAATACGCCGCAGCAATAGGGCAGCGGCATTGGCCCAGTGCCTGCCGGTTTCGGTCAGGCACCAGGCTGCAACCACCGCCTAGGACAGCCGCCCGACACAGGCAAGGAGCCACGCATGAACCAATGGACCGGTTACTGGGGAAAAATCCGCAACGAACCCGGCAAACCCTTCGCCTGGCTGCCCCTCGCCCAGCACTGTTTGGACGTGGCGGCGGTATTCCAGACCCTCACCGCCTTGCCCGCCTTCCGCGCCCGGCTGCAAACCGCCGCCGGCCAGCCCTTGGACGACGCGCAATTGCAACGGCTGGCGGTCATCGCCCTGCTGCACGACGTTGGCAAAGCCAACCTGGGCTTTCAAGACAAGGCATTCGATCCCAAGGCTCCCCGCGCCGGACATATCCGCGAACTGGCGCCGCTGCTGTTTGAAGAACGGCTGAGCGAAGCCTTCGACACTGCCCTGCAACTCGACACTCTGCAAAGCTGGTTCGCCTCCGAGGAAGCGCTGTGCGACTTCCTGTTCGCCTCTTGGTCCCACCACGGTGCGCCGATCAAATTGGATCCCAGCGAGCAAACCGGCAACTACTACCCGGCCAAAACCCGTTGGTGGTCCGCCGCAGGCGGCCGAGACCCCATGGCCGCCATCGCTGAATTGCTGCAAACCGCAAGACTTGCCTTTCCCGCCGCCTTTAACGATGGCGGCAAGCCCATCCCCAACGCAGCGGCGTTGCAACACCGTTTTGCCGGGCTGGTGATGCTGGCCGACTGGCTGGGCTCGCACCAGGGATTTTTTCCGCTGGATCGTTCCAGCGACGGAGAAATTACCCGCCAAGTCGCCCAGCGCGCCCTCCTTGCCGTGGGCCTGGACGCGGCGCCGGCCCAAGCTTATCTGGCTCAACATCCCGCCGCGTTCCAGCAGCGCTTCGGCTATGCGCCGCGGCCCTTGCAGGCAGCCATAGACCGCCTCGCCGCCGACGATCCCCAAGCCCGCCTGCTCATCGCCGAAGCGGAAACCGGTTCCGGCAAAACCGAAGCAGCCCTGGCGCGGTTTTTCCACCTGTTCGCCGCCGGCCAAGTGGACAGCCTGTATTTCGCCCTGCCCACACGGGTGGCGGCACGAGAGCTGTACCGGCGCGTGCTGAGCTATTTGGAACAGGCCTTTCCCGACCCGCAGCAGCGCCCCGTGGCGGTGTTGGCCGTGCCGCGCTATGCGCGCGTCGATGGCGCCGAAGTGCAAAGCCTGCTGCCCGACGAGCGGGTACTCCACCACGACGACCCAAACCAGCACCGGCACGCAAGGCAATGGGCGGCGGAGCATCCCAAGCGCTTCTTGGCCGCCACGGTGGCGGTGGGCACCATCGACCAGGCACTGCTGTCCGCCGTGCAAACCAAGCACGCCCAGATGCGCTCGGTGTGCCTGGACCGCAGCCTGCTGGTGGTGGACGAAGTCCATGCCTCCGACGCCTACATGCGCCGACTGCTGCGCGGGCTGTTGGCCCACCACGTCGGGCAAATGGGCGGCCATGCGCTGCTGCTTTCCGCCACCCTGGGCGCCGCCGCCCGCACGGAACTCCTGCAAGCCGGCGGCTGCGCCGTTGCCGCGTTGCCGGATCATGCCGGCGCCTGCGCCGCCCCTTATCCCACGTATACCGATTTGGGCGGCGTTGCCTTGCCAGTGGAACCCGCAACGAAGGACTCAGGCAAGACCGTGGTGTTTCAACTTCGCGCTTGGCTGGCCCAGCCGGACAAGCTGCTGCCGGAACTGGCCGAAGCCTTGCGGGCAGGAGCCAGGGTATTGGTGGTGCTCAACACCGTGGCGCGTGCGGTCGCCTTGCAACGCGCCGCCGAACAACACCCCGCCATCGTCAAGGACTGGCTGTTCCGCTGCGGAAGCACCGTCTGCCCCCATCATGGCCGTTTCAGCCCCAGCGACCGCGAATTGCTGGACCAAGCCGTCAGCGACCGTTGGGGCAAAAACACGCCCGTCGGCCCGGCGCTGCTGATCGGCACGCAGACCTTGGAACAAAGCCTGGACATCGACGCCGATTGGCTCATTACCGACCTGTGCCCAGCGGATGTGCTGTTGCAGCGCGTCGGCCGCCTGCATCGGCATGGGCGCGAGCGGCCCGCCGGCTTCGCCGTGCCGCGCTGCACCGTGCTGACGCCGGATTGCGCCGGCCTGGAAGCACTGTTGGACGCTAAGGGCGAAGCGCTGGGCGAAGCGAAACAATCCGGCCTGGGCAGCGTCTACGAAGACCTGCGCACGCTGGAACTGACCCGGCTCCTGCTGATCGAGCAGCCGGTGGTGGAAATTCCCCAGGACAACCGCCGCCTGGTGGAAGGCGCCACCCACCCGCAGCGCTTGGCCAGCCTGCAAGGCGAGCGCTGGGCCAAGCATGGGGAAAAAATGGACGGCGGTGTCCTGGCCAAGGAGCTCGCCGCCCACTACGCCGCCGCGCTTTACGACAAGCCGTTCGGCGACTGTGCTTTCAACGACATCGAAAAAAACGCCCAAGCCCGTACGCGGCTGGGACTGGACACCCTGCGCATCCCACTGGCCGCCGCCGTACCCGGCCCTTTCGGCATCGAACTGGCGGAAATCCTCATCCCCGGCCACCTCGCCCCGAAAAACACCGCCGAAGCAACCGCCGAAGTCTTGCGCCAGGACGGCGAAAACATCGACTTGCGCTACGGCGGCCAACGTTACCGCTATTCCCGCTATGGACTGGAGAAACTCGATGAACCTGCTGACTGACCCCGTGTTCCGCACGCAAACCCCGGACGGACTGGCCTGTTTAAGCCTGCCGCAACTGCTCGAAGCCCTGGGCGGCGACCGGGTGGAATCCCTGCTTGGCCTGCAACGCCACCAGGAAGACGCCTTCCACGTCTTCCTGTGTTATCTCGCCGGGGCCGTCCTGGCGCGGGAAAACCAAACCGATCCCCACCAAACCGCCGACTTCTGGCTGACCGGCATCCGCCGCCTGACCGGGCGGGAAGACGACTGCGCCTGGAGTTTGGTGATCGAAGACGTTACCCAGCCGGCGTTTATGCAAGCGCCCGTACCGAAGCCGGGCGACTTTGCCGACTTCAAACCCAAGGCCGCGACTCCGGATGCCCTGGACGTGCTGCCCACCGCCAAAAACCACGACATCAAATCCAGCAAAGCCGGTCGGCCGCTGCCCGAAAACTGGGTATACGCCTTGATCAGCCTGCAAACCATGAGCGGCTTTTTCGGCCAGGGAAACTACGGCATCGCCCGCATGAACGGCGGTTTCGGCAGCCGCGCCGTAGTGTCCCTCGCCCATAGCCAACGCCCCGGCCGCCGCTGGCACCGCGATACCGCCCGGCTGCAGGCCGTGCGCGGCGAACTGCTGGCCGGCGATTGGAAGTACCAAGCCCAAGGCCACGTCCTGTTGTGGATATTGCCCTGGGACTTGAAGAGCAGTTTAAGCCTGGCGGCGCTGGACCCTTTATACATCGAAATCGCCCGCGCCGTGCGCCTGCTGCCCGCCGCCGGCGGCATCCAAGCGCTGGGCGCTTCGACCAAAGCGCCGCGCATCGCTGCCGGCGAAACCGGCGGCGTCTTGGGCGACCCCTGGACGCCCATCAATCTCAACGACAAGAAAAAAGGCCAATCGGCACTCACCGTATCGGCCAGCGGGCTAAGCCCCGAATTGCTGCGCAATTTGCTGTTCAAAGACGGCTACAAACCGGCGGAAATGCAGCAGGCCGATGCCGAAGCAGACAGCCCGGACTGCCGCTTCACCGCCACCGTGCTGGTGCGCGGCCAAGGCACCACCGACGGCTTCCATCACGCATCGCTCCCCATCCCGCCCGGCAAAGCGCGCCGCTCGATCCGGCGCGGCTCCGACGAGCGCAAACGCTTGGCCGAACTCAGCAAGACCGCGCTGAACGACGCCAAGGAAATGCAAAACCGCGTGCTCAAGCCCGCCGTCATCGCCCTATTGGAAGGCGGACCGGAAAAGATCAATTTCGACCGGCGCGAAGTCAACCAATGGCTGACGGACACCGCCAAGCAATACAGCGAAACCTGGGCCGCCGACTTTTTCCCCTGGCTCTGGCGCCAAGCCGAACAGGAAGACAAAGACGCCGCACGGCTGGAATGGCTGCAAGCCCTGCGCGACAAAGCCAAAGCGGTGCTGGAAGACGCCATCGCCCGCTATCCCGCCCGCGAAGGCCGCCGTTATCGCTCGCGGGTCAAAGCCGAAGGGCTGTTTTACGGCACGCTTTTCAAAACGTTCGAGCAACTCAAGGAGACCACCCATGATGCCAAGCATTCCGCCTGAAGCGCCGGAAAAGCCCGCCGCCACGCTGGCGTCCAGCATCGGCCACATCGCCGCCACCATCGACGCCGAGCATTTCCCCAGCGGCGAACGCGCGGCCCTGCGCCGGCTCAGCCCGGACGCGCCACCCAGCCTGGCTTTCTACCGCTTCGCTTTCAAACATCTGCCGCCCGACTGGGAGGCCCAGCGAAACGCCTGGATGGCCATCGTATCCGGCATCGCCCTGATGTGTCCCAGGCCGCACCGGCCGGACCGCGCCGCCGGGCTGGCGCTGGCCGAAGCCGGTTACTCGGAAAAACGCCTGGAACGGCTGCTGGCCGCCGAGGGTGACACCCTGCACACCCTGCTGCTGCGCGCCGTGCGCTTCCTGGCGGCGAAGAACGCTACCTGCAACTGGGTGCAGTTCGCCCGCCTATTGCTTTCCACCGGAGAAGAAAAACGCGAAGCCGCCCGCCTCGCCATCGCCCGCGAGTTTTATCGCAACCACAAAGACCACAAGGACTAAGCCATGTTTCTGCAAATCCACAGCCTCACCTCTTACCACGCCACCCTGCTCAACCGCGACGACGCAGGCCTGGCCAAACGCATCCCCTTCGGCGACAAGCCGCGCCTGCGGATTTCGTCGCAATGCCTCAAGCGCCATTGGCGGGAAAACCTGCAAGACACCGTCAAGTTGCCGCAAGGCATCCGCTCCCGGCAGTTTTTCGGCCGCATCGTCCTGCCGGAGCTGATCCAGGCCGGCGTGGCGGAAACCTTGGCGCGCGTCCTGGCCAAAGCGCTGATCGACGCCGTTATCGACGGTGGCGTGGAGGACGACGGCTCCCTGGCCCTCAAGCAACCGGTGTTGTTCGGCCGGCCCGAGGCCGATTTTTTCGTCGGCCTGCTGACGGAATGTGCAACAGCCGGCGACGAAAAAGCGGCCCTGGATACCCTCAAGCAAAAGCTCAAAACCGATAAAAAGAACTTCAAGGCCATGCTCAAGCAGGCCGGCCACGGCGATCTGTACGCCGGACTGGAAGGCGCAATGTTCGGCCGCTTCGTCACCTCCGACATCCTCGCCCGCAGCGACGCCGCCGTGCACGTGGCCCACGCCTTCACCGTCCACGGCCTGGACACCGAGGTGGATTACTTCACCGTGGTGGACGACTTGAACTTGGACGATGAAACCGGCGCCGCCCACGCCGGCGACATGGAACTGGGCGCCGGGCTGTACTACGGCTATGTGGCAGTGGACATCCCCTTGCTGATTTCCAACCTCACCGGCTGTGACGCCAAGGACTGGGCCAAACAGGATTCCGCCGACGCCCGCCAGGTGCTGGCCGGCCTGATCGAAGCCATCGCCACCGTGTCGCCCGGCGCCAAACTGGGCGCCACCGCGCCCTATGCCTACAGCGACTTCCTGCTGCTGGAAGCCGGCGCCAAACAGCCGCGCTGTCTGGCCAACGCTTACCTAAAAGCCTTGCCGGCGAAAGGGGACGTGATGCAAAGCGCCGTCGATGCCATGGGGTGCTATCTTGCCGACGTGGACGCCATGTACGGCGCCACCGCCGGCCACCGCGCCGCCGCCACCCGCAAGCAATGGCCGGAAAACGCCGCGCCGCGTCTGCCGCTGGACCAAGCCGTCAAACAGATTCTCGACGCTGTGTTCGGAGCCTGACATGGACATCCTGCTATTGCGTTTCGACGCACCGCTGATGAGCTTCGGCGGCGTCATGGTGGACCAGCACGGACCGACCGAGCGGTTTCCCGGCCTGTCGCTGCTGGCCGGGCTGTTCGGCAATGCCCTGGGCTACCGCCACGGCGACGCCGAAGCGTTGGAAGCCCTGCAAGCGCGCATCGAGTATGCCGCGCGCTGGGACGTGGAGCCGCAAGCCCTGCTGGACTACCACACGGTGGATTTGGGACAGCCGAAAATGCGCGAGCCCGGCTGGACCACGCGCGGCGAGCCGGAACACCGGGCCGGCGGCGCGGCGGCGGCTTTCGGGACCCACCAGCGCTACCGCCACTACTGGGCCAACGGCGTCATGACCGTGGCCGTAGCTCTCAAGGATGCGGCCGAACCTCTCCGGCCCCCTCTCCCCAAGGGAAAGCCGCCGCAAAGCGGAATAAGTCAGGCTTCGGGAAAGGGTTGGGGTGAGGGAAATAAAAAGCCATGGCCTTCAAATCCCCTCACCCTGTCCCTCTCCCGGGTGGGAGAGGGGACCGAAAACGCCGGTTCCGGTGAACCATCCGGCGTCGGCACGATGCATGGGGCTCTCCCTGCAAGAGAGGGAGTGACGGGAAGCCCCAACCTGGCCGACCTCGCCGCCGCCCTGCGCGAACCGGCCCGCCCGCTGTTCCTCGGCCGCAAAACCTGTTTGCCCAGCGAGCCGCTGTTGCTGCGCCAGGTGGAGGCCGACGACGTGCTGGCCGCCTTGCGCCGGGAGCCGCGCTGCGAAAGGCAGCGGCTACGGAAAAACGCCACGGCCCCTTCCCCGGAGGCCGATCAGGCGGTGCGGCTGCAAGCCTGCTGGCCCGCCCGCCTGGGCGCGAACGCCAACGCGCAGGAAATCCCGATCTACGACCGCCGCGACTGGCGCAACCAAATCCACGCTGGGCGCCGCCTGCGCGTGGAAGGGCTGTTGGAGCTGCAAGCATGAGCGCGAACAGCCAGAATCTCCATCTCATCGAACTGCGGCCGGATCCAGCGGCGCTGTTCCGCTTCGCCCAACAACAAGGGCTCAACAGCCGCCGCGACGAAGACCTGGGCTACACCGCCCACGCCTGGCTCACCGCCGTATTCGGCCAGGGCGCCATCAAGCCTTTCCGCCTGCTGCAAGACAGCCGCAACCGCCAGCCGCCCCGGCTGCTGGGGTTTTCCAGCCAGAGCGGCGAACAACTGATCGAACACGCCCAGGCCTTCGCCTCACCCCTGGCGCTGCAAGTGTGTCCCCTCGAAGCAAACTTCGCCGCCAAGCCCATGCCGGCCCAATGGCGCGCCGGCCGTCGGCTGGGCTTTGAACTGCTGGCCAGCCCCATCAGCCGCTTGAAGCAAAACGAAGACGACATCTACCGCCGCCATGTGCGCGAACGGGAAGCATCCGGCCAACAGCCGGACAGCCGCGACGCGGTCTATCGCCTTTGGCTGGAACACCAACTGGGCACGGCAGCCATACTGGAAGACTACAGCCTGGAAGGCTTCCGCATCGTGCGGCTGCTGCGCAAGGCGGAGGGCGCCGGCCGGCGCGATTTTCTCGCACCGCAAGCCAAGCTCGGCGGCATACTCACCGTACAGGACGGCACGGCGTTCCAAACGCTATTGGCGCGCGGCATCGGCCGCCACCGCGCCTTCGGCTACGGCATGCTGCTGCTGAGGCCCGCCCCATGAGCAGCACCCTGTTGGCCGGACGCCTAGGGTTGGCCGAATCGCGCATCCCCCACGCCGACCGCCACGGCCTGCTGTGGCTGGAACGGGGCAAGCTGAGCGTGGAAGACGGTACCCTGCATTTCCTTGCCGCCGAATCGGAAACCCTCAAGGCCGGCGACTATGCTATCCCCTACCAAGGCGTCTCTCTGCTGTTGCTGGGGCCGGGCAGCACCGTCAGCCACGACGCCCTGCGTGTTCTGGCGCGCCACGGCACCCTGCTGGCGGCGGTGGGCGAAGGCGGCGTCAAGTTCTACACCGCCCCGCCCATGGGCCAGGGCCGTTCGGAAGTGGCCCGCGCCCACGCCCGTTTGTGGGCCGACGAAAAAGCCCGGCTGGACGTGGCCCGGCGCATGTACGCCTTCCGCTTCGGCGAAGTCTTGCCCCATAGGGACATCGCCGTACTGCGCGGCATCGAAGGCGCCCGCATGAAAGCCACCTACCGCCTGGTGGCCGAACAGCACGGCGTGAATTGGAAGGGCCGCCGCTACGACCGGCAAAACCCCAACGCCTGCGACATCCCCAATCAGGCCATCAACCACGCCGCAACGTTTGTGGAAGCCGCCGCCGACGTGGCGGTGGCCGCCGTGGGCGCGCTGCCGCCGCTGGGCTTTATCCACGAGGACTCCAGCAACGCCTTCACCCTGGACCTGGCCGACCTGTACCGGGCGGAACTGGTGTTGCCCCTGGCCTTCAGTGTCGCCAAGCGCGTCCAGGACAATCCGGAACTGCTGTTGGAACGGGAACTGCGCAAGGAAGCCGCGCGGCTGTTTCGCAAGCAGCAGGTCATCCCCAAAATGATCGACCGCACCAAGGAGCTGCTCCATGTCGATGACCGTGGTGGTAACCCGTAACGTCGCGACACGGGTGCGGGGATTCCTCGCCTCCTCCATGCTGGAGCTGGCGCCCGGCGTCTACAGCGCGCCGTATTTATCGCCCGCCGTGCGGGAACGTATCTGGGCGGTGCTGGACGATTGGTTCGTGGCGGAACAGGAGGCTTCCGTCGTCATGGTCTGGCACGACGCCAAAATGCCCGGCGGACAAAATGTGCGCGTACTGGGGTTGCCGCCGGTGGAATTGCTGGAACTGGACGGCCTGATCGTCACCCGACGGCATTGAACGCCCAGCGATGCCCCCCGTTAGCCAAAGGGCGTGTTTTTTAACAATTTGTTATGATTCATTGCGTTAGCGATTAGGGTTTCCCCCGCACACGCGGGGATCGACCGAAATCGCGCGCCGTGTCGAAATCCTCGTCTTCGTTTCCCCCGCACACGCGGGGATCGACCCTTGGATATTGTTGCCAACATGCAGCCCGCAAAGTTTCCCCCGCACACGCGGGGATCGACCTGCGGACAGTAGCAAATGATGATGGCACATATTGTTTCCCCCGCACACGCGGGGATCGACCCCTTGTTTCTCCCTCCGCTGACGTGGTGATTGCGTTTCCCCCGCACACGCGGGGATCGACCCTTTAGCCGTTAGCCTCCCCGTGAACTCATGGAGTTTCCCCCGCACACGCGGGGATCGACCTTCAAACGCAGCAAGCACAATCGAAGAGTGGGTGTTTCCCCCGCACACGCGGGGATCGACCTTTCGCATCCTCTACGGCTTTTTTGTCGTCGGGGTTTCCCCCGCACACGCGGGGATCGACCCGCCCAGGCCAAATATGCCAGCAGGCCGGATGGGTTTCCCCCGCACACGCGGGGATCGACCTGCGGCTGGTTGATCCCGACATGGCCGAGGCGAGTTTCCCCCGCACACGCGGGGATCGACCTGGGCGCGGCTGCTGGATGCGCAGTCGCGGGGTGTTTCCCCCGCACACGCGGGGATCGACCCGCTGGCGCGGCGACGGGCTTATTTGTACGGGGGTTTCCCCCGCACACGCGGGGATCGACCCAGCCATTGAAATTCTCCTAGTGATTAAGCCGCGTTTCCCCCGCACACGCGGGGATCGACCCTGGTTCTTCCTGGCTTTGAGTTGGCAGAAGAGGTTTCCCCCGCACACGCGGGGATCGACCCGATTATGACGAATTACAAAAATTCGTTGATGAGTTTCCCCCGCACACGCGGGGATCGACCCTCATTTTTTAGCCCGCGCGCAGACATGGTTTTGTTTCCCCCGCACACGCGGGGATCGACCCCCAGTATGCCTGCGTGGCGCTGGACTGCTTCGGTTTCCCCCGCACACGCGGGGATCGACCCAACGCCAACCAATTAACAATCACGACTGGGACGTTTCCCCCGCACACGCGGGGATCGACCCATCAACGTAACGGTGCCATCTGCTGCGCAGGGGTTTCCCCCGCACACGCGGGGATCGACCTTACACAACATGTAATGATTGGGTAATCGTCGGGTTTCCCCCGCACACGCGGGGATCGACCCGGCGTTAGGGTCGCCGGCCTGAAGCAACAACCGTTTCCCCCGCACACGCGGGGATCGACCTATCGCGCAGCGCCTGGCGGTACGTCTCCCATAGTTTCCCCCGCACACGCGGGGATCGACCCTGTAAAGCGGCTGGCCTGGCACTGGCGGCAACGTTTCCCCCGCACACGCGGGGATCGACCTGCGATCAGCTCGCCCATTTATGCGTCCTCGGTGTTTCCCCCGCACACGCGGGGATCGACCGTTTCTTGCTAGCTGTTTAAACCCGGCTTCAACGTTTCCCCCGCACACGCGGGGATCGACCCGGAGCCATCAGGTAGCCGCTTAACGTCGTTTCGTTTCCCCCGCACACGCGGGGATCGACCCCTATTGCCAGGGCGAGGACGGCGCGAGGCAATGTTTCCCCCGCACACGCGGGGATCGACCCCACAAGCCGCGCCTGAAATCGGTGGATGCGTCGTTTCCCCCGCACACGCGGGGATCGACCGCGGCATGACCCAGCGCGCATACGAGTGGTTGCGTTTCCCCCGCACACGCGGGGATCGACCCTTATCGGAAGTTCCAAAAACTATTATCCTGATGTTTCCCCCGCACACGCGGGGATCGACCCAACCGCGAGCTGTGGCGCACGCCCATCGCCGAGTTTCCCCCGCACACGCGGGGATCGACCCCTGCGCCGATACGCCGTCAATCGTCTGCGTTCGTTTCCCCCGCACACGCGGGGATCGACCGCTTTTTGCCGCCCGCCACCCATTCGCGCAGGGGTTTCCCCCGCACACGCGGGGATCGACCTCTATGGCAAAGACGCCGGCCCGCTGGGGTTCGGTTTCCCCCGCACACGCGGGGATCGACCCGTGCCCTGGCGAATGCTGGAGAAATTCACGCCGTTTCCCCCGCACACGCGGGGATCGACCCTGGCAAACAACTGGGCGGCATCGACCATCTGCGTTTCCCCCGCACACGCGGGGATCGACCCGACTACGTGCGGGCGTTCATGCGCCTGGTGCGGTTTCCCCCGCACACGCGGGGATCGACCTTAGCCATGGTTATGCGGTTCCGTGGTTGTATGGTTTCCCCCGCACACGCGGGGATCGACCCGTGTATTCGTTAGCGGCATCGTCCACAGCGTTGTTTCCCCCGCACACGCGGGGATCGACCTTTACCGCCCCAGTTACTCGGTCATAAAACTCTGTTTCCCCCGCACACGCGGGGATCGACCCATGGGGGGAAATGGCGGAACGGCCGGCCAGCTGTTTCCCCCGCACACGCGGGGATCGACCTCCGAGTTCTTTGCCGATCTTGCGCAAAAGTTCGTTTCCCCCGCACACGCGGGGATCGACCCAGAATCAAAGAGTTATGTTGCCAGAAAGGAATGTTTCCCCCGCACACGCGGGGATCGACCTTCAGCCAACGCCTGCGCCGCCTTAGCCTTGTCGTTTCCCCCGCACACGCGGGGATCGACCTCGTCGGGCGCAGGCCTGCAACGGTTCGCGCCGTTTCCCCCGCACACGCGGGGATCGACCCCGTTTTCGTGGAAATCGCCGAGGACATGAAGGGTTTCCCCCGCACACGCGGGGATCGACCCGCTTTTTGTGTGGTGAGCAAATCAAACGGAAAGTTTCCCCCGCACACGCGGGGATCGACCCGCCACCGTTTTTCTATCCGCCACGACAATAATGTTTCCCCCGCACACGCGGGGATCGACCCACTGTAGACGCTAGAGCATGATGCTCACCGCCGTTTCCCCCGCACACGCGGGGATCGACCTTGGCTTCCACGCCTGGTTTTTGGCCGGTTTGTGTTTCCCCCGCACACGCGGGGATCGACCTCAAATCAAACACAAGGCATGCTGCCTCTCGTCGTTTCCCCCGCACACGCGGGGATCGACCCTTGTTTGTTTTATCTGACCCATCTGACCCAAAGTTTCCCCCGCACACGCGGGGATCGACCTTATCGTAAAATCCTGGTTCCATCGTTAGCCTAGTTTCCCCCGCACACGCGGGGATCGACCTGGCCCACCGCCGCCCCAGTGTCCTATAGCACTGTTTCCCCCGCACACGCGGGGATCGACCATAACAAGGTGGAAACCCCCGGCAATCCCACGGGTTTCCCCCGCACACGCGGGGATCGACCGTTCCAAAGCCGAGACCTGCGCCGCACATGGAAGTTTCCCCCGCACACGCGGGGATCGACCCACGGAGCCATCGGGTAGCCGCTTGACGTGGTTGTTTCCCCCGCACACGCGGGGATCGACCCGATCCGGGGTTTTTTGTGGGCGCTTACTTAGGGTTTCCCCCGCACACGCGGGGATCGACCCAGATCGCCGATCAAAAACCGCTGCACTTCGCCGTTTCCCCCGCACACGCGGGGATCGACCCTGCTGTGCAAGATCGGCAAGGGACTTGGGGCGGTTTCCCCCGCACACGCGGGGATCGACCTTGGACTCGATGATATCCGCGACAAATCGTTTTGTTTCCCCCGCACACGCGGGGATCGACCCTTGCGCGGTATGGTCAGGATTACGCTAGCAACGTTTCCCCCGCACACGCGGGGATCGACCATCACTAAGGAAGAGCAAGCCAGGGCACGAGACGTTTCCCCCGCACACGCGGGGATCGACCCTCGAGCCGCTTCACAAGCATCCGCGTAATCTGGTTTCCCCCGCACACGCGGGGATCGACCCTTCCAGGAAGTCGGTGTTGATGAAATACGCATGTTTCCCCCGCACACGCGGGGATCGACCCATCAAATCCAGAATGATGGCCGCAATGCGCTGGTTTCCCCCGCACACGCGGGGATCGACCCCTATAAAAATAACGTCGTCACACGCACAGGCCGGTTTCCCCCGCACACGCGGGGATCGACCCGCAATATCCGAGTTCCGCTCCAAAACGGCAGCGTTTCCCCCGCACACGCGGGGATCGACCCGGATAGGCAGCGCTTGGCTGGGTTTTAAACACGTTTCCCCCGCACACGCGGGGATCGACCTGTAATATCCACAATGGGGGCATTGCTTATAAAGTTTCCCCCGCACACGCGGGGATCGACCTTCCGCTGTCTTGTTCAAGGCCTCCGGGTGCAAGTTTCCCCCGCACACGCGGGGATCGACCCTTACTCCGAGTCCGATACTCCAAGATTCGATCGTTTCCCCCGCACACGCGGGGATCGACCTACGTTCTTTGGGTGGGGCAGCACTCGTGACATGTTTCCCCCGCACACGCGGGGATCGACCCCGCGCCGACGTTTTGCCATCGGCCTTTCTTGTGTTTCCCCCGCACACGCGGGGATCGACCCGCCGGCCATTTTTGCATGCGCCGACGTTTTGGGTTTCCCCCGCACACGCGGGGATCGACCCCATGTTAAACCCCCAACATCTGAGCGATGAACGTTTCCCCCGCACACGCGGGGATCGACCTTAAATAGAAAAAGCCCAATGATGTCACGGGGCGTTTCCCCCGCACACGCGGGGATCGACCCGATAACCCCAGCAGCGCCTCGTCCTCCGCGTCGTTTCCCCCGCACACGCGGGGATCGACCCGCCAGCCCCATCCCGCCGACACAGCGACAGCAGTTTCCCCCGCACACGCGGGGATCGACCCGTCATGTTGCGTCACGCCCCCGGCGGCGGTATGTTTCCCCCGCACACGCGGGGATCGACCTTAATCGCCGCATGCACGAACACTTCGGCCTTCGTTTCCCCCGCACACGCGGGGATCGACCCCTCTACGGCCTGGGTTCGGTGGATTTAACGGCGTTTCCCCCGCACACGCGGGGATCGACCCAACGCAACGCCCGCAGCTAGCGTAGTGAAAAAGTTTCCCCCGCACACGCGGGGATCGACCTGCCCATTTCCACGCATGGGTGGCGCTGCTTTCGTTTCCCCCGCACACGCGGGGATCGACCTGAGTCCGCCTACCGCTGGCCTGACCGGTTGGAGTTTCCCCCGCACACGCGGGGATCGACCTTAGCCATGGTTATGCGGTTCCGTGGTTGTATGGTTTCCCCCGCACACGCGGGGATCGACCCGCATGCAAACAACGCTAAAAGAATTGGGCGAAGTTTCCCCCGCACACGCGGGGATCGACCCGCTTTGGGGTCGCGAATATCCGCGCGGGAGACGTTTCCCCCGCACACGCGGGGATCGACCCGGCTTGATCGACCAGGAAACGCCGCTGGTGCTGTTTCCCCCGCACACGCGGGGATCGACCCCGAAGACGGCGGAGTGTCAGGATCACTCCAGCGTTTCCCCCGCACACGCGGGGATCGACCTGGGGGCGGCCGATGAATCCCCGGCGGAGCAAAGTTTCCCCCGCACACGCGGGGATCGACCCGACGACGAACGGGAACAACTTGACGATTTGTGGTTTCCCCCGCACACGCGGGGATCGACCTTGCGGTGGGAGAAAATACCGTTATCCCGCCACGTTTCCCCCGCACACGCGGGGATCGACCCTGGTTTCCCGACACAAAAAAGGCCGCGCCGTCGTTTCCCCCGCACACGCGGGGATCGACCCAATCCTCCGCATTTCTTCGATGTCATTATCATGTTTCCCCCGCACACGCGGGGATCGACCTCCGCCGGGCGTATGAGGCCCTGCAACCGCCAGGTTTCCCCCGCACACGCGGGGATCGACCTCGGTATTGCTGTCCGAAGACGCCACCCTGTTCGTTTCCCCCGCACACGCGGGGATCGACCCTAAAGTAGCCCATGCCAACTGCGCCTCTTCGCGTTTCCCCCGCACACGCGGGGATCGACCCATCCGCAGCTGGTTGACGTAGTCGGGCGGGAAGTTTCCCCCGCACACGCGGGGACCGGCCTTTCGCGCGCAGAGCGCGCTCCTACAGAGGGAGGTTTTTGCCGCGCGGCGGGTTGGGGGACATAAGCCTTGCGGGGCGCGGGCCGGATCCGGTTTCCTAACCGTAATCAGGAGAAAGGTTCCGCCCTCTTTGTTGGGTTACGCTGCGCTAACCCAGCTAAATTACGTGCGAACCGGCGCGGACGAAAATGCGCGTTTATCGGAAACGGGCCGCCCCTTAACGGCCCCTATACTGCCGGAGCATCAGGGATCGTGGAGCAACCCGCCACGCTGTAGACAAAGCCTCTCGTCGGCGTTTTTCCAGCAAAAGCCGGCGCAAGCGCTTTCCCGCTAGGCAGCGGGCGTAGCCAGGCGCCCGTCCTCCATGTGCCACACCGTATCCATGCGCGCCGCCAGGCGGGGATCGTGGGTGACCACCAGGAAGCTGGTTTCCAGGGTCTGGTTCAGTTCCACCATCAGGTCGTACACCTGCTCGGCGTTCTTGCTGTCCAGGTTGCCGGTGGGCTCGTCGGCCAGCACGCACTTGGGATGGGTGACCAGGGCACGGGCGATGGCGGCTCGTTGGCGCTCGCCGCCGGACAGTTCGCCCGGCTTGTGTTCCATGCGTTGCGCCAGCCCTACCCGGCCCAACATGTCTTTCGCTGCGGCGCTGGCTTTGGAGACGGATTCACCGCCGATCAACAGGGGCATGGCGACGTTTTCCACCAGGGTGAATTCGCCCAGCAAATGGTGGAACTGGTAGACGAAACCCAACGCGCGGTTGCGCAAGCGCGCCAGTTCCCGCTCCTTGAGCTTGGCGATTTGTATTCCGTCCATGGCGACGATGCCCCGCGTCGGCTTTTCCAGGCCGCCCAGCAAGTGCAGCAAGGTGCTTTTGCCGGAACCGGAGGCGCCCATGATGGCGATGCGGTCGCCTTGGTGCACGGCCAGGCTGACGTCCTTGAGCACTTCCACGTCCAGCCCGCCCTCGGCGAAGCGCATGTAGAGGTGGCTGCACTGCAACACGGTGGGTTTATTCATAACGCAGCTCCTCCGCCGGCTTGATGCGCGAGGCTTGCCACGCGGGGTAAATGGTGGCCAGCAGGGACAGCAGGAAGGCCATGCCGGCGATCTGGTACACGTCGGCCCACACCAGCTTGGACGGCAGCTGGCTGATGTAGTACACGTCGCCGGGCATGAACTGCACGCCGAAGGCTTTTTCGATCATGGGCACGAGGGTTTCCACGTTGAGCGCCAGGGCGATGCCGCCGACACAGCCGACCAGGGTACCGAACGCGCCGATGACCGTGCCCAGCACCATGAACACGCCCATGACTTCCGCCGGCGTCATCCCCTGGGTCCGCAGGATGGCGATGTCGGCCCGTTTGTCGGTCACCACCATGACCAGGGTGGAAACGATGTTGAACGCCGCCACGGCGACGATCAGCAGCAGAATGATGAACATCACGCTCTTCTCGGTCTGCACCGCCTTGAAGAAGTTGGAGTGGGCGCGGGTCCAATCGGACACGTAGTAGCCCCGCCCCAGCACCTGGGCCAGGTCCCGCGTCAGCTTGGGCGCGTTGAACAAATCGTCCAGTTTCAGGCGCAGACCGGACACCGCGTCCTCCATGCGGAACAACTTGGCAGCGTCGTCCATGTGGATGAGGGCCAAGTTACGGTCGTATTCGTACATGCCCACCTTGAAGGTGCCGGTGAGGGTGAAACGCTTCAGGCGCGGCATGATGCCGGCCGGGGTGGCGTTCATCTGCGGCGTGATGACGGTGACTTGATCGCCGGGAATCAGGCCGAGCGCCTGGGCCAGTTCCTCGCCCATGATCATGCCGAACTCGCCGGGCTTGAGCTGATCCAGCCGGCCCTTGGTGATGCGCTGGGCCACTTCCGACACTTTCGGCTCGTAGTCCACCAGCACGCCCCGCAGCATGGCGCCGCTGACGCGCCGGTCGGAAGTGAGCATGACCTGGCCTTCCACGTAGGGCGCCCAAGCCAGCACCGAGGGCTGCATTTGCAGCATGGGCTCCAGGCTGCGCCAGTCGCGCAGGCTGCCTTCGCCGCCGGTGACGGTGGCGTGGGCCGTCATGCCAAGTATGCGCTCGCGCAGCTCCGCCTCGAAGCCGTTCATCACGGACAACACCGTGATCAGCGCGGTAACGCCCAGGGCGATGCCCAGCACCGAAGTGAGGGTGATGAAAGAAATGAAGCGCGTTCGGCGCTTGGCCCGCGTATAGCGCAGGCCGATGTAAACGATAAGGGGACGGAACATGTTGGACGGAAATCCTTTCAGGTGGCGGCGGCGATGCGCCGGTTCACTGCTTGCCGCAGTCGGCGCAGACGCCGTAGAGATACAGGCAATGGTCGGTCAACGCGTAGCCCAATTCGGCCGCGATGGTCTTTTGACGCGACTCGATGAGCTCGTCGGTGAACTCGTCCACCCGGCCGCATTTGACGCAGAGGATATGGTCGTGATGCACGCCGCGATTCAACTCGAAAACCGAGTTGCCGCCTTCGAAATGGTGGCGTTTGACCAAACCGGCCGCCTCGAACTGGGTCAGCACCCGGTAGACCGTAGCCAAGCCGATTTCCTCGCCCTCGTGCAGCAGGGTTTTGTATACGTCTTCCGCGCTCAGGTGGCGCTCGTCGTCGCCACGGCTCTCTAACATCTGCAAAATTTTTACGCGAGGCACCGTGACCTTGAGGCCTACATTGCGGATGTTTTCATTTTCCACTCATAACTCCTACTAAACGTGTGAGCGCTAACGCTATGGGTTATCATTTTCCCCCAAAACCCCCCCGATCAAAACCGAATTCATGGCAAAAAACCCCGTTCCGTTCCTACTGGCCGCCGCCATGGTCCTTTCCGGCTGCACCCAAAGCGCTTGGAGTTGGGTGCCCGGCGTTTATCGCATCGACATCCAGCAAGGCAACGCCGTCACCGACGTCATGGTCAGCCAGCTCCAGCCCGGCATGACCAAGCGCCAGGTCGCCTACGTCATGGGCACGCCGTTAATCCAGGATGCTTTCCACAAGGACCGCTGGGATTACATCTACACCATGGCGGTCGGCGGCGAGGAGCGCGAAGGCCGGCGTATCACGCTGTATTTCGATAAAGACCTGCTGGCTGGCGTGGACGGCGACTTCCGTCCCAGCGACGAGCCTGTCATCGTCACCGCCCCGCACAGCAGCGTGGTGGTCCCGCCGCGCGAACTCGACCACAGCTTGTGGGGGTACCTGCGGCGCTCCTTCGAGAAAAATTGAACGCCGTCCCGGCCGACCTCAAGCACCCACGTAGCCGGTCACTTCCTCGCGGTCGTGATAGAGCTGTTTGAATCGCACGCGGCCGGCTAGCGGGCCGCCCGCCACGGCGGCCTCGATAATCTCGCCGCACCGCCGCACTTCCTCGTAGCGCCTTTTCATCGGCAGCTTCAGGTTGAAAATCGCGTTGCGGCACTGCCCTTCCGCCAGCCAGCGCCCCATCAGGGCGGCGATGCGCGACGGCTGTTCCACGATGTCGCATACCAGCCAATCCACCGGCTGGGCCGGACGATAGCGAAAACCATCGATCCGGCAGTGCTCCACCAATCCCGACGCCATCAACGCTTCGGCCATGGGACCGTTGTCCACCGCGGCCACGCGCAGGCCGCGCTTGACCAACTGCCAGGTCCAGCCGCCCGGCGCGGCGCCCAGGTCCACGGCGCTCATGCCGGGCTTGAGTTTGTCCGCGCGCTCGCGTTCGGACAAAAACGTGAGAAAAGCCTCCTCCAGCTTCAAGGTGGAACGGCTGGGCGCTCCCGTCGGAAACTTCAAGCGGGGAATCCCCATGAGCCAGGGCGAGGCCCGATCCGGGATGGACCAGCCCAGATGGACCGCGGTGGAGCTGAGAAAAAACAAATGCAGGTTGGGCGTCCCCGCCGTACCGACGGCAACGCCGCCTTTCTGCAACGCCTGACGCAAGGGGGCGGCGAACTTGCGGCAAAAGACGCTCAATTCCTTGGCCTCGTTGGTGTCGGCGGTTTCCAACCGCAAATCGCCGAATTCCCGGCCGAGCCGCTGTATGGCCGGCAGCACCGCTTGCAAGCGGTCGGTTACCGGTAGCTGATTCAGAAATTCGACGCCCAACACCACTTGCCGCGCGAACACCAATTGGTCGACGCCGATGTTGCGTAAATCGGCGGCGTGAACCGGGTCGTGGGGCACGTACAACACGTAACCGGCGCTAGGCTTGGCCTTGCAGTATCCCGGCACGCCCAAGGCGGCGGCGACATCGGCTATTTCGGCGGCGCATTCGTTTTCGAAGCCGGCGCGGCAGTACAAAATCAGGTTGGCGATGGGAGGCACGGAGAGAAAATCGGCTGGGCGGAACCGTTATTATCCTCTTAATTGACCGCTGCGGCCATGCCGCGACTCCGGTGTGCGCCTCGCGCGCACCTAACCGATTATTAAGTACATGACAATCAGCAGTAAATTTTATTAAGATTAGCGACGTGGCCGGGGCTAGCCCTCGGGACAACGCCGGCACGAAGCAAAGTCGGGTGAGGCCAAAGCCAACCCGGCTCGCGATAGCCGTACAACCATAATGTTTAGATCGAGGAAAATTGAATATGTATGCAAAGAAATTCGCCGCTGTGCTGGTTGCCGGCGCTCTGAGCTTGGCCAGTGTTGCCGCTATCGCCGCTGAAGACGCCGCTGGCGTGCTGAAGCACACCAGAGAAGCTGTTTCCAGCGCGAAAGAAGCCCTGACCCATGCTCAAGCCGGCCACAAGGACCAAACCCTGGAAGTCCTCAAGGCTACCAAACAGCACATGAAGGAAGTTACCGGCGATTACCTGGGCGCTACCCTGCAGCACGCTCAAGCCCGTCTCCGTAGCGCCACCACCGCTGCCGAAAAAGGCGACATGCCCGAAGCCACCAAGTTCCTGGAAGAAGCAGTCACCAAGCTGACCGACATCGAAAAGAAAGTGGCAGCTCAGCACAACTAATCCGACGCTTTCTCGAAAGCCTCGCGACAGGGCGGGAACCTCCTCAGGTTCCCGCCCTTTTTATTTGCCCGCAGCTAACACACTAAAAGGCGGACGCCCGCGCCGCGCAGCCCCACCCAACCCGCGCCCCTCAGCCCGTCGTCCCAAGGGCTTCGAAACCGGTAAAGCCTACGCCTCCGGACCGAGGCCGAGGAATGCGTCGCGGGCAAGCGTAAGAAAGCAAAAAGCCCCGACTCCTCGCGGAGCCGGGGCTTTTATCGGGCCGGTCTTAGTGTTGTCCGGCCGGCTGGCCGATGGAAGCCGAGTCGTCTTCCTTCGGCTTATCGTCGGCGCTCACCGCCGTGCCGCCGCCGCTGCTGGGCGGCGTATCTTCCCAACCCTGGGGCGGCTGCGGCTCCTTGCCGGCCATGATGGCGTCGATTTGATCCCGGTCGATGGTCTCGTACTTAATCAACGCCTGCGCCATGGCATGCAGCTTGTCGAGATTTTCTTTCAGGATACGCTCGGCACGCTCGTAGTTGCGGTCGATGAAAGAGCGGATTTCCTCGTCGATCAAATGAGCGGTATCGTCGGACACCGACTTGTGCCGCGTCACGCTGCGGCCCAGGAACACTTCGCCTTCTTCTTCGCTGTAGGACAACGGCCCCAAGCGCTCCGACATGCCCCAACGGGTCACCATGTTGCGGGACAGGTTGGTGGCCCGCTCGATGTCGTTGGAAGCGCCGGTGGTGACGCGTTCGGAACCGACGATGATTTCCTCGGCGATGCGGCCGCCGAACAAGCTGGAAATCTGGCTTTCCAGTTTCTGCTTGCTGGCGCTGTACTGGTCGCGCTCCGGCAGGAACATGGTGATGCCCAGGGCGCGCCCGCGCGGCATGATGCTCACCTTGTACACCGGGTCGTGCTCCGGCACGGTCAGGCCGACGATGGCGTGGCCGGCTTCGTGATAGGCCGTCAGCTTTTTCTCGTCTTCGCTCATGACCATGGAATGACGTTCCACGCCCATGAGGATCTTGTCCTTGGCTTTTTCGAAGTCCTCCATCTGCACTTCGCGCTTGTTCTTGCGCGCGGCGAACAGGGCGGCCTCGTTGACCAGGTTGGCGAGATCCGCGCCGGAGAAGCCGGGCGTGCCGCGGGCCAAATCTTTCGGTACCACGTCGCCCGCCGCCGGCACCTTCTTCATGTGCACGTTGAGTATCTGCTCGCGGCCGCGCACGTCCGGCAGGCCAACCGTCACCTGGCGGTCGAAACGGCCGGGGCGCAGCAGAGCCGGATCGAGCACGTCCGGGCGGTTGGTGGCGGCGATGACGATGACGCCTTCGCTGCCTTCGAAACCATCCATTTCCACCAGCAACTGGTTGAGGGTCTGCTCGCGCTCGTCGTGGCCGCCGCCCAGGCCGGCGCCGCGATGGCGGCCCACCGCGTCGATTTCGTCGATGAAGATGATGCAGGGCGCGTGGCGCTTGGCCTGCTCGAACATGTCGCGCACGCGGGAGGCGCCCACGCCGACGAACATTTCCACGAAGTCGGAACCGGAAATGGTGAAGAACGGCACCTTGGCTTCGCCGGCGATGGCTTTGGCCAGCAAGGTTTTACCTGTACCCGGCGGCCCCACCATCAGCGCGCCGCGGGGAATCTTGCCGCCCAGTTTCTGGAACTTGCTGGGGTCTTTGAGGAAGTCGACCATTTCGGTCACTTCTTCCTTGGCCTCGTCGCAGCCCGCCACATCGGCGAAAGTCACTTTCACCTGGTCTTCTTCCAGCAAACGCGCCTTGCTCTTGCCGAAGGACATAGCGCCCCGGCCGCCGGCGCCGCCGCCCTGCATCTGGCGCATGAAGAAGAACCACACGCCGATCAACAGCAACATGGGGAACCAGGAGACGAACACCTGCATGAGGAACGACTGGGTCTCCGGCGGCTGCGCTTTGATTTCCACGCCGCTGGCCAGCAAATCGTCCACCATGTGGGGATCGTTGGGACTGTAGGTAGTGAACGGATCGCCGGCGGTGGTTTTGCCTTTAACCACTTGGCCGTCGATGACCACCTGCTGAATTTGGCCTGATTTGACCGAGTTGATGAATTGGGAGTACGACAATCCGGATTCCATCGAACCGCGACGGCCGCCGAAATTGTTGAACACCGCCATCAGGCCGACGGCGATGACCACCCACAATAGAATATTCTTTAGCATGTCGTTCAAGGGTATTCGCTCCCTAGGGGAAGGATGGTCGGAAGTCTATCGCAAACCCAGTGGCTTTACTATGGAAACGCCCACTGGGCGCAACTTGCAGCCGCCGAATCGGCGCTTTGGCCGGGAGGGATCGCCGGCACATGCTCGGCACCGATCGCGCTAAGCGTGGACACGATTACGATCATAGTGCAAATTTTAGACTAACGCACTGGGTTATTGTTCCTACCGCGCTTTAAAGCCGGTCGCCAACAGGTAAACCTCGCGGCTGCGCGAACGGGAAGCGTCGGGCTTTTTCACGGAGACGGCACTGAAGCAGCGCCGCACTTCCCGCACATAGTCGTCAAAGCCTTCGCCGTGGAACAGCTTGATGACGAAACTGCCGCCGGCCGCCAATAGCTCTATCGCCGCTTCCAGCGCCAGTTCGGCCAGGTGGATGGCGCGCGGCTGGTCCACCGCCTTGCTGCCGCTCATATTCGGCGCCATGTCGGACAACACCACCTGCACCTTGTCCGCCCCGACGGTTTCGCGCAATTGCGCCAACACCGAGTCCTCGCGAAAATCGCCCTGGATGAAGTCCACGCCGTCGATGGCGTCCATGGGCAAGATATCCAGCGCCACCACCTTGCCCTTGGCTCCGACACGGCCAACGGCGTACTCGGACCAACCGCCCGGCGCCGCGCCCAGATCGACCACGATCATGCCCGGTTTGAGCAAACGATAGCGCTCGTCCAACTCCCGCAGCTTGTACACGGCGCGGGAACGCAACCCTTCCTTCTGCGCCCGCTTGACGTAGTCGTCGTTGAAATGTTCGGTGAGCCAACGCTTGCTGCTCTGACTTTTGCCCATTATCCTACCCTCCCCGCCCAGCCTGGGCCCCCCAGCAGCACGTTTCGCCTTCCGGAGTATCCCGAGTGACCCCACAGTTGAAGAAAGCCTTGCGCGCCAAAGCGCACGCATTAAAGCCCGTCATCATCACCGGCCAAGCCGGCTTAACGGAAGCGGTACTCGCGGAAATAGACAATGCGTTAAACCACCACGAATTGATTAAGGTGAGACTGCGCAACGACGACCGGGAGCAGCGCCAGGAAATGGGCCGGGAGCTTTGCGAACAGCTTAAAGCGGATTTGGTGCAGAGCCTGGGACAGATCGTCACGCTGTATAGAAAAAATCCCGAACGCCCCAAAGCGGCGAAACCGCCGGCCCGTTCCCGTCCCGCCGCCAGGAAACCGTCGCAAAGACGGCGCGAAGGAACGACCTAAGAACCGGCTTCGCCCCCTCCCCGCCTCGGGGAGGGACGCTAAGGCGCTCTATTTGTATTCCACGGAGAGGATTTCGAACTGCTTGTCCCCGCCTGGCGCCTGCACGGTGACCAGCTCGCCTTCCTCCTTGCCGATCAAGGCGCGAGCGATGGGGGAGGATACGGAAATCAGGCCGGCCTTGATGTCGGCCTCGTCGTCGCCGACGATTTGATAAACCACCACGCCGCTACCGCCGGCCTCCTCCAACTCCACCGTCGCGCCGAAGACCACGCGCCCGTCGGCGTGCAGCGTGGCGACATCGATGATCTGAGCGTTGGACAGTTTGGCCTCGATCTCCGAGATACGGCCCTCGGTGAAACCTTGCTGCTCGCGAGCAGCATGGTATTCGGCGTTTTCCTTCAAGTCGCCGTGGGCGCGCGCTTCCGAAATGGCTTCGATGATGCGCGGACGCACCACCGTTTTCAGATGGGTCAATTCTTCGCGCAATTTCGCCGCCCCGCGGGCGGTCATGGGTACTTTGGCGGCCATTCGCGTGATTCCCTCAGCCTATGATGACGTTAATTCGCGGTGCAATGCCTGCAGGCAATTGACGCCGCCTTGATCCAATTCGCTCAAGGCGAAACCGGTGGCCCTGGCCCCCGCAAGGGTGGTGGTGTAGGTTACCTGATGTTGCAGCGCTTCGCGACGGATGTAGAACGAATCCGACACGGCCTTCTTGCCTTCCGTAGTGTTGATGATCAACTGCACTTCGCCGTTCTTGATCATGTCCACGATGTCCGGCCGCCCCTGATGCATTTTGTACACCGTACGGCACGGCACGCCGGCAGCGTTCAACACGTCCGCCGTGCCCGGCGTCGCCACCAACTCGTAGCCCTTGGCCACCAGGCCCTGGGCAATGGGCACCATGCGCGGCTTGTCCACCTCGCGCACGGAAATCAGGATCACCCCGCTCTTCATCAGCTTGACGCTGGCGGCGCGCTGCGCCTTGGCATAGGCCTCGCCGAAGGTGGCGCCGACGCCCATCACCTCGCCGGTGGACTTCATCTCCGGCCCCAGCAAGGGATCCACGCCGGGGAATTTGATGAAGGGGAACACCGCCTCCTTCACCGAGTAATAACGCGGTATGCGTTCCTCCACCGCGCCTTGCGATTCCAGCGTCTGTCCCACCATGCAACGGGCCGAAATCTTCGCCAAGGGATAACCGGTCGCCTTGGAAACGAAAGGTACGGTGCGCGATGCGCGCGGATTCACTTCCAGGATGTAGACATCGTCGCCCTTGATGGCGAACTGGATGTTCATCAGACCGACCACGCCCAAGGCGTGGGCCAGCAAACGCACTTGCTCGCGGATACGGTCTTGCAGCGCTTCGCTCAAGTCGTAGGGCGGCAACGAGCAAGCGGAGTCGCCGGAATGGATGCCGGCCTGTTCGATGTGCTGCATCAAGCCGCCGATCAGCACGTGGCTGCCGTCGCAAATGGCGTCCACATCCATTTCGATGGCGTCGTCCAGGAAGCGGTCCAGCAGCACCGGCGATTCGTTGGACACGCTCACCGCTTCGCGCATGTAGCGCTTCAGTTCCTCGTCGTTGAAGACGATTTCCATGGCGCGGCCGCCCAGCACGTAGGAAGGACGCACCACCAGGGGGTAGCCGATGTCGTTGGCACAAAGAATCGCCTCTTCCTGCGAGCGGGCCGTGCGGTTGGGCGGCTGCTTCAGGTTCAAGCGGTCCACCAGCTTCTGGAAGCGCTCGCGGTCCTCGGCCAAATCGATGGAATCGGGCGACGTGCCGATGATGGGCGCGCCGGCCGCCTCCAGGGCGCGGGCCAGTTTCAGCGGCGTCTGGCCGCCGTACTGCACGATGAGGCCCTTGGGCTTTTCCAGGTGGACGATTTCCAGCACGTCTTCCAGGGTCAGCGGCTCGAAATACAGCCGATCGGAAGTGTCGAAGTCGGTGGACACCGTTTCCGGGTTGCAGTTGATCATGATGGTTTCGTAACCATCCTCGCGCATGGCGAGCGCCGCGTGCACGCAGCAATAGTCGAACTCGATGCCCTGGCCGATGCGGTTGGGGCCGCCGCCCAGCACGACGATCTTTTCCCGGTCGGACGGCTCCGACTCGCATTCCTCCTCGTAGGTGGAATACATGTAAGCCGTGGCGGAGGCGAATTCCGCCGCGCAGGAATCAATGCGCTTATACACCGGACGGATGCCGAACTTGTGGCGCACGGCGCGCACTTCGGTTTCGGTGCTGTCCAGCAGCTTGGCCAGGCGCGAGTCGGAGAAGCCCTTGCGCTTGAGGGCGTAGATTTCGGCGTTGCTCAGAGTCGCCAGGGTGCGGGTAGCGAGGGCCTTTTCGTCCAGCAGCAGATCCTCGATCTGCGCCAGGAACCAAGGATCGATGGCGCTCAGCTTGAAAATTTCTTCCACGCCCATGCCGAAGCGGAACGCATCGGCCACGTAGAACAAGCGGTCCGGCCCCGGATGGCGCAGTTCGCGCTGCAGCCGTTCCTTGGCGTCCTCCGCCTTGAGGTCAACCTTTTCCACCAAGCCGTCCACGCCGATTTCCAGGCCGCGCAAGGCTTTTTGCAGTGACTCTTGGAAAGTGCGGCCGATGGCCATCACCTCGCCCACCGACTTCATCTGGGTGGTCAGGCGGTCGTCGGCCTGGGGGAATTTCTCGAAGGCGAAACGCGGTACCTTGGTGACCACGTAGTCGATGCTGGGCTCGAACGAGGCCGGGGTGGCGCCGCCGGTGATTTCGTTCTGCAACTCGTCCAGGGTGTAACCCACCGCCAGCTTGGCCGCCACCTTGGCGATGGGGAAGCCGGTGGCCTTGGACGCCAGCGCCGAGGAACGGGAAACGCGCGGGTTCATCTCGATGACCACCATGCGGCCGTCGCGCGGATTGATGGCGAACTGTACGTTGGAGCCGCCGGTTTCCACGCCGATCTCGCGCAGCACCGCGATGCTGGCGTTGCGCATGATCTGGTATTCCTTGTCCGTCAGGGTCTGGGCCGGCGCCACCGTGATGGAGTCGCCGGTGTGCACGCCCATGGGGTCCAGGTTTTCGATGGAGCAGACGATGATGCAGTTGTCGTTCCTGTCCCGCACCACTTCCATTTCGAACTCTTTCCAGCCCAGCAGCGACTCTTCGATCAGCAGCTCGCTGGTGGGGGACAATTCCAGGCCCCGTTCGCAAATGGCGATGAACTCTTCCCGGTTGTAGGCGATGCCGCCACCGGAACCGCCCATGGTGAAGGAGGGACGGATGACGCAGGGATAGCCCATCTCGTCCAGCACTTTCAGCGCTTCGTCCATGCTGTGGGCGATACCGGAGCGGGCCGAACCGAGGCCGATCTTGGTCATGGCCTCTTTGAATTTCTGCCGGTCCTCGGCCTTGTCGATGGCGTCCTTGGAGGCGCCGATCATCTTTACGCCGTACTGTTCCAGCACGCCGTGGCGATCCAGGTCCAGGGCGCAGTTAAGCGCCGTCTGGCCGCCCATGGTGGGCAGCAGCGCGTCGGGGCGCTCTTTTTCGATGATCTTCGCCACCGTCTGCCAGTCGATAGGCTCGATGTAGCAGGCATCGGCCGTGTCCGGGTCGGTCATGATGGTGGCCGGATTGGAGTTCACCAGGATGACCCGGAACCCCTCTTCCTTCAGCGCCTTGCAGGCCTGGGTGCCGGAATAGTCGAACTCGCAGGCCTGGCCGATCACGATGGGGCCGGCGCCCAGCAACAGGATGGATTTAATGTCGGTACGCTTGGGCATGGTGCTTTGCTAGCCTCGCATTCGGTTAAGACGTTGGTCGGGTCAGTGGTTTCTCGCGTAGTTCCGCATCCCGAATGTCGGGTTACGGCGAAGACGCCTAACGCGACTTACGCATTTCGTCCACAAATCGGTCGAACAGGCCGACGATGTCGTGGGGGCCGGGGCTGGCTTCCGGGTGGCCCTGGAAGCTGAATGCCGGAACATCGGTGCGCTCCACCCCTTGTAGGCTGCCGTCGAACAGCGAACGGTGGGTGGGCTTGAGATTGGCCGGCAAGCTGGCCTCATCGGCGGCGAAACCGTGGTTCTGGCTGGTGATGAAGACGCGGCCCGTGGACAGCTCTTGCACCGGATGGTTGGCGCCATGGTGGCCGAACTTCATTTTCACCGTCTTGGCGCCGCTGGCCAGGCACAACAACTGGTGTCCCAGACAGATGCCGAACGTCGGGATTTTGCGCTCCAGGAAAACCTGGATGGCGCGGATGGCGTAGTCGCAAGGCTCGGGATCGCCGGGACCGTTGGACAAGAACACGCCGTCCGGCTGCAAAGCCAGCACTTCCTCCGCGCTGGTCTGCGCCGGCACCACCGTCAAGCGACAGCCGCGGTCGGCCAACAGGCGCAGGATATTGCGCTTGACGCCGAAGTCGTAGGCGACCACGTGGAACTCGCCGCCTGCGCGCTCACTGTGACCGACGCCCAATTGCCACGAGCCTTCGGTCCAGGCGTAGGGCTTGGCAACCGTCACTTCCTTGGCCAAATCCATGCCGGCCAGGCCGGGGAAAGCGCGCGCCTTGGCCAGGGCGTCGTCCACCGATATACCGTCGCCGGCCACCAGGCAACCGCGCTGGGCGCCCTTGGTGCGCAGCAAGCGGGTCAGCTTGCGGGTATCGATGCCGGCGATGCCGGGACGGTCATGCTGGCGCAGGTAGTCGCCCAAGCTTTGCTGGGAGCGGAAGTTGCTGAGCCGCTGCGGCACGTCGCGCACCACCAGGCCGCTGGCGTGAATAACGTCGGCTTCGATGTCTTCGTCGTTGACGCCGACATTGCCGATATGGGGATAAGTGAGGGTAACGATCTGCCGGGCATAGGAAGGATCGCTGAGGATTTCCTGGTAGCCGGTCAAAGCGGTGTTGAACACCACTTCACCCACCGTGCAACCGTCTGCTCCGATGGATACGCCTTCGAAGACCGTCCCGTCTTCCAAAACCAACAACGCAGGCTTGTTCACGTTTGCACCACCTTATACATGCAAAACGGGACGAGCCCAGCCAGGACCCTTCCCGTTATTCGAAAACTTTCAGGAAGCCTTAGTTACCCCTAGGGGCGGCTTTCGGAATTTGTCTAATTTTAAAGGACTAACGGCATGCTGTCCATGCGGCAAGCGGCCGCATCCGACCGCGCGCCCTCCCCGGCAGGGGCCTTAAGGCCCGCTCAATCCTGCCGAGGAAGAAACGCCGAAACCGCTATTTGATGGATTTCAGCCCCAACACGTCCTGCATGTCGTACAGGCCGCAGTCCTTGCCCATCAGCCAGCGTGCCGCACGCACGGCGCCGTTGGCGAACGTCATGCGACTGCTGGCCTTGTGGGTAATTTCCACCCGCTCGCCCTCGTCGGCAAACATGACCGTGTGCTCGCCGACGATGTCGCCGGCGCGGATAGTGGCGAAACCGATGCTGTTGCGGTCGCGCGCGCCGGTGATGCCTTCCCGCGCGTAGACCGCGCAATCCTTCAAATCGCGACCCAAGGCCTGGGCCACCACTTCACCCATGCGCAAGGCGGTGCCGGAAGGAGCGTCCACTTTATGGCGGTGGTGCGCCTCAATCACTTCGATGTCGGTGTAGTCGCCCATCACCTGAGCGGCGATTTCCAACAGCTTAAGGCAAAGATTCACCCCCACGCTCATGTTGGGCGCCAGCATGATGGCGATGTCCTGGGCGGCTCGTTCGATTTCCGATTTTTGTTCCGGCGTGAAGCCGGTGGTGCCGATCACCATGCGCTTGCCGTGGGCGCGGCACAGAGCCAGGTGCTCCAGCGTCGCTTCCGGCCGGGTGAAGTCGATGACCACGTCGAAGCGGTCCAGCACCGGCGCCAAGCCTTCCGCCAGGGCGATACCCATGGGGGACAACCCGGCCAGCTCTCCCGCATCCAAGCCCAACATGGCGCTGCCCGCCCGCTCGGTAGCCGCCTCCAGAGAAACGCCTTCGCCGTCCTGGCAAGCCTGGATCAAACTCCGGCCCATCCGTCCCGCCGCCCCGCACACGCACACGCGGGCCATGTTTTCGTTAATCGCTGTCATGTCACCGTCCACAGTAGGAATAGCGGGATTTTACCACGACCGCCGTCCCACGCCGCCGCCGAGAGTCGCGCCTTGCAATGCGGCCCATGGGATAAGGCATCCGTTGCGGCAACGAAAAAGGGCCGGTAGTCCCGGCCCTTTTTCGCGCTTAACCCAGCTTGAGGTTTTCCAGATATTCCAAGAAATCCACGCCCACTTCCGGGTGCTTGAGGCCTTGCTCCACGGTGGCCATGAGATACCCCAGCTTGGAGCCGCAGTCGTAGCGCTTGCCGTGGAACTCGTAAGCCAGCACCGTTTCGTCCATTAGCAGGTCGGAAATGGCGTCGGTGAGCTGGATTTCGCCGCCCGCGCCGCGACCGGTATTGGCGAGCTTATCGAAAATGGCGGGCGTCAGGATGTAACGACCCACCACGGCGAGGTTGGACGGCGCCACGTCGGGCTTGGGTTTTTCCACGATCAAGTCGACCTTGCTCAAGCGGTCGGCCACGGGCGAGGTTTTGACGATGCCGTAGCTTTGCGTGTCCTGCTGCGGAACCCGCTCCACGCCCAGCACCGAACAGTGGCGCTCATTGAACAAGCGCACCATTTGCTTAACGCCGCCGGTGTCTTCGTTGACGATGAGATCGTCCGCCAAAATCACCGCGAAAGGCTCGTTGCCCACCACGGACTTGGCGCAGTTGACGGCGTGGCCCAGGCCCAGGGCTTCCGCCTGGCGGATGAAGATGTAGTTGACCCCCGGCGGCGTAATGCTGCGCACCAGATTCAACAAGGCCTCCTTGCCGCGCTTTTCCAGCTCCGTCTCCATTTCGTAGGCTTTGTCGAAATGGTCCATGATGACGTTCTTGGTGCGGCCGGTGACGAACACCATCTCGGTGATGCCCGCTTCAACCGCTTCTTCCACGGCGTACTGAATCAGCGGCTTATCGACGATGGGCAGCATTTCCTTGGGGCTCGCCTTGGTGGCCGGCAAGAAGCGGGTACCCAAACCCGCTACGGGAAATACGGCCTTTCTGACGACTTTATTCATGCGCTGGTCCTTTGTGATTTTGATGAGGTGACTACCCGGCGGGCGCTAGCAGTGCGCGACGGTCAGGCTAGATTCAGTATAGTTCCGACAATTCAAGCCCTTCAACCAAGACTGCGCTGGCGCTGCACTTCGTACAGCAAAACGCCGGCGGCCACGGACAGGTTGAGGCTTTCCACCTGCCCCCGCATGGGCAGACTGACGAGCAAATCGCAGTGCTCGCGGGTGAGGCGGCGCATGCCTTTGCCCTCGCCGCCCACCACCAGGGCCAGGGGGCCTTTCAGGTCGGCGTCGTAGACGCTTTGCGGGGCGTCGCCGGAGGCGCCGGCGATCCACAGGCCGGCGTCTTTCAAGTCGCGCAGGGTGCGAGCCAGGTTGGTGATGCGGAACACCGGCACGGTTTCGGCGGCGCCGCTCGCCACTTTGAGCACGGTGGGCGTAAGCGCCACCGACTGGTCGCGGGTCACCACCACGCCATCCACCCCGGCGGCATCGCAAGTGCGCAGGCAAGCCCCCAGGTTATGGGGGTCTTGCACTTGATCCAGCACCAGCAGCAAGGGCGGATGGTCCAGCCGGGTAAGCAAGTCCATCAGCTCGTTCTCGCCCTGTTCGGCCGGCACCCGCACCCGCAACACCACGCCTTGGTGGTTGACGCCACCGGCCATCTTGTCCAGCCGGCGGCGGTCGCTTTGCTGCACGGTGAGGCCCAGGCCTTCCAGCGCCTGGCGGATTTTGGCGATGCGCGCGTCGCCGCGCTGCTCATCGACCCAGGCGGCGACCACCTTGTCCGGCGTATGCTCCAGCGCCGTCTGGGCGGCGTGCAGGCCGCAGACCAGCCGTTCCTGGCTCATCGCTTGCCGCCCCGGCGGCGGCGCGGCTTGCCGGCCCCGGCCGAGCGACGCCCTTCGCCAGCGGCGGCCTTTTGCGGCTTGACCTGGACCATTTCGAAATCGACTTTCTTTTCGTCCAAGTCCACCCGCGCCACGATGACGCTGACGGTGTCGCCCAAACGGTAGCTCAAGCCGCTGCGCTCACCCTGCAAGCGGCGCCCCACCGGATCGAAGTGGAAGTAATCGCTGCCCAAGGTGGAAATATGCACCAGCCCTTCCACGTAGATGTCCTTCAGCTCGATGAACAGGCCGAACGGCGTCACGGCGGAAATCACGCCCTCGAAGGTTTCGCCCAGCTTGGACTGCATGTATTCGCACTTGAGCCAGGACACCACGTCGCGCGTGGCCTCGTCGGCGCGGCGCTCCGTGCTGGAGCACTGTTCGCCCATGAGCACCATGTCGTTCTTGGAATAGACAAACTCCTCCGGCTTGCGCCCCTGCAGCACGTGGCGGATGGCGCGATGCACCAGCAAGTCGGGATAACGCCGGATGGGCGAGGTGAAGTGGGTATAGCTCTCCAGCGCGAGGCCGAAGTGGCCTTTTTCTTCCGGGCTATACACCGCCTGGGACAAGGAACGCAGCAGCACGGTCTGGATCAGGTGTTCGTCCGGGCGGCCTTTGATCTGGTTGATCATTTGCACGTAGTGGCGCGGTTCCGGTTCGTCGCCGCCCAGCAACTGCAAGCCGACCTCGCCCAGGAAGGAACGCAGATCGCCGATCTTGGTGGGCGACGGGCCTTCGTGCACGCGCAGGATGTGCGGCATCTGGTAGCGCTTGAGGAACTCGGCCGCCGCCATATTGGCCATGATCATGCATTCTTCGATCAGCTTGTGGGCGTCGTTGCGAACGACGGGCACAATGCGCTCGATCTTGCGCTGCTCGCCGAAAACGATCTTCGTTTCCTGCGTCTCGAAGTCGATGGCGCCGCGCTGCTCCCTCCGCGCCCGCAGCGCCTGATACAGCGCGTGCAAGTCCTCCAAGTGCGGCAACAAATCGTAACGCTTCTGCCGCAACTCCGGATCGCCGTCGAGAATGGCCGCCACTTCGTTGTAAGTGAGACGGGCGTGGGACAACATGACCGCGTCGTAGAAGGTGGAAAAAGTCACCTCCCCATCCTCGTTCACCAGCATGTCGCACACCATGCACAGGCGATCCTCATGGGGATTGATGGAACACAGGCCGTTGGAAAGGATTTCCGGCAGCATCGGGATGACCCGTTCCGGGAAATACACGGAATTGCCGCGATTTTGCGCTTCCAGATCCAGGGCCGTGCCCGGCTTGACGTAATGGGACACATCGGCGATGGCCACCAGCAAGCGCCAACCGTTTTCCTGCCGCTCGCAGTAAACGGCGTCGTCGAAATCGCGCGCGTCCTCGCCGTCGATGGTCACCAAAGGCCAGGGCCGCAAATCTACTCGCCCTTGCTTCGCGGCCTCTTCCACCGTCGGGCTGAGTCCCGCGACTTCCTGCTCCACCTCCGCCGGCCACACATTGGGCAAGTCGTGGCTGCGGATGGCGATCTCGATTTCCAAACCGGGCGCCATATGCTCGCCCAACACCTCCAGCACTTGGCCGATAGGCTGATTGTGGCGACTGGGTTGCTCGACGATCTCGATCACCACGATCTGGCCCGGTTGGGCGCCGTTGAGGCGCTCCGCGGGCACCAAGATGTCGTGGGTAATGTGCTTGCTGTCCGGCACCACCGTGGCGATACCGCCTTCCATGAACAAACGCCCCACCACGCGGTGCGTGTTGCGCTCGAGCACCTCCACCACGCCGCCCTCGGGCCGTCCGCGACGGTCCACGCCGCGGATACTGGCCATCACGCGGTCGTCGTGCATCAGCACACGCATTTCGCGCGGAGAAAGGAACAAGTCTTCGCTGCCGTCGTCGGGCCGCAAAAAGCCGAAACCGTCCGGGTGGCCGATGACCCGGCCAACCACCAAGTTGCTTTGATCGACCACGCAGTACAGATCGCGGCGGTTTTTCAGCAATTGGCCGTCGCGCTCCATGGCGTTGACGCGGCGCTGCAAGGAGACCAAATCTTCCTCGTCCGTTACGCCCAGTTTTTCAGCCAGCTCGCCGAAGGCCGCGGGCGCGCCGCCCTCCTCCAGCACTTGCAGGATCAACTCGCGGCTGGGAATGGGCTTCGCGTATTTTTGCGCTTCGCGTTCCGCGTACGGATCTTGATAGGGGAAGCTGTTGGCGGTCTCGTCTACAGACGCATTCATCGTATAGGGGTTCCTTCGTTTGATTTTCAGGCGTAATTGTATAGAACAGTGGCCGCTAGCGATAATCTAGCGAAAAGGGTGTTGACAGGTTAGCGGTCGATATATAAACTTATGTCTTCTTCAGCGGCGCCGCATAAGCCCGCGGGGAAACTTGCCGAGGTGGCGGAACTGGTAGACGCGCTAGTTTCAGGTACTAGTGGGGGAAACTTCGTGGAGGTTCAAGTCCTCTCCTCGGCACCATATTTCAATCCGGTTCAAACCGGGTTCTTTAAAAGCCGCGCTTAGCGCGGCTTTTTTCGTTTCCGTCTCCGGAAAAGTCCTTTTTCACCGCCCGCCGCGCAGGCTGAGACAAGCAGCTTCCGCCCGTCCCTGCCCGCGCAGCGCGGTTTTCCAGTGGCCGATCAGTTCCCGAACGGATCGCGCAGAACGATGGTTTCGGCCCGATCCGGGCCGGTGGAGAGAATATCCACCGGCACGCCGACCACTTCCTCGATGCGGCGGATATAGGCTTTGGCGTTCTCCGGAAGCTGGGCGTAATCGGTCACGCCCGCCGTCGACTGCGTCCAGCCGGGCATTTCCTCGATCACCGGTTCGCACTTGGCATAGGTTTCCGCCCCCACCGGCGCGGTCGTAACCTCCTTGCCGTCGATGCGATACGCCACGCAGATGCCGATCTTCTCCATACCGTCGAGCACGTCCAGCTTGGTCAGGCACATGCCGGTCAGGCTGTTGAGCTTGGCGGATTTACGCATGGATACGGCGTCGAACCAGCCACAACGACGGCGGCGGCCGGTGGTGGCGCCGTATTCATGGCCCTTGGCGGTGAGGTGCTCGCCCACCTCGCAGAACAGTTCCGTCGGGAACGGCCCGTTGCCCACGCGAGTGGAGTAGGCCTTGGTGATGCCCAGCACGTAATCAAACTCCAACGGCCCCAGGCCGGTGCCGCTGGCCGCGCCGCCCGCCGTGGTATTGGACGAGGTCACATAAGGGTAGGTGCCGTGGTCGATATCCAACAACGCGCCCTGCGCGCCTTCGAACAGCAGCCGCGACTTGCGTTCGGCATAGCCGTGCAGCAGGTCGGCCACGTCCGCCAGCATGGGCTTGACCTGTTCGCCCAGCGCGAGGGTTTCTTCCAAGGTTTTGGCGTAGTCCACCGCCGGCTCCTTGAAATACTCGGTGAGCATGAAATTGTGGGTTTCCAGCAGCTCCCGCAGGCGTTCGGCGAAATAGTCCGGCGTCAGCAAGTCGCCCACGCGCAGGCCGCGGCGCGCGACCTTGTCTTCGTATGCCGGTCCGATGCCGCGCCCCGTGGTGCCGATAGCCTTGGCGCCGCGGGCTTTCTCCCGAGCCAAGTCCAACGCCACGTGCACCGGCAGGATCAGCGGGCAGGCCAAGCTGATTTTCAGGCGCTGACGCACCGGCACGCCGGCCTGCTCCAAAATCTCGATTTCCTTGAACAGCGCTTCCAGCGACAACACCACGCCGTTGCCGATAAGACAGGACACGCCTTCGCGCAACACGCCGGAAGGAATCAGGTGCAACACCGTTTTTTCGCCGTCGATCACCAAGGTGTGGCCGGCATTGTGCCCGCCCTGAAAACGCACCACGGCATCGGCCCGCTCCGTCAGCAGGTCGACCAGCTTACCTTTACCCTCGTCACCCCATTGGGTGCCGATCACAATTACGTTATTGGCCATATCGTCTCTTCTTGATTTACCGGGCAACGGGTGTTGCAACCCAACCCGCCGCCGTTTTTTCCAAGCGCAGACCGCAACCCATGGCGGCCGCATCGCCCACTTGCCCGGGCAAAGCTTCGATTACCGTTTTGCCTTCGGCGCGCAAATCCCGAATGGCGTCCCACAAACCCGGATCGTCGCCCGCGGGCGCGAAAATCGCCCCCCGATCCGACTCCGGCGCACTGGGAGCCCCCAGCCGCGCCAGCACTTTCAGGTCGGCGCTAAAGCCGGTGGCCGGGCGCGCCCGGCCGAATATCTTGCCGATTTCGTCATAACGGCCGCCGCGCGCCACCTCCTTGCCGCAGCCCGGAACAAAGGCGGCGAAGACCATGCCGGTCTGGTAGTGGTAACCGCGCAACTCGGCCAGATCCACGTATATGGGCAGGGACGGAAAACGCTGGCGCAACTGGTTCCAGACCGTTTCCAACTCGGCCAGGGCGTCCGCCACCACCGCGCCGGCGCCGGCCAACACAGCTCGCGCACGCGGCAACAACTCCGCGCCGCCGTTCAAATCCGGCAATTGCAAAAACATGTCCCGCAACTGGCCTTGTACGCCATAAACGTCCAGCAATTCGCGCAGCTCGACCTGGGCCTTGCGCTGCAGTACGTCGAACAGGGCAGCCTCTTGATCGCCGTCCAAACCGGCTTGGCGCACCAATTCCCGATAAATCGCCACGTTCCCCAAGTCCAGGTGCACATCGAGCACTCCCGACTGAGCCAGCAACTCCAGCATCAAGCGGATGATTTCCAAATCGCTGGCCGCTCCCCGATGGCCGTACAATTCGGCGCCGACTTGAATGGGGCTGCGCGATTTCTCCAGATGGTCGCCCACGGTATGCAGCACCGTGCCGATGTAACACAGCCGGGTCGGCTCCTCGCGTTTGAGATGATGGGCGTCCAAACGGGCCACCTGGGGCGTCATGTCGGCGCGGATGCCCAACATTCGTCCGCTCAACTGGTCGGTGAGCTTGAAAGTCTGCAGATCCAGCTCGCGACCGGTACCGGTGAGCAGGGACTCCACGTAATCGATGAACGGCGGAATAACCAACTGGTATCCCCACACGTCGAACAGATCGAGCAAGCGCCGCCGCAAGCGCTCCAGATTCCGCGCTTCTTGCGGCAGCACCTCTTCGACGCCTTCCGGCAAGAGCCAGCGGTCACGTTGGGCCGTATCCATGAGTGTCATTGAAACGTATTAAGAAGGAAAATGAGAAAACCGGTATCAAAGCCAGGGGGCGCCCACCTGGGTGCCCCCTGTTCATCCTCGCCCCGCCGACGGACGGGGCGAAGCCTGGCTAAGCGATCAAGGCTGATCCGGCCTTAGCCGAAAGCGCGAAACGGCAAGAAGCCTATTTTTCCTTTTCCTTCTTGAAGTAGCGGAAGAAGTCGGAATCCGGCTCCAACACCACCGTCGCGTCCTTGTTCTTGAAGGTCTTGGTATAAGCGTTCAAGCTGCCGTAGAAAGCGAAGAACTCGGGGTTCTTGCCATAGGCCTTGGAGTAGATGTCCGCCGCCGTGGCGTCGCCTTCGCCGCGCAAGGTCTCCGCCTCGCGATAAGCGTCGCCGAACAGCACCTCGCGTTGGCGATCCGCATCGGCGCGGATGCGCTCGGCCGCTTCGGCGCCGCGGGACCGCAGCTCCTTCGCCACCCGCGCCCGCTCCGCCTCCATACGGTGATACACCGAGGCGCTGACTTCCGGCGGCAGCTCCACCCGCATCACGCGGATATCGACGATTTCGATACCCAATTCCTCCGCCATGGGGCTGGAGTTTTTGATGAGGATGCTGCGCGTTTGGCCGCGGCCCGCCGATACCAACTCGCGGATGGTGCGCTTGCTGAACTCGCCGCGCATGCCGTCCTTGATGATGGGGTCGAGGCGGTTATTCGCCTGCACCACGTCACCGGACACCGTGGTATAGAACTTGGCCGGATCCTTGATGCGCCATTTGACGTAGGAATCCACCAGCACGTTTTTCTTTTCCGAGGTCAGGAAACGCTCCGGTTTCAGGTCCAGCGTCAACACGCGCGCGTCGAACTTCTTGACGTTGTTGTAGATGGGGATGGTGAAGTGCAACCCCGGCGTGAAATCGGTTTTGACGATTTCACCCAGACGGAACTGAATGGCCTTTTGCGTCTCCGAAACGGTGAACAACGACAGGTAGCCGCCAACCAAAACCAGAGCCACGGCAATAAGAATTCGATTCTGCGTCATGGTTACTGCCCCCTTGCTTCACGGCCGCGGACGGAAGACCGCCAAGGCTTGCTCTCACTCACCGGCGCCGCAGGCGCCTGACTGCTTGCCGGCGCGGACACGGGCGCTTCGGCCTTGGGCGCGGCGTCTTCGCCGGCGCTCGCCGCGGCGGCGCCGGGCGCGCTCATTAGCTTGTCCAGCGGCAGATACACCATGTTATTGCCGGCTTTGGAATCCACCATGACCGTGTGGCTACCATGCAGCACCGACTGCATCGCGTCCAGATACAAGCGCTTGCGTGTCACTTCCGGCGCCTTTTCATACTCGGCCAGCATCTTGTTGAAGCGGCTGGCGTCACCCTGGGCGCGGGCGATGACTTTCTGCTTATACCCTTCGGCTTCCTGCGTCTGGCGCGCGGCCGCGCCGCGAGCCTTGGGAATCACGTCGTTGGCGTAGGATTCCGCCTCGTTTTTCAGGCGCTGCTCGTCTTCCCGCGCCTTGATCGCATCCTCGAAAGCCCCCTGCACTTCGTCCGGCGGCTGCGCGTCCACCAGGTTGACGGTGGTCAAACGGATGCCGGCCTTGTATTCGTCCAAGATCTGCTGAATTTCCGCCTTGATTTCGTCGGCGATCTCGCTGCGCCCCTCGGTCAACACGAAGTCCATGTTGTTCTTGCCGATGATGCCGCGCTCGACGCTTTCCGTCGCCTGCTTCAGCGTGGCCTCCGGATCACGGACGTTGTATAGGAAATCCTTGGCATCCCGGATCTGGTATTGCACAGACAAGCGCACGTCGACGATGTTCTCGTCCTGAGTGAGCATCAGGGCTTCTTTCGGCACGGCGCCGGCCGATTGCTGGCGTCCGCCGCCGGAACGGTAACCCACTTCCACGGAGCGCTGATTTTCCACATTGACGGTATCGACGCTCTCGATGGGCGACGGGATATGCCAATGGGGCCCCGGCATGGTGGTTTCCAGGTATTTTCCGAAGCGCGTCACCACGCCCCGGTTGCCCTCGTCGACGATGTAAATGCCGGTCAGCGCCCATACGCCGATACCGGCGGCCGCCAACAGGCCGAAACCGGCCCCCGACGCGCCGAATTTGTTATCGCCACCGTCCCCACCGCCGAACAGCTTGCCCAGCCTATCCTGCAGTGAGCGAATCATTTCGTCGATCTCGTTGGGTTTGCCGGGCTGATTGTCGCGCCCGCTCCAAGGATCTTTTTTGTTGCCTCCCGGCTCGTTCCAGGACATGGGTTCGCTCCTGTTAGTGCTATTCAGTTGAGGTAACCGCGGCTCGGAAAAAAATCCGCAGACCGACTTGAGTTTCACAAAATCCGGTGCGATCAGCCGGCATCCGCGAGCACCTCGCTTGCCGCTTCCGCCCTATCCAGCAGAGGCAAATCCTTCTTTGCCAATTCGACATCCATACACCATCCGCCGCTATCGTCGGGCACGTCTCGCAGCACGGCGCCGAGCTGGAACAGTCTAGCACGGATCGATCCCTGGGACGCCGTCAGACGCACTCGCCGCCGCTGCTTGCCGCCCGCCAAGCGGCTCTCCAGCGCCTCGGCCAACAAGGTCAAGCCTTCGCCGCTCAAGGCCGACAACCACACGCGCCGCACGACGCCGTTTTCATCGCGCTCGACACGCGGCTCAGCGCCATCGAGCAAATCGATCTTATTAAACACTTCGATTTGTGGGACTTTGTCCGCGCCGATCTCGGTCAACACCTCGCTCACCGCCGCCATGGTTTCGTCACGCCGCGTCGCGCCTGCGTCGACCACATGCAGCAACACATCCGACTCGCAAGCTTCCTGCAACGTCGAACGAAAGGCGGCGACCAACTCGTGGGGCAAATGGCGAATAAAGCCCACCGTATCGCCCAACACCACCGGCCCGCCGTGGGGCAACAGCAAACGGCGCATAGTAGGGTCCAAGGTGGCGAACAGCTGGTCCGCGGCGTATACCTTGGCTTGAGTCAAAGCGTTGAACAGGGTGGATTTGCCGGCATTGGTGTAGCCCACCAAGGACACCGTGGGCACGTCGGCCCGCTTGCGGCCGCTGCGGTTTTGATCGCGCTGGCGATCGACCTTGTCCAAGCGCTTTTCGATCATCCGAATGCGGTTGGCCAACAAGCGCCGGTCGGTTTCCAACTGGGTTTCGCCGGGACCACGCAGGCCGATGCCGCCTTTCTGCCGCTCCAAGTGGGTCCAGCCGCGCACCAGACGCGTGGACAGGTGGCGCAGTTGGGCCAATTCCACCTGCAATTTGCCTTCGAAGGTGCGGGCCCGTTGGGCGAAGATGTCAAGAATCAAGCCGGTGCGATCCACCACGCGCACGGAGAGGGTCTTTTCCAGATTGCGTTCTTGACTGGGGCTCAGTTCGTGGTCAAAAAGAACCAAATCGGCTTCGTAAGCCTGGACCAACTGGCGCAGTTCTTCGACTTTGCCTTGGCCGATGAAGTGGCGCGGATCGGGAGCACGACGACCGCACACCAACTGGGCCACCGTGTCCGCGCCGGCCGAACTGGCTAGCTCGCGGAGTTCGGCCACGTCCTCCGGGTCGTCGTGCCCCCCGGTGTAGACCAATATCGCCCGTTCGCCGGCGTCGGGCCGTTCGAACAGGGCGCTTTCGATAGAGGTTGCCAACTAAGTCAAATACTCCGGTTAAACCTCGTCATCGGAGGAATCGCCATCGTCGCCGCTATGGATGCGCACGGCGCGGGACGGCACGATGGTGGAAATAGCGTGTTTGTAAACCATCTGGTTTACGGTGTTTTTCAGCATGACCACGTATTGGTCGAAAGAATCGACCTTGCCCTGCAATTTAATGCCGTTGACCAAGTAGATGGAAACGGGCACATGCTCCTTGCGCAAGGCGTTAAGGAACGGGTCTTGTAGGTTCTGTCCCTTGGACATCATGTTTTCCCCTTGTTTTTGTTTTGCGCAAAGCTCAAGACGCGGCGTGCGATTCCGGCGTCAATGTTCGTACCAGTTTATCATAAATCCCGCGAGACACCGTTTGGACGCCGGCGCCCTATAACAACGGCGCCAAGTCCCGCAGCAACCGCTCCGCCAGCGATTCGGCAGGCTCGGAGTCGCGCCACAACGCGTCATCCTCGCGCCGCAGCCACGTGAACTGGCGCTTAGCCAATTGCCGCGTGGCCGCGATGCCTTTTTCGACCATGACATCCCAGCCGTGTTCCCCAGATAAGTAGCCCCACACCTGGCGATACCCCACGGCGCGTATGGACGGCAGCGAAACATCCAGATCGCCGCGCCGATAGAGCCGCTCGACCTCCTCCACCAGACCGGACTCCAGCATGGCGTGAAAGCGCTGAGCGATGCGACGGTGCAGCTCGCTTCTATCGGCTGGCGCCACCACCACCTTGACCGGTCGGAACGGCAATGGGGGGGCATGTTCGGCGGCCCACAATTCAGTAAGGGGTTTGCCGGTAAGCAAAAACACTTCCAACGCACGCTGGGTGCGCTGCGGATCGTTGGGATGGATGCGCGCGGCGGAAACCGGGTCCACTTGCCGCAAGCGCTCGTGCAGTGCCGCCTGCCCTTCCCGTTCCCCCCAATCCTCCAGCTCGCGGCGCAACGCGGGATCGGCCGCGGGCAATGCCGCCAGCCCCCGTAACAACGCATTGAAATAGAGCATGGTGCCGCCGGCCAAAATGGGCAAACGACCCCGACCGCGAATTTCCCCCACCAGCGCCAGCACCGCATCGCGAAACATGCCGGTGGAAAAAGCCTCGGCGGGATCGAGTATATCGATGAGGTGGTGCACAATACCGCGGCGCTGCGCCAGGGTCGGCTTGGCGGTGCCGATGTCCATGCCGCGGTAAACCATGGCCGAATCGACGCTAACGATTTCCCCGTCCAACCGTTCCGCCAGGCGAACGGCCAGATCCGACTTGCCCGAGGCCGTCGGCCCCATGAGCAGCAATACCGGCGATAAAACGCTCATCGTCCGCGCAGAAACAGCCGATCCAAGTCTTTCAGCGTGAACTCGCTCCAGGTCGGCCGGCCGTGGTTGCACTGGCCGCTGAACTCGGTGCGCTCCATTTCCCGCAGCAAGCCATTCATTTCCTCCACGGTCAACCGCCGCTTGGCGCGCACCGAACCGTGGCAAGCCACTTTGGCCAACAGCTCGTTGATCGCCACCTCCACCCGAGCGCTGCGGCCGTATTCTTCCACATCGCGCAGCACCGCCCGCAGCAAGCTTTCCGCGTCGCCGTCCGCCGCCAGCGCCGGCACCGCTCGCACCAGCAGCGTGTCGGGGCCGACCCGGTCCACTTCCAGACCCAAGGCGGCCAGGATTTCTCCCGACCGCTCGGCCAATTCCGCTTCGGCCTCGCTGACCGCGACCCGCACCGGCAACAGCAAGGGCTGCCGCACCACGGCGCCGGCCGCCTGCTGACGCTTGAGCTTCTCGTAGGTGATGCGCTCGTGGGCGGCGTGGGCGTCCACCACCACCATACCGTTGACCGACTCGGCCAGGATATAGATATTGTGCAAATGGGCCACGGCGTAACCCAAGGGATGGGAATCCGCCCCCGCCGGCGCATCGTCGGACGAGAGCGGCGGCACCGGCTCTGGGTGCAAATCGCCGTAAGCCTGCACTTGTTCCGCCACGCGCAAGGGCAGTTGCGCTTGACTCGGCGCACGCCATGCGAACGAAGACGCGGCCGCCGGTTCGCTCGCGACGCTCCGCGCCGACGCGTCCCGTTCCGGCACAACAACGGCCGGCTCCAGCGCCATCGCCGGCATAGGCGCCGCTCCCGGCCGTAAATCCGCCAAACTGCGGCGCAAAGCGCTGAACAGGAAATCGTGCACCAACCGTCCTTCGCGGAAACGCACTTCCAATTTCGCCGGGTGGGCATTGACGTCCACCAGCGCCGGATCCAACTCCAAATACAGCACATAGGCCGGCTGGCGCTCGTGGTGCAGCACGTCTTGATAGGCCTGCCGCACGGCGTGTCCTACCAGCTTGTCCCGCGCCAGGCGGCCGTTGACGTAGAAATACTGCATATCGGCTTGGCCGCGGGAAAACGTCGGCAAACCGACCCAGCCCCACAAGCGCAGACCCGCCGATGCGAAATCGACGCGCACCGCCTGCCGCAAAAAATCCTCGCCGCACACCGCTCCGATGCGGCGCTCGCCCTGCGCGTCATCGGCCGCCGGCTTATAGCGGATCACCGGCGCTTGGTTGTGGCTCAAGCTGAACCCCACATCGAAGCGGCTCAAGGCGATGCGCTTGATCACCCCTTCGATGTGGCCGAATTCGGTTTTTTCCGTTCGCAAAAATTTGCGCCGGGCCGGCGTGTTGTAGAACAGGTCGCGGACTTCCACCGTGGTGCCGACCGGATGGGCGTCGGGCTGCGGCTCGTAGCCGCTTTCCGTGCCGTCGGCCACCACCCGCCAAGCGTTGTTCTCGCCCGGCTGCCGCGACGCCAGAGTCAATCGAGCCACGGAACTGATGGACGGCAGGGCCTCTCCGCGAAACCCCATGGTGGCGACCCTCTCCAGATCGTCGAGGGTCGCGATTTTGCTGGTGGCATGGCGCGACAAGGCCAAAGTCAAATCGTCCCGGTGAATGCCGCCGCCATCGTCCCGCACCAGAATCAAGCGGGACCCGCCCGCCTCCACCTGCACCTCGACGTGGCCGGCGCCGGCGTCCAGGGAATTCTCGACCAGCTCCTTCACCACCGAAGCGGGACGCTCGATAACCTCGCCGGCGGCGATTTGATTGACCAACTGGGGCGGCAGCGAACGAATACGCATGGAAAGGAATGGGCAGGGGAATTGGCGGCCATTTTAGCCGATAGCGGCCACGGCCGGGGCGGGCGAACGAAACCGACAAATGGAAAAACCACGGAGCGGCGGGCTTGCCGCCGCATCCGTGGTTTCGCTTGATTAAGGGGTGACCGTTGCCTTACTGCGCGGCGAGATGGGTGCCCGGAGGAGCCCGCTGGACAAAGTAATTGCGGATGCCTTGGAAAATCGAACGGGCGATTTGATCCTGATGGGACGCATCGTTCAGCTTGCGTTCCTCTTCCGGATTGGAAATAAACGCCGTTTCCACCAACACGGAAGGGATGTCCGGAGACTTCAGCACGGCGAATCCGGCCCGCTGCACTTGCCGATGATGCAGATTGCTGGAGCGCGATAGCTCCCTCAGCACCGTGCCGGCGACTTCCTGGCTGGCTTCCTGCGTAGCGGTTTGCGACAGGTCCAGCAACACCGACGCCAGCACATTGTCCTTGTCGTTGAGCTTGACGCCACCGACCAGATCGGCGGCGTTTTCCCTTTCGGCCAACCATTTGGCCGCTTCGCTGGTGGCGCCTTTTTCCGACAGCGTAAACACGGAGGACCCCTGCACGTCGTCGTTCACGTATGCATCGGCGTGGATAGAGACGAACAGGTCCGCTTTATGCTTGCGGGCCTTCTGGATGCGTTCGCGCAGCCCCACGTAATAATCGCCGTTGCGAATCATCACCGGACGCATGCCGGGTTGCTGGTTGATCATCGCCTCCAGCCTACGGGCGATCGCGAGCGCGACGTGCTTTTCCTCCGTCCCCAGGGAACCGTGGGCGCCGGGATCGTCGCCGCCGTGGCCGGCGTCGATCGCCACCACCACGTCGCGCAACGCGGATTTGTCTTTTTCCTGTTTCGCCGGCGGCTTTAGGCCGGTCGAGCCGGCAACGCCTTCGCTGACCGGGGCCGGTCTTTCCGGCGACACGGGCCTGGAGAAACTGGCCGGCATCGCCACCGGAGAACGCGGACTTTGCCGCGCTACCGGCTCAGACGGCTGCGGCGCGGGCACGCTATCGCCGGTGTACAAGTCCACCACCAACTGATGGCCGGCGCGCCCTTCCGAAGCGACGTAGCTTCTCACCTTCACCGCCTGCTTCAAATCGACGACCAGGCGCAAATGGGCGCTATCGCGCATGCCGGCGCGTACGCCCCGCACCGTCGGATTATTGGCCGGAGCCTGGGGCAAGGCGCTGTTCAAAACGCCGTTGGTCACGTCGATAATGAGCCGATCGGGGTTGCGCAACATCGCCAATTGATGCTCGGACACCGGTGCGGACGTGTCGAACACCAAACGGGTATAAGACGACGTGGCGGAATAACGCAGCGCCCCCACCTGAACGGCGGCATCCGCCATCCCCGCGCCAAAAACCAGGGCGGTGACAACGACTCGGGCCAGACTGCGTAAACGTAGCGCCATATAACGACAGCAAACAAAAATAGGAAGGCCGTAAAAACATAGCCGCCCCACAAAAAATGCGCAAGTATTTTCTAGGAAGTATACGTAAGCACGTGATGTAGCTAGCATTTACAGAGCATCGACAACAGCCTGCCCCCGCACCGTGGCGGCCGTTGCTTCGATTTGCCGGCCGGCGGCCGCCACCGTCAAGCGCAAGGCCAAATCGGCCGGCGGCAACACGCCCTCGCCGCGCTCCGGCCATTCCACCAGGCACAGCGCATCCGCCGCCAGGTAGTCGCGAATGCCCATCCACTCCAGTTCCTCCGCGTCGGCCAAGCGATATAAGTCGAAGTGATACACCTGCCGACCGTCCAGGAGATACTCCTCGACCAAGGTGTACGTGGGACTTTTCACCGCGCCTCGATGCCCCAGGGCGCGCAACAAGCCGCGCACCAGAGTGGTTTTGCCCGCACCCAATTGTCCGTGGAGAAAAACCAAACCGCCTCCCGTGAAGGCGCGCGCCAAGCGCGCGCCGAAGGCTTCCGTGGCGGCTTCGTCCGACAGATGGATTTTCATCGATTCAACAACTCCCGCAACCGCGGCAACAAATCCGCCGCCAGCAACCCTCTTTCGCCCATTTCGGCCGCCAAATCGCCGGCGCTGCCGTGCAAGGCCGCGCCATAGGCCGCAGCGGCCAGCGGCGCGAGGCCTTGGGCCATGAGTCCGGCGATGACGCCCGTCAACACGTCTCCCATGCCGCCGCTGGCCATGCCGGGATTGCCGGCGCGGCTTACGTAGGCCGGCCCCTGTTCGCCTTGAATCAGAGTCCCCGCGCCTTTCAACAACGCCACGCCGCCGTAGACGCTTTGCAACGCGGCTACCGCGCCGTAACGATCCGCTTGGATTTCGACGCCGGTTTTGCCCAACAAACGGGCGGCCTCGCCGGGGTGGGGAGTCAACACCCAATGGTCGCAACGACGGCGCCCGGCGGCCAGGAGGTTGAGGGCGTCGGCATCCGCCACCAGCGGCAAGCCGCTGGCGACGGCGGCGTCGAACAGCGCCTTCGCCCAGACTGTTTGACCCAGGCCGGGACCGATGGCGACGACGCTGGCCTTGGCCAACAAAGGCATCAGCTGTTCGGCCGACTCCACCCCATGCACCATGAGCTCAGGCCGGCCGAGATTCAGCACCGCGGCATGGGCGGCGCGGGTAGCGACGCTCACCAGCCCCGCGCCGACGCGGGCTGCGGCTTCCGCCGCCATACGCGCCGCACCGCTGTAGCCGCGGTCGCCGCCGATCAGCAGCACGTGACCGTGGCTCCCCTTGTGCACGCAACGGCGTCTCGCGGGCAAACTCGGCAATTCCCCCAGCAAGGCCGCGCCGGCCGGAATCACGGCGTTGATGCCGGCCGGCAAATCCAGTCCCGCCAATTGAACCGCCCCGCAATAGTCCGCCGCGGACCCGCTGTACAACCCCCGCTTCAAGGCGATGAATGTCACCGTCAACTGCGCCCGCACCGCTCGCCCCAACGGCGCGCCGCTGTCGGCGCAGAGCCCGGAAGGAATGTCCAGCGCCAACACGGGACGACCGGATTCGTTGATCGCGGCGATGGCCTGCGCGTAAGCGCCCTCCACCGGCCGGTCCAGCCCGGTTCCCAGCAAGCCGTCAACCAGCACCGTATCGGGCTCGAAACGCTCCGGCAGCGCCGATGCCGCCACTCCCCCGTCGTCGCGGTACAGTCGATAGGCCGACAGGGCATCGCCCTTGAGCCGCTCCGGCGCGGCCAGGGCGTACACCGACACCCGAAAACCGGCCTGCCGGGCCAACCGAGCCACCACGTAACCGTCACCGCCGTTGTTGCCGGCACCGCACAACACGCAAAGTGAACGGACCTCCGGCCACCGTTCCCGCAAAGCGCCGAATGCCGCCGCGCCGGCCCGCTGCATCAACGCCAACCCGGCGATGCCCAACGTATCGATGGCGTAACGGTCCAACCGGCGCACCTGCTCGGCGCGGTACAAAGGAATGGATGCGGCCAAATAGGCGGCCAGGGTGGCTTGCATGAAGGCTCGGCAGCGGCGGAGAATGTTCGTGTTATTCTCCCCCACCGAGCTAACCGCCGGCTAGTGCCCCATGACGCCCCCTCCCATCGATTACGCGCAACTCGCCGCTCGCATAAAGACCTGGGGCCAAGAGTTGGGCTTTCAGGGCGTGGGCATCGCCGACATCGACTTGCACGCCGCCGAACAGCGTTTGCTGGACTGGCTGGCGCGGGGGTTTCACGGCCGGATGGAGTACATGCAACGCCACGGCAGCAAACGCAGCCGTCCGGCGGAGCTTGTGCCGGGCACGATCAGCGTCGTCAGCGTACGCATGGATTACCTGCCGCAGGGCATGGACAGCGCGCAGGCGGCGCTGGACGACGACACCAAAGCCTATGTGTCGCGCTACGCCCTGGGACGGGACTACCACAAGCTGGTGCGTCAACGGCTGCAAAAGCTGGCGACGCGGATCGAGGAAACCGTCGGCGCCCTCGGCTACCGCGTGTTTTGCGACAGCGCGCCGGTTCTGGAAAAACCCATCGCCGAAAAAGCCGGCCTGGGCTGGATCGGCAAGCACACCAACCTCATCGACCGAAGCGCCGGCTCATTTTTTTTCCTGGGGGAAATCTACACCGACCTGCCCTTGCCCGCCGACGTCCCGGCCGCCAGCCATTGCGGCCGTTGCCGCGCCTGCCTGGACATTTGCCCCACGGCGGCCATCGTCGCGCCCTACGTTCTGGACGCCCGGCGCTGCATTTCCTATTTGACCATCGAGCTGGCGGACAGCATTCCCGAGGAGTTCCGCCCGGCGCTGGGCAATCGCATTTACGGCTGCGACGACTGCCAACTGGCTTGCCCCTGGAACCGCTTCGCCCAACTGAGCGTGGAGACCGATTTTTTGCCGCGCCACCAGCTGGAAAGCGCCGACCTGCTGGCGCTGTTCGCCTGGGACGAAGCCACGTTTTTGTCGCGTACGGAAGGTTCGCCCATCCGCCGCATCGGCCATGAACGCTGGCTGCGCAACCTCGCCGTGGCGTTGGGCAACGCCCGCCCGACGCCGGCCGTTATCGCCGCCTTGCAAGAACGGATGCAGCACCCCTCGGCCCTGGTGCGGGAACACGTACAGTGGGCGCTGGCGCGCCACGAGGCGCCCCCCAAATAAACACGGGCCGGCATATGCCGGCCCGTCTCGTCGCCACCGCGATCCTTGCGATGAATTGGTCAGTTCTGGCCCGTCAATGCTTCGTTTCGGCTGGCGCCTTGGTCGAAGCCGGCGTAGCGGCGGCGGGCGCAGCGCCCGCGCTTTTCACAGTCAACTTATCCTTGTTCTTCTCGATGGTCGCCTTGCCGATTCCTTTCACTCGGGCCAAGTCCTCCACGGATTTAAAGGCCCCGTTGGCTTCCCTGTCCTTGACGATGGCAGCCGCCTTGGCCTTGCCTACCCCGTCGATGGCCGCCGCCAGGTCGTCAGCGGTGGCCGTGTTGATATCCAACGGCTCCGCCCACGCCCACAAGGGCAACAACGACAATACCAGCACCACGAAACAACGTTTCAATACGTTCATATGGCATCAACTCCTTGGTAATGGATTAAATAAGCCGCCATTCGTTGGCGGCCGGCCTTAAGCCTAGCCCAATAAACGCATTTGTTACACGGCTTTTCGTGACGGCCACCGCAATTACGCGGCTATCCCCCCACGCCATCGTTGCGTATTCGCATGGTCTCCCAATGCAGGCATGCCGGACAGCGCCAATATAACGTCTCGGAACCGAAACCGCAGTGCGCGCACAGGTAGTTGTGGCTATTGACCACAAAATGCTGCAACGATTGGCGCACAACGAACAAATGGGGCGTCGCGGCCGGCTGCTCGCACAGCAGCCCCAGCAACGCGTGCAGCCCGCGCAAGGAAGGGCGGGAAGCCACCGTGGCCGAAAGATAATCCGCCGCCTTGTCCAAACCTTCGCCACGGGCAATCAGACTGGCCATGGCCACTGCCGCCTCGGCGGATTTGTATTTGGCCCCCAGCCAATCCAGGTAATCCAATAATTCGCGGCGCTCCGCCAACTGGTCGCCGTAGGCCAGGAACCAAGGCAGTATCTCGGGCAGGTAACGCGGGTTCTGCTCCTCCACCCGCTTGAGACAGCGATAAGCCTGGGGGAAATCGCCGCGATCCACGGCCAAGTCAACCGCCAGCAAGCTGGCTCGAACGCAATTGGCCTCATGGGATAAGGCGACGTCGATACAGGATGCCGCCTCCCGCGCATGGCCGGCGGCGCGCTGGGCCTGCGCCATTTCGCAATAGAATTGCGCCAGGGTTTCGCCGCGACGTCCCTTGCCGCCCATGGCCCGCAGGCAATCGATAGCTTTCGGCCAATCCTTTTCCTGCTGGTAGATATCCAACAACTGGGCGGCGGCGGCCTCCCGCTGCGCGGGCATCGCCAGCAAGCCGGTGAAGACCTCCTCGGCGCGGTCGAACAAGCCGGCGCGCAAATAATCCATTCCCAGCTCGAAACGGATGCGGCACCGCTCGCCTTCCTCCAAACCGCTTTTCGACAACAGCGACTGATGCAGAGCGATGGCCCGCTCTACCTGGCCTGGCCTTCCTTGCGCGCCAGAGCCGCCAACGCCATATGGGCGCTGAAGGAATCGCCGGTGGTATCCAGCACGCCTGAAATCAGTTCAGCCGCTTTATCCGGGCTGTCGCGCAGCAAATAATCCATGCTGTTGCGGCAGACGCGCCGCAGTTCCGCCATCTCGACCGCCGCAGCCCTGGCGGCATAATGCTTGCGCGCCCCCAGCCAACCGGAAGCCGCCGCGATGGGAAGCAATATGTAGAGAATTTCCTGCATGGCGCCTTATCCTCGCTGGATTCGGAAAATCGCCGTGAGTCCGCCGTCAAGTCGAAGCGGGTCGGGAGTCTTTCGATGAATTCGCCACGCTGGCGTCGACCCGATCACGCAATTCCTTGCCGGGTTTGAAATGAGGGACGTATTTAGGGGTCAGGTCCACGACATCGCCGGTTTTGGGATTGCGCCCGGCGCGGGGTGGCCGATAGTGTAGGGAAAAACTGCCGAAACCGCGTATTTCGATGCGCTGGCCGGCGGATAAGGCTGTGCTCATGTGCTCCAGAACGCACTTGACGGCCAACTCCACATCCTTGGAAGCAAGATGCGTCTGCTTTTTGGTGAGCAACTCAATCAATTCCGACTTGGTCATAAACCTGCTCTCCAAAGAAAAAGGGGGCACGTGTGCCCCCTTTTCCGCGTCGACTTACTTCTCCATCTGCTCCTTGAAGATGTCGCCCAAGGTGGCGGCACCCGTCGTCTGCTGTTGGGTGTACCCCTTCAGCACGGCGGTTTCTTCCTCGGTATCCTTAGCCTTGATAGAGAGGCTGATGCTCTTGGTCTTCTTGTCCACGCCGATGAACTTGGCTTCCACCTCGTCGCCCACTTTCAGCAGGGTACGGGCGTCTTCCACGCGATCGCGCTGGATTTCGGAAGCGCGCAGGTAACCGTCGACGCTGTCCGCCAGGGAGATAACGGCGCCCTTGGCATCCACTTCCGTGACCGTGCCCTTGACGATGTCGCCCTTTTCGTGGGCAGCCAGGAAGTTCTGGAACGGATCCTGTTCCAGCTGCTTCACGCCCAGGGAAATACGCTCGCGTTCCGGGTCGATGGCCAGAATGACGGTTTCGACCTCGTCACCCTTCTTGTAATTGCGGATGGCTTCTTCGCCGGTCGTCGACCAGGAAATGTCGGACAGGTGGACCAGACCGTCGATGCCGCCGTCCAGGCCGATGAAAATGCCGAAGTCGGTGATGGACTTGATGACGCCGCTGATGCGATCGCCTTTCTGGTGGCTGGCGGCGAATTCGTCCCACGGATTGCCCTTGCACTGCTTCATGCCCAGGGAGATGCGGCGACGGTCTTCGTCGATTTCCAGCACCATGACTTCCACTTCGTCGCCCAACTGGACAACCTTGGACGGGTTGACGTTCTTGTTGGTCCAATCCATTTCGGACACGTGCACCAAGCCTTCCACGCCTTCTTCCAGCTCAACGAAGCAGCCGTAGTCGGTGAGGTTGCTGATCTTGCCGAATACGCGGGTACCCTGCGGGTAGCGGCGGGAAATGTTCTGCCACGGATCTTCGCCCAGCTGCTTCAGGCCCAGGGAAACGCGGTTCTTTTCCTGGTCGTACTTGAGCACCTTGACTTGCAGTTCCTGACCGATCTGCACGGCTTCGGACGGATGGTGGATGCGTTTCCAGGCCATGTCGGTGATGTGCAGCAGGCCGTCGATACCGCCCAGGTCGATGAACGCACCGTAGTCGGTGAGGTTCTTGACCACGCCCATGATGATGGCGCCTTCCTTCAGGCTGTCCACCAGGGCCGCGCGTTCCGCGCTGTATTCTTTTTCCACCACGGCACGGCGCGACAGCACCACGTTGTTGCGCTTCTGGTCGATCTTGATGACCTTGAATTCCAGGTCGCGGTTTTCCAGGAACGCGGTATCGCGCACCGGACGCACGTCCACCAGGGAGCCGGGCAGGAACGCGCGCAGCGCGCCGACGGAAACGGTGAAACCGCCGCGCACTTTGCCGCTGATGCGGCCGACCACGGTGGCGTTTTCTTCGAAAGCTTTCTCCAGTTCGCCCCAGGCCATTTGCTTCTTGGCCTTGTCGCGGGACAGCAGCGTAGCGCCCATGCCGTCTTCCAGCATTTCCAGGGCCACATCCACTTCATCGCCGATCTGGACTTCGATCTCGCCGCTGTCGCTGAGGAACTGCCACTTGGGGATCAGGCCCTCGGACTTGAGGCCGGCGTTGACGACCACCACATCGTTGCCGATGTCGACGACCGTGCCGCGGAGGATGGAACCCTGGCGCATTTCGGACTGCACCAGACTCTGTTCAAACAATTCAGCAAAGCTTTCGCTCATAAAACTACGCACTTCCCTGGACAGACCAACCGGAGAGTTAAAATCTGGCCATGTATCAAAAGTTAATAAAACCGCTCAACGCGGCACCAATTCCGTCGCACTACCCAAACCCTAACCGTTGATCAGATCCAGCACGCGCGCTATCACTTGATCGATAGTCAAACCGGAAGAATCGACCACCGTCGCATCGGCCGCCGGCACCAAAGGCGACACGGCCCGTTCCCGATCACGGCGATCCCGCTCTTCCAATTCAAGGGTTAATTGACCAAGGTTAACATCAAGTCCCTGCTCCTTCAACTGCTTATAACGCCGCTCGGCGCGCACCTCGGCGCTGGCGGTGAGGAACACTTTATAAGGCGCGTCGGCGAACACCACCGTGCCCATATCGCGTCCGTCGGCCACCAAACCGGGCGGGCGGCGGAAGGCCCGCTGCTTTTCCAGCAGCACGGCGCGCACCTCGGGGTGGGGAGCGATATGGGAAGCCGCCGCGCCGGTTTCCTCCCGCTGGATTTCGGCGCTGACATCGTCCCCGTCCAACAACACGGCGAAGCCGTCGGCGGTACGGAACGACAAATCCATCGCCCGCGCCGTCGCGACGACGGCGGCCAAGTCGTCCAACGCGACGCCGCGACGCCGCACCGCCACCGCCAAGGCGCGGTAAATGGCGCCGCTGTCCAGGTAATTCCACCCCAAACGCTGCGCCAAAGCACGGCTGACCGTGCCCTTGCCGGCGCCGCCGGGACCGTCGATGGCGAGTACCGGAGGTAAATCGGCCATGCCTTACTCCGTCACGCTGATGTTCAGTCCCAAGTTTTTCGCCAAGGACACGAAGGTGGGGAAGGAAGTATTAACGTTGGCGCAATCGTCGATGTCGATGGTTCCGGACGCACGCAACGCCGCGATCGAGAAGGACATGGCGATGCGATGGTCGCCGCGGGAATTGACCCGACCGGAGCCCAGCCGGCCGCCTTGGATGACCATGCCGTCCGGCGTCGGCTTGGCGTCGATGCCCAAGGCCACCAGGCCGTCGGCCATCACCTGGATGCGGTCGCTTTCCTTCACCCGCAACTCCTCCGCGCCAGTCAGCACGGTCTGGCCTTCGGCGCAGGCCGCCGCCACGAACAATACCGGGAATTCGTCGATGGCCAGCGGCACCAGCTCCTCGGGGATGGCGATGCCTTTCAGCTTGGCCGAACGCACGCGCAAGTCCGCCACCGGCTCGCCGCCCACGGTGCGCGGGTTGAGCAGTTCGATATCCGCACCCATGAGCTTCAAAATGTCGATCACGCCGGTGCGGGTCGGGTTGATGCCGACGTGCTGCAGGGTGATGTCGGAACCCTCGGCGATGGAAGCGCCCACCAGGAAGAAAGCGGCCGAGGAAATGTCCGCCGGCACGTCGATGTCGCAGGCGGTCAGCTTGCCGCCGCTACGCACGCTGATCTTGTCGCCGTCGCGGCGCACTTCGTAGCCGAACCCCTGCAGCATGCGTTCGGTGTGGTCGCGGGTGGGCGCGGGCTCGGTGACGCTGGTTTCGCCTTCCGCATACAGGCCGGCCAGCAACAGGCAGGACTTCACCTGGGCGGACGCCACCGGCATGTCGTAGTGCATGCCTTTCAACTGGTGGCCGCCCTTGATGCGCAGCGGCGCCGTGCCGGCCTCGGTGGTTTCGATCACCGCCCCCATGTCGCGCAACGGCGCGGTCACCCGCTTCATCGGGCGGCGCGACAGGGATTCGTCGCCAGTCAGCACCGTATCGAAAGGCTGGCCGGACAACAGGCCCGACAGCAAGCGCATGGAAGTGCCGGAGTTGCCCAGGTACAGCTCGCCGGCCGGTGCTTTCAGGCCGTGCAAGCCGACGCCGTGAACGGTCAGTTCGCCGGGACCGCCCCGCTCGATCTTGACGCCCATGGCCTGGAACGCCGCCAGGGTAGACAGGGCGTCCTCGGCTTCCAGCCAGCCCTTCACGTGGGTCACGCCCTCGGCGATGGAACCCAGCATCACCGAGCGATGGGAAATGGACTTGTCGCCCGCCACGCGGCCCTCGCCTTTCAGGCAGCCGCCGGGTTGGACGTGAAACTGGACTTGCTTACTGTGCATGATGGTTGTTCTCGTACAGATCCAAAAACCGTTGCCGCGCCGCTTTGGCGCGTTGAAATAACTGCAGCAGGGCGTCGCCGTCCCCGCTTGCGATAAGCGCCGCCACCTGGCCCAATTCGTCGCGCAAGCCTTCGATGCGCTGCAAAATCGGCTCGCGATTGGCCAGGCAGATGTCGCGCCACATGGCGGCGTCGCTGGAGGCGATGCGGGTGAAATCGCGGAAGCCGCCGGCCGCGTAGCGGAAAATCGCCTCCGTCTCGTCTTCCCGTCCCAGCATATCCACCAGGGCGAAAGCCGCCACATGGGGCAAATGGCTGGTGGCCGCCAGCACTTGGTCGTGGCGCAGCGGCTCCATCTCGCTCACCTCGGCTCCGGCGCCGCGCCACAGCTCGGCCACCCGCTGCACCGCAGCGGGAGCGGTCTCCGCCGCGGGCGTCAAAATCACCCGCTTGTGGCGGAACAGATCGGCGTGGGAAGCGTCCACACCGCTGCGCTCGGCCCCGGCGATGGGATGGCCCGGCACGAAATTGGCCGGCAGGGAACCGAATACCCGTTCCGCCGCCTCCAACACGTTGACCTTGGTGCTGCCGGCGTCGGTGTAAACGGCACGGCTATTCCACACCGGCTTGAGAGCGGCCAACACCGCCTCGGTGGCTTGCACCGGCACGGCGATCAGCACCACGTCGGCATCCTTGGCCCCCTCGGCCACATCGGCGCAGCCCCGATCGACCACTCCCAGAGCCTGCGCCCGCTGCAAATTAGCCGCATCCGCATCCACGCCGACCACGCGGCGGCACAAGCCGGCGCGGCGGGCGGCCCGCGCCAGGGAGCCGCCGATCAGACCGACGCCGACGATGCAAAGGCGTTCGATCATGCCGCCAGGACGGCGTCCAGGGCGCGCAGGAAAACGGCGTTCTGCTCGGGCGTACCCACGGTGACGCGCAAATGGTTGGGCATGCCGTAATTGCCCACCGGCCGCACGATGACGCCTTGGCGCAGCAAAGCGTCGTACAAGGGCGCGGCGGGCCGCCCCATGTCCACGCAAACGAAATTGCCGACGGACGGGATATAGGCCAAGCCGCGCTCGGCGAAAGCCGCGACCAGCTGCTGCATGCCTTGGGCGTTGAGCTCTAGGGAACGGCGCAAATGCGCCTCATCCTCCAACGCCGCCCTGGCGGCGGCCAGCGCCACGCTGCTGACGTTGAACGGCGGCCGCACCCGGTTCATCAAGTCGGCCACCTCGGGATGAGACACCGAGTACCCCACCCGCAGCCCGGCCAAGCCGTAGCACTTGGAAAAAGTGCGCGCCACGATCAAATTGGGATAACGCTCCACCCAAGCCATCGTGTCGGGATAATCCGCCGCGCCCATGGCGGGATGGCTGGCGTACTCGAAATAAGCCTCGTCCACCACCACCAGCACCTCGCGCGGCAGATCGCGAATGAAGCTTTCCAAGGCGGCGGAGCCCAGCCAGGTACCGGTGGGATTGTTGGGATTGGCGATGAAGATCAGCCGGGTGCGCGGCGTAACGGCTCGGCGCATGGCGTCCAGATCGTTGCCCCAGCGGCTGGCGGGCGTGGCCACCGCCTGGGCGCCCAGGGTCTGGGTGAAAATGGGATAGAGCGCGAAGGAATGCTGGGAAAACATCACCTCGTTGTCCGGCGTCACGAACACCCGCGCGGCGAACTCCAGCACGTCGCTGGAACCGTTGCCCAAGGTAATGCGTTCGGCCGCCACGCCCAGCCGTTCGGACAACGCCGCCTTCAACTCGAACCCGCCGCCGTCGGGATACAGCTCCACCTCTTTCGAAGCGGCCAACGCGGCCTCCAGCGCCTTGGGGCTGGGACCCAGCGGGTTTTCGTTGGAAGCCAGCTTGACGATATTGCTCAAGCCCAGCTCCCGCTCCAACTCGCCGATGGGCTTGCCGGGCTGGTAAGGAGTCAAGCCCCGCACGCCGGGGGCCGCCAATTCGAAAAAATTCACCATAGAAATATCGTATTGCTGTTAAGCCTGGGCGCGCGGATAAGAGCCCAGCACCTTGACGAAGCTGACCTCGGCCTGGGCCACGCGCAGGGCCTCGGCCACACCGGCATCGTCCCGATGCCCTTCCACGTCGATGAAAAACACGTAATCCCAAGCGCCGCGCCGCGAGGGACGCGACTCGATCTTGCTCATGCTGATGCCGTGCTGGGCGAACGGCGCCAGGGCGCGATGCAGGGCGCCGGGCTGATTCCCGGTGGAGATCAGCAAGGAAGTCTTGTCGCGCCCCGTCGGCCCCACGGCCAAGCGGCCGATCACCAGGAACCGGGTGGTATTGTCCGCCTCATCCTCGATGTTGCGCTGCAACACCGCGAGGCCGTAGATATCCGCCGCCGTCTCCCCCGCCACCGCCGCGCTGTCCGGCGTTTCCGCCGCCAGGCGGGCCGCTTCGGCGTTGCTGCTCACGGCGACCCGCTCGGCCCCCGGCAGATAACGGTCCAGCCAGCGCCGGCACTGCGCCAGGGACTGCTGGTGGGAGAACACCTTGCGGATGGCGGCAAGATCGGCCTGCTTGCCCATCAGATTGTGATGGATACGCAGCGACACCTCGCCGCAAATGCCGAGAGAGGAATTCAGGAAGCTATCCAGCGTGTGGGTGATGACGCCCTCGGTGGAATTCTCCACCGGCACCACGCCGAACTGGCAATCGCCGCTTTCCACCGCGCGAAAAATCTCGTCGATGGCCGGCAGCGGCACGGCTTGGACAGCATGGCCGAAGTGCTTATAGGCCGCCTGCTGGCTGAAGGTGCCGGCCGGCCCGAGAAAAGCCACCGTCAGCGGCTTTTCCAAAGCCAGGCAGGCGGACATCAGCTCGCGGAACAACCGCGCCACGGAATCGTCGTCCAAAGGACCTTGGTTCAAGTCCCGCACCCGCTGCAATACCTGGGCCTCCCGCTCGGGCCGATAGAAATTATCGGTCTCGCCGGCCGCCAGCTTGGCCTCGGCCACTTCTTGCGCCAAGCGCGCGCGGCGGTTGAAAAGTTCCAGGATTTCGGCGTCGAGGGCGTCGATCTGTTTGCGAATTTCGGAAAGGGGTTGCGTCATGAACGGCGCGTCGGCTGGTCCGTTTGTTGAAAGATGGGCTCACGCCGGCGCGTGAAAAATCCGGCACATGCTAACCGCGAACGGCTTTAAATTCCAGCCGGGCGCGCTACGACCAGTTGAGATTCAACTTGCGGTGGGAAGCGGCGCAGTCTCTCAAGTAGAGGTTGATGAGGCTTTGGTACGGAATGCCCACCTCCTCGGAAAGCGCTTTAAAGTAGCCGATGGATTCTTCATCCAGGCGGATCGTCACCTGTTTTTTTAACTGGGAAGCATAGGGATTCTTCCTGGCCTTGGAGAAGTCATATTCTTTGCGCATGGGACACCTTTACGAGTAGTACTTTCTTTCCTGGGCCGTCGCCTTGCGGGCGGAGATGATTCGAATCGCCCCTCCGTCGCCCCGGTAGCAATGGCAGACGACCAAGAGCCTTAACGCAGCGCTCAAGCCGAGCAGAACAAAACGATCTTCTTCACCGGAATGGTCCGGGTCGTCGATGAGCTTGGCGCGCTCGTCGTAGAAAGCGGATTTCGCCTCATCGAAGCTCACGCCATGCTTCTTGACGTTGACGGCGGCCTTCCGTTCGTCCCACTCGAAGTGCAATGCGCTCATAGCGCGAGTGTAGTTACGATGTAATGCAATGACAAGCTGCACGAGCGCCCGGCGGGAGCCGAAAAAAATTCGCGGCGGCCCTGCGGGCCGCCGAGGCAAAGGGAAAAAGAACCAAGCGCAAAGGGCTATAAGTCCTGGGCTAGACGGAAACCGACATCGATGCCGCGGAGGATGCCCGGGTAGCCCCCGCCGCGGTCGGCCGAACGCACGGCCGCCGGTACGACGTCCCAGGAACCACCGCGGATCACCCGCCGGCCGTCATCGCCGGTCTCCCAGGCGGAACCGTCGGCCGGCGCGCCCGTGTAATCGCCGTGCCAGCAATCGCGCACCCATTCCCACACATTGCCGCTGGTGTCGTACAGGCCAAAGTCATTGGGCGGGAACGAGCCGACCGGCGACGGCTGTTTGCCGCTCCACTGGCTGCCGCCGTCATCACAATTGGCACGTTGCTTTTCAAACTTATCGCCCCACCAATAGGCTGTTGCAGTTCCGGCGCGGCAGGCGTATTCCCATTCCGCTTCGCTAGGCAGCCGTCCGCTCGCCCATGCGGCGAAACGGCAGGCCTCCTCCCAACTCACCCCCACCACCGGCTGGCGCGCCTGGTTGAAACGGCGGTCACCCCAATAGGCCGGCTCGCTGACATCCGGATTCGCTTGCAAATAGCGGGCGTATTCCTCGTTGGTGACCGGATATTTGCCCAAGTAAAATGGCTTGATCTGCACTTCGTGTTGCAGGTGTTCGTCACTGTCACCGACGCCATTAGGCGAACCCATGAGAAAACGCCCCCCAGGGATCAGCAGCAGTTCGACACTGCCGTTGGCGCTGGTGAGTGACGCAGCCGGGGTAAGAAGTAACGACATGTGCCCGGTTACATCCCCAAGCTGACCGTCCTTGAAAACGCGATGAACAGCTCGAACACCCAGCCTAGCCAACAATGTCTGGTATTCCGCTTCCGGCAGCAGCCGTTGCAGCAAAGGCAAAGCCGCCCGCCGCCCCTGCAAGCCCCCATCGCCATCGGTCGGCTGTTGCAGCCACTTTACAAACGGCTCCGCCGTCACCTCCGCCGCCTCTTCCAAAATCAAGCCCCCCAGCTCCGCCGACAGGTCGAAATCCAGCAGCTTCAAGGCTTCTTGCATGAACGGTGTGAACAGTGAAGGGTTGCCCTGGGCCAGCACCAGCAGGATCACCTCCTGCCACCAGCTATCGGCGTGGCGCGCGGCCAAGTCGCGCAACACCGCTGCCTTGTCGCCCTCGAAAGCCTGGCGGCGCAGTTCGCAGGCGGCCAGGTATTCCTGGAAGCCCAGGTGCATGAAGCCGAATTGATCCTGCCCCCAGCCGGTGAGCAGGCCGCTTTCGTCGCGCACGGCGCGCAGCAGGGCTTCCGCATCGCCGCCGGGCCAGTTGCGCTGTTGCAGCACCGGCTCGATGTGGGGAGCCAGTTGCGCCGCCGTGGCGCGGGTGCGTTCCTTTTCGCCATGCAGCCACAGCGCCGCCGGCTGCAAGGCGCGCCGGCCCAGTTCGGCGGGCACGGATACGTCCAGGGACTTCACTTCCCGCCAGTGTTCCAACAACACGTCGATGCATTCGTCGTACAACTGGTGGCGATTGCGCGGCAAGGCGCCCCGGTCGCGGTGCACCAAACACAGATTGGCCAACAGCAACGGGTTGCGTGTCAGCGTCGCCATGCGCGCCAAGCGGAAATCCGGCTGGCGCAGCCGTTCGATGAGGCTGGCTGCGCCTTCCTCGGTCTTGATGGCGGCTTCCGGCGTGTCGCCCGCCAGGCCGGTTTCCACCGCCCGGTACCAGTTGCGGATGAAGTCGTCCGACTGCTCCGGCGTCAAGGGCCGCAGGTGCAGCTCCAGGAATTGAGCGCCCAGCCGGTCGCTGTCGTCGTAGCCGGCGAAGCGGCAAGTGATCACGGCGGTGCAATGGGGCCGGGCCTGGGCCGCTTGCTCGATCCAGCGGGACACCTGGGCGCGCCGCTTGGGATCGCTCACTTCGTCCAGGCCGTCGAACAGCAGCAGCAAGGGCTGGCCGTGCAGCAGCCGCTGGCCGAAGCCTTGCGGCATATTCAAGTGCGGGCTGTCCAGGGTCTTTTCGATAAAGGCGTCAATGCCGCGCTCCAGGTCGTCCAGCTCCCGCAGCGGCAGAAACACCGGCAGCGTGTCCGTCGGCAGCCCCAGGCCGGCCGGGCCTTGCTTCAGGCAATGCAGCAGCAGGCGCTTGAGGTGGGTGGTTTTGCCGGAGCCGGGATCGCCCAGTATCGCCAGCCCCCGCCGCTTGCGCTGTCCCGCCGCGCGGAAGGCTTCGATCAGGGGAATTTCCTCGGCGCCGTGTTCGCCCAGTTGCTTTTCCGCATCAGCCGCGTCGGCATACCCCACCTTGCCGCTCGCCCGCAAATGCAGCCGGGCGTGCAGCGGCACGTACAGCTCCTCCAAGGCGATGGGCACGCGCAGCTTGGTTTTGAAACCGGCCAGGGGCAGGTCTTGGTGCTGGGCCAGGACGGCCAGCCGATAGCGTTCCAGTTCCGAGGAATCGGCAACAGCGGCTGACGGTGTGGTTTGTTGGACGGGCTGTATGCCTTCCTGCTTTTCGCGCCAGCTTTTCAAAGTGTCCAGAACCGACCCGTGCAGCAGTTTTTCAGTAAACAACGCGGGCATTTGGTCGCCACGGTATTTGGCGCGGAAGGCGTCAAGCTTTTCCTGCTTAGCCCAGCGGTCGGGACCTTGGTCAATATCCGTTTGGAAGTCAAAGGAGGTTGTAGCGATTTCGAATACGAAACACGGCCTGCCCACCGCCTTGGCCGCGTCGTATTCCAGTTCGGTGATGGAAACGGCCTTGCCGTCGGGTATCCAGCCGTAGCGGTGGGCGATGATGCCCACGTACACATCGCAATCCCGCGCCTGCCGTTCGCATTCATCCACGGTGGGATTGGCCGAAGCGGTGAAGCGCTCCATGCCTACAGGCGTCATCTTGGCACGCAGCACTGCGTCCTCCACCAGCTTGCGCCGCTCCTGGTTGTCGAGGTAGGTGCTGGAGATAAAAACGGTGTAGGGGTGTTTGGCCTGGGCCATGGGGACGCCTCCCTTTCTCTTGTGAATACCAAGCGCCGGCACGATTGGGATTCCGCCCACCGGCCAAGCCCAAGATTAACCGAAATTGCCAGCTCCGTCCGGCGTGCAGTTCAGCGCCGTTTCAAAGCCAACAGCACACAATACATCCCCGCCGCCGCCAACAAATGCTTGAGGGCATGGCCGCTGAAGCCGGCGGCTGCGTATAAGCCGCCGTCCAGCAGCTCGGCCAGTTTCGAGGCGCCGTATAGGCCCAGCACCGCCCACCACCAGCCGCGCCCCGGCTGTTTGGCGGGAAACACCAGCAGCAGCGCGGGGATCAGCAGCATAGGCAGGAATTGCACCAGGCCGTAGGGGCGCAAATCGCCGTGGCCGAACACTTCTCTGGCGTGCCAGTACCAGACGGAAGCCGCGCCGGCGGCCAAGAGAGGCCACAGCAGACGCCGGCCCCAGGCGGGCGAGGCGGTTTCCGCCACAGCGGCGCAGAAGAACGCCATGAACGACACCGTCATGGGCAGGCGGTCCCACACCAGGCGGTCGTTGTCCGGTTGCAGATGGTAATAGGCGGAGCCGCAGCCCAGCGCCGCCGCGCCGAGGAAAAAAGCCGCGTACACCGGCAGCAGGGACCGAGGTAGGCCGGCGGGGCGGCCGGCGAGAAAGCGCAGACCCAGCACGCCCACCAGGGTGAACGGCACGTTGGTGACCACGTTCCAGAAGTTGGCGATGCCCAACAGGGTGCGACGATCGGCGAAGAGATGGTAGGCGGGATCCTGGGGAACCGGCGGGAGCAGCCACATGGCACCGGCCGCCAGCAGCGACAACAGGGCCATGCCCGGCAGGGCGTGGCGGCGGGCGGATTCAAGCCATGGCATAACGAAGTTCTCCTGCATCACAGCCCCGGCGGGCGGGATTTACGAACCGGCAGCGCCGAATCGCCGTAACACTGTGTAAACCGGCCCTTCCGGGCGCGTCACCGATTGTACGAGGCAATAATCCCGCGCCGGCCAGTGCAACGGCGTGATGGTTTCCAGCGGCGGCTCATGGGCCTTGCGGGCCACGGTCAGGTGGGCGCGGTAGGGACGCTGCTCCACCGGCAGACCCAGTTGGGCGGCCACGCCGTTGAGGCCGGCCACCAGCTCGGCCAAGGGCTGCGGCGTCTGAACCGCGGTCAGGCATAACACCCTCGGCCGCGGCCAGAACTCCACCCGCTGGAATTCCAGTTCGAAGGGCGCGAACGGCAGCGGCGCGGCCAGCGCCATCAGCCGGTCGAGGCAAGCTACCGGCACCGCGCCGAGAAACACTAAGGTGAGATGGTAATGCTCGGGCCGCACCCAGCGGGCCGTGGCGGTTTTCCGCAACGGCCGCAGCGTCTTGACCAAGGTTTCGCGCAGGCCGTCGTCCGGCCACAGGGCGAAAAACAGCCGGGCCGTGGCGGCCTCCGACTCAGGGAGAGGACCACGCGCGTCGCTCACGTCGAATGGCGTCCGGCAAGGCGTTTTAGCGCCGATGCGAGCCATGCGGCCCTCACGTCCTTATGCCTGGGTTCCGCCAATCCCTGGCGGAACGACGGCAGTAGATAGACTTGTGTAAACACCTATGCCCCGGGGAGAGAGGGAAAGATCAAAAAGCCACGAATTCGGTCCCCTCTCCCTCCGGGAGAGGGTTAGGGTGAGGGAGGTTAAAAGGCCGTGGCTTTTTTATCCCCTCATCCCAACCTTCTCCCTGGGGGAGAAGGGGAAGCGAGCCCCCAGGTTTCTAGGTAGGACGGCTTCCATACAGCTCGGCCAGTCCGGCCAGCGCCACGGCCACCGCTTGGCGGCGCACCGCTTCACGGTCGCCGTGGAACACTTCGCATCGGCAGGCGGCGGCGCCGTCGCTGCGGCGCCAGGCGAACCATACCGTGCCCACCGGTTTGTCCGCCGTGCCGCCGCTGGGGCCGGCGATGCCGCTCACCGCGACGGCCGCCTGGGCGCGGCTATGGGACAAAACGCCTTGCGCCATTTCCCCCACGGTTTCGGCGCTGACCGCTCCGTGGGTTTTCAGGGTCGCTTCGGTCACGCCCAACAGTTCTTGTTTGGATTCGTTGCTGTAGCTGACGAAGCCGCGCTCGAACCAGCCGGAGCTGCCGGCCACGTCGGTGAGGCATTTAGCCAGCCAACCGCCGGTGCAGGATTCGGCCACCGCCGCGTAATGGCCGTGGGACTTGAGCAAATCGCCTACCCGCTCCGCCAGCGCAGACAAAGCGGCATCGTCCGGCAACGCCATGTCAGTTCACCGCCGCCACGCACTCGAAGCGCGCGCAACCCAGGGCGATGTTTTCCCGATTGGCCAGCCGCACGAACTTCATGCCGGTTTCCAGCAACAAGCGCACCACGCTGCCTTCCTGCTGCCGCAAGCTTTCGATCAGCACGAATGAGCGCACCGGCACGGCCTCCTCGTCCACATAAGCCAGCGCGCGCTGATAGGCATTGGGATTTTTCGTGTCCACCTTGGCCGGCTGCAGGCCGGCCGGCATGATGCGGCCGGTAATCCTGCGCAAGCTGAACTTCACCACCCCGCCCAAACGCTCCAACAACACGCGATCGACCACCGCCAGCCCCCGTCCGCCGCCGGCCATGGGCTGGTAACTCAACAAAGCCCCCAGCACCACGCGGCCCGCCACGTCGCCTTCGCACCCCAACATGCCGTCGCTCAACAAAGCGGCATCCCAAGCTTCCGTCGCCGATTGCGACAGGTCGTCGCCCGGTGGAGCGCTCATCAGGGTATGGGTAGCGCGGAAGCCCACCGTTACGTTGACGCCGCCCTCCGCCGTCACATGCTCGCCGCTATGGCTGACGTTGTTCCAACGGCGCCGCAAATAACGCAAGAAATCGTCGCTGATCTCCCCGTCGGGACGCGGCTCGAAGCGGCCGCTGCGGCGGACGCCGGCCCGCTCGCACAAACCCGCCAGCAGTTTATCGAGCGGCGCCGGATCCAACCCCAGGCCGTCGCCTTCTTCGCCGGCGGCCAGCCAGGCCGGCGGCTTGTCCTGCTCCAACTGCGCCACCCAACCGGAGGCCGCGACCTTGCCGGACACAGGACGCAACCGCACCGCCGGCACCCACGACTCCAACAACGAATATAACCCGAGGATTTCCTGTCCCTGCAAGGCATAGGGATCGGCCAACCCCAGCAACAGGGTCTGCACATAGACTTCTTCGATGGACGGCGACGGCTGACGAACCGCCGCCCCGTCGCGATGCCGTTCCTCCGTCTTGCGTTTTTGCACGGCCAGGCGATAAAGCGCGTGCAGGTCGCGCCACACCCACGCCGGCACTTTCAAGTGCAGGCAGTAATAGGACAGCAACAAGTGGCTGACGCAGCGCAACAAGCGGTGGGTCAGCAGGCCGAGGGCGCGCTCCGCCGCCCCGTCGCTGGCCGCATCGAACTCCTGCAGCAACACGCTGTACATTTGGCCGAACTCGCGCCCCAAGGCCAGCAGCGTTTCCCCGGCCGCTTGGTCGTCCTTATCCAGGGGATAGGCCTTGCCCGCCACGCGCGCCATCAAATAGGACGACACCGACAGCACGGAAGGACGCAGCAGCTCCGCCAGCTGGAACAACGCCTGGCCGCCGAAGCCGGCGCCGTTGATCTCGGCGATGCGCTGCAACAATTCCTTGGAAAACAGCACTTGATTGCCGGTGGGCGCATCGTGCAGCCACTGGGCCACGGCGCTGGGGGTGAACGACTCCACGGCGGCGGTTTTCGCCTTGGGCGGGGCGCTAAGAAAAAACAGGGTAGGCACTTGGCGAAATTCCGCTGATTCGGTTCAGGCTTGGCGCTTTAACAGGCTGGCGCGCCAAGCGTCGGACAGGGCGTCGACGGACAAAGCGCGGCGGATGATTTCCTGCTGGCGCGGCCCTTCCGCCAATGCCAGCATGCAATCGCGGATATTCAGGCCTTCGGCGTCGGCCCTGACCAACTCGATGGGATCGCCGCCGCGCACCTGGCCCGTTTCCAACACCCGCAGGTAGAAACCCACCCGGCCGGAGGTCATGAACCGGCTGACGAAGTCGGCCATCCCCATGCGCAAGCCCAACTTGAAGCAAGGCACGCGCGGCTGGGTCACCTGCACCAGGATCTCGCCGATACGGAACACATCTCCCAGGTGCACCGCTTCGTCCGGCATGCCGCTGACGGTGAGATTTTCGCCGAACTGGCCGTGGGGCATGTCGGACCGCCCCAGCGCCTCCCGCCAATAATCGTAATTTTCCGCCGTGTAGGCATAAACCGCCTTATCCAACCCGCCGTGGTTCTCCAGGTCGGCTTGCCCATCGCCGGCCAAGCCGGTGGCGGACACCGCGACCAGCCCCGCGACCGGCGCTTTATAGATGCCGGTCGAAACCGGTTTGCCGTGATCGTCTACGGTGCGCGGCATGCCGACGCTGATGGAGAGTAATTGCATGGAGCGGTCTCGCTGATATCGGTTACCCCGGCCATTTTAGTCATCGGCGCCCCGCCGCACTAGCCGGCCGATGTGAACGGCCGCCGCACCGTTGTCACACAACTGTCATATTCCTTTCACATCCCTGTCACATGCCCTTCGTATCTTACGCCCCGTTAATTTTAATAACGCTTAACGCCTCGAAGGGGAGTCGATTTTGATGAAAGCGAATAAGAAACTGGGCCTGCGTTCTGGCGCAACCTTGGGCGCCGCGGCCCTGGTCTTTTCGGCCGGCGCAGCCGCCGCCGATAAAGAACTGCTGGACATGTTGGTGAAGAACGGCGCGATCAACAAAACGCAGTACGACACTTTGCTGAAGAAAGCCGATCTTTCCAAATCGGACGTCAAGGACGCCCATGCCGGCAACGCCCACGTGGTGCTGGGCGACAAGGGGCTGGAAATCGGCAGCAACGACGGCAACTTCAAAGCCGCCATCGGCGGACGCCTGCAGCTCGACGGCCAAACCAACTGGAACAGCCATAACCTTCCGAACGCCACCGGCGCGAACACCACCAACGCATTGGCCGACGGCACCAGCCTGCGCCGCGCCCGTCTGCACGCGGAAGGCACCTTCTTCAAGGATTACGATTACAAATTCGAGTACGACTTCACCCGCGGCCCCGGCACCACGGCGGCCGGCGTGACCGACGCCTATATCCGTTGGAACGCGCTGAAGCCTTTCGCTCTGACGGTGGGTCAATTCAAAGAGCCGTTCAGCTTGGAAGAAGCCACCAGCAACCGCTTCCTGACCTTCATCGAACGCAACATGGCGGTCAACGCCTTCTCCGACAACCCCAACGCCTACCGTATCGGCGCCATGGGCTCCTATTCCGAACAGCGCTGGATGGCCGCCGGTGCGTTGATGTCCGAATCCGTCGGCGGTTCCGGCTTGACCTGTAACGCCGCCGGCACTTGCACCAACGTCAACGGCGCCACGCTGTACAACACCAGCTCGGTCAACACCAACGGCAACGCCAACCGCAACAACGGCAGCGGCAACAGCAGCTGGGACGTCACGGGCCGCGTAGCGGGCCGCCCCTGGTACAACAGCGAAACCGAATTCCTGCATGTCGGTGCTTCCGGTTCGTATCGCACCATCAACAACAATTACACCGGCAACAGCGCCTTCAACAACGGCGGCACGCTGTTCGCTGCCTCCATCGGCAACGTGGACCGCACCGCCCTCCTCAACACCGGCAACCTGACCAAGGGCAACAAAGGCGCCGCGGGCTCTTACGAACTGGATCATTACACCCGGTTCGGCGCGGAAAGCGCCTTGGTGTACGGACCGTTCTCCATGCAGGGCGAATATATCCGCACCGGCCTGCAGGGCAACGGCTATAAGGACGAGGTGCTGGAAGGCTACTACGGCTACGGCAGCTACTTCCTGACCGGCGAATCCCGCAAGTACAAAGCCAGCACCGGCGCGTGGGACCGCATCACGCCGAGCCGCAACTTCGACATGAACGGCGGCTGGGGCGCCTGGGAAGTGGCGGCCGGTTACGACTACCTGAACCTGAAGGACGGCACGGTGAACGGCGGCCGGGCTCAGACCGCGAAAATCGGCCTGAACTGGTATCCCAACTCCCACGTCCGCCTGATGGCCAACTACGTCCACGTGTTGAACATCGATACGGCGCCGACCGCATCGGGCACGACGGTTGTCAACCAACCCGGCGCGCGCTCCCAGGCCTTCAACAACACCAACCCGGACATGCTGCAATTCCGCGCTCAAGTGGATTTCTAATCCACACCTCGTATCACTCGTAGACGCTCGTCGTCTTTCCTTTCACCCCGCCCGCAAGGCGGGGTTTTTTTTGCTTTGAAAAAACCCAAGCTCTCGGCCCAGCTGAAGGCCGGCCCGCCGCCTCCCAATCGAAGCCCGTTTCCGAGTAACATGCGCAGCCTGCGCCGCTTCCGCCTCCGCCCATGAACGACGACCAACTGCTCCGCTACAGCCGCCAAATCCTCCTGCCGCAAATCGACGTGGACGGACAGGAAAAGCTCCTGGCCGCCAAAGTGCTCATCATCGGCGCCGGCGGCCTGGGATCGCCCGCCGCCATGTATCTGGCCGCCGGCGGCATCGGCCGTATCGCTATCAGCGACCACGACGCGGTGGACCTGTCCAACCTGCAACGGCAGATCCTCCACGGCACGCCCGACATCGGCCGGCCAAAAACCGAGTCGGCGCGGGATGCCCTGGCGCGTTTGAACCCGGAGGCGGAAGTGATCGCCATTCCCCGCAAGCTGGAAGGCGAGGAACTGGAGCGGCAGGTCGCCGCGGCGGACGTGGTGCTGGACTGCTGCGACAACTTCGCCACCCGCTTCGCGGTGAACGCCGCCTGCGTGAAGGCCGGCACGCCGCTAGTGTCCGGCGCGGTGATCCGCTTCGAAGGCCAGGTGGCCGTGTTCACACCGGGCCGCGACGACGGCCCCTGCTACAACTGCCTCTACCCGGACCAGGGCGAAATGGACGCATCCTGCGTGCGCAATGGCGTCATCGCCCCCCTGCCCGGCATCGTCGGCGCCATGCAGGCATTGGAAGCCATGAAGCTGATCCTCGGCCTGGGCCGTTCCCTGGCCGGCCGGCTGCTGCTGCTGGACGCCCTGAGCATGGAATGGCGCAGCCTGCGGCTGCCGCGCAATGCCGACTGTCCCACTTGCGGCGGAGATAGCCAAGCCCGAGGGCGGAATTCATAATAATGCGGCCGGCGACAGCGGCCGAACCTGCCGGACCAACAAGGACAAGGAGAATAGGGAAAGCGATGTTTTCAAGTAACGAAGGACGAAGGAACCCGCCCGCCCAAGGCGTCGGCGCAACGGCGGCGCCGATTGATGGGAAACCCCTGGTCGATGCGCTCTGGCAGCGCTTCAGCGTCGATTTCGACTATCCGGTAGTGTTCACCCGCAACGCGTTCAGCCCGTCCAATCCGGCGTTGGCGGACATGCTGAGCCGCAAGGAAAACGGCCGCCGGCACCGGGTAGCCGCCGTCATCGACGAAGGCGTGGCGCAAGCGCTGCCCCATTTGGCTGAGCGCATCGCCGACTACGCCGCCGCCCACCCCGAACGCATGGAGCTGGCGGCGGCGCCCCTGGTCCTGCCGGGCGGCGAGCCGTGCAAGAACTACCCGGCCCTGGTGCCGCGCCTGCAACATTGGCTGCGGGAACAGCGCATCGACCGGCAATCCTTTTTGCTGGCGGTGGGCGGCGGTGCGCTGCTGGACTTGGCCGGTTTCGCCGCCGCCGCCGCCCATCGCGGCGTGCGACTGCTGCGCCTGCCCTCCACCGTGCTGGCGCAAAGCCATTCCGCCATGGGCGTGAAAAACGGCGTCAACGCTTTCGGCGTGAAGAATTTCCTCGGCAGCTTCGCCCCGCCTTTCGGCGTCATCGCCGACTTCGACTTCCTCGACACGCTGGAGCCGCGCGACGCCCGCGCCGGCCTGGCGGAAGCGGTTAAAGCGGCGGCCATCCGCGACAGCGACTTCTGGTCGTGGCTGGAGGACAACGCCGCGGCCCTGGCGGAATTCGATCCCGCCGCCACGGAAACCCTGATCCGCCGCTGCGCCGCCCTGAATCTGGAACACGTCGGCCGGGGCGGCGACCCCTTCGAATTCGGCAGCGCCAGCCCGCTGGACTTCGGCCAGTGGGCCGCCCACAAGCTGGAGTCCCTCACCCACCACGCCTTGCGCCACGGCGAAGCGATCGCCATCGGCATGGCCCTGGACGCCCGCTACTCGGCGGAAACCGGGCTGTTGCCCGCCTCCGGCGCCGACCGCCTGTGCGCCCTGCTGGAGCGGCTGGGCTTCCGGCTGTGGGACGCCGCCCTGGAGCGCCACGACAAGCACGGCCGCGCCCTGGTCATGGACGGCCTGGACGAATTCCGCCAACACCTGGGCGGCGAGCTGAGCCTCACGCTGCTGTCCGATTTGGGCCGGGGCGTGAACGGCTGCCGGGTGGGGATGGCCGCCATGGAACGGTCCCTGGAATGGCTGCGCACCAGAGCGATGCGATGAATGCGCGCCCGCAGCCGTGGACTCCGCCGTGACAGGAGGAATCCATAGGCTCGAGGCAAATAGCGAAAACCTCAGCGGCACCGGACAGCGGGGATCGAGCATGCTGCAACGACTTTTATGCCTGGTACTGCTCTCGGCGCCGGTCCAGGGCTTCGCCGACAAGCGCGCGACGGCCGACGTCAAACCGCAACACTCTTCGGCGCTGACGCAACTCACCCAAGCCAGGGTGGTGGACTTGTCCCATAAGCTGGACACCGGCATACCGCACTGGGCCGGTTTCCGGCCGGCCACCCGCACGGTGCTTTACGACTACCCGACCGACGGCTTCCTCGCTGAGGAATATTGCCACGTCGGCCAATGGGGCACCCATGTCGACCCGCCCGGCCACTTCTTCCCCCAAGGCCGCAGGCTCGACGACATCGAGCCCAAGGAAATGATCCTGCCCCTGGCGGTCATCGACGTGCACGAACAAGCCGCGGCCGATCCCGATTACAGCGTCACCGTGGACGACATCCGGCGCTGGGAGAAAAAACACGGCCCGATTCCGCCAGGCGGTTTTGTCGCCCTGCGCACCGACTGGTCGCAACGCTGGCCGGACCAAGAGAAAATGCTGAACCGGGACGCCAACGGCGTCATGCACTACCCGGGCTGGTCGCTGGACGCCTTGCGCTATCTGTACGAAATCCGAGGAATCACCGCATCGGGCCACGAAACCACCGACACCGGCCCCGGCACGGCCGTCAGCGCCAAGGACTATTCCCACGAGTCCTACATCCTGGGAAAAGACCGCTACCAGATAGAGCTGTTGGCAAACCTGGACCAGGTTCCCGAATCCGGCGCCATCGCCATCGTCACCTGGCCCAATGTCGCCCGAGGCTCCGGCTTTCCCGCCCGGGTTTTGGCGCTGGTGCCGAACCCGTCCGGCGAGCCTCGCTAAAAAATCCTGTAGGGTACGCACCGCGTACCTAAACCACCGTTAATGGTACGCAATGCGTACCTAAACCACCGTTAATGGTACGCAATGCGTACCCTACCGAGCTTATTTCGCCAACCACAATACCTGCCCGTTTTTGTAATCGTTTTGCGTCACATCCACGTCGATGTCCACACCATTGACGGTAAGCGACGGATAGAGCTGGATGAGCTGATAACCGCGGCTTTCCACATTGGGCACATTGCTTTGCGAGCGCCAATAATGCTGAAAACTGAGGCTGGAATAGAGCTGCTGGCTGGTCAACAAACTCTCGCTCCCCACATAGATTCCCGGAACATAGCCGGCGCTTTGCACCGCTGCATACCAGGCATTGCAGTACGCGATAACATCCGCCGAACTGGCTGCGTTGTTCACGCCCTCCAAATCCAGCCACACATTGACGCTGGAAGGAAAACCCACACTCTTGGCATTAGCGGCGGCGTTGACGCCGTTGCTGGTTCCCAGCGCCGCGCTTGGCGTCCAGCCGGCAGGAGCCACGTGCTGCACCGCCATCAAAGCCAAACCCGCCGCCAAAATATCGTTTGCCTCCCCTGAGGTTAAATCCCCTTTAGGCTCCGGTGTACTACGTGACAAATACCGCACACAAAACTTATAGCCATCACCGACAAATTTCTGCGCCGTGGCCGATGAAATCACCGTATTGGCATCGAACCCCAACAAACCGGGGGCGGCGCTTTGGACTTTTCCGGGGAGAGACATAACTGTTTCCTCTATTTTTAAAACAAAAAAGGAGTCGGCGACCAAAAAACTCAAACAAACCTGATAAGTGGGTAGCGGAAAGTTGCTTTGTGTTCCGCGTAGGTTGGGGTGAGTCGGCGAACCCCAACGTTTTACGCTGCGGCATTATGTTGGGCTTCCTGCCGTCAGCCCAACCTACCGCGCTGGTGCACCGCCTATAAAACCACCTTGGGGGAACCGGAACCGCTGCTGGCCGGCGTCAGCCATTGGCCGACGGCAGCTTGAACCCTAGGTACGTGCCGGAACTGATCCCCATCAGCGACAGCAGGGTGGTGTCGAACTCCGGCATGGCGAGGGTTTTCCAAACGTTGTAGATGAACACCACGCCCAGCACCGCCGTCCACACCACCATCTGGAAACGGTGGAAGCTCATGGCGGAACCGTCGCGCAGGATGTCGTTCCAGAACGAGTCGCTCTTGGCCGGCGCATCCAGGGCGGCCAACTGCTTCTGGATATCCGCCAAGCGCTTCTGGGTGGAAGCCACCACCCCGTTCCAACCGAGCGCGGCGACGGAGTCCTGCTTCTGCAACTGGCCGGCGTCGGCGATCTGCGCTTCCAACTGCTTGGCCGCGTCGATCAATTCGCTACGTTGCGCCAAGGTATCGCGGGAGGCGTCGATCAAAGCCGAACCCAAGGCGGTGCCGGCGCCCATGCCCATCAGCACCAGCGTGCTGGTGGTGATGGTGTCCAAGGCGTTGGTGATCAGCCAGATGAACAGGAAAGAGCCGGTGATGAGGAAAAACCAGAACGCCATTTGGCAGCGGGCCAGGCTCCACGGCTTGCTGGCGGGATCTTCCGACTCGCCCCGATCGCGCAGCAGATCGGTGGTGCGGATTTTCCGGATAAAAATCCACATGAGCAGCGCCAACACCAATGAGCTGGCGATGAACCACCCCTCCTTGATGCGCTGTAAACGGACTTTATGGTCCAAATCCTTATCCAGAGCCCCCTCCCTGGCCACCGGCACGATATAGCCGTCCACCAGCCCAACCCGCACCGTCACGGGTTTCTGGAAAAACTCCCGCAGCCGGGGAGACCCCAGCAGCCGCGCCCAAGCGTCTTTGTTCACGTCCTGGTCGTATTCCAGCTTGAAACGCACCTTGCCCAGGCCGGACACATTCCCCGCCGACGCCCCCTCCACCCGCTCCGGCTTGGACTCCGCCAACTTGTTGCCGTCCAAATACAAAGCCAGATTCTGCTCTTCGCAGGCGCCGTCGATTTTTCTGCCGTCCTGGTCCAGGCACTTGGCCCGGTTGGCCAGTAACCGAGCATCCCGCAAATAAGCCACCAGGGTATCGTCGATGCCCACCACAAAAGGCTGCTCCGACTTGGCTTCGCCGACAGCGTTCATGGTGGTTTTGTCATCCACTTCCGGCTCCCGGTTCTCCAGGTACAACCCCACCAGCTGCGACTCCCCATCGGCCAATGCCGTGCCGGAAAGCAGCAAAGCCAGACCGATCGTCATCACCCGCTTCAACATACCGTCTCCCATAAAAATCCCCACTCCTCCCATCCATTGAACAGCCGGTGCCGATCGGATGAACATAGCCGGCTTAGGCGCGCGCGTTCATCCTTCTTGTTATCGAATCGAAGCGCGCGCGGCCACGCGGTTGCGCCGCGAATCGCCGGCCGAATTCAAGGTGGGCAAGCTACAGGGCCAGCCGGAACCAGACAAGTCAGCCCAAGCTGATTATGTTGTACGCTCTGGCTTACACGAGAGGAGGACAACCGCGCTTGTCCTTTGCGGAGAGCCGTACCCCAGCGGCCGAGCACTGCAACGCAGGCTCGGGCGACACGGGCTTCCCGCACAGACCTGACTTTTGGAAAGCCTCCTGCCGGTCATCGCCCGCCAAGGGCTCGGCGGAAATAAGGGGAAGGCGAAAATTGAAGAAAGACGCGGCGCTTGATCCCAGGCCGTTTTACCGCCCCCGCCAGTCTTGCTAGACTCTGCCCCCGCACCACCGACTACACAACGCACCTCCATGAGAATGACTCCGCAGGAATTCCGCGACTGGCCCACCAAGCGCATCACGCTGCTGGCCATGTCCGGCGTCGGCAAAACCACCCTGGCCGCCAAGCTGCCCAAGGACACCTGGTTCCACTATTCCGGCGATTACCGCATCGGCACCCGCTACCTGGACGAAGCGATCCTGGACAACATCAAGAAGCGGGCCATGGAAGTGCCGTTCCTGCGCGAGCTGTTGCGTTCCGACTCCATCTACATCGGCAGCAACATCACCGTGGAGAACCTGGCGCCCATTTCCACTTTTCTCGGCAAGCTGGGCGATCCGGCCCGGGACGGCCTGAGCCTGGCCGAATTCAAGCGCCGCCAGGCGCTGCACCGCCAGGCGGAAATTGCCGCCATGCTGGATGTGCCTGACTTCATCCGCAAAGCGGACGAAATCTACGGCTATCGCAATTTCGTCAACGACGCCGGCGGCAGCGTGTGCGAGCTGGACTCGCCGGAAGTGATCGACAGCCTGGCCGCCGAAACGGTGATCCTCTACATCAAGGCCACGCCGGAACAGGAACAGACCCTCATCGAGCGAGCGCGCAAGCACCCCAAGCCGCTCTATTACCGGGAGGCTTTCCTGGACGAAAAGCTGGCGCAATTCATGGCGATGAAAGGACTGGCAAGCAGCGACAAAGTAACGCCGGACGAGTTCGTCGCCTGGGTTTTCCCCGAGCTGTTCCGCTCGCGCCTGCCGCGCTACCAAGCCATCGCCGACGGCCACGGCTACACCGTCAGCGCCGACGAAGCGGCCCAGGTGCGGGACGAAGCCGGTTTTGTCGAGCTCGTGGCCACCGCCATGGCCCGCACGCCGCATTAGGAGGAACAGCCATGCCCTTGGTTTCCCATACCGATTTGCCCACCTACCAGCGCCTGCGCGAAGAAGGCCAGATCGTGCTGCCGCCCGACCAGGCGGCGCATCAGGACATCCGCGAGCTGCACATCGGCCTGCTCAACATGATGCCGGACGCCGCCCTGGAAGCCACCGAGCGCCAGTTTTTCCGACTGGTGGGCGCCTGCAACCAGATCGTGCAGTTCCACATCCACCCGTTCACCATCGACGGCCTGCCGCGCGGCAAGGACGGCCAAGCCCACATCGAGCGTTATTACGAAAGCTTCGACAAGATCAAGCAGGACGGCCTGGACGCGCTCATCATCAGCGGCGCCAATGTCAGCCATCCGCGCCTGCCGGAAGAAGCGTTCTGGCAACCGCTCACCGAAGTATTCGAATGGGCGCGCCACAACGTCACGTCCACCCTGTGCTCGTGCCTGGCCACCCACGCACTGATCCAGCACGCCCACGGCATCGTCCGCACTCACCTGGGCCGCAAGCGCTGGGGCGTTTATTCCCACCGGGTGCAGGAGCGCCGCCATCCCCTGGTGGCGGACATCAACACCCGCTTCGACGTACCCCACTCCCGTTTCAACGAGGTATTCGCCAAGGACATGGCGCGCGTCGGGGTGCGGCCGCTGGTGGCCAGCGAGGAAGCCGGCGTGCATTTGGCGGTAAGCGAGGACTTGCTGCGGGTGGTGTATTTCCAGGGCCACCCGGAATACGACACGGTCAGCCTGCTGAAGGAATACAAGCGGGAAGTGCTGCGTTATTTTTACGAGGAGCGCACCGACTACCCGCCCGTGCCGGAAAACTATCTCAGCCACGGCGCCCAGCAGGTGGCGGACGATTACATGGTGCGGCTGATCACCGCCAAGCGGACCGGCCTGGAATTGCCCGAGTTCCCGGAGCGGCAGCTCGAAGCGGATTTGGACAACACTTGGCGCGACACAGCCAAGGCGGTGTTCAACAACTGGCTAGGCTTGGTTTACCAGCTCACCAACCAAGACCGGCGCCTGCCTTTCAAGCCGGGAGTCGACCCTCAGGACCCCCTGGGACTGCGCAACTGATTCCCCGTGGTTTTCGCTTAATCCACGTCCCGCTGCTCGATGACGACGACCCACGGCCGATCAGCCGTGGGCAGCACTCGCCCCTCGGCGTCCAGGGCCGCATGGGTTAGGGAGACGGAGTCCAGCACGTTGCCGCCGATGACGTCCAGCTCCCCCGGCCGCGCCGCCACCACGATGTTGCAATGGTAGGCGCCGCGCCGCAGCCGCTGGAACGAGGAGACCACGTCCACGAAACCCTCGCCGCGAGGCGCGCAGATCAAGTCCCCCGGCTTCGGCGCGTAGCGGCGCGCGTCGCGGGCGACGAAACGCCCTCCCTCCCCCGCCGCCAGTATGTGCTCGATGTAATCCCAATGCAGCACGGTGGAAGGCAACTCCGCGCGGGGCACGCCGGCGCCACGGGCCAGCCAGGCGATGAAGGCGGCCGACCAGGGGCGCAATTCGCCCTCGTATCCCACGATGGGTAGTTTGGATACGGAGTACCAATAGAGGATGACGCGGGCCAGGAACGGCGGACGGATCTCAACCGGCTTGCCGTCGCCCTCGGCCGCGCCGCCGTCGCCGTCGCCGTCGCCGGCAAGGCGGGCATCGGGAGGATAACTCAACGTCGGCGGCGCCGTAGCGTAATTCACCACCGGCCGGCCGAACAGCGCCCATTCCTGGCGGGCGAGTTGAATCATGCGCTCCCGCACGCCGGGCACGGCGAAAGCGGGCCTGACGCCGGCGCTGGGCGTGATGCCGGGCGGGCCGTCCGGCACCGTGGCGCAGCCCACCGAAAGCGCCAACGGCAACGTCAGCAACACCGAACGAAGACGAACGAAAACCGCCATACGGACCTCCCTCGATCCGGAGAATTGCGAACGGCCCGTCGGCCGCGGCCCGGCTTGAAAGGCCATGCGCTACCGTCGCAGCCGCCGGCGCAGCAGTATTTCGTCCACGCCGGGCAGAATCAGATCCGGCAATACGCCGGCCTGCTCGTAACCTTGGCGACGGTAAAACCGCAGCGCATTTTCGTTGGAATGGGTGGCGGTCGCCCACACATTGGCGAGGCCGGACAGGCGCGCCCGGTCGTGGAGTTCCGCCAGCAACAAGCCGCCCAAGCCTTGCCCCCGATAATCCGGCAGCAAGCACAATAATTCGAGGAATGGTCCGCGCAACCAGGGCTGGCGCAGGCACAACACGCCCGCGACGCTTGCGCCGTCCGCCAAGACCCAGCGCTCCAGCGCCGCGTCATCCTTGTTCAAATAGCGTTGCAGCCCTTCCGCCGTATAGCCCAGATCGGCCCAAGGCGGTTGCCGCGCCAAAGCCAGGGCCAGCGGCGCCGCGTCAGCCGGCCGCAAGGTCCGCAGACTGTATTGGCCGATGACGGCCGCCGCCAGCATCAGAGCAGTTCGTCCAAGCGCACGAAACGATAACCGCGCTGTCGCAGGGTTTCGACGATGCGCGGCAAGGCGGCGCCGGTTTGATAACCGCGGCCGTTGATGTGGAAAATCAGGATGCCGCCGGGACGGCTTTGCTCCACCACGCCCCGGTACAGGCGCTCGGCGGACAAATGCCGGTCGGGGTCGCCGCTGGCGAAGCTCCAGTGCACCACGCGATACCCCAGGTCTTCCACCGCCTTCAGCGCCGCGCCGTCGTAATAACCGCCGGGAAAGCGGAAAAAACGCGGCTTGCGGCCGGTGATGGCGGCCAAGGGCGCCTCGTTGCCTATCACTTCTCCCTGCTGCTGCGCGCGGCTCAGGCGCTCCATGTGCAGATGATGGCTGTCGGAGTGGTTTTCCAATTCGACAAACGGCAATGCAGCCAGCTCCGCCAAGCGCTCCCGGTTGCGGCGGGCGAATTTGCCACTGGCGAACAGGGTGAAGGGGATTTTTTCCCTGGCCAAATAGGCGGCAATGCTTTCATCCACGTAGGACGGCGTCACCGTTTCGCAGCCGTCGAACGTGAGCGCCAGCACTTTTTCCTTGGTGGGAAGGCGGGTGACGACATCGGCTTGGCAAGCGACGGCCGGCAGCGCCGCCAGTACCCAAACCCAGAAGACAGGCAAAACGCCCGACCGCATACGCATGACAGTGCTCCCGTAAAATTGCCGCTATTATGGCACCCGCAGCCGGTCGGCCAGAAGCGGTCGGCACCCGGACTACCATCGAAAGGAGAGGCATAGCGACTTATGGGCGAAGTATTCATCCTGGTTTGCGTCAACGAACGCCAAGGCGCGGCGCAGCCCTCTTGCGCCGCCCGCGGCGGTTTGGCGGTATTAAAAGCCCTGCAGGCGAAAAGCGGGCGCGACGTGAAAGTGGCAACCTGCCGATGCCTGGGACGCTGCGAGGAAGGGCCGGTGGTGCGCATCGGCCCCGGCGGTCCGTTTCATCTGGGCGTAACGGCGTCGGATGCGCCGAGTCTGGTGGACGAGGCCCGGCGATTCGCGCAGAGCCTCCCGCGCCCCTAAAAGCCGTCCGTCGCAGGCAAGCCCAAAAACTTTTAGCGGAACCGATAACTGGTCGGCGTTACCGCCCCGCCGGCGTTTTTATGCTATTGCCAGCCGTTACGGCCATGCGCCGCAACGGCGCTTTCCTGCGGTTCCATCGGAGTTTTTACATATGAAACGAGTGTTATGCGCATCCCTGGCGGCCGGCAGCGTGTTGCTGGCCGGCTGCGCCGGCGACCCGTACAGCGGCGGCGGCTACGGCAACACAATGAAGGGAGCCGGCATCGGCGCCTTGGGCGGCGCGGGCATAGGCGCGCTGGCCACCAAAAATCACGGCACGGGGGCGGCCATCGGCGCGGCGGCCGGCGCCCTGCTCGGCGCCGGCGTGGGTTATTACATGGATCGCCAAGAACAGCAGTTGCGCCAGCAGTTGGAAGGATCGCAAGTGGAGGTGCGGCGCGAGGGGGACAATCTCAAGGTCGTGATGCCGAGCCAAATCACCTTTGCCTTCGACTCCGCCGACATCCTGCCGGGATTTTATCCGTCCCTTAACTCCGTGGCTCAGGTCTTGCGGGAGCACGACCAAACCACCGTCGAAGTGACCGGTCACACCGACAACATCGGCACGAACCACTACAACCAGCAGCTATCGGAACGGCGCGCCCAAGCGGTGGCCGATTACCTGGCCGGCCAGGGCGTCATCGGCGGGCGCATCGCCGCGCACTGCATGGGGGAAACCAGCCCGGTGGCGAGCAACGACACCGAAAGCGGGCGGGCGCAGAACCGGCGGGTGGAAATCGTCATCCGCCCTGCCGCCCAACCTCAAGCGGCGCCGGCTTACCAACAACAGCCCGGCTATTACCCGCCTGCCACGCCGGCCCCCGAATACACGCCACCGGGCTACTATCCTCAGCGGCCGGTGCCCGGCGCTTATCAAGCGCCGGCTTATCCCTACCCCAATTACTAAACAACAACGCCCCTGCTCCCGCTGGGAGTAGGGGCGTTGATCCGCCGGGGAGGGGCTTGTCCGGCGAGCCGCCGAAAAACGAAGGCCTAAACGACGCCGACGCTAAGGCTGGGTCGGAGCCTTCGTCGCGCCGATGGCTTTTTGCACCACGCTGTCCACATTGTTCTGGCGCAACAAGTCGCGGGTTTTGTCGGCGCTGGCCATGCTGGCGAAGGGGCCGACCTTCACGCGATTCCACGTGGCCGCGCCGATCTGGGCGATTTCGATCTTGGCTTCCACGCCCAGCATGGCCAACTGCGCCTTAAGCCGGTCGGCCTCGGCCATGGTCTTGAACGAGCCGATTTGCAACATATAGGCCTCGCCCAAAACCGGCGCCTTGCCCTGTTTTTCTTCCTGCTTGCGGGCCTTCACTTCCGCCTCGGGAATGATGACCTCTTTTTCCGGCAACACCGTGTAGAACTGGAAGCGTGGTTTCGGCGGCTTGGGCTTTTCCGCCGCGCCAACCTTGGACTCGGCGGCGGCGCCTCGCGCGTCGACGGCATTGCCGGCCGCCTTGGGCTGGATTTCCGCTTGCGGCTCCTCCGCCGGAACAGCCACCGCGGCCGAGGCAGCCGGCGCCCGCCTCGCGTCGGCGGCCGGCGGAATCCTCTGCTGGGAATGCTCGGCGGCGGGCGTTTCCGCCGGCTTGTTGCCGCGTAGTGACGCCAGGAAAACCACGAAAACGATAATCAAACAAACCGCCAGCAACCACTGCCAACCCGCCACGCGGGGGCGCTTGTTCTGCTGCTGCTGAACCTGCTGCAGGCGGTGTTTGTAATCCTTGGACATTGTGGTTACATGGCTTCCGGGGCGGACACGTCGAGCAAGTCGAGGCCGTTATGCAAAACCTGCTTGACGGCGGTGATCAGGTTCAGGCGGGCGTCGCGCAAAGCGGCATCTTCCACAAGAAACTGGTGGGCATTGTAGTAAACGTGAAACTCCTGCGCCAGTTCGCGCAGGTAATGCACCAACTGGTGCGGTTCGTGATGCAGGCCGGCCCGCTCCAACACCTCCGGATAGCGCGCCAGTGTCGCCGTCAGACTGTGCTCGTGCGGCTCCACCAAAAGGTTCAGATGCGCCATGCCGCGCGGCACGTCGCGCTCCAGGCCTTTTTCGTCCAACTGGCGGAACACGCTGCACACGCGGGCGTGGGCGTATTGCACGTAGTAGACCGGGTTCTCGTTGGTGCGGGAGGTGGCCAGCTTCAGGTCGAAGTCCATGTGCTGGTCGGACTTCCTCATCACGTAGAAGAAGCGGCAGGCGTCCTTGCCCACTTCGTTGCGCAGCTGGCGCAGGGTGACGAACTCGCCGGAGCGGGTGCTCATCTGCACTTTTTCCTCGCCGCGATACAGCACGGCGAACTGCACCAGCAGCACTTCCAGCTTGTCCGCATCCGCCCCCAGAGCCTGGATGGCGGCTTTCACCCGCGGGATATAGCCGTGGTGGTCGGCGCCCCAGATGTTGATGATGCGGTCGAAGCCGCGCTCCAGCTTGTTCCAGTGGTAGGCGATGTCGGAGGCGAAATAGGTCATCTGGCCGTTGTCGCGCACCACCACCCGGTCCTTCTCATCCCCTAAGCGGGTCGAGGCGAACCAGGTGGCGCCGTCCTTCACGTACAGCCAGCCGGCGGCGTCGAGCTTTTCCAGGGCGGTGCGCACCGACGCGTCGTCGGTCAGCGACCGCTCGGAGAACCAGTTTTCGTAGTGCACGCCGAATTCGGCCAGATCGTCGCGGATGTCGTCCAGGATGTCGTTGAGGCCGGCGTCGAACACCTTGCGGTAATCCTCCGCGCCCAACATGTCCTTGGCGCGGGACACGATGGCGTCGATATGGATTTCCTTGTCGCCTCCTTGCGGCTCGTCCAGCGGCAGGTCGGCCATCACCTCCGCCCCCGGCCTGCGGTAGCGCTCGCCGTCGCGGCGCAGCAAGTCGGCGGAAATATTGCGCACGTAATCGCCGCGGTAGCCGTTGCTGGGGAAATGGATGTGCTCGCCGCATTCTTCCAGGTAACGCAGCCACACGCTGGCGGCGAGGATGTCCATCTGCCGGCCGGCGTCGTTGACGTAGTATTCGCGCTGCACGTCGAAGCCGACGGCTTTCAATAGCTTCGCCACCACCGCGCCGTAGGCCGCGCCGCGGCCGTGGCCCACGTGCAAGGGGCCGGTGGGATTGGCGGAAACGAACTCCACCTGCACTTTCTTGCCGGCGCCGGCCTTGCTCAGGCCGAAAGCCGAGCCCTGGTCGTGGATGCGGCGGATGACTTCGTACTGGCTGGACGGATCGATGAAGAAATTGATGAAGCCGGGGCCGGCGATTTCCACCTTGACCACGGCGGCGTCGGCGGGCAACGCGGCGATCACTTTTTCCGCCAACTGGCGCGGATTGGTCTTGGCCGCCTTGCCCGCCACCATGGCGACGTTGGAAGCGAAATCGCCGTGTTTTTCGTCGCGGGTGCGTTCCACCTGGAAGGCGATGTCCAGCTCGGCGGGAATGGTCCCGTCCGCTTTCAGTGCGGACACGGCGGTTTGCAGCAGGGCTTCCAGGCGTTTCTTCATGCGGTCGGTCGCTTCATATGGCGTAAAAACGGTCTGGTATTATCCTGCATGGCCTCCCCGGGTGGCAACGCGCAAGGTGCCGACTCAATACAAATCCGCCGGATCCACGTCCACCGACCAGCGCAGTTTGGCGGCGGCGGGCAAGGTTTCGGCGTGGCGCAGCAGTTTTTCCAGCAGCCGGTGCAAGGCGGCACGGTTCCCGCTTTGCAGCAGCAACTGCCAGCGGTAGCGGCCGGCCAGCCGTTCCCGGGGGGCGGGAGCCGGCCCCAGGGCAAACACTTCCGGCGTCTCGCGCCGCACCCATTCGGCCAATTCCTGCAAGAATACCTGGGGTGCCGAGCGCTCGGTGGCTTCGCCGCGCAACAGGGCTTGATGGCTGAACGGCGGCAGGCCGGCCGCCTGGCGCTCGGCCAGGGCGTCGCGGGCAAAGCCGGCGTAGCCCTCCCGCAACAGGGAATGCAGTAGAGGATGCTCGGGGTGGTGGGTTTGCAGCAGCACGGTGCCGGGCTTGTCGCCCCGCCCGGCGCGGCCGGCCACCTGCACGATCAACTGGGCCAGGCGCTCACCGGCGCGGAAATCGACGCTGAACAGGCCGCCGTCCACGTCGAGCACTCCCACCAGGGTGACGTTGGGGAAATGGTGGCCTTTGGCCAGCATCTGCGTGCCCAGCAGCAGCTGCGCTTTGCCGTTATGCACGTCGTCCAGAATGCGTTCCAGCTCGCCCTTGTGGCGGATGCTGTCGCGATCGACCCGCGCCAGCCCGACGCCGGGATAAAAGCTGCGCAGGACCTGCTCCACCCGTTCGGTGCCCTGCCCCAACGGCCGCAAGTCGTCGCTGCCGCAGTCCGGGCACACGCTGGGCAGGGCTTGGTCCGCGCCGCAGTGATGGCAGCGCAGGCGCTGTTGCTTGGCGTGCACCACGTCGTTGGCATCGCAGCGGCGGCAACGCGCCACCCAGCCGCAGCCGTGGCAAATCAGCACCGGAGCGTAGCCGCGCCGATTGAGGAACAGCAATGCCTGCTCGCCCTGGGCCAGGGTTTCCGCCACGGCGCCGCGCAAAGCCGGCGACAGTCCCGCCTCCAGGCGCTGGTTGCGCAAATCCACCAGCCGCACGCGGGGCGGCAGGGCCTCGCCCGCCCGCTTGGACAGCTGCAACCGTTGGTATCGGCCGCGCCGGGCGTTGTGCACCGTCTCCAGCGACGGCGTGGCGCTGCCCAGCACGATGGGCACGCCGCCCAGGCGGGCGCGCATCACCGCCACGTCGCGGGCGTGCAGGCGGAAGCCGTCCTGGGCCTTGAAGGAAGCGTCGTGCTCCTCGTCCACCAAGATCAGGCCCAAGGCGGGCATGGGCGTAAACACCGCCGAACGGGTGCCCAACAGGATAGGCAGTGCGCCGCGCTGGGCCGCCAGCCACACGCGCAGTCGTTCGGTTTCCGTCAACCCCGAATGGAACAGTCCTACCGGCACGGCGAAGCGTTCGCGGAAACGCGCCTCCAACTGCGGCGTCAAAGCGATCTCGGGCAACAGGGCCAGCACTTGCCGGCCCTGTTCCAACGCTTGCTGGATCAGGCGCAGATACACCTCGGTCTTGCCGCTGCCCGTGACGCCTTCCAGCAGGAAGGCTTTGAAACCGCCCAAGGCGGCAGCCACCGCAGCCACCGCCGCGTCCTGCTCCGGGTTGAGCGCCGGCCCCGGCTTATGCAACGACACTCCCGGCACCACGGCGGGCTGCTCCAGCGGGCAGTCGCGCACCGCGACCCAGCCCTTGTCGCACAAAATTCGCAAGACCTGGCGCCAATCCCACTCCAGGCTGTCCAACAATTCCTCTTCCACGTCGCCCGCCTGGGCTTGCAGCCAGGCCAGCAACTGCCGCTGACGCGGCGCGCGCTTGAGCTCGTCGGGGACTTGCGCCCGGCCGGCGTCGGTCAGGCCATAACGCCGCACCGCCTCCTCCGCCGAACGGGCGCGGCGCAGCAATACCGGGAACGCGGCGGCCAGCACCTCGCCCAGCGGATAGTGGTAATACTCCGCCGCCCAGCGCAACAGGCGCAAATCGCCCCCGTCCAGCAGGGGCCGGCTGTCCAGCACGCGGGAAATGGGCCGCAGACGCTCGGCCGGCACGTCGGAAACGGGAGAGGACGACACCACGCAACCGACCAGTTGCCGGCGGCCGAACGGCACCAGCACGCGGCTACCGGGCAGGATGGGAGCGTCGTCACCACCGCGCGGCGGCGTGTAGTCGAACAAACGCGGCAGGGGAACCGGAACGGCGATGCGGAAAATGGTGGGCATAAGTCAGGCGCGGCGCAGTAGTGGCCAGGCCTCGCCACGCCTAGCCGGCATCGCCCGCCTCACACGGGGCTATGCCAATTCGAATTTGACCACGACCGAGCCTTCGGCGTCCCGGGTAGAGCAGCCGAAAGCGATGCAACCGTTGCCTTGCAGCACCACTTCCTCGCGGCGCAGCAGTATCTCGCCACGCTCGTCGAAACGCACGAAAGTGCCGTTGCTGCTTTCGTCCACCAGCACGAACTTGTCGCGCCTCAGCTCGATTTTGGCGTGTTGGCGCGAGGCACGCGGGTCGTCGACCACCACGTCGCTATCGGGCGAGCGGCCGAAGCGCGCCGTCGGGCGGGCGGAATCCAGCGTGAAAGCGCCGTTCGGGTAGCTGAGCTGCAAGCGGCCGCCCGCCGTCAAACTCGCCATCATGGACGCCACCGTGTTGCGTCCCGCCAGGATCGTCGCGTTCTCCGGCTCGCTCCACAGCAGTTCGAACACGGCGAACTCGTCCTGCTTGCCTTTGAGGGCGAAGCTCTCCAGGTTGCGCGTGGCGTCCTTGAAAAACTGCGTGAACTGCTCCACCGCCGCGCTGCTGGTCATGATCTGGCCCGGCTTGGCCAGCTTCACCAGCCGCGCCGCCGTGTTGACCGTATCGCCGAAAACGTCGCCGTCCTCGGCCTGCAACACCGGCCCGTGGTGAAAACCGATACGCAGCTTCAAAGGCACGCTGATACCGGGCAAGCCGTGCTCCATTTCCCGCATCATGGCCGTGGCCGCCAAGGCTGCCGCCGTGGCGCTGGGGAACGTCGCCATCACTTCGTCGCCGATGGTTTTCACCACCCGCCCGGACTGGGCTTGCACCAGGGATTCCAGCTTTTCCACCACAGCGGTGACGATACGCAAGGCCTCGGCATCACCCTGGGTCTCATACATGTGGGTGCTGCCGACCAAATCGGCGAACATCAAGCTTTGCTGGCTGGGGGAGTCGCTCATGATCCGAAAATCTCTGTCGTCGTTTGCCTGGAAACCCGGGGCGGCGACACGCCACCCTGGGACGGCGAAACTATAACCCAATGCGCGACCCGGCAGAACAGGCAACCGCTCAGGCGAGTTCGGCCCCCCGTTCGCCGCTGCTGATGCGTCCCCCTTCCTTCACTTCGACCACATACACCTTGCCGTCGCCGTGGCGGCCGGAGTGGGCCTCCCGCATGATGGTGGCGACGATGGCCTCCACCTGGTGGTCGGCGGCGAAAATTTCCAAACGTTTTTTGGCGATGAAAGGCATGAAATCCTGAGCCGCGCCGCGGGTTTCCCGCCCGAACCCTTCGCAATCGGACACGCTCATGCCGGGGAAATGCTCGATTTCCATCAAGGCTTGGGCGACGCGTCCCAGCATGAACGGTTGGATATAGGCCCGGATTTCCTTCATAAACACCTCGGCGTCACGGCTCGCCCCTCTCCTCGAAATGTCGATACAGCAGGGGCAGCAAAGTCAAAGTCAACAGGGTCGCGCTCACCAGCCCGCCGATGATGACCACGGCGAAAGGCTTGACCGTCTCGGCGCCCACCTGGGTGGACAAGGCGGCCGGCAGCAGGCCCAGCATCGCCATTAAAGCGGTCATGATGACCGGCCGCAAGCGGCTGATGGATCCCCGCATGACGGCGTCGTGCAAGCCGCTGCCTTCCCGGCGCAGTTGATTGATCTGGGACAACAGGATGACGCCGTTCTGCACCGCGATGCCGAACAGGGCGATAAATCCCACGGCGGCCGACACGCTGAGGTTGATGCCGGTCAACAGCAGCGCCACCAAACCGCCGATCAAGGCGAAAGGCACGTTCATGACGATCAGGGCGGCGTTTTTGACCGAATGGAACGTCCAGAACAGCAAGGCGAAAATCAACAACAAGCTGACCGGCACGATGACATAGAGCCGCTTCATGGCGCGCTGCTGGTTCTCGAACTGGCCGCTCCACACCATGCGGTAACCCGGCGGCAAATCCACCTCCTGCGCCACTTTTTCCATGGCCTCGGCCACGAAGCTGCCTTGATCCCGGTCGATCAGGTTGCACTTGATGGCGATGCGGCGCATGTTGTCCTCGCGGCTGATGCGGGAAGCGCCCTGGTTGACTTTGATGTCCGCCAATTGGGCCAAGGGGATGCTGGCGCCGTCGGGAGTGGCGACGGCGAGGTTTTCCAGGTCCGCCACCGAGCCGCGCGCTTCGCCGGCCAGCCGCACGGAAATGTCGAAACGGCGCGACCCCTCAAGCATTTGGGTGGCGGCCTTGCCGCCGACGCCGATCTCGATGACCCGCTCGACGTCCGCAACGTTAAGCCCATAGCGGGAAATTTTGTCGCGGTCGATGCGCACCAGCATCTGCGCCAGGCCGGCCTGTTGTTCCGCCGCCACGTCGGTGGCGCCACGGGTTTTCTTGAGGATGTCGGTGACTTGATTGGCCTTTTCCTGCAGCACTTTCAAATCGTCGCCGAAAATTTTCACGGCGATTTCGCCCTTGACGCCGGAAATGGCCTCCTCGACGTTGTCCTGGATCACCTGGGAGAAATTCAGCTGGATGCCGGGGAAGATCTCCAGCTTGGCGTTCATCGCTTTCACCAGCTCATCCTTGTCGGAATAGCGCCAAGTCTCCTTGGGCTGCAAGTCGACCAGCACCTCCAGGTTGTTGTAGCCCTTGGGGTCGGTGCCGTCCTCGGGACGGCCCAACTGGGTCAAAACCGATTTGACCTCGTCGAACTCCGCCACCCGGCTGCGCACGTCCTGTTCGATTTGCTTGGCCTTGCTGCGGGAAATGGGCGTCGGCAGGGTAATGGTCAGCCAGATATTGCCCTCGTCCAGTTTGGGCATGAACTCAGTGCCGATCCAATGCATGGACGCCAAAGCCAGCAGCAGCGCGCTCACCGAGGCGACGAGCATTTTGCGCGGCTGGTCCAGCACCCAGGCCAGCGCACGGCCGTAGCGTTGCTCCATCCAATGCACCAGGGGATTGTGTTTTTCCGCCAAGCGCGGCCCCAGCAAATAGCTGAGCAACACGGGGATCAAGGTCAACGTCACGATCAGCGAGCCCAGCAGGGCGAAACTGAGGGTGTAAGCCATGGGGGAGAAAATCTTCGCCTCCACCCGCTGGAAAGTGAAGATGGGCAGAAACGCCGTGATGAGGATGGCCTTGGAGAACAGGATGGGGCGGCCCATGTCGGCGGCGGTGAGCAGCATGGACTGACGGATATGGGGCAGGCTGGCGTTGTCGCGCAACTCCAGGGTAGTGCGCACCATGAGAGCCTCCACCAGCACCACGGCGCTGTCCACGATCACGCCGAAATCGATGGCGCCCAGGGAGATAAGATTGGCGGAAATGTTCTGCGCGCTGATGAGGATAAAAGCGAACAGCAACGACAGCGGAATCACCAGGGTAACGATCACCGCCGCCAGGGTGTGGCGCAGGAATACCACCAGGATCGCCAGAATCAGCACCGCGCCTTCGAGCATATTGTGCTCCACGGTGTGCACCGTATGCCGCACCAGATCGGTGCGATCGTAAATGGGCTTGATCTTCACGCCGGGGGGCAGGCCGTGGCTGTTCAATTCGTCGATTTTGCCCTTGACGCCGTCCAGCACCTCCACGGCGTCCCGCCCTTTGACCAGCAGCACCACGCCTTCCACCACGTCGGCGTCGCCGTTGAAGCCGACGATGCCCAGCCGCGGCTGCGGGCCGACGGTGATGCGCGCGACGTCCTTCACCCGCACCGGCACGCCGTCGCGGCTATCCACCACGACGCCGCCGATTTCCTCGGCACTGGACAAGGAGCCGATGCCGCGCACCACCAAAGCCTCGTCGCCGTCGTCGATATAGCCGCCGCCGGTATTGGCGTTATTGGCGGAAATCGCTTGGAACACCTGGTCGACGGTGAGCTTCAAATTGCGCAGCCGATCGGGAAACACCTCCACCAGGTACTGCTTGACCCCGCCGCCGAAAGACACCACGTCGGCCACGCCCTGCACAGTGCGCAGGGCCGGTTCGATGGTCCAATCCTGCAAGGCGCGCTGCTCCAACAGCGGAGTATGCTTGGCCTCGATGACGTAGCGGTAGATTTCGCCGACCCCGGTGGTCAGTGGCCCCAGCACCGGGCGCACGCTGGAGGGAATGTCCACGCGAGCCAAGCGCTCCAGCGCCTGCTGGCGGGAAAAATAATCCTCCGCGCTGTCGTCGAAAGTGAGCGTCACCACCGACAGGCCGAAAATGGACACGGAACGCATGTTGATCAAATGCGGCAGCCCGTTCATTTCCTTTTCGATGGGCAGCGTGACCAGTTTTTCCACTTCCTCGGGCGCTTGGCCGGGGAACTGGGTGACCACCTGGACAAAGACGTTCTGCACGTCGGGAAACGCCTGGATCGGCAGCTGCTCGAAAGAAAGCACGCCGAGCATGGCCAGCGCCAGGGTGGCGCCCATCACCAACGGGCGCTGTTGCAGGCAAAATACCAGTAGACGATAAATCACGGGCTAAGATCCTGCCGCTTCCTGCGCATTGGCTTCCTCGGCGCGCAACAGCAACGCGCCCTCCGTCACCAGGCGCTCGCCGGCTTGCAGGCCCTGCTCGACCACGCCCATGTCCTTCAAGCGCAAGCCGATCTTGATGTCGCGCCGTTGAAAGCGGCCGCCGCCGAGCGCGACGAACACGGAGTCCGAATCCCCTTCGGTGAACACCGCGGTCAAGGGAATCACCACCGCCCGCTCCTCCGGCGAGCCATGCACGTCGACGGTGGCGTACATGCCCGGCAACAAACGCCTGTCGGGATTGGGCAACACGCAACGGATGCGCACGGTGCGGGTGGCCTCGTCCACCACCTGGTCGATATGCCCCACGGTGGCGACGAAAACCTCGCCGGGATAAGCGGGCACGCTCACCCTCGCCTCTCGGCCGACGTGGATCAGCCCCAGGTCTTTTTCATACACGTTGGCCAGCACCCACAGCTGGCTGATGTCCGACACCACGAACAGGGGCGAGGCCAGGTCGGGCCTGACTTCCATCCCCGGATTGACGTTGCGCTCGGTGATAAGGCCGGCCAGGGGCGAGCGCAACGAAAACCGGTTATCCACTTGCCCGTTGGCTACGCCCAAATTGGCCAAACGCATGCGGGTGCGCTGCACTTCGGCTTGGGAACGGGCGAAGTTGTCCTGGGCCTGCTCGAAATCCTTGCGCGGCGCGACTTGCCCTTCGTACAACTCCTTGCTGCGCCGGTAAGCCCGCTCCATCATGCGCAGATCGGCCAAGGCGTCCGCATAGTCGGTTTGCGCCTGGCCGAGTTCGGGACTGTCCAGCTCGATGAGCGGCTGTCCCGCCGATACCGACGCGCCCAACGACGGCAAGGACGACACCACGCGGCCGGCGATGGGCGAAGTGACATGCACCGTACGGGTATCGTCATAGGTCAGTTTGCCCGCCACCGGCTCCATCAACGGCCTGGGGGACAGCTCCAACACCCGTTCCTTGATATAGGCCAGCTTGTGCGATCCGGCCGGCAACACGACCTGGCCATCGATGACCTTCGCCTTGCCCTCTTGCGCGACGTTGCCGCCGTCGGAGTGGCAAGCGGCGAGCCCTAGCAGCGCCGCAACGGCCAACACCGCAATTCGCGTCATGGCCGCACCTCGTCGCCCCGCCGGCGATCAACGTCGATTTTCATGGGAATATCCCTCGTCCGGAGTCAACTCGCCGTTGGGCTCTATCCCCAACGACTTGGCCAAATCGTAGTAAGCGTTGATGCGATTGATCGCCGCCGCGTCGTAATCCAGCATCGCCGCCTTGTAACTGCGTTGCGCGTCGATGAACTCCAGCACGCCGGAAGCGCCTTTCCGGTACGCCAACTCGGCCCGGTCGCGCACTTTGCGGGCGTGATCGAGCAATTCGCTTTCAAAGCGCTGCACGACTTTGTCGGCGCTTTTCCATGCCGCCAACGCCCCGACCACGTCGTTGCGAACGGCCAGCTCCGTCGCTTCCGCGGCCAAGCGCGTTTTGTTGTGGTTGACCGCCGCTTGGCCGATTTCGCCCTGATGCTGATAAAACAACGGCACGGGCACGCTGACGCCGACAAAGGAACTGTTGAGGTTGGTGTTGCCCGGATCGTGGGTATAGCCACCGGTGACGGTGACGTCGGGGTAATTGAGCCGGCGGGCGAGCTCCAGCTCCTTGTCAGCCTGGTCGGCGCGCTGCCTGTCGGCTCGCAGGTCGGGCCGCAAGGACAGCGCTTTGTCGATCAGCGACTCGCGGGCGGAATTCTGGCCGATGTCCTTGAGCTGCGGCCATTGCTCCCTGGCTTCGAACTGCATGCTTTTGTCGGGCCAGTTCAAGGTGACCGCCAGATTGGCTTGCGCTTGCTCCACCGCCGCCTCGGCATTGTCCAAGTCCGATTGGGCTTTCAACGCTTCCATGTCGATACGCAAAAACTCCGCCTCGGCAATATCGCCGGCTTGCAGGCGCAAGCGGTTACTGCGCACGGCTTCTTGGTAATGGCTGACGAGTTCTCGTGCCAAGCGGCGCTGCTTCTGCGCCAGCAACAACCCGTAATAAGCATCGCGGACCATGTTGCTGAATACCCGCACGGCGTTGCGAAAATCGCTTTCCGCCGCCTGGGAGCCGATGGCGCTGCTCTCCATGCGGAGACCGCGTTTGCCGGCCGTTTCAATCAGCTGGGAAAAAGAATAAGTCTGCCCTGGGCCGCACTCGTACCCCGGGGTTTGCCGGCATCCCAGGGCGGAGGAGTTGTAACCGGCCTTGCCGGTGAGCCCCATGACCTGCACGCCGATCGTGGGATTGGGAATCGCGGCGGCGATGATTTCCTGGGCCTGGGCGTCTTCGATGTTGTAGCGCGCCGCGATCAGGTCCAAATTGCGCTGGTAAAACAACGCCAGCGCCTCGTCTTCCGAAATCGTCGCCGCAGTATCCGCCGCCGCGGACAACGACGGAAGCAGCAGAACGGCCAGGACGATCCATCCACGAAAAATGCGTTTCATCGGCGGTCTAAACATGTTGGCATGTGAACGGGCAAAGCGGCCTAGGCATGTTTCCATTGCGCATTCAGCGGTATTGGATCGATACCATGGTAGCAGATTTGGTGCGTGGCAGACGCATATCGCCAAGAAGCGAAGTGGAGCGAAGGGAAAGCGCGGCGGCGCCGACCAAGCCGGAGCCGAAAGCGGGCTTAGTCTATGACGGTATTGTTACGGGCTTATTACGGAAAAACGACCATCGGCGCGGGGAACGCCGAAAACGAGAACCACGTCCGGCAAGCCCCAGACCGCGGGGCGAGCGGCACGCGCCCCCCTATTCGGGGAGGTTCAATTCCTTGATTTTACGGGTGAGGGTATTGCGCCCGTAACCCAACAGCTTCGCCGCGTCCTGGCGGCGGCCATGGGTGTATTCCAAGGCGGTTTCGATGAGCAGGCTTTCCGCCGTGTCGATGGCGTCCTTGGCGATATTGATTTGGCCGGTGCGCAAACGCGCCTCGGCCCAGCCGCGCAGTTGATCGGTCCAATCGCCGTCGCCGCCGCCGGCCGTTGCGGTTTTGGGCTGCAACAGCTCCGGCGGCAAGTCGTCCAGATAGACTTCCTGACCGGTGGTCATCACCGTCAACCAGCGGCAGGTGTTCTCCAACTGGCGCACGTTGCCGGGCCAGTCCTGCTTGGACAGATATTCCATCACCTCCGGACGCAGCACTTTCGGCTCCACGTCCAATTCGGCGCCGGCCTCCTTGAGGAAATGCTTGAGCAGCAGCGGAATATCCTGGCGCCGCTCGCGCAGGGCCGGAATGTGAATGCGGATGACGTTGAGGCGATGGAACAGGTCCTCGCGAAAACGCCCTTGCGCCACCAAGCCTTCCAGGTTCTGGTGGGTGGCAGCGATGATGCGCACGTCCACCTTTACCGGCGCGTGGGCGCCCACCGGGTAGAACTCCCCTTCCGCCAGCACGCGCAGCAAGCGGGTTTGCAGCTCGGCCGGCATGTCGCCGATTTCGTCCAGGAACAGCGTGCCGCCGTCGGCCTGCTCGAAACGCCCCATCCTGCGCCCCTGCGCCCCGGTGAAAGCGCCGCGCTCGTGGCCGAACAGTTCCGACTCCAGCAAGTCGCGGGGGATGGCGGCCATGTTGAGAGCCAGGAACGGCTTGGCCGAGCGCGGGCTGTGCCGGTGCAGGGCGTGGGCCACCAGTTCCTTGCCGGTGCCCGATTCGCCGTTGATGAGCACGGTGATGTTGGAACGGGCCAGCCGGCCGATGGCGCGGAACACCTCCTGCATGGCCGGCGCCTCGCCGATGATTTCCGGCGTCTTTTCCGCTGTCAATCGCTGGCTTTCCTGGTCCAAATCCTGCCGCTGAGCGTGGGCGCAAGCGCGATCCACCAGGGCCACCGCCTCGTCGATGTCGAACGGCTTGGGCAGGTACTCGAACGCCCCGCCGTGGAACGCCGACACGGCGCTTTCCAAATCGGAGTGAGCGGTCATGACGATCACCGGCAACTGCGGATACTGCGCTTGCAGCCTCCGCAGCAACTCGATGCCGTCCATGCCCGGCATGCGGATGTCGGTGACGATCACGTCGGGACCGTTCTCCGCCACCTGCTGCAGCAACCCGCTGGCGTTGGCGAAACAAGACACCTCGTAACCGGCCTTCTGCAACGACTTTTCCAGCACCCAGCGAATCGACTTGTCGTCGTCGATCACCCACACCCGGCCGACGCTATTCATGTTCGCTCTCCAAAGGCAAAAATACCGAAAACACCGTCCGGCCCGGCTCGCTGCTGCACTCCACCAAGCCGCCGTGGCGGTTGATGAGGGACTGGGCAATGGACAATCCCAACCCCGTCCCTTCGGCGCGCCCGGTCACCATGGGGTAGAACACCTGATTCAACAATTCCGGCGGAATCCCCGGCCCGTCGTCGATCACGTCCACTTTCACCGCCAACCGGTTGCGCTGGTGGCCGATGGTCACCTGGCGGTGGATGCGACTGCGCAGCGTGATGTGGCCCCGTTCGCCCACCGCCTGGGCGGCGTTGCGCACGATGTTGAGAATGGCCTGGATCAGCTGGTCGGCGTCGCCGTACAAATCCGGGATACTGGGATCGTAATCGCGCTGGATCACCACGCCGGAAGGCGCCTCCACCTGCACCAACTGCCGTACCCGCTCCAGCACCTTGTGGATGTTCAGCGGGCTCTTGCGCGGCGGCTTGTTCGGCCCCAGCATGCGATCCACCAGGGACTGCAAGCGGTCCGACTCCTCCATGATGATACGGGTGTATTCCTTCAGCTCCGCATCGTGCAACTCCCGTTCCAGCAACTGCGCCGCCCCGCGCAAGCCGCCCAGGGGATTCTTCACCTCGTGGGCCAGCCCGCGCAGCACCATGCGCGCCGCGTTCTGCTGGGCCAGCAATTGCTCCTCCATGGAAATCCGCAACTGGCGATCCACCTGCTGCACGTAGAGCAACACGCCGTCGGCCCGATCGTGGTCGAAAAACGGCACGATGGTCAGGTTGACCGTCACGGCCGGCTTGGGACGGCGCAACTCCACGTTGTGCTGGGTAATGGACGCACCGCTTTGCAGCGCGCCGCCCATGTCCCGCTCCACCGCCCCGTCACTGAACAATTCGTGCACGTGTAGACCGAGCAACTGGCGGGAACTGAGGGCGAACAGCATTTCCCCGGCGATATTGGTGTAGCGCAGCTTGTGGTCCAAGCCGAACAACAGCACGGCGTCGGCCAAATGGTCGAGGATGCGTTGGTGAAGTGTGGCGGGAATGGATTGCATATGAACCGCTGAGCAATTTACGGGCCAGCAACGCAACAGCAGCGCCGGCCTTAATCGGCAGGGTGCGCTAGGCATCGAAGCCACGCCGGACGCACCATTTTAGTGCATCTTAGCAAAAGGATGGATTGGGATGGGGCGGAGGATTTGTAGTCCTGAACCTACGCCCCATGTCAGCCTCGGACGACAGACAAGCATAGGCGTTGCTGGTAGCGTTCCTGGCGAAAACCCGACGTGGGATTTGCAACGGAATAACGACAAGCAAAACCCACTGTTTCGTTGCTGGGCAAGCGCCGTGCGACATCGATGCGCCTCCCTCAATATTATCCCTCAAGCTTGGAGAGCATCCATGGACTGCACAAAATCCTGCATCCCCTGCATCGGCAAGGTGGCCGCAACCATCGCCGCCATACTCATTTTCCTTTATTTATTCCCTATCGTTACCCAATATTTATTTTACCTGCGCGTCCCCCTGCTGTCGGCCGCCATACTGCTGTTTCTCCCAGCGATCAGCTTATATTTACTACCCAACTTTCTCGCCAACCTGTTCGTCCTGAACAGCAAGCTGCAATTGGCCAGCGTCATTGTAATGGCCATGTTGGCCAGCCTGGCCGTCGTCACCATGGGCGACGTAATTATCGCCAATGCACCAGCCCGCTTCGGTATTCCAAAACCGTTTGCCTTATGGCCGGCGACGCAACCCTGGACCGCCATTTTCTCGGCCGTCGCCTCCATTTTTATCGCGTTGCCGGTCTGCTGGTGCGCCTTCAAATATTCCGAAGCCGAAATCGGCGTGAACAAAAGGAATAGCGGAACCATATACGGCGGCGCGGGAGCCTTGACGCTGCTCGCCATCGTGTTGTTTACTCCGGAAAACCCATTCGGCGACTTTCTAAAGGCAGCGCTGGTTTATATTTTCAAATCGCTCTTGATCGCTCCCGATCATGGCTACCTCGCCGACAATCAGTTGGCCCACGGCCACTTGGTCGCCGCATCGCTTTTGATCGTCGCTGCGATACTTTATATTTCGGCGCTCATCGCGTTCCGCCCCAATGACCAACCGAAGCAAAAACAAGCCCCGGCGCTGTTTTATTTGCTCGAACTGATCCTGGTGTGGTCTTCCGTTTTCAGCGTGCTGACGTTTTCCCTGGACTATCTTCGCGTCCCCGTACTGATACTATTCGCGGCGTTTTCCGCGTTCGTTTACTGGCGATGCCGCGTCGACCACTTTTATCAACTCAGGGAAACCGCCGCCGCACCGGGCGACATCGATTCCCTGCGGGCGGTCGCCGCCCGGCTGGAGCACTCCCAACCGGGCAAGAACCGAAAAACACTGGTGGTGGTTTGCGCCAGCGGCGGAGGCATCCAAGCCGCCGGATGGACGGCCAGGGTGTTGACCGGCTTGCAGCAAAAGCTGGGCGAGGACTTTATCCGCGCCGTCGGCCTGATCAGCTCCGTCTCCGGTGGCTCGGTCGGCAGCATGTACGCTCTCGACCGGTTTAAGAACGGCTGCGCCGATCCCGATCAATTCCAGCAAATCTTCGATGCCGCCACCGAAGACAGCCTGGGAGCGACCGGTTGGGGCTTGGCCTATCCCGACTTTTGGCGTTTTGTCGGTCTGCCGTTCTTACGGACCAATCCCAGGGATCGCGGCGCGGCCATCAACCTGCGCTGGAAATCGGCCCTGCAAAATAGTCGAGATACCTTGCGCGGCTGGAGCGGAAGAGTCATGGACGGCGAGCTGCCGATTCCGGTATTCAACGCGACGATCGTCGAAAACGGCTACGCCTATCGACTGAGCCCGGTCGATCTGCATCCCACATCGCCGTCCCTGGTGGATTTCACGGCGACATTTCCAAGCTACGACGTCGACGTCAGCACGGCGGCATTGCTGTCGGCGACTTTCCCTTATGTAACGCCCATCACACGCAACAGCAATCCGACCTGTTCCAGCAGCCTTGAGGTTTTCCACCTCGCCGATGGCGGATATTTCGACAATTTCGGCGTCGTCAGTGCGGTGGATTGGCTGGATTATCTACTGGATGAACAGCGCAACCGAAGGTATCCGGCAAACCACCAAATCCATCGCGTCATTTTCATTACCGTCAACGCGTTTCCAAAGACAGATACCCCTTTGCCCACCGAAGCCGACGCCAAACCGGCCGGATGGATTATGGCGGTATTCGGCCCGCTATTCGCCATCGCCAATGTTCGCGACGCGACCCAGGCGCAAAGAAATACCGAAAGCATCGACCAATTGGTTAAAAAATGGGGCGGCGTCGGTATCGACATCAAACCGCACGAAATCACCTTCCCCAAAACGCCATTCTTCAGTATCCCTTGGCCGGAGTTCGACTGGGTCAAAGCAGCGCTGCAATGGCCGGACGGCCAGGGGACCACGCAAATCAATACTTGGAATAAATACTATGTTCTGGCGCGCCATTATGCCGCGGCAAAATTCGCCGGCATGCGCGCCAAAGTGTTGAAAGACAAACCTTACAACCCGCCGTTGTCCTGGAAACTCACCAAGGAGCAAAAGGCCGCCATCGAGGCCGGCTGGAACCACGCCGAAACCCAGCGGGCGGTACGGGCCATCGGAAAGGATTTTGGCGAACACCCCGTCGTTTAGCCAGTACAGCGAAATACGCCAATGTGCTGAAGGTCAGGCCGCCTCAAGCCAAAACGGAAGCCAAGGCCACGTCGAGGCACAGACGGCCGCGTCGACATGCGGCAAATCACGCGGATCGCCGCGCTGTCGTTGCGCTTAGCGCGGGGCTTTGCGGGCATGAAAAAACCCGCGCAGGCCGATGCCGACGCGGGTTTTTTCTCTACCGTCCAAGCCTGTCCAGGACAGGCCCGCCTTTTTACAGGCTGTAGTACATATCGAACTCGACCGGGTGGGTGCTCATGCGGAAGCGGGTCACTTCCTGCATCTTCAGTTCGATGTAGGCGTCGATCACGTCATTGGTGAACACGCCGCCGCGGGTCAGGAACTCGCGATCCTTGTCCAGGGCTTCCAGCGCCATGTCGAAGGAGTGGCAAACCTGCGGGATGGCTTTCGCTTCTTCCGCCGGCAGGTCGTACAAGTCCTTGTCCATGGCGTCGCCCGGGTGGATCTTGTTCTGGATGCCGTCGAGGCCGGCCATCATCATGGCAGTAAAGGCCAGGTACGGGTTGGCGGTGCTGTCCGGGAAGCGCACTTCGATGCGGCGCGCTTTCGGGTTCATCACGTAGGGGATACGGATGGAAGCGGAGCGGTTGCGGGCGGAGTAAGCCAGCATTACCGGCGCTTCGAAGCCCGGCACCAGACGCTTGTAGCTGTTGGTGGAAGCGTTGCAGAAGGCGTTCAGGGCCTTGGCGTGCTTGATGATACCGCCGATGTAGAACAGCGCCAGTTCGGACAGGCCGCCGTACAGGTCGCCGGTGAACAGGTTCTTGCCGTCTTTCGCCAGGGATTGGTGCACGTGCATGCCGGAGCCGTTGTCGCCCACCAGGGGTTTCGGCATGAAGGTGGCGGTCTTGCCGTAGGCGTGGGCCACGTTCTGGATGACGTATTTCAGGGTCAGGGTTTCGTCGGCCTTCTTCACCAGGGTGTTGAACTTGGTACCGATTTCGCACTGGCCGGCGGTGGCCACTTCATGGTGGTGCACTTCGGTCACCAGGCCCATGTCTTCCATGGTCATACACATGGCGGAGCGGATGTCCTGGAAGGAATCGACCGGCGGGACGGGGAAATAACCGCCCTTGGTGCCCGGACGGTGACCCATGTTGCCGTCTTCGTAGACTTTTTCGGCGTTCCAGCCGGCTTCCTGACTGTCGATCTTGTAGAAAGCGCCCTGCATGTTGGCGCCCCAGCGGATGTCGTCGAAAATGAAGTACTCGTTTTCCGGACCGAAGAAAGCGGTATCGGCGATGCCGGTGCTCTTCAGGTAGGCTTCGCCGCGCTTGGCGATGGAACGCGGGTCGCGCTCATAGCCCTGCATGGTGGCCGGTTCGATGATGTCGCAACGCAAGATCAGGGTGGCGTCGTCGAAGAACGGGTCCATGACCGCCGTGGAGGGGTCGGGCATGAGGATCATGTCGGATTCGTTGATGCCCTTCCAGCCGGCGATGGAGGAGCCGTCGAACATCTTGCCTTCCTCGAACAGGCCTTCGTCGATCGTATGCGCAGGCACCGAGACGTGCTGTTCCTTGCCGCGGGTGTCGGCGAAGCGGAAATCGACGAACTTAACTTCTTTTTCCTTAATCAGCTGGAGTACTTCTTTTGGTGTCATGTTTGTCTCCGAATAATTAGAATTTTTGCCCAGGCCAACAGAAAGCAGGTTCCGTACCACATATTACCCACTCGCGCCGACCCCATCCACTAAGCGCATCCCAGCACTCCCCCTCGTCCATTCTTTGCACCAATATGGTGCCCTGCGCACCATTATTGGTCATCAACCGTCCAAGCCGACTTCCATCACGACGACAATTTCACCGCCGTTGCGCTCGGCAACCACCAGCCGGTGGCCGTTGATGCGGCACCAAGCGGGGATATCGTTGAGCATACCGGGATCGGTGCCAACCACCCGCAACCGCTGCCCCGCCGCCAGGGTTTTCACCCGATTTTGCGTACGAATCACCGGCATGGGGCAAAGCAAGCCCTTCACGTCCAACTGCTCTTCCGTCACAGATACCACTCCTGAGGCAGCTCCGCCGCCGGCAGGGGCTGCACCAATATACGGCGCTCTTCACCGTTCTCCACCAGTGCCACTTCCACTTGGTCGGCGTCGCGGCCCTGGCTGAAGCGGGCGGCGATACGGGCGGCCAACTGCAGATCGTCTTCGCCCGCTTGGCCGTCCACCAGCACGAGCGGCCCGCCGTGGCTAACGGTAAACAGATGAGTATACGACTTGCGGTAGCCTAGCAGAAAATTGCTTTCGCCTTCCTCGCGCGCCACGATGAGCTTGAAACTGGGCCTCGGACGCAGGTGCCGGCCTACCTTCAGCAGCATGATGTCGTCCAACTCGTATTCCTTGGAGCCGCGCGCCTGCCATAAATCGGCCAGTTTGTGGGAATAGCTCTCGTCGGTGAGGAAACAGCAGCCGCCGGCCGGCTGGGCGTAATCCTCGATGCCGAGACGGCGCGCCAGCGCCATTTGCGGCTTGCGTCCGCGGCCGTTGAAATCGTACAGCTTATCGCGATCCACCCAGCCCTCCCGCTCCGGCAGGGTCGGCTGCATCAATTTGGCGCACAAGGGGCGCAGCAACCGATCCTCGATGCCGGAATCCCGCGACACCACCCGCATAGTGTCGCGCCGCTGGGACATGGGCCGCTGGCCGATGACCTCGCCGGTGATGATGAAATCGAAACCGTTTTCCTCGATCCACTCCCGCGCCTTGGTCACCATGAACACCTTGCAATCCAGGCAGGGATTAAGGTTGGAACCATAACCGTGCTTGGGGTTGATCACCACCGATTTGTACTCTTCGATGATGTCGATGATGTGCAGTTTGATGCCCAGCTGCTCGGCCACCCATAGAGAGTTGTTGCGCTTCTGCTTGTTCTGGTCCTGCTTGCGGATGGCGTGGGTATGGCCTTCCACGCAAAAACCGGTGTAAAAATTGATGCCTTCGACGTGAATGCCTTGCTCCATCACCACCTTGGTGGCGAGCATGGAGTCCAGGCCGCCGGAAATCAGGCTTACTGCTTTGCGTTGCGTCATGGAAGATACGAAAAGGGAAAAACGCACCGGCGGCGACCGGTGGGTATGGAAATCAATCGAGGAACTGCTGCTTGATCTGCAAGACTTGCGGCAGAATGTCGTGGAAGCGATCCACCAGAATGGGATCGAAATGGCTGCCTTTCAGCTTTTCCATCTCCGCCAGGGCTTCTTCAACGCTCCAGGCCTTCTTGTAGGGCCGCTCGGAAGTCAGCGCGTCGAACACGTCGCACACCGCCGTGATGCGTCCCACCAGGGGAATATCCTCGCCCTTCAGGCCCTTGGGATAGCCGCTGCCGTCCCAGCGCTCGTGGTGGGTGGCGGCGATGATTTCAGCCATTTGCAATAACGTCGAATCGTGCCCGGACAACATCTCCGCGCCGATCGCGGCGTGGGTTTTCATGATGTCCCACTCGTCGGGATCCAACTTGCCGGGCTTCAACAATATGCGGTCGGGAATGCCGATTTTGCCGATGTCGTGCATGGGGCTGGCGTTGAGCAGCAGCTCGCATTCTTCCTCGCTCAAGCCGATCTGGCCGCCCAGCAAAGCGCAGAATTTGCTCATGCGAATGACGTGGGCGCCGGTTTCGTTATCGCGGTATTCCGCCGCGCGGCCAAGGCGGCGGATGATTTCCAGCCGGGTGTACTCCAGCTCCTGGGTACGCTGGCGAACCTGCTCCTCCAGCACCCGATTCTCGTCCCGCAACCAGTTGTGGAACATGCGCACTTCCAGCAAGTTGCGCGCGCGGGCCAGCACCTCGACGCTATCGAAAGGCTTCGAAAGGAAATCCTTGGCGCCTTCCTGCAAGGACCGCAGCTTGGTTTCGCTGGTCAACTCGGCGGTCAGCACCAGAATGGACAGGTAGTCGTCGCCCTTGCTTTCCCGCAACTGCGCCATCACTTGAAAACCGTCCAAGTGCGGCATGCGGATGTCCAGCAGGATCAAATCGTAGCGATTGGCTTCGTACAGCGCCTTCACCTCGCGAGGATCGCTCACCGAGTCCACGTGGCTGTAACCGCCTTTGCGCAACAGCTTTTCCAGCAATGCGATATTGGCCCGATTGTCGTCGACAATCAGGATACGAGCATCGAAAATCTTTTGTTCGAGACCGTTCACTCACGAACCCTTGTTAAACCCCATTCCCACCCGGCCTAGCGGGACGGACGTGTAACGGCGGATTATATTCGTCCCCGCCGCCAGGCTACAATGGCTTTCTCTCAGGAAAACCGCGAAACATCACGCCATGGGCGCAACACCCCATCGAACGCCAGCACAAGCGCAGCACGCCTCACGCGCCCTTTGGGCGCTCTGGTCGGCCATGGCGGCCGGCCTATCGATCCCCCTGGGCCTCAGCGCCTTACCCATGCCCCATCCGGCCACGCCGCCATTGTCCCCGCAAGACTTGGCCAACGTGGCGTACGCCGTGGGCATCGCGCTCACCGCCACCGCCTTGCTGCTGCGCAAGCGCTGGCTCGGCAACGACTTCCTCGCCCTGCTGATCAGCGCGTCGCTGACGGAAAGCGTCGCCTGGGTCGGCTTCGCCGCGTGGCTGGTCGACGCTCGCACACCGGCCTTCTATACTTTGTTGGTAGTCGCCGCCCTGGGCTTCTGGCTGATTCGCCCTCGCAGGGAGGCACAGCGAAGCGCTGCGACCGACGACACCACCCCGCCCGGCCATACTCCACGGTGACTTTCATGAAATCGCTCTATCGTCTCTCCGGCGCCATCGCCATGGCCTTAACCGTCGCCCAGCCGGCGTTGGCCGACGCGGTCATCAACCTCAACGTCAGCCAGCAAAACCCGAAAGCCCAAAGCGGCGAACCGGTGCGGCTGCTGGTGCATGAAGGAAAAGTCCTGTTGGGCATGCCGGCGGCGGCCGAAGGCAAAGACTTGCGTTTCGACCGCGCGCAGAACCTGTTTCACGTCATCGACCACCGTCGCCGCAACGTCATGGCGGTGGACGAAGCCGCGGTGATCCAGCTGACGGACCAGGCCCAAGCCATGCTGATGATGGCTCGCGGCTTTTCCGAGCAGCTATCGCTGCTGCCCCCCAAGCAACGAGCGAAATTGGAAAAGATGATCGGCGGCGAAGGCGCCCTGGCGCAATTGAACAAGCCGAACAACGGCAAAATGACGGGCAAGCAGTCCTTCCACGCCAACGGAGGCAAAGTCGTCGGGGGCATATCCTGCCAGCGCCTGGAGGTGTTGGGCAACGGCGGCAAACTGGCGGAACTGTGCCTGGCTAAAGCCGGCTCCACGCCGCTGGCGGAGCAGGATTACGCGACATTGGAAGCCATGCGCCAGCAGGCGCAGCGACTGGCGCAGCGAGCCGCCCCCCTGGCGCAGCAGTTCGGCTTCCCGCTGCCGCCGCTGGACGACGCCAAGTTATCCGGCCTGCCGGTGGAAATGAGGAACTTGAGCGGCAACAACCGGGAAACGGTCACGCTGACGCAAATTTCCTCGGAAGCGGTCTCCCCCCAATCGGTGGAACTCCCCGCCGACTATAAAACCCGTCCGTTGTCGGCCTGGAAGTTCTAAATCGCCCGGCCCGTTGAGTCCGTGGCGGATCAGACGAGGAGGTCGTCCAATGCCGCGAGGAATTCGCTCACGCTGAGGGGTTTGGTCAAGTAACGGCAAAACCCCGCCTTCAGCGCGGCGGCAGTATCCTCCGGCATGGCGTTGGCGCTGACGGCCACCACAGGGATGCCGCGCGTCTCGTCCCGCTCCCGCAAGTGCCGCAACACCTGGTAGCCGTCCATGCCGGGCAAGGTGATATCCAGCAGAATGAGATCGGGCCGCAGCCTTTGGGCCATGTCGATGCCTTCCTTGGGCAGTTCCGCCGTCGCCAGGCGATAAGCGGAACGGTATTTTTTGACGATCCGTTGCACCAGGGTCAAATTGACCGGGCTGTCCTCGATATAAAGGATGGTGCGCAACGCGCCGGACGACTCGTGCCGGTCGGTCGGCGTCTTCTCTTCCGCCACGGAGGCGGACTCGACCGCCGCGTCGTCGCCGCTCGACGGCAAATCGATCCAGAACTCGCTGCCGCGCCCTTCGCAACTTTCCACGCCGATGCTGCCGTTCATGGACTCGACAAGGCGCTTGGTGATGGTCAAACCGATGCCGGTGCCTTCGACGTTATCCGACTGGGTGCGCAGCCGGTTGAAAGGCTCGAAAATCTCCGCCAAGCGCTCTTGCGGAATGCCCAGCCCGGAATCCGCCACGCTGACGCGCACCGTCTGGCCGTCCAAATCGCGGCACTCGACGCGAACCTCGCCGCCGCGGCGGTTGTACTTGATTGCGTTGGACACCAGATTCAACAAACACTGCTTGAGCCGCATCCGATCCGCGCGCACCGTTTGCCCGGCCGCGTCGCCTTCGGGAAAATGCAGCGTCACGCCGTAATTCGCTGCGATGGGCTTGGCGAGATCCAGGCATTGCCCCAAAACCGACGCCATGGACAAATTCTCCAGCGCCATTTCGATATGGCCTGCCTCGATCTTGGAAAGGTCCAAAACGTCGTTGATCAGCTCCAGCAGATGCTCGCCACCCTGGCGAATCAATCCCACGTATTCCCGCTGCTCGTCGCTCAATGCCGGATCGAACTCGAGCAACTGGGAAAAGCCGATGATGGCATTCATGGGCGTACGCAACTCGTGGCTCATGCTGGACAGGAACTGCGATTTCGCCCGATTAGCCCGTTCCGCTTCCTCCTTGGCGGCCATCATGCTACTGGCCAGGCGGTTGCGCTCGGTGATGTCGTGGGCGATGGAATACACCAGGGTTTTCCCCTGATAAAACAGCGGGCCGCTGAACAACGCGACGTCGCGGATTTCGCCGTTTTTCAGCCGTTGGCGCCACTCGAAACGCCGAGCGGCGCCTTCCGCGACCTTGCGGAACCCTTCCGCGCGAATGTCGGCCGGCGCCACGTCGATGGCTGCCATGGGCATCTGGCGCAGCTCCTCCCGCGTATACCCCCAAAACGCCAGGGCCGCAGCATTGGCGTCCACGATGCGGCCGGTGTCGGGATCGTGCAGGTAGGCGATAGAGGCGTTGCCCTCGAACATCTGCCGATAGCGCATTTCGCGCTCCGCCAACGCCTGATTCATTTCCAGCAGACGGCGCTTGGAGTCCTTCAGCTTGCGGCTGTTGCCCGCCAGGGATCGGCTGATGGCGATGAATATTTCCGCATTGAGCGGCTTGTAAAGAAAACTGGAAATCCCCTGATTCAGGGCATCCACCAAGGTATCCCGATGCTCGTCGGCGGTAATCAGCAGGATGGCCGCCTCCTCCCCCGCCAAGCTGTCCCGCACGCGGCTGGCGAATTCCGGGCCGGTCATTTCGGGCAGGTGGAAATCGACGATAAGCAGATCCGGATCGAACCCGGAAAACATTTCCAACGCCAGGGACGGTTTGAGCGCGTGGCGCACCGCAAATCCTGCGTCCTCCAGCAACGCCGCATGGTAAAGGGACAAGGTGCGGTCGTCGTCGACCAGGATGATGCGCAGCGCGTCGGCGGGCGGGGAGGTGTTCATGTCGTTGTTTTATCCGATCGGCCATAAGCCCCATACACTTCGCCGATGACGTCGTGTAAATGGGAAAGGAACCGCGTGTCGCGCAACACAACAAAATCGGGATCCACATCCCGCTTCACGAAACCGGCTTTATCCCGGTCGGAACTCACCAGTACGGCTTTCAGCGCTTGCGCCCGGCGCGAAAGCTTCATGGAGGCGATCAAAGCTTCGCCGCGCATGGGGTAGAGCTCGGAAGAAACGATCACCAGATGAAACGGCTCGCCGAGTATGCGATGCATGGCGTTCAGGCTGTCCTCGAACTCGACCACGCGGGCGTCGAACGCCTTCGCCGTTTCGCAGCAAATCTGCCGCAGCGTGCGCGAATTGGCGACGATGGCAACGGAAAAGCGCTGCTGAAAGGCGCGCTCGTGCAGCCGCGCCAGTTTTTTTTCCGTACCGTCGAAGTTTTCGCAGCCGTGCTTGATTTCGGCGACGCTGTGCCGCAGCAGTTCGAGATACCCCAAGGCGACCTCCACCAGGCTGGGCGGCAACGTCTCGGCCTGATCGGCGTCCTGGATGATCTCCTCGAAAGGATGGCAAATGGCGGCCAGGATCTGCTGGCCGAAGGTGGCCGCGCTGCCCTTGATGCTGTGAACGGAGCGATATAAATCGGCCAGCGCATCGTGGGGGCTGCCGCCGCGCTCCAGCGCCAGCAACATTCTCTCGATTTCCTCCAGCCGCTCGGGCAATTCGTCGAGAAACGCCTTGCGGAACCGCTCGTTCAAGGAGGAAACGTTCGCCGTCCGCATCACCCAACGGCTCCATGACGATAGTCCGGCGAGCAAGCCCTCGCCCACAAAGTGCCGACGATCGCACGAAGCATGTCAGCGGCCTCCCAAGGTGTCCATAACCCGATCCAGCACCGCCATGAACTCGGCGACCTTGATGGGCTTGGTGAGATAGTGATGGAACCCGGCCGCCAAGCCTTTCTCCACATCGTCCGGCATGGCATTGGCGCTGAGCGCCAGCACCACGCTGCCGGCCGTTTCCGGCATGGCGCGCAAGCGGCGCAGCACTTCGAAACCGTCCATGCCGGGCAAATTGATGTCCAATAGGATCACCTCGGGGCGCGCCACGCGGGCCAACGCGATGCCGGCGGGGCCGTCCTCGGCCGTCCACAATTTGACGGCCGGCCGCCGCGCCAACAGGCGCTGCACCACTTTCAAGTTGGCCGGATTGTCTTCCACGTACAGCACGTTGCAAGCTTGCGCCGGGGCGTCCGCCGCAGCGGCGTCGTCGCTGAACAACGATTCGTCGGCACCGCCCGCGACCTGGTTGACCGAGCGGGGCAGCAGCACGCTGAACACGCTGCCCTCGCCCGGCCGGCTGGATACCTCGATGGAACCGCCCATGGCGGTGACCAAGCCCCTGGCGATCACCAGCCCGATCCCCGTGCCTTGCACATCGCCCAGTTCCGCGTCGAAGCGGTTGAACGGCTCGTACAGGCGTTTCAATTGCTCTTCGCTCAAGCCGCAGCCCTGGTCCGCCACGGAAATGCGCACCCGGTCGTCGCCCACCGGCTCGCAGTAAACGTGCACGTGCCCGGCCTCCCGGTTGTATTTGACCGCGTTGGACAGCAGGTTCAGCAATACCTGCTTCAAGCGCATGCGATCGGCCCATATAAACGCCGCCGCACAACCGGAAATATCCTCGTGCAAGGTGATGCGGCGCGGCTCCGCCAGGGGGGCGAGCAAATCGCGGCAATCGTCCAGCACGTCGCTCAGGGCCACAGCGCCCGGATTGATGTCGACTTTGCCGGCCTCGATCTTGGACAAGTCCAAGACTTCGTTGATCAACTCCAGCAAGTGCCAGCCGGCTTTCAGCACCTGCTGAACGCTTTCGTTCTGCTCCTCGCTCAAGGGCTCGTCCGGATCGGACTGCAGCAGCTGGGAAAACCCCAGTATGGCGTTGAGCGGCGTGCGCAATTCATGGCTCATGCGCGACAAAAACTCCGACTTGGCTTGGCTGGCGCGCTCCGCCTGCTCCTTCGCCAACACCAATTGCTCCTGAATCGCCTGCAAGTGGGTGATGTCGGTGCGGATGGAAATATAGCGGCTGAAGCGTCCCGCCTCGTCCGCCACGGGAACGATGGTGGTTTCCACCCAGTAGTAACTGCCGTTCTTGCGGCGATTGCGCAGCTCGCCCTGCCAGACTTTGCCTTCGGCGATGGTGCGCCACAAATCCGCGTACACATCGGGATCGTGATCGCCTTTCACCAAGCGATGGGTTCTGCCGAGCAACTCTTCGCGGGCGTAGCCGCTGATTTGGCAGAACTTGTCGTTAACGTAAGTGATGTTGCCGGCCCGGTCCGCCATGCTGACGATGGCATGCTGATCCAGGGCGAATTGCAATTGCCGCGCCGCTTGGCTGGCCTCGCGCATGCGCAGGTTGCTGCGTTGCAGAAGCCGCGCCCGCTGCACCCTCGGCAAGACGGCGGACGCCAAGCGCGCCGGGGTAATCGGCTTGACCAGGAAGTCGTCGCCGCCCAGATTCACCGCCGCCAAGCGCTGGTCGAAATCCATTTCCGCCGACAAAAACACGATGGGCACGTCGTCGTACCTGGGCAGCTGACGCAGTACCGCCGCCAGTTCCAGACCGCTGCAACCGGGCATGTAAACGTCCATCAGGATCAATTCCGGCTTGAAGCGGTCGAACACTTCCACCGCCGTCAGTGGATCGATCACCGTTTCCACGGTCATGCCGTGGCTTTCCAGGGCCTTTCGATGCAGCAGAGCGCCGAATTCGTCGTCGTCCACCAAGCCGATACGGTAAGCGTCCACCACGACCCGCCCACAAATGGAATTCAGCGCGCGGACCAAGGCGCCCACCGTCACCGGCTTGGTGAAATAGGCGCGGCAACCGGCGCGAACCGCGCTCAAACGCGCCGCCGTATCGTCGCGCTCGGAGACGAAGACGACAGGCACCCCTTGCGACGCCAAATCGGCGGCGAGCCGCGCGCCGGCCAAGTCGCCTTCGCTGACATTCATGTCGACGATGACGGCGCAAGGAATACGCCGCGACAACGCCGCCTCCAGTGCCTTCAGCCCCTCGAAGGTCTCAACGAGATATCCCTGCGCCCCCAACCCCGAGGCCAGGTTGGCCGCAAAGCGGGCGTCGTCGTCCAACACATAGATCAAACAGGATTCGTTGTCGGCATGGACGGGGTTGGCGACGGAAGCCGGCGCCGGAGCGGCAGCCGCGAGCGGCCCGTCGTCCTCCATCCCCTCCGGCGAAACGGCCGCCGCCTTTTCCAGGGCCGCCGCTTGTTCCAGCCACTGCAAATAAGCCGCGCCCTGCCGCTGGAACAATTCGCCGCCGCCCCACGCCTCCGCCTCCTTGAGCAAGCCTTCGAAACGCCGGGCGATGTCCGCCACGGAACGGCAGCCGAACGTCCCGGCCGAGCCAACCAGCGTGTGCAAAATCCGGCGCAGCTCCTCGCCGGCGCCGGCGGGATCTTCGCCGCGGCATACCCGCTCCCACGCCAGTGCGACGGCCCGCAGCCTTTCCGGCAACCGCTCCAGGTAACCGGCGCGCAACGCTTCCAAATGCGCGCCCATCGCTGCGTTATTCCGGTCGGTCAAACAGGCTCTCCCGCACTATTGACCCGATTGCGCCCGGCTTTTTTGGCCCGGTACAAGGCCTGATCGGCCTGTTCGAGCAACCGGTCGAGGCCGGCAAAATCGGGATAGGCCGCGACGCCGCAACTGAAGCTGGCGTAGAACGTCCCTTGCGGCGTCTGGTATTCCACTTTGGAGAAAGCCTCGCGCACTTCGTCCATTACCTTGACCGCCGCCTCCAAAGGCGTGTCCGGCAAAATGGCGATAAATTCCTCGCCGCCGTAGCGGCCGACGATGTCGCTCTTGCGCAGCCGCTGTTGCAGCAACAGGGACAGACTGCGAATCACCCGGTCGCCGACCGGATGGCCGTAGGTATCGTTCACCGACTTGAAATGGTCGATGTCCACCATGGCCACGGCCAGGGGCATTTGGCTGCGGATGGCGCGGGACAACTGGATGTCCAACTGCTTTTTCGACTCGGTATGGTTCAACAAGCCGGTCAGGCTGTCCCGGTACATGATGGAACGCAAGGCGCGCGCCCGCTGCACGCGGCTCGCCACGGCCGACACCAGATAATCCGGCTGAATCGGCTTGGTGAGGAAGTCGTCGCCGCCCAGGCTCATGGCCTCTTGCTGGCGTTCCAGATTCTTCTCCGCCGAGAGAAACACGATGGGGATACTCAAGAAAACCGTGAACTGGCGAACGACCGTAGCCAGCTCGGCACCCGTGCACTCCGGCATATACATGTCCATCAACACCAAGTCCGGGTTGAATTCCTGCAAATGCGCCAGTGCCTCCAGGGGATTGGTCACCACCCGTCCCACCATGCCGGCCTGCTCCAAGGTCAGCTTGTAGAAATTGGCCAAAGTGGCCGAGTCGTCCACGATGAGAATGCGGTAGGCCTCTTCCGGCTTGCGCCCGGCGAAGCGATCCAACACGTCGATCAGGGCGGCCACGTCCAACGGTTTGGTGAGATAGGCCGCCCCCCCCGCCCGGACCGCCGCCAAGCGCGTGGCGAAATCGTCCCGCGAAGAAATGAACACCACCGCGACTCCGCTCACCAAGCCCACGTCCAACGCCGTCAACAGCTCGGCGCCATTGCCGTCGGGCAGCTCGATCCCCATCACCAAGGCCACCGGGCGGCGCTCGCGCAACGCCTGCTCGACACCGCCGAAACGCTCGAAGCGCCGCACTTCGTAGCCGAAATATCCCAATTGGGCGACCACCACAGAGGCCACGTGATCGTCCCCTTCCACCACGTAAACCTCGTTGGCACTTTCCGACACTGCGGGCGCGTCCGGCGGGGCCACCACTTTCAAAGCGGTGGCGCGGGCGCGCTGGGAAGCGTTGACCAATTTCAGCACAGAGGACTGCACGTCCTCGAAATACTGCTGATCGGGAGTGAAGTCGTCGACCCTGGCCAAAGCCAATAACGCCTCCAACTCCTTGGCGGCTTCGCTGACCTGCGCCAAACCGAAAGTGGTGGCCGACCCAGCCACGCCGTGCACCAAGCGGTAGACGCTCTCCAACAGCGGACGCTCCCACTGCTGATCTTTCAAGGAAGACCAAGCCACCACCAAGGAACGTATCTTGGCCGGCAGCTGTTGAAGGTACTCCTCCTGTAAGCCGCGCAGACGGCGCTGCAACTCCATCGCCGACGGCTCAGTCATGAATTCGTCTCCGCCATGATCTTACGAAATCTCCCGCCACGTCCGTCCACCTCGGGATAAACCCTCTCGCCCTTTTTCGCCCGCGAATCGCGCGGACACAGCAATGACGCCCGTTTCAGCCGTTCGGCGGCGCCTAAAGTTTGAACAAAAAACCGGCATATCATCCCACAGAGATAGTGTGGGCGATATCACGTATTGCATCCGCCGCCACAGGCGTCGAAACGCCCCCACGAATGCGAATCGCTTGCATTATTACTAAATCGTGACATGATATTAAGAACGCTTCTCATATTCAAACGGGGGTTCTTATGCGCGCAAAACAACAACTGCTATTGGCAAGCATAGCGACGGCCTGTGCGGTGACGGCGCTGGATGCCGCCGCCGCGCCACCGGCCACCTTGGATCAAATGTGGGCGATCATTCAACAGCAGCAAAAAGAAATCGAAACGCTCAAGAAAAAAACCGAACTCGCCGATGTCCAAGGCCAAGAGCTGAAGCAGCTGCGCGCAGAGACCGAGGTATTGAAGAAGGAACGAGGAACGGCAAGCGGCGGCAACGACGCCCAGCGCAAAACCGACATCCTCGCCTCCGAAGTGGAAAAGCTGAAAACGGCGCTGGTGATCCCCGAGTCCAAGCAATACAAGAGCCAATACGGCCTCGGCCCCGCCGCCTCCGGCGTATACGGCGTCAACAAAGGCCTGTCCATCGGCGGCTACGGCGAAGCGGTATACACCAACCAAGCCAGCGACAAAGGCGCCAAAAAAGACACCATCGACGCCGAACGCCTGGTGATGTACCTGGGCTACAAATTCTCCGACCGCATCATCCTCAACAACGAAATCGAATTCGAGCACGCCAGCACCGGCGAAGGCGCCGAGCAAAAAGGCGAAGTCTCCGTCGAATTCTCCCAACTGGACTTCCTGCTGCACCCGGCCGCCAACATCCGCGCCGGCCTGATGCTGATGCCCATGGGCTTCATCAACGAAATGCACGAGCCCACCACCTTCCACGGCAACTACCGTCCGGAAGTGGAACGCCGCATCATCCCCAGCACCTGGCGCGAAATGGGCGCCGGCCTGTTCGGCGAACCCTTGCCCGGCCTGCAATACCGCCTGTACGCGGTCAACGGCCTGGACGCCAGCGGCTTCTCCTCCGCCGGCTGGAAAGAGGCGACGCAAGGCGGCAGCATGGCCAAGGCGGAAAACTTCGCCACTGTAGGCCGCGTCGACTACTCGCCCAGCTTCGTCCCCGGCCTCATGGTGGGCGGTTCCGCCTACATGGGCGACTCCGGCCAAAGCCAGAAATTCGACGGCCTAAAGAAAAACGCCTTTACCCAGCTGTACGAAGGCCATCTGCAATGGCATTACAAAGGCTTCGAATTCCGCAGCCTGGGCGCCTGGGGCCGCGTGAACAACGCCGCCGCGCTCAGCGCCGCCAAGGGCGAAACCATCGGCAGCGCCACTTTCGGCTGGTACACCGAAGGGGCCTACGACGTCATGCCGCACCTGATGCCGACCTCCAACCAGTACCTCGCGCCTTTCGTGCGCTACGAACGCTTTGATACAATCGCCGACGTGCCCACCGGCTATGCCGACGACCCGGCGCAAAACAAGGAAGTCTACCAAGCCGGCGTCACCTACAAGCCCATCGGCAACGTCGCCATCAAAGCCGACTACCGCAATATTTCGGCGCGCCAAGGCAAACCGGCGGACGAGTTCAACCTGGGCCTGGGCTTTATCTTCTAACCGACCAATGACAACGCCATGCGCCGAACCCTAGCCATCGGACTGACCCTGCTCGCTTTGACCGCCGGCAACGCCAACGCCGTCGTTTACTACAGCAAAGAGGAAGCGTTCCAACTGGCTTTCGGCGAAGGCGCCACGGTGGAAACCAAGCCCCTGTTCCTCAGCGACGCCCAAACCGCGCAAATCGAACAGCTGGCCCAGGCGAAACTGGAATCCCAGCTGTACACCTTTTACGTCGGCAAGCGCGGCGAACAGGTGCTGGGCTACGCCGCCATCGAAACCCACACCGTGCGCAGCCACCCGGAAACGCTGCTGCTGGTATTGTCCCCGGCCGGCGAACTGGAAAAAGTCGAAGTGCTGGCCTTCCACGAACCGCCGGAGTACCAGCCGCCGCAACGCTGGTACAACCTGCTGCTGAAAAAGCCGCTGGAAGCCATGCGGCTGGGCAACGGCATCGACGCCATCAGCGGCGCCACCCTCAGCACCCGCTCCGCCGTGGACTCGGCCCGCAAAGTGCTGGCCGTGTACCGCACCGCCCTGGCCGGAAACCCGCACTGATGCGATTTTTCGTCACCGGCGAGCAAAACCGCCAGCTCACCATCAACACCATCGTCCTGCTGTTCCTCGGCTACGTCCTGCTGCTGTGGATCAGCAACGGCCTGATGTTCTTCCACAAGATGAGCCTCGCGCCCCAATCGGTCATCGACTACTACCTGGGCTCGGAAGAAAAGTTCACCAAGCCCATCAGCTACCAAACCCTGCTGGAAGTCAGCCACTTCCACCTGTTCGCCATGGGCATGCTGGTGCTCACCCTCACCCACCTGCTGCTGTTCACCCCGCTGGCCATGGGCCCCAAACTCTGGCTCACCGGCCTCACCTTCTTCTCCGCCCTGGCCGACGAAGGCGCCGGCTGGCTGGTGCGCTTCGTCCACCCCCACTTCGCCTATTTCAAGATCGGCGCCTTCCTGGCACTGGAAGCCAGCCTGCTAGCCCTGCTGGTGTTTTGCAGCCTGTCGCTGTACTACCAGCGCAAGCACCTGTCGGCCCCGCATTCCCATAAACACCGCCACAGCAAGCGCCGGCATAAATAGCCACGCCGTGTGCTTGGCGTTTCCGGCGCCCCGCCCAGCCACACAAAAGCCGCCCCCCATGCGGAGCAATACGCGGAAGAGCGCTCGGCGCCCTACGAATGCGGGTGACGGTTTTCTTCTTTGCCGAGTTGTAGGCTGGCTTGATAAACCCAGCATGTGCAGAAAATTGCTGGGTTTCCGCTATCGCTTCAACCCAACCTACGCGCTGCGGGGATTAGCCGGGAACCAGCCGCCGCCAGCAGGCGGCGCGGTTCGCCGGCTTGGGGAGTGAGCCTTTAACGGCTCCAGGTAATGCGCAGGGTGCCGTCCTCGTCCGTGTAGACGGAATGCAATTCACCCTGGTAAGCGTGGTGCACGGCTTGACCGACGCCATGGGCCAAGTGAGCGCCGGTAAAAGTGACCAGAACACCGTCGCCTTCTTCCGCAATGTTCATGATGCGCTCCAGCGCATGTTCCGCTTTTGCCTTGGCTTCGGCGTTATGGATCAGATTCAGAATGTCCTGCCGATGCTGAGCAAAGAAAGCGCCTTTCACCCTGACCTCGGCAGCCGGCACGCCGTCGCGCACGCGCTCGCAGGCCGGACATGCATGGGTCTCGGCGCCTGCTCTCGGCTCGCCCCACTGCCAATGGCCGTTATGGAAAATGGCGCCGCAGTCCGGGCAGGTGGTGGGTTCCGGCCATTTCCCCCGTGCCCGGTAAGGATCGCTGACGCGCTCCGAATACAGGCTGTCCCTTCTGGGTTGGTGGCTGGGGTCGCTGTGTCTTGTCGGGCTGGTCATGGCACACCTCCTGGTAAGCGCACATATGGGAACTACAAAGGATTCTTTTAAGGCATCGTCCGTGCCCAAGAAGTAATGGCGGATTACAGGGAACCGCCCTTCTTACTTACAGCATAGCCCAATCAGCCGGCACCAGGGGGCAAAGCTTCACAGACAAAATGCAAGACCTGACCCCAAAACTGCGGCCTCCGTATCTAAAAACGGGGACCTTAATGGTGCTTTGGTCTATTCAGTACTGTAACACTGACTATTACAGGCCCTGAACTAGTGCAGCCAATCTCCCTCTTGATTTCCTTTCGATCAGTACTCTGTTTGGCATTCTTTAGCACCGTCGCCAATGGAACGTTCCATGCGTTGGCGATAGCTTCAATAAGTGCCCCCTGCAATGTCCTCGAGTCAAATATCCAATCAGAGCTCCATTCTTCTTCTCTCGATTCCGTTTCAGGCCAGTCAATCCACACATCACCGCCCTGATGCTCCAGGATGCCAGGCATGCCCATTTCAACTGCAAATACATTCTTGTTGAGAGCAAAATCCCCATGTTCTCTTCGAGCTAAATAAACAGAGGCGTCATGAACCACAAACACTTCGTCATCAATTGACTCACTTGCAATGTCAGCAGCGCTCTTCCACCCATTAGCAGATTTCGCGATATGCAACTCCTTCGTAGCGCCGTTGAGCACACGGATTAGGGAGGCTATTTCGGCCTGTTGCTCACTAGACAGGTCATCCTTTCGGGCTATTGCTGCTTGTTCTGTGGCCCATTGCTGAAGAGCCGCTGGTTCCGCAATTGGGACTCCGATATTGCGTGCGGCAGTATGCGGTGTTCCTACCAGACAACCGCAAATCCCAAACAGGCCACTGGATCGAAAGCCTCCAATTGTCACGGTTCCCGGCAACGACATTTCCACGTGCTCATAATTTCGAAAAATAGGTGGAGATGGCGTGATGCAGGCGCGTCCGATTATATGGCCTGATGAGTTTGTTATCGTCCGGAGGTTTCGCTCTGCTGTTCTTAATAGCTTAGCGACTTCGCCATCCCTCTTCCTGCTAGCAGGTCCCCAAAGACGTTGAAGCAATTTGCTGCCCTTGATGCTGATCCAATCGGAGGCACCCACAACTAGCGTGGTCTTCTTTGCTTCCACAAATAAGTTTACATCCAACGTAGGACAGAGCCATGCGCAACGTTCTTCCAAAGTCCACGGGCGCCCCGTGTCAGACTCGGCAAGTAGCTGGTGAAGGAACATTGGGTCCGTTACCCAGACGCGAACCCGCGTCCCACCCTCATGCAAGCACTCGCTACTGCTAGCTTTTCTTAGGATTGGCCTCGAAGCTAAACCGTTCTGAAATTCGAGTATCAATGTCTCATCACGCGCTCGCTCTGCGCGCCTTGTGATAACTTGAACTCTGTCGCCCCACATAAATACTGAATAGAAGCCAATGCCGAACTGTCCTGACGAAACGTAGCCTTTTGACTCGAGACCAGGAAGTTCACGGTGCATTAGAGATGTACCCCAAAAGGAAGTACCGAAATCCAAGAACGGGCCTATCAATACGCTCTCCGACATGCCGATGCCGCAGTCTTCTACCTCCACCCATTGGCCAGTGTTATCTTGACCAATACGGACCGTAACTTGGCCCCAATTTATCGGTTTCTCCTCCATGATTCGGCGAGCTCTAACTGCATCGGAGGCATTTTGAATTAACTCTCTAAGTGGAACAAAACAATTTTTCCCATAAAGCTGCTCACCTCCAAGAGTTCTAACCAACTTCGCGACATCGCCGACCTTTAGCTTTGCATCAACAGGTAGCCAATCTGCCGTGCCAATTAGTTTCGCTAGACGTATTGGGTCTTCAACGTAGGAAACCCCGCGTGCTGTTAGTCGCGGTCGATTTGTATCTGCGAGAAGTGCGTCGACATGCCTTAATTCTTTGTCCACAACGTTCAGGGCATCAAAGGCCGTCCACCATGCAGAAGCCTTGTCTACTGGGAAGCTATCTTTGGAGGTATATACCAGCCGATCAGATTCAAGCCTCGGCTGGTAAAGCATTTCTTGAAACACCCAATGATCAGCGCTTGCGCCGACTGGGCCTCGAAGCGCTGACAAGAAACCAGGAGCTCGCCGTTCGTCCAAGTGGCTGGCGTCTGCAGTTCTCAGGATACATGCAAGCTTAATGGGATCAACCGTCCAGTCGTTACTAAACCCACCCGGAGCGCCAATCGTACTTGGTAAGTACTCGATTAACTTCTCGGCGGCCCACCAATGACTATGAGCAATCTTGCCGATTATTGGCCCATAGGTCTTTCTCAATACCGGATCATCAATCAAATAGTATTCGCGAGAATCGTTAGATGCATTACTCCAGGAAATCAGTGCGAGGCGCTCAGCATGCTTTGCATGTAGCTCTCTCAATACGGACCGCGTCGCATGCTTTCGTATGGCGTCAGGGGCGCGAGCAATTTCAATCTGTGTTGGTACTTTCCCGCTTTGCTCCTTGAGGAGCGCTGAAACGGTGTCAATCCAAATTGCTTCGTTTTCTATCTGAGCGATACCTGCGGGATATGCAGCAAGACCCATCCCCAAGTCATGAATAAGGAATGCACCACCCAGTACGAATGCCTCGGCCGGAGTTAGCGGAAATTTCGGACCAGCAATTAACTGCGCCATCTCCCACAGCGCATCCAAATGGGTAACGTCGTGCACTGTAAAATCTGGAAGATCTATAGCGATTTCGGCTGCCAACATTCCAGACCGCTCGCGAAATGTCTCGTAAGCCGCTCTGAGGCGCGAGCGATTAGGCCCCTCAGGATCAGGATCAAGCTGAATTGCCAGAGTCCTTTGCCATAGGGTGGTGTTCTCAAATCTTCTATTCATTTGATGTCACAATATAGTGGATGGTTGTCGGGTTCTTCAGAATAGGAGTTGAGATAACGCTGCTTGGTATTCCTGATTATGCCCAAGGTAAATCTAACGACCGCGAGCCGGCTTGCCGGCGAAGCGTCCAGAAGAAATCCGGGGGGCAGGTCTTGCTTTTTGCCTCACAGTACAAGCAAACGTACAAAAGGCGGAGGGTTAACCAAATATACTCCGCCCTCTTCTCCCCAAACAACCGCTTCATTGTCGCCATCTGAAGACGGGGCAAAAGCACTGTCGCCAGGAGCGGCACGCAGGAGACGCGTGACCGATGCGGCTGCGGGCAGTGCCCCGCGATCTAACGCCGCCCCCCGCCCCTCTTGTATAATCTGGCCTTTATCCACACGCGATCGGCCAATAACGTGTCAAACAGTCTAGCCCCACGCGACGTCTCCACTTTCCAGAACCTGATCCTGGCCCTGCAAGAATTCTGGGCCGCGCAAGGCTGCGTGCTGATGCAGCCCTTGGACATGGAAGTGGGGGCCGGCACTTTCCATCCGTCCACTTTCCTGCGCTCCATCGGCCCGGAGCCGTGGAACACCGCTTACGTACAGCCTTCGCGCCGCCCCACCGACGGGCGTTACGGCGAGAATCCCAACCGCTTGCAGCACTATTACCAGTTCCAGGTGTTGATGAAGCCCTCGCCGGCCAACATCCAGGAGCTGTACCTGGATTCGCTGCGCCACCTGGGCCTGGACCTGTTGGAGCACGACATCCGCTTCGTGGAGGACAACTGGGAATCGCCCACCCTGGGCGCCTGGGGCTTGGGCTGGGAAGTGTGGCTCAACGGCATGGAAGTCACCCAGTTCACCTATTTCCAGCAGGTGGGCGGCCTGGACTGCCGGCCGGTGTCCGGGGAAATCACTTACGGCCTGGAGCGCATCGCCATGTATCTGCAAGGCGTGGAAAGCGTTTTCGACCTGACCTGGGCCAAGGGCCCGCAAGGCGTCGTCACCTATGGCGACGTGTATCACCAGAATGAAGTGGAAATGTCCGCCTACAACTTCGAGCACGCTCCCGTGGAATTCCTGTTCTCCGCTTTCGACAACGCCGAAAGCCAGTGCCGCAGCCTGATCGGCGCGGACCTGCCCCTGCCGGCCTACGACCAGGTGCTGAAAGCCTCCCACGCCTTCAACCTGCTGGACGCCCGCCGCGCCATTTCCGTCACAGAGCGCCAGCGCTACATCCTCCGGGTGCGCGAGCTGGCCAAATCCGTGGCGGAGAGCTATTACCAGAAGCGCGAGAGCCTCGGCTTCCCCATGTTGCAAGGAGGCAAAGCCAATGGCTAATACCCGCGACCTGCTGTTCGAACTGGGCACGGAAGAACTGCCGCCCAAGTCCCTGCTGACCCTGTCCCGCGCCCTGGAAAGCGGCGTGCGTGCCGGCCTTGCCAAAGCCGCCCTGCCCCACGGCGAGATCGTCTCCTACGCCACGCCGCGCCGCCTGGCGCTGTGGATCAAGGAGCTGGCGGTGCAGCAGCCGGACCAGAGCGTGGAGAAGCGCGGTCCGGCGCTGAACGCCGCCTACGGTGCGGACGGCCAGCCGACCAAGGCCACCGAGGGCTTCGCCCGCAGCTGCGGCACGACGGTAGACCAGCTCATCACCTTGAAGACCGACAAGGGCGAGTGGCTGGGCTACCACCAGCACATCAAGGGCCAAGCCGCCCAACAACTGGTGCCCGACATCCTGCGCCAGGCCCTGGCCGGCCTGCCCATCGCCAAGCGCATGCGCTGGGGCGCAGGAACGGCGGAATTCGTCCGGCCGGTGCAGTGGGTGGTGCTGCTGTTCGGCGGTGAAGTGGTACCTTGCGACATCCTCGACATCCCCGCCGGCAAGCTCACCTACGGCCACCGTTTCCACTATCCGGCCGCCATCGCGCTGAACAGCGCGGCGGAATACGCCGACCAGCTGCGCGCCGCCAAAGTCACCGCCAATTTCGCCGAGCGCCGCGAGCAGATCCGCCTGCGCGCCAACGAAGCCGCCGCCGGGGTGCACGGCATCGCCCACATCGAGGAAGACCTGCTGGACGAGGTCGCCGCCCTGGTGGAATGGCCGGCCCCGGTGCTGGGCGGCTTCGACGCCCGCTACCTGGCCCTGCCTCAGGAAGTGCCCATCACCACCATGCAGGCCAACCAGAAGTACTTCCCGGTGAAGGACACGGCCGGCAAGCTGCTGCCCCACTTCATCACCTTCGCCAACCTGGAAAGCAAGAACCCCGACTCGGTGCGCAAGGGCAACGAGCGCGTGGTGCGCCCGCGCCTGGCGGACGGCGAGTTCTTCTGGAACCAGGACCGCAAGAAAACCCTGGAAAGCCGCGTGCCGGCCCTAGGCAACATCGTGTTCCAGAACAAGCTGGGCACTTTGCTGGAAAAAACCCAGCGGGTGCAGAAGCTGGCCCAGGATCTGGCGGAACAGCTCTCCGCCGACGGCACCCTGGCCCAGCGCGCCGCCTATCTGGCCAAGGCGGACCTCTTGACGGAAATGGTCGGCGAATTCCCCGAGCTGCAAGGCACCATGGGCCGCTATTACGCCCTGGCCGAAGGCGAACCGGCGGAAGTGGCCCAGGCCATCGAAGAACAGTACATGCCGAAAGGGGCCGGCGGCGAGCTGCCCGCCAGCCAAGTGGGGCAAGTACTGTCCTTGGCGGAAAAGGTCGACACCCTCACCGGCATTTTCAGCGCCGGCCTGATCCCCACCGGCGACAAGGACCCCTACGCCCTGCGCCGCGCCGCCTTGGGCGTGGTGCGCATCGCCATCGAGAAAGGCCTGGAATTCGACCTGCCGGAACTGCTGGGCCACGCCCTGGCCGCACTGCACCATCCCTTCGACAAGGACGCCACGCAGAAGGCGGTGCTGGATTTCATCCACGAACGCCTGAAGAGCTACAGCCTGGACAAGGGCCACACGCCGGACGAATTCGAGGCGGTGCTGGGCGTCGCCCCCGGCAGTCTGCACGACTTCGCCCGCCGCCTGGCCGCCGTGGCCGAGTTCCGCCAGCTGCCGGAAGCCGAAGCCCTGGCCGCCGCGAACAAGCGCATCCGCAACATCCTGCGCAAGGCGGAAGGCGAAACGGTGGGCAACGTGGACGCGGCGCTGTTGCAGGAAAGCGCCGAGAAGGCGCTGTTCGAAGCGGCCAAGCAAGCCCGCACCGACACGCTCTACCAGCTGGAAAACCGCGACTACACGGGCGCATTGAAACGCCTGGCGCAGCTGCGGCCGGAAGTGGACGCCTTCTTCGACGGCGTGATGGTAATGGCGGAAGACGCCGCCGTGCGGCAGAACCGCTTGGGGCTGTTGGCGTTGCTGGAAGGCTTGTTCCTGGACATCGCCGATATTTCCCGCTTGCAGGCCGGCTAAGGTAGGTCGGGTTAGCCCAGCGTAACCCGACGTTTACCGCGATTCGTTGGGTTACGGCGGAGGACCGCCTAACCCAACCCACATCGAAATCCACAACCGCTACCCCATGCCCTGGATCATCCTCGACCGCGACGGCGTCATCAACCGGGACTCCGACGCCTTCATCAAGTCCCCGGACGAATGGGTTCCCATCCCCCGCAGCGTCGAGGCCATGGCCGAGCTGAGCCGGCACGGCTACCGCATCGCCGTCATCACCAACCAGTCCGGCATCGCTCGCGGCCTGTTCGGCCTGGACGCCTTGGAAGCCATGCACGACAAAATGCGGAGTCTGGTGCAAACGGCCGGAGGGCAACTGGACCGCATTTATTTCTGCCCGCACGGACCGGACGACGGCTGCGATTGCCGCAAGCCGAAAACCGGCCTGTTCGAGCGATTCGCCCGCGACACCGGCGCCGACTTGCGCGGCGTCCCGGCCATCGGCGATTCTTACCGCGATTTGCAAGCCGCCGCCGCCGTGGGCTGCCGGCCCATGCTGGTGAAAACCGGCAAGGGCCTGCGCACCCAGGCCGGCCATCCCCATTTGCCCTACCCCGTCTTCGAGGATTTGTATGACGCCGTCCAGCACCTCATCGCCCAAGCCTAGGCTGGGCCTCATCCTGCGCTCCGCGGCGTTTTTCGCCGTGATGTGCCTCATCACCCTGGTTATCGGGCCGGTGATGGTGCTCAGGCGCAAAGCGCCTTTCGCCGTCCGTTACGGCCTGGCGCAATATTGGGTGCGTTCGGTGCTGGCGGCCCTGGAGAAAATCTGCGGCTTGCGCTACGAAGTGCACGGCGTCGAGCACATCCCGCCGCAAAACGGCGTGATCCTGAGCAAGCACCAGTCCGCCTGGGAAACCATCGCCCTGCAGGCGATCTTTCCGCCCATGGCTTTCGTGCTGAAGCGGGAGCTGCTGAAAATCCCCGTATGGGGCTGGGCCATGGACACCTGCGAACCCATCGCGATCGACCGGGGCGCCAAGTCGGCCGCGTTGAAGCAGTTGTTGCAGCAAGGCGAGCATCGCCTCAACCAGGGCCGCTGGGTGGTGCTGTTCCCGGAAGGCACCCGCGTGCCGCCCGGACAAAAAGGCAAGTACGCCGGCAGCGGCGGCATGCTGGCCCAGCGCGCCGGCTGCCCGGTGGTGCCGGTGGCGCACAACGCGGGGGAATTCTGGCCCAGGAACGGCTTCCTCAAGCGCCCCGGCGTCATCCAGGTGCGCATCGGACCGCCCATCGACACCACCCGGCACAAGGCCCAGGAAATCGTCGATCTGGCCGAGCATTGGATCGAAGCGCAAATGGCGGAAATCAGCCAAGCCCGCCAGCCGTGAAGGGAGCGCCGGCTACTCGTCGTGCTCCCGCAGCAACCACAGCATATGGGTTAAGGACTGGCTGTTTTCTTCCCTCAGCCGCTGCAACAGCTTTGGAATGTACTCGCGGTCGTGGCTGGCTTTTTCGGTAAACGCCCGGATCAGCTTGACCACCAGCGCGTCGGTCACCCCCCCGTGCTTCCCCGCCATGCCCACCAGCATGAAACGGACGATGGCGTAGTTGCACACCAGCTCGCGATAAGCCTCCATGGCGCTGGCGCCGACGATGGGGAATAAGCGGCGAAACGCCTCGCTGACCAGGTAATTTTCCAGAATGTACTCGCGCTCGGCGAAAAACGGCTTGTAATAATCGCGGTAGGCCGCCTCGTAGCGGGCCACGATCGCGTCGTCCTGCAACGCCTGCCCCCCGCCATGGAAAGTATCCAAGGCGTCCACCAGGCATTCGGCCAGCCTGGGCTTGGCGCCGTTCGCCAGGGAGCCGGAAAGGATGCCGCCGATGACATAGAGCTTGAACCGCTGGTTCGGCCCCGACTGGAGCAGCTGGGCCTCCACCGTTTCGGCCACCTCCAGCGCCTGGGAGTATTCGTCGATGACGAGCCGCAACGCGCCCATATCGCGAAACCCTTTCCTGCCCATTTCCCGGTCGATGTGCTCCGCGAATAAGCCCAGCAGCGCCAACCGCGTGTTGACGCTGACGCCGCGGCGCTGCAGCACCTCGATGCTGAAAAAACGCAGCTCGCTCCACACCAGCATCTGATCCGCCGGCAGGTTTCCGCTGGGAGGAAAACGGCGCGTAACGCTATTACGCCGGATCAACTCGGAGGATTGCTCTCCCATCACGAAACGGATGGGCTCCGGCCGCAACAGCGCCACCCGCACGACCTCAGGACAGGCCAGGGTCAAGGCGTACTCGGCTTTGTCGCCGAAGCTGTTGACCACCCGGGGAAACATGGCGCACACATCGGGCAACGCCGATTCGCCCAGGGCTTTATGGATGCGGCACAGCTGGCTCTCGTCGAGAAACGGACAGCGTTTTTCTTCGGTCAATTGCAGGATGCCGTATTCCCGCGGCGGCGGCTCTTCGTACGCCGGATTTTTTCGCACGGAACGCCGGAACAAAGGCGCCAGCTCAGGATTCGGGTGGTTTTGATAGGCGTCGTAGGTATCGCGATCGACGGTGATGGTCCAGCCGACGCAACAGTTGTCCTCGCATTCCGCCCCGAGGCAATGAAAGTCGGCGTAATAATCCGGCGTCAGAACCGGCGGTAGCGTGGTCATAGGGGAGGCTGCGATGGCTTTTGGGTGGCGGCGCTAAACACCGCGGTCGGGCGACTATGCCAGCAGCCGCGCCGCTGCTTCAAGGCGTCCTGGCCGCGCTGTGACCGCGTTGGCGCATATCGTGACGCCGCAGGCTTACCGCGGGCTTACCCCTAAGCCCGCCGTGCAAAAAACGCCGCCCGGGAGCAAACGAAATCGGAACCGGGCTCGCCCGCTATAATGGGCCGCTTTTCCCTAATCCCGGATCCGCCATGACCACGCTTTACGGCATCAAAAACTGCGACACCGTGAAAAAAGCCCGCCGCTGGCTGGAGGAACGCAGCGCGGATTACCGCTTCCACGACTTCCGCGCCGATGGCCTGGATCGCGCCATGCTGGAGCGTTTTGAAGCCGCCCTGGGCTGGGAAACCCTGCTCAACCGCAAAGGCACCACCTGGCGCCAATTGGACGATGCCGCCAAGAGCGGCGTGGATCGGGCCAAAGCGCTGGAACTGATGCTGGCCCAGCCCAGCCTCATCAAGCGGCCGGTGCTGGAATACGACGGCGCGTTCCTGATCGGCTTCGACCCCAACCGGCCCTGGCCGCCGACGCCCCAGGCGACCTAGCCCCGAATGAAGGTAACTTTGCCGTCGAAGGCGATTTTGACCGGCCCCGCCACCTCTTCGCGAACCTCCAGGCAAGCCCCGCCCATTTCCACGTACACGCCGGGATAAACGCCCTTGCGGACCAGGATTTCCCGCACGCCGGCCGCCAGCTCGCGCTGCTTGCCTTCGTGGAAGCGGGCATCGGCTTCCTCCATCTGCTTGGCGATTTCCGTCAAGCGCAGCAGCAAGCCGCGCAGTTCCTGGCGTTGCGTCGCCGAGATATGGGCCAGGACCTCGGGATGGACTTTGTACTGCTGGACCTGATCGTTGATTTTCACCCGCTCGGCGTTGAGCGCGTTTTTTTGGTGATCGTGCTGCTTCAGCTCCCGCAGCAAGGTATAGTCCCTGCCGGCCACCACCCGAGTTTTCATGTAGCTGGCGTTGCCGAGGTGCTTGGCCTCCACGCCCTTCAGGGCCACGACCTCGCCGCCGTAAATCGAACCGTTGCCGCAGCGGACGACACCCAGGCAATAAACGTGGGAAGCGATGATTTCGTTGGCGATCACCACGTCCCCCGCCACTTCGATGCAGCAATCGTCCAGGTATTTGGCGGTTAGATTGCCGCCGCAGACCACCTTGCCGGCCTTGGCGCCGTGGATACCGGAATCCACGACGATATTGCCCTTGGCATGAAGGGTGGCGTCGTACACCGCGCCTTTGACGACGATGTCCCGGTCCGAATAAATGACGTCACCGCTGGCGACATCGCCCCGGATTACCACGTTGCCGGCGAAACGGATTTCGCCGCCGTCCGGACGCGCGTCCCCCTCGACGACGTACTCGTCCACCACATCCAGCGTGTTGCCGTGCAAAATCGGCGCACCGCGTATTTTTCCGGAAAACGCCTGCACGCCGTCGACGGTTTCCTGCGCAACGTTCTTGCCGGCGACGATGGCCGCCCGATGCACCGGCGCCACCGGCACCTCCGTCCCCAGCACGGTCTTGCCGGGCTTGCCCGGCACGGCCGGTTTCAGCACCACCAGCCGCTCCCCCGCATCGAACATGGCCAGGGGATTCTGGTGTTGCAGCTTCCAGTGCTGGGCATCGATGGTCTGCCAGCCGGGCCGACGGGCGAAGCGGAACTCGATTTCCGCGTCCTGCCCCGGCACCGGCTTGACGCCTTCGGCGGCGACCACGCCTGCCGCCTCGCCCTGGGCGAACGCTTGTTTCAGCGCCTCTTGGGAAATGCCGAAAACGATGCCGAGACCGCCGAGATAACGCAGCAACTCCGGCAAGCCGGCCTCGGGATGGTCGAAGGAGACCGTCGCCCGGTAGCCGTCCGCGTCGACCGTCACCCGGAAGCAGGGCGACACGGCCACGGCGTTGCCGACCACCGCCGCGTAGCCGTCGGCCGCCGCGACGATCCTCTCCCCCGCCTCGTCGTATACGGCGTTTTCGCCCAAGCGAATCTCCAGCGCCTCCCCCGGCCGGGCGGGGATATGCTCGCCGAACACGTCGACGCCGAAGCGGCCTTCGCCCGGCGCCAGCATCGCGGCCAACTCATCGCCTTGTTTCACCGCGCCGTCCGGCGTCGTGAAGCAAGGCTGCAAACGGCTGTTTTCGCCGTCGACCGGGGCGACGCCCGCAGCGATTTTCGTATAGGACGTGGCGCTGAACGGTTCGAGCAGGCCGGCCAGCATGCTTTCGACCAAGTGCTCGTCGATTTTCGCCACCACGCCTTTTTCCGCCAGCAGCGTCTTGATGCTGCGCAGGGTGGGCCTTTTCCTGCCGTCGACGCTGCTGACGGCCAAATAGAGGCTCATGCGGTCTTCGCTGACGAGAACATGGGTGTCGCCGGCCCCATCGGAATGGGACAACAGCAAACGGCAATTCGCTAGCCTTGGCTCGAGCATCGTGCTTGTTGGGTCCTGGTGGTTAGTCGTCGCTTCCATCGGCCCTATATTCCGCGAAAAACGCCCGCGCGCCAACTGCAAGCGGGGATTTCGCCCTGGAACCGACAAACGCCCCGGGGCGGTTATAATCCCCGCCTTGCCAACGCCGGCCGCCGGCCTTTCATCGACTTGGACATCAAACCGCACGCCACCCCGACATGACCGACACCCTGCAACTCACCCAAGCGCTCATCCGCCGCCGTTCCCTCACCCCGGACGATGCCGGCTGCATGGAGATCGTCGTCGAACGCCTGGAACCGTTGGGCTTCAAAGCCGAATGGCTCAACTTCGGCGACACCAAAAACCTGTGGCTGCGGCGCGGCACGGCCAACCCGCTGTTCGTGTTCCTCGGCCACACCGATGTGGTGCCGTCCGGCCCGGAGGATAAATGGACCTCGCCGCCGTTCGAGCCCGCCATCCGCGCCGGCAAGCTGTACGGCCGCGGCGCGGCGGACATGAAAAGCGGGGTGGCGGCCATGGTGGTGGCGGCGGAACGTTTCGTCGCCCAGCATCCCGACCACCGGGGCTCCATCGCCCTCTTGCTGACCAGCGACGAGGAAGGCGATGCCAGCGACGGCGTGGTGAAGGTGGTGGAAGTGCTGCAAGGGCGGCAGGAAAGCATCGACTGGTGCCTGGTGGGCGAACCGTCCAGCTTCGACCGGCTGGGGGACGTGATCCGCGTCGGCCGGCGCGGTTCCCTGTCGGGCCGATTGAAAGTGTTCGGCGTGCAGGGCCACGTCGCCTACCCGGAGCGGGTGAGGAATCCCATCCTGAAGTTCGCCCCGGCCCTGGACGAGCTGGCCAAGGAAGTGTGGGACGAAGGCAACGAATTTTTCCCGCCCACCAGTTTCCAAGTGTCCAACATCCACGCCGGCACCGGCGCGGAAAACGTCGCGCCGGGCGAACTGGCGGTGCTGTTCAACCTGCGTTATTCCACCGAGCTGAACGAAGGCATCATCAAGCATCGCGTCGGCGCCATCCTGGACAAGCACGGGCTGGATTACGAGCTGAACTGGCACTCCTCCGGCAAGCCGTTTCTCACCCAAGGCCAGGCCCTGGTCGGCGCGGTGCAATCCGCCCTGACCGAAGTGCTGGGCGCCCCGGCCCGCCCCGACACCGGCGGCGGCACCTCCGACGGCCGTTTCATCGCCCCCACCGGCGCGGAAGTGGTGGAGCTGGGGCCGCTGAACGAATCCATCCACAAAATCGACGAGCACGTGCCGGTGGAAGACTTGGAAAAGCTCGCCGCCGTTTACCAAAAGGTCATGCAAGGCCTGCTGCTATAAAACCCGCCATAAAACGGACACCGCCATGACCGACAAGAAATTCTCCGCCACCCTGCCCCGCCGCCGCTACTGGAGCGACGCCCTGGACAACGCCGCCGCCTGCCCCGAATGCGGCGCGGCACTGGAACCAGACTACCACTGCTACGTGATGGTGATCCGCGAAAAGAAGAACAACACGCCGTATCTCACCGGCAACCGCGACGGCAGTTTTTGCCCGCAATGCCCGGTGGTGGTGCTGGATACGCAAGCCTTCGCCAAAACCGCCAAAGAGAACAGCCGCCAAGCCAACCCGCTGTTCACCATCCTCGGCATCGTCGACCTCGCCGCCGTGCCGGAGGACAAGCGGGAACAGGAGTTCGGCGACGACAATCCCGTCCCCCTCGTGGAATTCCTCAACATCGACGACGAAGTGGCGGCCAGCCACGACCCCATCGTGCGGGAATCCCCCAAAACCGGCCGCAACGATCCCTGCCCCTGCGGCAGCGGCAAGAAATTCAAGAAATGCTGCGGCGCTTGAGCGAACGCTGACCGGATCGCGCGGACGCTTCTTGGCGGCGCGCCGCCCAAGGGAACCGTCCGCGCCTTAGGCGGGGCGTGTCGAACGCCCACGCCTTAATCCCGCCGCCTCCGCTCGGAAGAAAAGCGCTTGGCCCGCTGCCGCCGCCGACCGGCTGCTAGAATGAAACCATGAAAAGCTTGTATGCCCCCATCGAACCGTTCGCGGTCCACAAACTCGCCGTGGGCCACGGGCACCACGTATGCGTGGAGGAATGCGGCAATCCCCAGGGGTTGCCGGTGCTCTTCCTGCACGGCGGCCCGGGCGCCGGCTGCAAGCTCCACCACCGCGGCTTCTTCGACCCCGCCCGCTACCGCGCCGTCCTGCTGGACCAGCGCGGCGCCGGCCGTTCCACGCCCCACGGCGGCTTGCAGCACAACACCACGACCCATTTGCTGGAAGATTTGGAAGCGGTGCGCAAAAAGCTGGGGATCGAGCGCTGGCTGCTGTTCGGCGGCTCCTGGGGCGCCGCCTTGGCGCTGCTGTACGCGCAAAAGCACCCCAAGCGCGTACTGGGCCTGGTGCTGCGCGGCAGTTTCCTCGCCCGCCCCAGCGACCTGGACTGGTTCCTCGGCGCCGGCGCCGGCCGCATCTATCCGGAAGCCTGGCAGCGCTTCCTGCACAGCGTTCCGCCGGAACACCGCGACGCCCCCATCCCCCACCTCTACGCGCAGATCACCGGCGACGACGAACTGGCCCAGCGCCGCGCCGCCCGCGCCTGGATGTTGTGGGGCGGCCAGGTGACCCTGGGCGAGGACTTCGACCCGGCGCCCCTGGACAAGCATTTGTCCCAAGAACAATTGCACAAGGCCCGTATCGAGCTGCACTACGCCGCCCATCGCTACTTCCTGGCGGACAATCAGATTCTCGATAACTGCCCCGCCATCGCCCACCTGCCGGCCGTCGTCATCCACGGCCGCAAGGATCTGGTATGCGTCGCGGAAGCGGCGTTTTCCCTGCACCAAACCCTGCCGGAATCGGAACTGCGCATCCTGCCCGACGCCGGCCACATCGCCGAAGGAGACTCCATGATCGACGCCCTGGTGGACGCCGCCGACCGCATGGCCGAGAGGCTACAGCCATGAACCGCCCGCAACGGCTGGTCATCGGCATGACCGGCGCCACCGGCGCCGTGTACGGCTTGCGCTTGCTGCAAGTGCTGCGGGAGATCGGCGGCTGGGAAACCCATCTGGTCATCTCAGACGCCGGGCTGCTCAACCTCAAGCACGAGCTGAACCTGAGCCGCCAGGACATCCGCGCCTGGGCCGACGTGACCCACGGCATCGACGACATCGCCGCCAGCATCGCCAGCGGCGGTTTCGTCACCGCCGGCATGATCGTCGCCCCCTGTTCCATGAAAACCCTGGCGGCCATGGCCCACGGCTTCGGCGACAACCTCATCAGCCGCGCCGCCGACGTGACGCTGAAGGAACGCCGCCGCCTGGTGGTGGTGCCGCGGGAAACGCCCCTCAACCTGGCCCATATCCGCAACATGGCCGCCGTCACCGAAATGGGCGGCATCATCTACCCGCCCCTGCCGGCGTTTTACGGCGGCGAGAAAACGCTGGAAAAGCTCATCGACGAAACCGTGGGACGCATCCTGGCCCTGTTCGGCGTGGCGGCGGACCATCTTTACCAGCCGTGGGAAGGGCTCAAGCAGCCGCCCGACTGATTCGAGGGCGGCCGGCCATCGATCGCGGGCATTTTCCCGGCGTCGGCACTACAATCAATCCGTCGTCGGCTGATCCCTCCACCATGGACTTGCGCATACCACCGCTGCATCCTGCCGTAAAATACCTCTTGGCGCTGCCGGCCGCCGTCGGCCTATACGCCCTGCTGGGCGGCGTCGGCGTGCCGTGGCTGTTGCGCGGCCAATTGACGCAATGGACGGCGCAGCATCCCGAATTCACCGCCGGCGTCGAGCGCATCCGCTACAACCCGTTCAGCGCCAAGCTGGCCCTGAAAGGGCTGGATCTGGCCGTGGCCGGCCCGGCGGCGCCGCTGCGCCTCCGGGTCGCGGAACTCTCGGCCAACGCGGAAGTCTGGGCCAGCCTGGGCGGCAAGCGCCTGGTGCTGGACGAAATCCGCGTCGCCGCTCCCGAACTGGAGATCGGCGACGCCGCCGCCCTGGCCGGGCTGTTCGCCGGCCCCGACGGCGGCGAGGCCGCCCTGCCGGTGCGCATCGGCCGGCTGGTGCTGGAAGAGGGCCAAATCCGCCAACCGGCCGGCGGCGCGACAACCTCCATGCCGCTGCAATTGGAGGGTATCGACTTCCAATTGGACCATTTCTCCAGCGACGGCGGCGAACCGGCGTTCCTGCAACTGGAAGCCCAAGCCGACAACGGCGCCAAGCTGTCTGCCCACGCCAGCCTGAGCCTGTCCCCGCTCGCCGTCGACGCCGCGCTGTTCGTGGACGACCTGCCGCTGCAACCGCTGTGGCAGCGTTATGTGGCTATGCCAAGCCTATCCTTGCAGCAAGGCGCGGCCTCCCTGGCCACCCCCATCGCCTACCGGGCCGACAGCGGGGTCGTCATCGGCCCCGGCACGCTCAAGCTGCGAAATCTGGACTTGCAGGACACGGCGCAGCAAACCGCCCTATTGCAGGCGCCGGCGGTGGAACTTCGTCGCGTCACCGTGGACTTGCGAAAGCAGCGGGCCGAAATCGACGCCATCGAGGCCGACAAAGCCCAAGTAGCCGGCTGGATAGCCGCCGGCGGCGCATTGAACTACTCGGGATACGGCAAGGACGAAAAGGACGGCGGCGCGCCGCCCGCCTGGCATTACCGCATCGGCCGAGTGGGGTTGACGGAAGCGCAACTGCGCTTGCAGGACCGCTCCCGCGCCGACGGCGCCAGCCTGACCCTGGCGCCTTTGTCGCTGACCTTGGAGGCGTTGGGCAACGGCGCCGACGCGGCCCCGCTCAAGCTGGCCCTGGAGAGCGCCGTCAACGGCCAAGGCCAGCTGCAGCTGGGCGTTACAGCCGGCAAATCCGGAGAGGTCGCCGCCGACATCAAGGCGCAGCGAATCGACCTGACCCCCTTGGACGTTTATCTCCAACCCTTCACCAAAGTGAAATTGACGGAAGGCAACCTCGACCTGGCCGGCCGCCTGGATTATCGCGGCGGCGACGCGCCCCAGGTGCGGTTCGAAGGGGAAGCCGCCGTCAACGACCTGGCCGTGGAGCGCCGCGACGACAATACGGACTTGCTGCGTTGGCAGCGGCTGCACCTCAAGGGCGTCAGCCTCGGCTATCCGCAAGGGCCGCTGAACATCGCCGAAGTCGTCGCCGAGCAGCCCTATGCCCGCATCGCCATCGAAGCCGACCAAACCCTCAACTGGGCCAAGTTGGCCGGCGGCGAAAGCAAAGCCTCCCAACCCGGCCCGGCTTTCCCGGTCGCCATCGGCGCCTTGCGCATCAGGAACGGCATGTCGGATTTCGCCGACCACACGCTGCGGCCGGAGTTCGCCGCCACCATCCATCGGCTGGACGGCGACATCAAGGGACTGTCGTCCAATCCCGACGCCCGCGCCTCCCTGCTGCTGGAAGGCCAGGTGGACCAGTACGCCCCGGTGCGGGTGCAGGGCATGCTCAACCCGTTCCGGGCCGGCGCCTATACCGACATCGAAATGCACTTCCACAACATGGACCTGACGCGGCTGTCGCCCTATTCGGGCAAATTCGCCGGCTACCGCATCGAAAAAGGCAAGCTGACCCTGGACCTGCGCTACCGCTTGGAAAACCGCAAGCTGGACGCGGAGAACCAGGTCATCATGGACCACCTGACCCTGGGCGAACGGGTGGAAAGCAAAACCGCCACGTCCCTCCCCATCGGCTTGGCCATCGCCTTGCTGCGCGATTCCGACGGCAAAATCGACATCCACCTGCCCATTTCCGGCAACCTGGACGATCCCAAATTCAGCCTGCGCGACCTGTACGCCCAGGCCATCACCGGCCTCATCACCAAACTGGTGAGTTCGCCCTTCACCGTGCTGGGCAATCTGCTGGAAGGAGACGCTGAGGAATACGGCCGGGTGGCGTTTTTCCCCGGCAAGGCGCTGCTTTCGCCGCAACAAAAGGACAAGCTGCTCAAGCTGGCCGACGCGCTGCAACAGCGCAGCGGCCTGAATCTGGAGATCCGCGGAGTGACCGACCCGGAACGCGACCGCGCGGCCCTGCCGGAAGTGCGCCTGCAAAACCGCATCCGCCATCAATGGCGGGACGAACTGCGCGCCAAGCGGGTGGAACTGACGCCGGAGCGCCGGCGCCAGCCGGTGCCCGAAGGCGATTACAAACGGCTGCTGCTGGCGCAATACAGCAAATTCGGCCTGGGCACGACGCAAGACGCCGAACTGGCGCACCAAGCGCTGCTGGCGAAACTGGCGGTCACCGACACGGATTTGCGCCAGTTGGCGCAGCGGCGGGCGGAGCGCATCCGCGAATTTCTGGTGAAGGACGGCGGCATCGCCGAGCAGCGGGTTTACCTGCTGGACGTGCTGGTGGAATCCAAGCCGGGGCGGGAACTGGAATCGCTGCTGCTGCTCAACGGCTCCTGACCGGATGACCGCCCGCCGCCAGCGGCGGACTAGGCCGGACCGCCGTTGTCCGTCTCCAGCATGGCGATCACCGCGTCCAAATCGCCCCGCCGGTACAACCCGAGGAAGGCCTCCACCACCGCCGGATCGAAGCGAATGCCGGCGCCGCGCTCGACCTCGGCGGCGGCCTCGTCCAGCGGCCAGGGCTCTTTGTAGGGGCGGCGGCTCGCCAGGGCGTCGAATACGTCCACCACGGAAACGATGCGGGTCGCCAAGGGCAGCTCGCCGGACGGGCGGCCTTCCGGATAGCCCTTGCCGTCCCAGCGTTCGTGGTGATGCAGCGCGATCTCCTGGGCCAAGCCGAGGAAATGGTCGTGGCCGAGGATGGAGGCGCCGATCAGGGTGTGCTGCTGCATGATGGCGAATTCTTCCGGCGTATAACGCCCCGGCTTGTTCAGCAGGTCGTCGGCGATGCCGATTTTGCCCACGTCGTGCAGGCGGCTGGCGCGCCCATACAACTCCGCTTCCTTGGCGTCGACGCCCATTGCCACCGCGACCAGCCGGGTGTAGGCGTCGATGCGGTTGATGTGGCGGCCGGTATTTTTATCCTTGAACTCGGCGATCTCCGCCAGCATGTCCACGGCGTGCTCGTAGGAAGCCTGCAAATCGATGTGCAGCCTCAGGTTTTCCAGGGCGCTGGAGCATTGGTTGGCGACCATTTGCAGCAAATCGCGATCCGCTTGCGACAAATCGTCGGTGGGCTCGACGTAGATGAAGCCGGCCGTGCGCTGCTGCACCCGCAAGGGCAACACCAGGGCGTGGCCCGACAGCGAAGCTGCCGGGTTGTCGCTTTCCAGCGCTTGCAGGCACAAGGCCCGCACCGTCGCGAAACGGCGCTCGTCGCGGAAAGCGTCGGAGCGGGCCTGGATGGTGACGTCGCGGCCGTCGATGGTGGCGATGACGCCCTCGATGGTGCTGATGAAGCTGCTCTCGTCCAAACGGCACAGGCCGATGACCTGGGTCAGCACGCCTTCGAAAAAATCGCTGAGGGAAGTGCTGGAGATGCGGTAGATGTCCGGCGTCACTTCCAGCACGCGGGACAGGCCGCGCCGGTTCAGCTCGATGATTTTCAGGTCGCGGTAGGCTTTGATGGCCGTGCGCACCGTGGTGTAGAGCCGCTGGGCGGTGAGCTCGGTTTTGTCCTTGTAGTCGTCGATGTCGTAATGGTCGATGACGTAGCGCTCCGGCGCGACGCCGGGCTGGCCGGTGCGTATGACGATGCGCACCATGGCGTTGCCCAGTTCGTTGCGGATGTACTCCACCAGTTGGAGGCCGGCGTTGTCGGTTTCCATCACCACGTCGATCAGCGCCACCGCGATGTCGCCGTGCCGTGCCAACAACGCCTTGGCCGCCTCGGCCGAGGAGGCCTCCAGGATTTCCAGTTCGCGGTTGGCGAAGCGGAAGTTCTTCAGGTTGAGCCGCGTCAGGCTGCGCACGTCCGGCTCGTCGTCCACCACCAGCACTTTCCAAACGTAGTGCGGCTCGAAATCGACGACGTCCTGACTCGACGGTGCGGTGCGGCGTACAAGCTTCATAAATGGGTTTGCGGCGATTTTTCCGGGAACGTGGAACAACTATAGTCGGCCGGCACGACGATATGGAAACGGCTGCCGCGCCCGGCCGCGCTGGCGCAATGAATAGTACCACCCAGCTTGCCGGTGACTATCGTATAGCACAAATACAGCCCCAGCCCGGTCCCGCCGTGGGAGCGGCGCGTGGTGTAAAAGGGCTCGAACAAATGGGCGGCCGTCTCCTCGTCCATGCCGGCGCCGTCGTCCGCCACGTCCAGACACAACCGGCCGGTCGAGTCCGGACGGACGACGAGGTCCAACCGCCCGGCGCGGGTGCCTTCGGCAAAAGCGTGTTGCACGCTATTGAGCACCAGATTGGTCAGCACTTGGTCGTACAGGCCGGGAACGCCCCGCACCCGCAAGCCTTCCGGACAGTCCAATCGCACATCGATGGGCGCGCGCTTGAGCAGGTTGTGCAGGGCCAACAGCACGTCCTGGATCAGCTCGCCCAGGTCGAATTCGCGCGACTGCTCCGACACCTGGTCCACGGCGGTGCGCTTGAAGCTGCGCACCAGGCCGGCGGCGCGGCGCAAGTTGGCCAGAGCCAAGGTCGACGATTCGCCGAGAATATCCAACTGGGCGCGCAGTTCATCCTCGCGCACCTCGTCTTCCGCCAGCAGCGCCTCGATGTCGCGCAGGGCCTCCTCGCCTTGGGACACCGCGCCCACCGCCACGCCCACCGGCGTGTTGATCTCGTGGGCGAAGCCCGCCACCATGCGCCCCAAGCCGGCCAGGGTTTCGCTTTGCACCAGTTCGTTCCTGGCCTGGTCCAATGCCGCGATGCTGCCTTCCAAATCCAGCCAACGGCGGCGCAGCTGCGCCAGCGCCCAACCGCTCAGGCCCGCCACCAGCAGGAAAACCGCCACGTGCTGGGCGACGGTTTTGCGCACGCTAGGCGCCGCCGCCGCCTCGAAAGGCGCGAACGATTGGCTGACGCTGATGCCGCCGCGCACGTCGCCCAGCTTGTAGCCGTGCTGGCCGTGGCACTTGAGGCAGGTCTCGTTGACGTACAAAGGCGCCATGTAACGGAACTGCGCGCCGCCCGACCCTGCTTCCAGGCTGCTGGCCTCGTGCCCCTTGCCGTCGACGAAATCCTGCAAGATGGCCCGCTCCCAGGCATCCGCCGCGTTGCCGGGGCGGATCGGATCCAAGCTGGTGATGTGGAACACCACCTGGCTTTCTTTCTGCGCGATTTCCGCGATCAGCCGCGTCATGTAGGCGGGATTGATCATGGTTAGCCGCTGGCCGTCGGTGGTGGTTACGTCCCGGCGCGGATGCCGCAAATAGGGGTTGGGTTCGGTGGCGGCGTCCACCGGCACGTATACCGCCTCGTGGCTGGCGTTCCACTGGCGGGTGAGCCACACCATTTCGAACATATTGCGCGCGCCGGCCAGCGCTACTTGAAGATTGTGGCGATGGATGTCCTGCAGGCTGAAATGCAGCGAAACGGCAACGATGGCCGCCCACAGCGCCAATAAGCCCCACCAGTAACGGCGCTGCAACAGAAAAGGCGGAATGGCCGGGCGGGAGGTTACGGGCAACTCCGCGACGGCCATGGGAAACCTAGAAGTCCCGCCGGCCGTTGAAGGCCAGGGATAGGGTGGCGCCGTCGATGTATTCCAACTCGCCGCCCAGCGGGACGCCGTAGGCGATGCGGGTGGTGCGCACGCCGTAACGTTGGGCCATTTCGCCGATGTAGTGGGCGGTGGCCTCCCCTTCCACGGTGGTGTTGGTGGCCAGCACCACCTCTTTCACCTCGCCGGCCGCCAGGCGCTGCTCCAAAAGATCCATGCCCAATTCGGCGGGACCGATGCCGTCCAGGGGCGAGAGACGGCCGTTGAGCACGAAAAACACGCCGCGAAAGCAGCCGGCCTGGTCGATGGCGTAAACGTCCGTGGGCATTTCCACCACGCACAACTGGCCGTGGTCGCGGTTGGCGCTGGCGCACAGGGAACATAGCGGCTCTTCGCTTAAGCCGCGGCATTGCTCGCAGTAGCCGATATGCTCCACCGCCGCCAACAGGCTTTGCGCCAAGGCTTTCGCGCCCTCGCGGTTGCGCAGCAGCAAATGGAACGCCATGCGCTGGGCCGATTTCGGCCCCACGCCCGGCAGGCAGCGCAACGCGTGGATGAGCTGCCCCAAATGCCCCTTGGCCTGCATGGCTTAGAACGGCAGCTTGAAGCCCGGCGGCAGCGGGATGCCGGACGTGAGGCCGGCCATTTTTTCGTCCTTGAGCTTGTCGGCGCGGCGCACCGCGTCGTTCACCGCCGCCACCACCAAGTCCTCCAGCATGTCGCGGTCATCGCCCAGCAAGCTGGGATCGATGGCGATTTTCAGCATTTCCTTGCGGCCGTTCATGACCACTTTCACCATGCCGCCGCCGGCTTCGCCGTTCACTTCCAAGGCGGCCAGTTCTTCCTGGGCCTTCTGCGCGTTTTCCTGCATGCGCTGCGCTTGCTGCATCAGTTGGCCGATTGCGTTTTTCATCATGTCATCTCTCACGAATCCGGAGGTTTTAAGCTTTACTGGCGTTTATTAAGCTTGAGCTTTCGCCTTTATACATCAATCGACTCAAGCCCGTCTTTCCGGCGGGGACTGCCGGCATGGCGTTGTAATTTGCGTTTGCGTGGACCACAAGAATCGAGGCCGGTGTCGGCTGGACTCGACGATTTAGTCCAACGGCTGAATGGATCCCGGCACCACCTGGGCGTCGAATACTTCCTGGAACGCCGCCACCGTGGCGTCCCCTTCGATTTCCCGTTCCGCCGCCTGCTGGCGCTCGGCCTTGGCGCGGGCCAGGTGCTCGGCGGGGGTTTCCTGCTTGACCTCGGCGCTTTCCCGGATGACCAGCTTCACGGGAGTGCCGAAGTAATTCTGCAGCGCCTTGTGCAGATTGCCTTCCACCTGCTTGGTGCGCAAATGCTGGTGCTTAGGGTCCAAAACCAGCGTGCAAACGCCGTCGTCCACCCCTTGCAGCACACAGTTGGCCGCCAGCTGCTGGGTCATGCCGACGATGCCCATGGCCTGGATCATTTGCAGCCAGTCCTGCCCCGCCCCGGCCGCCATGGGGGCGGCGGGAATCGAACCCGCGTCCGCAACCGGCGCTGCGACGGGGGCCGGCGCCTGCGGCGGGGCCGCAACCGGACGCGGCTCGGCGATAGCCGGCCGGGGCAAGGGCGGCGGGGCGGGACGCGCCGGCGCGCTGGGTTGGGCCGTCGTCCGCGCCGGCGTCGCGCCGGCCTCGTCGGGACGGAACGCCAACATGCGCAGCACCGCCATTTCGAAGCCGCTGCGCGGGTCCGGCGCATAGGGCAGATCGCGCCGGCACAGCAGGCCGATCTGGTAATACAGCTGCACGTCTTCCGGCGCCAGCTTGCCGGCCAGCTCCAGCAAGGCCTCGGCGTGCTCGTCGCCGCGCGCCGTGTCCGGCCAATGCTGGGCCAGGGCGATATGGTGCAACAGCACCAACAGCTGCTGCAACACGTCGGAGAAGTCCACCGCGTGTTCGTCCAAGGCCGCCACTTTTTCCAGCACCGCCGGGCCGTTGCCCTCGGCCAGGGCGCGCAGCAGGCCGAAAATCGGCTCGCGCGGCACCGAACCGAGCATGGCGTGCACCGCCTCGCTTTTCACGTCGCCCATGCCGTGGACGATGGCCTGATCGAGCAAGCTGAGGCCGTCGCGCATGCTGCCGTCGGCCGCCCAGGCCAGGGCACGCAGGGCTTCGGCTTCGTAGACGATGCCTTCCTGGTCGAGCACGTGGGCCATCTGCCCGGAAATCTGCTCCGGCGACATGCGCTTCAGGTTGAACTGCAAGCAGCGCGACAGCACCGTCACCGGAATCTTCTGCGGATCGGTGGTGGCCAGCAGGAACTTGACGTGCAGCGGCGGCTCTTCCAGCGTCTTCAACAGCGCGTTGAAGCTGTGGCCGGAAAGCATGTGCACTTCGTCGATGAGGTAAATCTTGTAGCGGCCCTTGGTGGGCGCGTACTGGGCGTTTTCCAGCAGGTCGCGGGTGTCTTCCACCTTGGTGCGGGAAGCCGCGTCCACCTCGATCAGGTCGACGAAACGGCCTTCGTCGATTTCCTTGCAGGACGGGCAAGCGCCGCAGGGATCGAACGCCTGGCGGTTTTCGCAATTGAGCGCCTTGGCCAGAATGCGGGCCAAAGAGGTCTTGCCGACGCCGCGGGTGCCGGTGAACAAATAAGCGTGATGGGTACGGTCGCGCTCGAGGGCGTGGGTGAGCGCTTTGACCACGTGCTCTTGCCCAACCACCTGGCTGAATGTGCGCGGACGCCACTTGCGTGCAAGAACCTGGTAGGCCATGGTCTGAGCCGAAGGGGGAGGCGTGTGGGAGAAACGTGGCGGCGGTCCTGCCAGCCGCACCCCGGCACCCGAATCCACTGCTGCCGCTGCTCCCTTCCGGGCCTGACGGGGTTCACAATGTATCGTTGCGGGGGGACCGACAGGCCCACCAGTATAGCGTTAGTCCTGCATCAGGACGAGAGGAATTATGCCCGATCCGGCGACGGATGGCAACCGGAAGGTGCGCGGTGGTTGGCCGTGGGCAAGGCGCGCACGACACAAACCGTGGAGTCGCCACGATGCTTGCCGCTCACCGTAACCCGCCAAGCGGTCTACACACCGCCTGTATAGAAAGCAATGAATGGGGGCTTCAATCGCGAACGGTGCGGTTCGCCGACTCACCGCACCCTACGGGCTAGGTGAAGGCTATAAATATCTTCTCGGTACATATTTACCTATGAAGCGGATGCCTTGTTGCCTAACGTGGAGCTAACCGGCCTGCGCGGCTTTTGGCGCAGGGCCGGTTGAGAGCAGGGTTAGCCGCGCCTTCAATACAGGCTCAAGGATATCGGCTCTCTTCACTGCGCTTTCAATAGTGATTTCGTCGTTCGCATAAAGCTCCCATAGCTCGCGCATTTCTGGCTCTAGCTTCTCGATGGCCATTACCCCGGTATTTCCTGTCGTTAACCCAACCCATATATAGCTTGCAGCAGCTTCGACGGTGTCGATACCTTTCTTATACCACTGCTCGGATTGAACCGTGACGTCTAGACCACCAGACCAGTGCAAGTAGGCAGAGACCTTCCCACTGTGTTGAATAAGCGCTCGGTTGTCCCATGCCGTTATTGGCACCCCAGCGGGAGCCATTGCCTTTGTAAACGCCACAAGCCGCTCGTATCTTGGGATGAGTTTTCCAATAATTTCGTTGAGCTTATTGGCATTGCCACTGCACCTCTTGTACTCGCGAGCTTCCAATTTCGTGCCAACGCCAACAATCAATTGCTCAAACAACAGTTGCTCAATGGCGAGCCGCGTCTCAAGTGCGGCGTATTCGAGAGCGCTGATATTTTTAAATCGAGCCATGAAAGAGCCTTGTACGCACGACCAGACGACTCGAAGAAATTTGTCTCGGTGACAATTTCATTAGGAGCGCGTTGCGTGAAGGTTGGGATCGGCATCGTGCGACTAACGTGAAACTAAGGCGCGCGCCTCAGGCGCGTCCCAGCGACCGGAGGGAGCGAACTTGAGCGTAGCGTTGGGGGGCGAAACGTTCAAAGTAGCGTACCTAATGCTTGCAAGAAGAATCCCATCGCGATCAACCACATGCCGTACTGAAAATACTTCTTCTCCACATTGGCGCGGGTAACCTCGATTTTTCCTCCATCAGAGAAAGATCCGTAATACGGTGTTTTCAGGGACGCAACGACGACACCGATGATGTCGATATTCAACCCCGCGACGGAGAACAACTTGTTAGGGAGGGTCTTAGCCAGGTCGGTAACGCAATAGAAAAGAGGCCAAATCACCACCACAGACAGAACGATGATGGCGATATGTAATGGTTTCCACTCGACCTTAACTTCATCATCCTTCGGATAGCGCGGCTTTTCGTTCATGGAGCCCCCCCCAACTGTTGATCGAACAGAATCTTGTATAACTGTGCTAAACGGAATCCGTATAGCACGCCGTCCACGCGACGCGGCGGTAGCCTTCCGCTGCAGCATACACCTGCCCACTCCGAAGGCCATCAGCCATGCTAAGTAGGCGCAAAACCCCGTTTGCCGCGCCGAGCACCGCAGCTTGGGCCGGGATAACCCGCAGGGCCGCCGCATGGATGCGGCGGGTTGGGCGTCAGGCCAGGGATGGCCTGTCGGCCAACTCCCGGTCCAAGCGAGGAGCGCAGGGCACCCCGAAGGGGCGTGGCAATCGGGCGGCCTTTTCTTTGGTTACTTTCTTTTGGCCGCACAAAAGAAAGTAACCCGCCCGTGGGTGCGGATAACCCACATTCAAATAAGCCCGCCGCGCAGCGGCAACCATTTCAATCTCCCTCACCCTGCCCTCTCCCAGAGGGAGAGGGGACTTGAAGCATAGCGCTGCAGCATAAGTCGACGTCGACACCCGTCCGGTGGGTTACGACGCGCGGCCATACCATATCAAGATTCGAAGGCGGATTTTGTGCGCGTCTAACCCACCCTACCTCGGCGGCAACCGAGCCACCAGCTCCCGCAACAGCTCCTCCACATCCCCCGTCGCATAGGGATAATCGAAATGCGGCCGCTTCACCACCAGCAACGGTATCCCCAGGGCCTGGGCCGCCGCCGCCTTGTCGGCGAAACCGCCCACGTCTCCCGAATCCTTGGTGATGACGCAGTCGATGCCCCAATCGCGCCACAGGGCTTCGTTCAAGCCTCGGGAAATCGGCCCCTGCATGGCGCAGATGTTTTTGCGGGGAATGCCTTGCTCCTCGGCGCGGCGGAACAAGTCGGGGTCGGGCGTCAGGCGGACGAACCATTGGCACTGCTCGGCGCCGGGGGCCTGGACGAACTGGGACACATCCTTGGAGCCGGTGGAGAGGAAGATGCGCCGACCCAGTTGCACCGCCTTGGCGGCCGCTTCCGCCATGTCAGCGCAGGGCACGGTGCCGGGCGGGTCTTCGCCGGGGTCGCGCTCGTAACGCAGATAGGGCACGCCCAGCTTTTCCGCCAGGGCCATGAGCTTGGGCTTGATGATCGCCGCATGGGGATGGGTGGCGTCGACGATGGCGCGGGCGCCCCGCTCGGCCAGCCAGCGGGCGCGGGCGTCCACGTCGCCTAAACCTTGCTCGACATGCAGGCCGGGGCAGGCGCGGCGGGCCACTTCGGCGCCGTAGACGGTGGCGGCGGACAGCGCCACCGGCCAGCCGGCTTCGGCCAGGCGGCGCGCCAGGGCGTTGCCGTCGCTGGTGCCGGAGTAGACCCAGATGGCGTTGTGGGGGGGCTGGCTAACCTGTTCCCCGGAACTTGTTACGGGCGCGATTCCGGCCCCCTCTCCCCCAGGGAGAGGGTTGGGGTGAGGGGTGGATAAAAGGCCGCGACCTTCCCCCCCCTCACCCTGCCCTATCCCTGGGGGAAAGCCGCCGCGCAGCGGAAAAGGTAAGGCTTCTTGAGAGGGTTCTGAAATGGCGCTCGATGCGACGCCCTGCTCCCACCCATGATACCCCCGCGGCGTATAAATCCACTGCCGCTTGCGGCGCGTATGGCGGTTGCCGATGACCAGGCTGGTGAGCATGTCGAAACGCTGCTGGCGCAATTCCTCCAGAGTGCAAATACGGGCCGACTGTTCCGGCCGGTAGGCGTTGCGCACCACGCCGCAGAGGGTGTCCGGCCCTTTGCCTTCCAACAGGATATCGAGGATGCGATAGACCCCTTCCTGGCGCGCCTGGCTCTGCACGTTGTACAGCACGCAGGCAAGGTCCGCCTGGGCGATGGCGCGGGCGCGCTGTTCGATCCACTCCCAGGGACAGAGCAGATCCGACAGGCTCAGGGTGGCGAAATCGTGGGACAACGGCGCGCCCAGCAGCGAGGCGCAAGCTGTGGCGGCGGTGACGCCGGGGTAGACTTTGACCTCGAAGGTGTCGTCCTCGGCCATCTCGTCGAAAGCCAGGGTGGCCAGGGCGTAGACGCCGATGTCGCCGCTGGAAACCAGCGCCGCCTGCTTGCCCTGGCGGGCATGGGCGATGGCGGCGGCGGCCCGCTCGCGCTCCTGGGTCAAGGGCAAGTCGATCACTTCCTTGCCTTCCAGCCAAGGCGCGATCCAGCGGAAATACAGGCCGTAGCCCACCACCACGTCGCTATCCAAAATGGCCTGCTTCGCCTGCGGCGTCACCAATTCCGCATAGCCCGGCCCTACCGACACCAAATGCAATATACCGTTCATACCCAAGGAGTCCACGAATCCAATACCACCGCCACGGCCACGCCGTTCAAAGTCGTTTTCGGCACCGCCAGCCGCCCGCGCGGGCAGGCGATCAGCGCCGCCGGCTCGCACACGCCGTCCACCCCCAGGTTTTCCCGCACCCATTCCGACGGCTCGCTCACCCAGGGCCGATCGGAAATCTGCTGCAGGGCGATGACGCGCAGGGGCAGTTGGTACCGTTCGCAAAAGGCCAGCAGGCCCGGTTCGTTGGCTTTCACCGACACCGTCGCCACTTCCCGCACCAGGTCCAGCGACGCATCGCCCAGGGCCTGCCGCACCGCCGCCTCGATGGCTTCCTCCGACACGTCGCGGCGGCAGCCGATGCCCAGCACCAGGGGCTTGCGCGCTTCGGTGGCGGTGGTGACGACGGGGATGGCGCCCACGGTGTTGGCGACCCGCTGCGCCAATCGGTTGGCGCCGCCCTCGTGGCCGCCCAGCAAGGCGATGGCGTAGCGGGCCGCCTCGTCCACCGTCACCACGCAGGGATCGGAACGCTTGTCCTGCAGCAGGCCGTCCACATAGCGCACGGCGATGCCGGTGGCCATGATCAGCAGCCATTGGCGGTAACAGCCGAACACCCGGCGGAACTGCTCCAGGGGCGCGATTTCCGTCACCAGCCAGGGCCGCAGCAAGTCGCCGCCCAGTTGTTGCTGCAGGCGCTCGCCCAGGGCTTCCGCCTCGGCGCGCACCAGCCAGATGCCCAGTTCATGCTCCATCGTCATCCCCCTTGCCCCGGAAGGCGTGGACGTAATCGGCGGCATACAACCGCGAATCGCCGCCGCTGTCCTCCGCCAACACCGGGCCGACCAGCAGCAGCGTAGTCAGGCGCCAGTCTTTGCCGTCGACCTCGTCCAACAGACGCCCCAAAGTGCCGCGATGAATGGTCTGGTCCGGCCAGGTGGCGCGGCGCACCAGGGCCACCGGCGCATCCGGCCCGTAATGGCGCAGCAAGGTGTCCACCGTCTGCTTGAGCTTGGCGCCGGACAGGAACAGACAGAGCGTAGTTCCATGGGCCGCCAGGCTGTCCAGGTCTTCTCCCGCCGGCATGGGCGAGGCGCGGCCCTCGCTGCGGGTGAGGATCACCGTCTGCGCCACGCCCGGCTTGGTCAGCTCGCTGCCCAGGGCGGCGGCGGCGGCGCTGTAGGACGACACGCCGGGGACGATTTGGTAGTCCATGTCCAGCGCTTTCAGCCGGCGCATCTGCTCGGCGGTGGCGCCGTAGAGGGCGGGGTCGCCCGAGTGCAGCCGGGCCACGTCCCAGCCGTTGGCCTTGGCGCGGCGATAGTGTTCCATCTGCTGGTCCAGGTCCAGGCCGGCGGTGTCGACGATTTCCGCGTCGGGCCGGCACCAGCCCAGCATTTCCTGCGGCACCAGGGAACCGGCGTACAGCACCAGCGGCACGGTTTGCAGCAGCTTCATGCCGCGCACGGTAATCAAATCGGCGGCGCCGGGGCCGGCGCCTATGAAATAAACGGTCATCGGTGGCGAGGCTCGCGGGGGTTCTTGCGGATGAGCAAGGTGGTGAGATAGCCGGCGGCGGGGTCGATATCGGCCCCGGCCAGATCGGCGCAGAGGATTTCGCCGGGCAAGCCGATGCGGCTGGCGAGGGCGCAGTTTCCGGCGATGCCCAGGTTGTTCAGCAATCCCAGCACGGCCGGCAGGCGCTGGGCGACTTTCATCAAGACGACGATGTCGTGGCTGTCGATGTCGCGGCGCAGGGCATCCATGTCGTCGGGACAGGGCAGGATCAGCACCCGCTCGCGGCCTTCGCCCAGCGGCCAGTCCAGGGCGGCGGCGGCGGCGGCGTAGCTGGTGATGCCGGGATAGGTGCGGTACTCCAGCCCCGGCAGCAACTCGACCAGGGCCGCCAGGGTGTAGCCATAGGTGGAATAGGTCATGGCGTCGCCCAGAGTGACGTAGCCGACGTTGATGCCTTGCTGGAGGTCTGCGGCGATGGCGGCGGCCAGTTCGGCGTAGTGGTCTTTCAGACGGCCGCGGTCGCTGACCATGAGGAACTCCACCTTGCGGAACTTGCCCTCGTCCAGCCCCAAGCCGGCCATGCACTGCTCGGCCACGGAGGCTTCTGCGCCGCGCGCTTGGGGCAGGTAGATCAGGTCGCAAGCTTGCAAGGCCTGCAAAGCGGCGACAGACAGGTAACCGCCGTTGCCGGGGCCGACGCCGACGCCGATGAAGCGGCCGAGTGCCGTCATGCCGCCGCCCCCAAAGCCGTACCGTCCAACATAAACAATCTCGCCTCCACCTTAGGCACAGCCGGAACCCGACGCGCGACGGTAGCCGCGATACGGTTTTCCAAATAAATCCAAAACTCCCGCCCTCGGCGCTCGCCGTTCAACAATATGGCAGCGGCTTCCACCGTATTGGCCTGCGCCAGCGCCGCGACGGTTTCGGCATCGAAGCCGAAGGCCTCCGCCTCGCGAGCAATGGCCGGCATGGCCATGGCGCTGCGGCTGGAATGGGTGTCCCAATGGCCGTCCAGCACTTTGGCCAGCTTGCCGGGATGGCCCAGCAGCCAGAGGGTGTCCAAGCCGGCTTCGCCTTGCTCGATCAGAGCTTGCACCTGATCCACGGCGAAGCCGAGGAAGTTGGAGATTTGCACCAGGGCGCGGGTAGGCAGCTTCAGTCGCTTGCTGCCGAAAGCGGCGCCGATCTTACCCGGCAATAAAGCAATAGCGCCTCCCTTGTTCGGGAACTGGAAAAGGCCATGGCTATTTAACTCCCTCACCCTAACCCTCCCCCTGAGGGGGAGGGAACCGGAAGCTGCGGGTTCCTGCTCAGAGGCGTTTTCGGCAGCAGCACCCAGCGCTACCCGGATATACACCTCGATGGACGCCTGGTAGGCGGACAAGGACATGGGCTCGACGATACCGCTGGTGCCGAGGATGGAAATGCCGCCGACGATGCCTAGGCGCGGATTGTAAGTCTTGCGCGCCAGCGCCTCGCCGCCCTCGCAGCCGATTTCCAAGTCGAAGCCGGCCTCCTCCCCCGCCACGTCCTCCACCGCCCAGCCCATCATTTGCCTTGGCACCGGGTTGATGGCCGGCTCGCCCAGCGCCACGCGCAAGCCGGGCGCCGTGGCGGTGCCGACGCCGGGGCCGGCGAGGAATCGGATTTGGCCGGCGTCGTTGCGCTTAACCAGCGCGGATATGACGGCGCCGTGGGTGCAATCGGGATCGTCGCCGGCATCCTTCACCACCTCGGCGCGGGCCGCATCGCCTACTTGATCGACGCTGCGCACCGGCACCAGCAGGCACCAGGCCGGATCCGGCAGGCGGACGCTCACTTGAGTCACCCGCTCGCCGCGCAGCAGCAGCAGCAGCGCCGCCTTCACCGCCGCCGTGGCGCAAGCGCCGGTGGTTCGGCCGCGGCGCAGGCCGTTGGGGGCTGGAACGCTGAGATCGAAAACCTGGCGGTTCACAGCTCCCACGCCCCGGCCAGCTGGTTGATGGCGCAGATCATGATGGCGTTCACCGCCGAAGCGGCCCAGGGCGAGCCGCCACGAGTGCCGGCGTTGGTGATGCGCGGCACCTGCATGCAGCGGCGCAGGGCCTCCTTGCATTCGCGGGTGCCGACGAAACCCACCGGCAGGCCGATGACCAATTGCGGGCGCCAGCCGTGCTCGCGGATCAGCCGCACCGCTTCCATCACGGCGGTGGGCGCGTCGCCGATGGCGACGATCTGGTCGTTGCCCCAACGCTGCCAGGCGCGCCGGATGCCGGCCGCCGAGCGGGTGATGCCTTCCGCCTGGGCCAGCATGTAGGACTCGGGGTCGTGCACGCCGCACCAGGTTTCGATGCCTAACCGCGCGAGCAAGTCGCGGCGCAGGCCGGACTGCACCATGGTCACATCGGCACTGACGCGGCGGCAGCGCAGCAGGGCGCGCAGGCCGGCTTCCACCGCGCCGGGGGAGAAGAACAAATCCTCGCCGCAGTCCAAATCGCCGCTGGTGTGCACCAGGCGCTGGCGGACGATCTTTTCGCCCAGGGAATAGGCCGACCAATCGCGCTCCGCTTCGATGATGCGGAAGCTTTCCGCTTCGATGGGATGGGGCGCATAGGGCTCGAACACCGGCGCGGCTTCCGGCTGCGATGGTTTATCCAACGCGCCTTTGACGTGGCCGTGGTGGGCCATCTGCGGCTGGCCGACCTTGCCCTCGAAACCGACGATCTGCACCCGGTATTGGCACAGCCCGCAGTTCATGGCGGCGCGGCCTTCCACCGCCTCCCGCGCCCGTTCCAGGAACAACTCGGCCAGCTCCTCCGTCGGCCCCAGGTAGCCGGCTTTCAACACTTCCAGTGCCGGATAACGCGCCGCCAAGGCGTCTGCCGCTTCATAAATGCGCTTTACCAGCACGCCGTCGAACAGGAACAGCGGGAAGACCACAATACGGTTGAAACCCAGCTTGGCGGCGGCCAGCAGGCCGTCCATCACCAGCGGTTTGGCGGTACCGGAATAACACACGTAGGCGCCGCCGTAGCTCATGCCTTCTTCCAGCATGCGCGCCAGCTTGTAGACCTCGGAATTGGCGTCCGGATCGGACGTGCCGCGCCCCACCACCACCAGCAAGGTATCGGCGCGAGGAAAAGTCTCGCCGGCAGCAGCCTCCGCCTCCACCAAACGGCGCTGGCAGACGCGCAGCAGCAAGGGATGCAGTTCCGCCACGCCGGCGTAGTGGAATTCCACTTCCGGGTGCTCCTGCTTCAGCACCGCCAACTCGCTGGGCATGTCGTTCTTGGCATGGCCGGCGGCCAGCAGCAGGGAGGGCAGCAGCACGACTTTGCGCGCGCCGGCAGCAACGGCAGAACGCAGGGCTACGTCTACCGTCGGGGTGGCGAATTCCAGGTAGGCGTGGCTGACCGGCAAATCGCCGGCCTGGCCGGCCATGATCTCCGTGAGAGACTCGAACTCCGCCCTCCCCGCCGGATCGCGGCTGCCGTGGCCGGCCACTACGATACTGTAACCTTCAGTCATCCGGCTCACCCTGGGAGCGCGGGCATCCTGCCCGCTTGGTTTGACGCCGGGAGACGGGCGGGCAGGATGCCCGCGCTCCCAGGGGTACACGGCATATGGGCCTGCTTCATCGCGGCAAATCGTCCAACTGGCTGGGCATGGGGACTAGGCTACGGATCAGCAGGATGCTCATATCGCTGAACTCCGCCGTGCATTCCGCCAGCGTGCCGCGCCAAGTGGCCTCGGCGGTGGTCAGCCGTTCCCACACTTCCACCTCGTGGGCAGGATTCACGCCCTGGGCCAGCAAATAGGCGGCCACGTCCTTGGGCATGAAGTCCCAGGGACGGGGAATGACGATGGCGTTGCGGCCGTCCTGCAGCACGTGCACCAAATGGCGCTGGAACGGCGCCAGATCGCCGCGCCGGTGGAAAGTAACGAAAGTGGTTTCGTCGAAACAGACCTTGCCGCGCGAAGCCAGCACCTGGGCCGAGGAGATGCCCGGCAGGGTTTCCACCGGGTGACCGCAGGCCGCTTCCACCCGCTCCAAATATTGAAAGCCGCTGAAATGGATGTCGCCCATGAACACCACCACGCAGCGCTTGCCGGCGTGATGATGGACCGCCACGTCCGCCAGCTTGGCGGTCTGGTCCTTGTAGCCCATGGTGATGACTTCGGCATCGGCGCGGATCAGCGGCCGCACCAAATCCACCACCGCGTCGAAACCGGCCACCACGTCGGCCTGCTGCACCAGTTCCCCGCCGCGGCGGGTGAGATAGCCCAAATCGCCGGGACCGGCGCCTATGCATACGATCATTGCTTTACACGAATTTGCTGCGGAACATGAAAAACACGGCGCCGACCAGACACAGCCCCGCCCAGAGATAATCGAGCTTCAACGGCTCTTTTAGGTACATCACGGAAAACGGCACGAACACGCTGAGGGTGATCACTTCCTGCACGATCTTCAGCTGGCCGACGCTCAGCGCCGTGTAGCCGATGCGGTTGGCCGGCACCTGCAGCAGGTATTCGAACAGGGCGATGCCCCAGCTGACGAAGGCGGCGACGATCCAGGGCTTGCCGTTGAGCTCCTTGAGGTGGGCGTACCAGGCGAAGGTCATGAACACGTTGCTGCATAGCAGCAGGGCGATGGAGATGACGATGGGCTTCATGCCGGTTTACCCGCATTACGAATGGCCAACAACAAGCTCTGGGTGGACAGGCCATCCAAGCCCAGCCACGGCGCACCCAGGGCTTCCGCCAAGACCCGCGCCCGACCCAGCCGCGGCAGCCCGGTTTCTGTGTCCACCACCAGGGCGGGCACGCCGCGCTGGGCCAGTTTCTTGGCCGCCGCCAGGGACTCGTCCCAGGCATCGCCATGCCCCATGGCGACGTTGGCGCGGCCGTCACTCAACAGCACCAGCAGCGGCGTGCGCTCGTCCTTGTTTTGCACCAAGGTGCGCTCGGCCAGGGCCAGGGCGTGGGGCAAGGGCGTGCGGCCGCCGCTGGGCAGTTCCCGCAGGCAGCGCTCGGCCTGTTCCACGCTGCGGGTGGGGGGCAGCAGCAGTTCCGCCAGGGCGCCGCGGAAAGCGATGACGCCCACCGTGTCGCGCTGCACGTAGGCGTCGCCCAGCAAGGCCATCACCGCGCCCTTCACCAGCTCCATGCGCCGCCGCGCAGCCATGGAGCCGGAAGCGTCCACCACGAACAAAATGAAGTTGCCGACCCGGCCGGCGACGACTTTCTCGTGCAGGTCGGCGCGGGTCACCTCCAGCTTGCCGCCGGTGCGGATGACGCTGTGCTGCAAAGTGGCGGCCACCGCCAGGCTCTTGGGATTCTCGCTGGGCACGCTGCGCACCTGGCCGCCGCGCAGGGTGTGGGCCGCCGAGCTTCGGCGGCCTTCCAGAGCGTTCGACTGGGCTTGTTTCATTCGCAGGCTGGGCGCTTCCTGCTGGGCGATGCCGAACACCTGACTGCCGCCGGTGTCACCCTCTTCCCCTTCGCTGTCCTGGGGCGGCGCGGTGTCGCTGTCGGATTCGGACGTCGACGCTTCCTGCTGACGATCCTCCAGCATCTGGTCCAGACGCTGGGTGTCCAGGCTGGGCTCGTCGAAGGGCGTGCGGCGGCGGCGGTGCGGCAGGGCCAGTTCGGCGGCGCGGCGCACGTCTTCCACCGTGGTTTCCGCCCGGCCGTCCAGCGCCGCCAGGGTGCGGGCGGTGCGGTGCATGACCAGGTCGGCGCGCAGGCTGGCGACTTCGAATTCGCAGCAAATGGCGCTGATCAGTTCCACCAGTTCATTGGACAAAGTCACATGCGGCAGCAGGGCTTGCGCCGCGATCAAGCGCCGACGCAACTCCGCCTGGGCGGTCTCCCAGCCGTCGCGGAATACCGTCGCGTCCCCCTCGAATGCGATGCGCCGCCGCACCACCTCGGCTCGCACCGCCGGCTCCTTGGGTGCAGCCACGTCCACCATCAGGCCGAAGCGGTCCAGCAATTGCGGGCGCAGCTCGCCTTCCTCGGGATTCATGGTGCCGATCAGGGTGATGCGTGCCGGATGGCTGATGGCCAGCCCTTCCCGCTGCACGGTGTTGACGCCCATGGCGGCCACGTCCAGCAGCACGTCCACCAGGTGGTCGCCCAGCAGGTTCACCTCATCGATGTACAGCAGGCCCCGGTGGGCGGCGGCCAGCAATCCCGGCTGGAAGGTGCGGCGGCCTTCCTTCAAGGCGCGCTCGAAATCCAGGCTGCCCAGCACCCGATCCTCGGTGGCGCCCAGGGGCAGGTTGACGAAAGGCACGGGTTTTTCCACCGCCTTGGCCTTGAGGTCGCGGCAATGGTCGCAAGCCGCCGCCGGCTCCCCCGGCGGGCAGTTGAAATGGCAGCCCTGCACCGTGGCGATGGCCGGCAACAACTCCACCAGCCCGCGCGCCGCCGTGCTCTTCGCCACGCCTTTGTCGCCGCGAATCAGCACGCCGCCGATGGCCGGATTCACCGCGCACAACAGCAAAGCGGTCTTCAGGCTATCCTGGCCGACGATGGCGCTGAAGGGGTAGGTCGGGCTCATATCGTCACACACCCCTTCCTATGCATCGCCTAGTGAAAGCATTTTGCATGGGCTTTGTCACGGCTTGCCTTCCCCCCTACTCTCCAACTCCGCCTCCCCCTGCAAATACAACTGCCGCAACTGGGCCAGCGTCTGTTCCGATGGTTCTTTCCACATGCCCCGCTCCGCCGCTTCCAGCAGGCGCTCGGCCATGGCTTTCAGCGCCCAGGGGTTGCTCTCCTGCAGGAAAGCACGGGTGGTTTCATCGAACACGTAGTGCTCGGCGGTCTGCTGGTACATCCAGTCTTCCATGATACCGGCGGTGGCGTCGTAGCCGAATAAATAGTCCACGGTGGCGGCCAGCTCCAGGCCGCCTTTGTAGCCGTGGCGGCGGATGCCGTCCAGCCATTTGGGGTTGACCACCCGCGAGCGGAACACCCGCAGGGCTTCTTCCTTCAGGTCGCGCACCACGGCGCGGCGCGGGTCGTGGCTGTCGCCGAAGTAGCGGCGCGGCTGGCGGCCGGCGATGTCGCGGATGGCGGCGATCATGCCGCCGTGGAATTGCAGGTAGTCATCCGAGTCGAAAATGTCGTGCTCGCGGTTGTCCTGGTTGTGCAGGGCCACTTCCACTTGGCCCAGGCGGCGGCGGAAGTCGCTGCGGGCGTCGATACCGGCAACGTTTTCGCCGTAGGCGTAGCCGCCCCAGTTGACGTAGGCTTCGGCGAAGTCGGCGGAGTCCTGCCAGTTCTTTTCCTGGATCAGCGGCAGGATGCCGGCGCCGTAGCTGCCGGGCTTGGCGCCGAAGACGCGGTAGCGGGCGCGGCGTTCGGCGCTTTCCGGGACCTCGCCCTGGGCCAAGGATTCGGCCAGTTCTTCCAGGTAGTGCTTGCGCGGGTAGTTGTGTTCCGGCGCCTCGTCCAGGGCGATGACCTGGGCCACGGCCTTGTCGACCAACTCGACCAGTTGCGGGAAAGCGTCGCGGAAGAAGCCGCTGATGCGCACGGTGACGTCGATGCGCGGCCGGCCCAGTTGCTCCAGCGGAATAGCCTCGACGCCGCTCAGCCGGCCGCTTTCCTGCTGCCATACGGGTTTGACGCCCAGCAGCGCCAGCACTTCGGCGACGTCGTCGCCGTGGGTGCGCATAGCGCTGGTGCCCCATACGGTCAGCGCCACGCTTTCCGGGCTGCGGCCGGTCTCTTTTTGGTGGCGGCGGATCACTTCATCAGCCAGTTGCTGCCCCACCCGCCAAGCGGAAGGCGACGGCAGGGCGCGCGGGTCCACGGAATAAAAGTTGCGGCCGGTGGGCAGGATGTGGGCCATGCCGCGGGTGGGCGAACCGCTGGGGCCGGCGGGGACGTAACCGCCGTTTAGGCCGTGCAGCAGGTTATCGATTTCTTCCTGGGTGCGGGCCAGATTGGGCACCAGTTCGCGACAGGCGAAAGTAAGGACTTGGGCGATGGCGTCGGTCACGCCCCCTTCCTGGTTATCTTGCCCAGAAACTGCGGGTTTAGGTTCCCTCTCCTCCTGGGAGAGGGACAGGGTGAGGGGGATTAATGGCCGTGGCCTATCATCCTCCCTCCCCCCAACCCTCTCCTTAAGGGAGAGGGAGCCGGAAAGTGCGGACATAACAACGACACGCTCAATAACAACAGCGGCTTGGCCGGGATCGAAGCCGCACTCCGCCAACTCGGCGAACAAACTACGTCCAACCTCCGCCAAGGCCTCCAGTGCATCCGCCCGCGTCACCAGCGGACGGCCGGCCAGAGCCTGTAAGGCTTCGGGGGCCGTGTCCAGCCGCTTGCCCTTGTCTTCCAGCAACTGCGCCATGTCCAGGCCGAAATGTTCGGCCAAGGCGTCCGGCAAGGCCGGGATGTGTTGATTGGGCAAGCGCGTCAAAGCGCAGAGCATGTCCACCAGGGCCTCGCCCTCGGGAGCCTCGCCGTAGCGGTGCAAACCGCCGCGGATCTGCGCAGCGCCGATTTCGCACAAATAGCCGTCCAGGTGCTCGATGAGGTGGGCGAAGGCCACGCCGTCCATGTCCTCCAGGCCGCCGTGGTGGTCATGGTCATGGTCATGGTCATGGTCATGGTCATGGTCATGGTCATGGTCATGGTCATGGTCATGGTCGTGCTCGTGCTCGTGCTCGTGCTCGTGCTCGTGCTCGTGCTCGTGCTCGTGCTCGTGCTCGTGCTCGTGCTCGTGCTCGTGCTCGTGCTCGTGGGCCAGGATAGCCGCCAAATCGGTTTCCAGGTTGGCGTCGTGCACCAGTTCCCACACTTGTTCGCGCAGCAGCGGCAGCTTGCTGGGGTCGAGCAGTTCCAGCTGGTAATACTCGTCCACCAAGCGCTCTAATTTCGCCAGCGGGCCGTAGGTGTCGGCGCTGGTCATGGGCGGCGTCAGGTGGTCCACCACCACGGCGTGGGCGCGGCGCTTGGCCTGGGCGCCTTCGCCGGGGTCGTTGACGATGAAGGGATAGAACAGCGGCATATCGCCCAGCAGGGCGTCGGGGAAGCACTCTTCCGACAGGCCCACGCCTTTGCCCGGCAGCCATTCCAGGGTGCCGTGCTTGCCGACGTGGACGATGGCGTCCGCCTGCCAGCCGTCGCGCAACCAGCGGTAGAAAGCGTGGTAGTGATGGGTGGGCGGCAAATCCGGCTGGTGGTAGATGGCGTCCGGGTCCATGCCGTAGCCGCGCGGCGGTTGCAGGGCCACCAGGGCGTTGCCGTATTGCAGGCCGGCGAAAATCAGCTGACCGTTGTGCACATAGGCCTCGCCCGGTGCTGCGCCCCACTGGGCGGCCATTTTGTCCTGCAAGGCTGGCGGCAGTTCGGCGAACCAGCGGGCGTAGTCATCGCGGCTCACCGTACCCACGGCGTTGTCGCACTGGGCCTGGGTCAGATAGCTTTCGTCATAGCTGCAGCGGTCCAGCAGGGCGTGGATGATGGCGTCGCTGTCGTCGGGGAATCCGGTCATGCCGTAACCGGCGGCTTGCATAGCTCGCAGCAGGGTCAGCAGGGATGCCGGCGCGTCCAGGCCGACGGCATTGCCCACTTGATCCGCTTTGGCACCGGAATTGGTCAGCACGAAAGCGATGCGCTTGTCGCGGTTGGGCAGCTGGCGCAGACGGGCCAGGCGCACGGCGATGCCGGCGGCGCGGCGGGCGCGGTCCGGCAAGGGCTGGTATTCCACCAGCTCGATGCCGCCGGATTCGCGCTTGGCCTTGAAGGAAACCGGCACGCCGATCACCCGGCCGTCGAATTCCGGCAGCACCACGTTCATGGCGGTGTCCAGGGGATTGAGACCGCGGCTGGACTCGCGCCATTCGCTTTCCGTCATGGCGCTGGGCACAGCTTGCACCATGGGCACGTCCAGATCGCTGAGGGCCGCCACCGACCAGCCGCCGGGCGTGGGGCCGTCGGTGGCGACTTCGCCCATGGCGAAGGCGGTGGTGTTGATCAAAGCGTCAACGATGGCAACGCTATGACCTTCAAGCGCAGCGCTTCCGGCCCCCTCTCCCTGCGGGAGAGGGTTGGGGTGAGGGGGATTAAGGGGATTAAAAGGAGCGGCTGCGCCGACATTTTCACCCCTCACCCTAGCCCTCTCCCTCAGGGAGAGGGAACCCGAAAAATCCCTGAAGAACTCTAACGCCAGCGGCCGGCCGCTTTCGTCCAGGCTGCGCAGGGAAGCGGTGTATACCGGCAAGGCGGCGTACCCCTGTTCCTCCAGAGCCTCGACCAGCGCATCGACGAATGCCGTGTTGCCGCTCAGCCAGTGGGCGCGGTAGAACAGGATGCCGATGGCGGGGCGCTGGCCGTAGTAGTCGTGCCACTCTTGCAAACCGGCGCCGTTGGGCAGTTCCGGATGGTAGATGCCGTGCTCCGGCATGGCCTGGGGCGGTTCGTAGCCGTAGCCGGTCAACAACAGATGGTCGGCCAGAAAGCGCAGGCCCTGGGCCAGGTTCGGCACGCCGCCGTGCTGGAAATAGGCCAGCGTCTCGTGCAACAGCCCTGCCGGCACGCTGGAAATGCCGGCCAGTTCCGGGTTCATGTCGCCGGCGCCGCTCAGGGCCAGCACGGAACGCCCCTGCCCCACCGCCGCTTTCACCAGCTCGGTGAGGCCCGGCACCGCGCCCAGCTTGCCCAGCAGGCGCAGCACGATGACGCCGGCATCGCGCAAGTCGCCGTCCAGCAAATCAGCCACTTGCCCCTGCGCCGCCAGGCTTTGCAGGCTGTGACCGGAAACAAGGGGGAAATCCGCCGGCAGGGTGTCCACCGCCCGGCGCAAGGCGATCAAATCGCTGTCGGCATGGGTCAACAGGGCGATGCCGGGCGGATGGCCGAGGGCTGGGCTCACGGGGAAGGTTCCTTGGAACTTGCGGCGGTAGGCTGGCCCGAGCGGCCAGTACTGGAAAATGCCCGGCTATTCTATAAGCTATGGCCTGCTTTCATCCAGGCCCGCCTTATCGAGCGGGCCGGCCATCGCCGGGATTTACCACGCGGGAACGATACGAATGACCAGTTTGCTACTCCTCGGTTTCATCATCGGCATGCGCCACGCCCTGGAAGCGGATCACGTGGCGGCGGTGGCGGCCCTGGTATCCGATAAGACCTCCACCCGCGAAACGGCCCGGCACGGCGCACTGTGGGGACTGGGCCACACCCTGACCCTGTTCGCCTTCGGCGGCGCCATCCTGGTACTGGACGCCACCATCCCGGATCAAGTCAGCCAGTGGCTGGAATTCTGCGTCGGCATCCTGCAGGTGGTGCTGGGCGCGGACGTGCTGCGCCGGGCGCGCCGCGTTCAATTGAAAATCGTGCCGCACAGCCACGACGGCCATAGCCACATCCATGCGGTGCGCGGCCCGAGCCTGCCGCATCACCACCACCATCATCACCATCGTCCGCTGCCGCCGCGCGCCTTGCTGGTGGGCATGATGCACGGCATGGCCGGCTCCGCCGCCCTGGTCATGCTCACCGTGGAAACCGTGCGCTCGCCGCTGCAAGGCTTGTTCTACATCGTGCTGTTCGGCATCGGCTCCACGTTGGGCATGCTGCTACTGGCCGCCGCCATCAGCCTGCCCATCAAGTATTCAGCGCGGTGGAACCGGGCGTTCCTGGGCCTGCAGCGGGCGGTCGGGCTTACCAGCATGGGCGTGGGCGGCTGGATGATGTACGAAATCGGCTGGGCGGGCGGCTTGCTGGTTTAAATGCGCGCTCCGGCGGCCGTGGCAAGCGCCGGCGTTTTCCGTTAATCTAGCGGGCTTAACGCGGTTTCGCCGAAAAGCCGACCGCAGGCTGGCGGCGACATGCGCACCCCGTTGCGCGGCGTTGGCCGCCCCCTTTGTTTAACCCTAACACTTCTGGTTCTCCCATGAGCAAGCCCAAGAAAGTCGCAATCCTCACGGCCGGTGGCCTGGCCCCCTGCCTCAACTCCGCCATCGGCAGCCTGATCGAACGCTATACGGAAATCGATCCCAGCATCGAAATCATCTGCTACCGCGGCGGTTACAAAGGCCTGCTCGCGGGCGACTCCTACAAGGTCACCCCGGAAGTGCGCGCCAAGGCCGGTTTGCTGCAACAGTTCGGCGGCTCCGTCATCGGCAACAGCCGCGTCAAGCTGACCAACGTCAAGGATTGCGTCAAGCGCGGCCTGGTGAAGGAAGGGGAAGATCCGCAGAAAGTGGCCGCCGACCAGCTGGTGAAGGACGGCGTGGACGTGCTGCACACCGTCGGCGGCGACGACACCAACACCGCGGCCGCCGATCTGGCCGCCTTCCTGGCGAAGAACAACTACGGCCTGACCGTGATCGGCCTGCCGAAAACCGTCGACAACGACGTGTTCCCCATCAAGCAGTCCCTGGGCGCCTGGACCGCCGCCGAACAGGGCGCGCGCTACTTCCGCAACGTGGTGGCGGAAAACAACGCCAACCCGCGCATGCTAATCGTGCACGAAGTGATGGGCCGCAACTGCGGCTGGCTGACCGCCGCCACCGCCCAGGAATACCGCAAACTGCTGGACCGCATGGAATGGCTGCCGGAGCTGGGCCTGTCGCGCGAATCCTATGAAGTGCACGCCGTGTTCGTGCCGGAAATGGAAATCGACCTGGCCGCCGAAGCCAAGCGCCTGCGCGCAGTGATGGACACCGTGGACTGCGTCAACATCTTCGTATCCGAAGGCGCCGGCGTGGAAGCCATCGTGGCGGAAATGCAGGCCAAGGGCCAGGAAGTGCCGCGCGACGCGTTCGGCCACATCAAGCTGGACGCCGTCAACCCGGGCAAGTGGTTCGGCGAGCAGTTCTCGCAGATGGTCGGCGCGGAAAAAACCCTGGTGCAGAAGTCCGGCTATTTCGCCCGCGCTTCCGCCGCCAACGCCGAAGACATCCGCCTCATCAAGTCCTGCGCCGACTTGGCGGTGGAATGCGCCCTGCGCCGCGAGGCCGGCGTGATCGGCCACGACGAGGACCAGAACAACGTGCTGCGCGCCATCGAGTTCCCGCGCATCAAGGGCGGCAAGCCGTTCGACATCGACAGCGCCTGGTTCAACGACATGCTGAAAGCTATCGGCCAAGCCAAAGGCGGCAAGGTAACTGTCAGCCACTAAGGAACAGGGAAGCGCCTAAGACCGGCGCTTCCCGCCCCCGGCGCGGCATCCCCGCGCAAGAAAAAGCCCGCCCGGTTTCCCACCGAGCGGGCTTTTTTATATGCCGCGGCCAGGCTGCTTCGGCGTTTCAGGCCATCACATCCACTGTTTTGCCTACCCCGCCACCGCTTGCCGCAGACGATTGGCTGGCGGAATCGATCAGCTGCAAAACCTGCTGACCTTCCAGCTTCATCTGTTCCTGCACCTTGTTCGCTACGGCATACCCCTGTTGCTGATCCAAATTAACGCTGCTCAACATGGCAGCCATGCTTGCGCCGCCAACACTGGAAACGTTCATGACATCCTCCTACCGCCGTATGGAACTTACATTTAGTATAGCGGCCACAAGCGGCGCGACTGGAGGGATTTTCAGCATGCGCGTCACAAAACCGCAAAGCTTCGCCTGCCAGAACAAGCTAAGATAACGCTCGGTTTCCCCAACCAGAGAGAGCTTTACCGCATGTCACTGATGCAAATCAGCACCGGCCGCGATGTTCCGCACGACATCCACGTAGTCATCGAAATTCCCGCCTACAGCGATCCGGTCAAATACGAAGTGGACAAGACCACCGGCGCCATGTTCGTGGACCGCTTCATGGGCACAGCCATGCAATACCCCTGCAACTACGGCTATATTCCTCAGACCCTGTCCGAGGACGGCGACCCGGCGGACGTGTTGGTGATAGCCCCGTCGCGGCTGATTACCGGCGTTGTGGTGCGCTGCCGCCCCATCGGCCTGCTGAGAATGTCCGACGAATCCGGTAGCGACGCCAAGATACTGGCCGTGCCAGTGGAAAGCCTTTCCACGCTCTATACGAAGGTAAATTCCTACAAAGACGTGCCCGAGCCGACACTCAAGCAAATCGCCCACTTCTTCGAGCACTACAAGGATTTGGAAGAAGACAAATGGGTCAAGCTCGACGGCTGGCACGGCCCGGAAGACGCCAAACGGGAAATCGTCGATAGCGTCGCCCGCTATCAGGCGTCGAAAAGCCAAGCCCAGGGGTAATCCACAGTTTCGGTGGAAAACACTGTGGATAACTCTGTGGAAACGCCAAGCCGCTACCGGTGATTAGCGACTTGGCGTTGGATTGGCTAAAAAGTTTCCATCTATTGCGCTCAGCCATAAAAAACGCGTAACACATTGTTATTACGCGTCTTTTGCAAATATTGCACCAGAGCGCACACTCGCCCGGCCAGGCCCCGCCATCCGTCGCAAGCTTTTTTCATGTCAAGTCTTGACAGTGGATAACTTGACGGAACCGGAGCACCCCCATCGACGGCCCGAGGCTTACGGAGACCATTGATAAAGCCAAGTCTCGCTGACCGCCGCCCCTTGCTCGTCGCGCAAATAGACGCGCAAATTCACCTTCTCGGCCGCCCCGGGAACCAAGTCGAAATTACAGCGCCAGCCGCCGATTTCCTTGAACGGCCGCGCCGCCGGCGCTTCTATCCGCCCTTCCGAAGCACTGATCACCGGCTCCACCCTATCCTTCCAACCCAATTCGGCCAAACGTCCGCCGCGGAAATCAATCACGAACTTCCGTTTTACGACCGTCAGCTTGTCGCCGGGTACCCCGCCCAAGCCGATACGGGTCGCCACTACCTCGCCGTTGTTGGAATGCGCCGGCGGTTCGTTGCCCCAATACATGCGGTAGGAAAAAGACAAATGCTGGCCCGGCAATACCGGCTCGGCTGGGTGCCAAAAAGCCACGACGTTGTCGAAAGTCTCATCCTTGGCGGGAATTTCCACCAAAATCACCTCGCCTTTACCCCAATCCCCCACAGGCTCGATCCACAGGGACGGGCGTTTATCGTAATAAGCGCCGTCGTCCTGGTAATGGTCGAACACCCGATCCCGTTGCAACAAGCCGAAACCGCGCGGATTGTCATCGGCATAGGCATTGAAAAGCACGCCGGACGGATTGCGCAAGGGGCGCCAAATCCATTCGCCTGAGCCGCGGCGCATGGCCAGACCGTCGCAGTCGTGAATCTCCGGACGGAAATCGTCCGCCACCCGACGATCGTTTTCGCCATTGAGAAACATGGACGTCATGGGGGCTATCCCCAGTCGTTCGACGGCGATGCGGGGGAATAAATGGGATTCCACCTGCATCACGGTGGGCTCGCCGGGAGTCACGGCAAAACTGTAGGCTCCGGCGATACTGGGGCTATCCAACAGCGCGTGAATCACCATGGTATAGGAATCGGCCGCCGGCCGTTCCAACCAAAACGCGCGAAAATCGGGAAACTCCTCGGGCGTTTCCTTGCCGGCATTTACCGCCAGCCCCCGGGCCGACAAACCGTACTGCATGGTCTTGCCTACGGCGCGAAAATAACTGGCCCCGAGAAAAGCGAACATATCCCTTTCGAAATCGTCCTTGACCGCCACGCGGAATCCGGCAAAACCCAAATCGTGGGTGCGGGAAGGCTTCACTTTCGGGCCGAACTCGAACAAGTCCCGCGAATATTCGATGGGATAAGAGCGGCCGTCCACCACCTCGTGCAAAACCACCGGCTTGCGGTAATACAGTCCCAAATGAAACATACGGACCTGGAACGCCAAGTCTTCGTCAAGCCACAAAGCCTGATCGGCTCGGAATTTGATCGACTGGTACGCATCCCAATCGATATGCTCAAGCCAGGCGGGCAATCGCTCGCTAGGCGGCGCATAGGGCGCCCGCGCCAGCTTTTGCGCCCGATCCAGCAGCCAGTCCTTGCTAAACGGCTCTCCCTCGCCCTGCCCAACGGCCTCGGCACGTCCCGGCATCAAAGGCGCTGCCGCGCCCCACGCCGCCAAAGCCGCCATCCGATACAGCAATTCTCGACGCGTAACACCCATACACTTCATCCTCACTGATGATTGAAAGGCTGATAGCCCGTCCTGAGCCGACGGGCAGGGAACGCAATATCCAGGGTATCCCTTGGCTATTAAATATAGCCGTGAACCGGCCGTCCGCGCGGCAATCATCCCGCAGACCAAAACCATCCTCGGTTATATTGGGATCGCCGGGTGCGACGGATTAAACTTGCACCGACCTTCCCTGTCGCCGATTCAAGGAAAAACAACCATGCGCCTCAATACCCTGGGCGGCATAAACCTGTTGCTGGCCGCATTCGCCATCGTCTTGGGAGTGGCGGCTACCGCCTTATGGCCAATGATCAATGACGTAAAAACCGGCGAAACGCCGCAATACCCCGACATCCACCCGCAGCGCTTCGCCCAGCCCTATGATCGGGTTTTTAATGCGGCCTTGGCGGCGGCCGGGGCATTGCGCTTGGATATTTCCGCCCAAGATCGTGAACAAGGAGAAATCCGTGCGGTCGCCACCACCGCCCTGCTGCGTTTCCGGGACGATGTCACCATCACGCTGCGCCGCGATGGCGCAAGCGTGGAAGTCAACGTGCGCTCCCGCTCGCGAGTCGGAAAAGGCGACTTCGGCACCAATGCCCGCCGCATTCGCCGCTTCCAGGAAGAACTCGCCAAGCGGCTATAAAACCAAGGGGGCCGAAGAAACTCGGCCTATTTATTCCAGCAGGCGTCCATGCTCTGCGACGCCCCTGAAAGGCCTTTCTGCCCCAGCTGATTGAGCGTAAACGCACCGCAAGCGTCGCCTGCCATGGTGCCGCCGGAAACGGGCGCCGCGGTAAGCGCGTACGTGGTCGCCGTTGCCACGGCGGTAATGGTGTACTTGGCCGTGCCCGTACGAGGCGACTGGGTGATCGGCAAAGCGATGGCCGCTCCCGCGGCGTCCTTATCGTAGCGATTGGCCTCAGTGAAATTGCGTTCGAGAAACTGCGCGTCCTCCAACAGCGTCGTTTTGGCCTCGGCCCGGGCGGCGCGCCGCACATAGTCCTGATAGCCAGGCAAAGCTATGGTCGCCAAAATAACGATTATGGTCACCACAACCATCAATTCGATCAGGGTGAAACCGCCCTGCGCTTTTTTGCCGGCTTTCATCTAGTCCCGCCGCTCCAATTACATGATTTGCTTCCAATAGGTCCGCACGGGCGCCACAGCCGAACCGGCGGTGGCGGGATCGGCGTTTTTGACGGTCATGATGTTGCCCGTCGTTCCGGACAACTCTTTCACCGCCGTTCCCGAAGCTCCCGAAGCCCCCGAAGCCCCCGAGCCCAGCCATGTGGGGCTCTTCGCAATACCCACCGTGGATTTTACGCCGGAGGCTACGCTGCCGCTGGCCAATTTATCCGAGTTGCCGTACTTGTTGTCGTTGTTCAAATCGAAAGCGCTGCTCGCTGTCTGGCCTCCGGTCCGCGTGTCCAACTCCATCAGCCAGCTGGTGCCTCCCGGCGTACAGGGATCGGTAGATGGGATCATCGTGACGAAGATGATGCGGTCATGCTTCAGCAGCGCGTTGGAAACCACTCGCTCGCCGGCCGCGCCGCTCGGCGGCACCAGATCCAGGTACCAGCCCCGCTTGCCGCCGCTCCAGTCCACGGTATTTTTGCTGACTTCCCGCAGGGTGAAACCGAACTCCGATGTTTCCGCGGTGATCGACTGCTGCTGCAACTGGCTGCGATCCACGGTTCCAGCCGTGTCATTGTCCCAAATGGCGTAAAAGCTCTGCACCTCGAGATTGGCCGGATCGCTGCTGGTTAAGTAACGGCCTGTTCCGAAATAAACGAGCTGTCCGCCGCTGGGGTGGCCGCCGAGGGTGGGTTGATCGGTAATGGGCTGTACCTGGCCGCTGGAGTTTCTTGCCGTAAACAGCGGATTGCCGCCGTTGGCGAGCCCCCAGGCGGCGGCGCTGGCCGAAGAAAGATCGAATTTCCAAAGATTGCCCTGCAAGTCGCCGACATACACGTAATCGGTGACTTTATCGCCATCGGCATCGTACAGCGCCGGCGTGGACAAGCCGTTGCTGGTGGCGGTTCCGGCGGGAATCTTCGCAATGAGCGAGCCGTCGCTGAGCCTGACGACGTAGAGGAAGGCCTTGTCCGAAGCGGCGTTGTAGCCGTTGCCGAAAACGGCCGCCCAACTCCCGTCGTGCAACCGGGCGATTTGCGGTTGACTGTAAGTGTTGCCCAAATCGGCGGCGTCCGCGTACTCCCACAAGACGTTACCGGCGCTAAAAGTGTCTGGAGCGCTCACGTCGAGCGCGTAAATCGACTTGCCGCCGGCACCGAGACCGCCCACCAGCACGGTTTTCCATTGGCCCGCCAGGTAGGCGTCGCCGGCCAGCGGCGGGGCATCCACATAGTACTTATGCGTATACGCGGTATTCGTCAGCTTGCTCAGGTTGCCGTATACGGCGGCGGGAACATAGGCGAACAGTTCGCGCCCGGAATTGGCATTGCCCACATCGGCGCGGAACGCGTGCAGCATGCCGTCGTTGGCCCCCACATACACCGCCGGCACGCGGGACGATTTGCTGGAAACGAAGGTCGCGTAGGAGCTCCTTTCCGGCATGGTGACTTTCGTACCGGAATAACCGTAATCCTCGCCCAATACGAAAGCCGGGTCCGAGTTGATGATGTCGCCCAGCACGCTCGCGATGCGGGTGCGGAAAATACCGCCGCTAAACTGGCTTTCCAACGAGTGATCGCCCCGCAGCCACTGCAGACGCTCGGTGCATTTATTATCGACAACGCCGTTGGCATCGGTATCCAGCGCCGTTTTCTGGCTGGCGTTCAAATTGACCGAGCAACTGGAGAAGTCCTGCCCGCCGCTGCCGTTGTGGGTATAGATTCTCCGCGAAGCATGGGCGGGCATCAGCGTCGCGGCGTCCCACTGCCGGGGACCGATGCTGCCGTCGCCCTGCACCGTGAAAGCCAATAGCTGTCCGTGCCAATCCAAGGAATCGAAGCGCGCCTGATACAACAGCGTGCCGGTCTGGATGCTGGTGGAGTTGGCCGCCACCGACGAGGACGAGGCTGTCGCCGAAGACACCTGGTCGACGATGGATCGAAAAGCGGTACCGATATCCGCGGCGCTTTCGGCGCTGAAAAAATCCCCCCGGCCGGAGATAGCGGCGTGCCACAAATCGTAAACCTTGCGTTGCTGGGATGCGCTCGACGGCGGGCAACTTTCCGTGGTCGTGGTATAAGGCCAACAAGAGTCCGACGCGGGACTCGAGCTGGTGGTCGAGGATGGGCAGTCGGTGCCCAACGCCAGCTTGGAATAATCCCCCGCGAAAGTGCTGCCGCCCCAGGCGGCGTAGGGCGCCACCAAAGTGTCCCCTAACCCCAATCCCACGGCGTAGGTATTCAAATGCTGCCAGGTGGCGGGATCGTTCCTGGGATTTTCCCATTGCGCCACCTTGTCGCTGAAGGCCTGTTTCACCACCGCGGACACATTGTCGGTCAGCGAGCTTTGCAGGTCGGTGACCCAATACTTGAAAGCGATGTCGGCAAGATTGTCCGCTTGGCCGTCGCTGTAAGGATGGCCTGGCGTCCAACTGGTGCTGCTGACGGTTCCCTCGCTGTTAATGGGCTTTGCCTCGGGCAGCGTGACCGCCGAGCTGTTGGTGTCGCCAACCGACACCGTCTCGCCGCACCAGCCACCGTCGGTCATAATCAGATGGACATTACGGCGGCAGGCGTCGTAAGCCCTTTCCGTCCCATCCAGGTTGAGCGGCTTGTCTCTGATTTGCGGATCATCCGCATAGGGATGGCTAATGGTAATCGCCCCTTGAAAATACCCCCCCGCCCGTACCGCCGCGCTGCGCAAATAAGTGCTGCCGGAAACGGGAAACCGGGACAGCCATTCGTAGAGCTCTTGCTTGTGGGTTTTGCCATTGCTCAATGTGGCATTCAACCGGCGAATGCGGTTGTCCTTGGCGGCGCCGTCCCACCCGGCACAGGCGGTTCCAAAACTGGTGCAACTGGACAGTCCCTGCCACGCAACGCGGATATTGCCGTCCGCTCCCGCGAACGCCTGCATGGCCCCGGCGGCCGTTGCCAAATTGCGGGTTCGGAAATAGGAATACCAGTTGGCGAAATTCTGTTGTTTCTGCGCCGTCGTACCAGGCGCAATATCGGAAGCGGAACCGACCTCCACCTTGATATAGCAATTGTCGTCGGTTTTCTGGTTGGCGGTCGCCCCGGTACAAGCGGCGGGCTTGGAAGCCCCGATTTGCGTATAGAAAACGTAATAATAAGCCGGATAAGTCGCCGCACTTGACGTTTCCACCCAGCTCAGGACGACATTCGCCACAACCGAATCAGCGGAAAGGCTGCCAGGAACCGAGATTCTTATACCGCCGGCGAGCGACGAAACGCCCGAGACCGAGTAGTTCTTACTATAGGCCGCTCCAGCGTTCGTCACGCTGATCGTGCCGCCATCGGCGTTGGCCGGAGAGCCGGTGCCGGAAGTCGGCGGAGAAACGCCGGCGGCGCTGGGCAAATTGCGGCTGCAACCGGAAAGATCGAGCCGATCGCCACCGGAGCGGTCGTCGAAAAACACACTGCAAGTGTATTGGTAGTGGGTAGGCGTCGGCGTACCGGTCGATGCGTAATAGCTGCGATCGGTCGCGCCGCTGGGAGAGCCGGCAAAGGTCTGCGTCGTGTTCTGGGGAGAATAGGTTCTCGTCGCCTGATAGTCGGTGCTCAAATTTTTGGTGCCGCGGGACGTATCGAAACCGTTGATGGGGGCCGCGGTAAACGACGCATTGGCGTAGCAGCTGGAAGGGTTGCTGGAATCCAGCGTGCACACGGTGCCGTCGTATTTTGGTGGCGGCGTGTAAACGATGGAGGGATCGTAATAAAGCCCATTGAAATAAGCGGATTTGAAACGGTTGGTGTTGTGGTTGGTGTCGATGCCATCCGGCACGGAAGCGGCCGGCATGCTGAGTGAGTCGTCCAGGGTCAGCACCAGGTTGGGAGACACCGGCATGCTCAGGAATAGCGGCGCGTCGGACAAAGTGATGGGCGCGGCGACAATGACTGCGCTGAAACAACCGGCACCCAGGCCGATCAATAGCCGGCGCAGGTCCATGCGGGCGTGGCGGTCAGTCATCGCGCTTCCTCCAAGTTAAGGCAGACAAGGGCCGGGGTTCGGGGTGTAGGAGTAAACGGCTTGCAACACCACGACCGCGTTGCTGTCGCCGCCGACGCCGCGGGCGGTCACCCGATAGTGTTCCGTATTGCTGACACAAGGCATTTTTTCCACCACGTAGCGGGGCTGCTCCGCCACTTGATTCAAGTTGTAGGCGGGGGTCTTGTAGCTCGCCCAATTAGCCATGTCGCCCCAATAAACCGCGTCGTTGGCACGGGTTGCGTCGTAGACGGTCAGCCCGGCCGCGCTGCCGTCAAAGGCGGAAACGCGCCAGGCGGTCAAAGTATTCTCGGCGTCCTGCAGGGCCGCTTCCGCCGCCTGGAAAGCCAAATCCCGGTTGCGGGAATTGCCGGCCATACGCTCTTGCAGACCGGTGTTGGTGGCGGCGCTGGCGCCGAGCACGGCCAAGATGCCCATGAACACCATGGCGACCATGAGCGTCGCGCCGCGCTGCTCGCGCGGCGAGCCCCCTTTGATTGCGAAGCGACGTTTCATAGCCGATTCCTCAAAGTGATGGTGGAAGTAAACACCTTGCGCATCAATCGATCGGCGGGAGTCACCGTAGCGCCGTTATAGGTATAGGTCTGCGGCGCGCTGGTGATGTTCTCTCCCTGGCGGCTCACCATAAGCAGGCTGATCCGCACGCTCAGCACGTTGGCCCAGTTACCCACGGCATCGGCCGTCACGTAGTCGTCCACGGAATGGTCGGCGGTGGTGTCTTCGCCATAGGTGATTTGCATATCCTCCACGCCCTCCACCATTTCCTCCGGCGCGTCGGAAGCGTTGCCGCCGGCTGCCGCGAGTTTTTCCCGGTATAACGACGGCTCGTTGAAGTCGTTGTTGCGGACGTAGTAAGTCACCGCGCTCAAGCGCAAAATCCGCGACCCCGGGGGAAAAGTGTATGCGGTGCCGTTGGCGGTACAGGGGGCGGGAACCGGGCTGCCCAAACCTTTGGTGCAATTGCCGGGAGAGGTGGCGGCGCCCGTGTTGTGGACGACGGTGCTGATAGTGCCGTTGTTATTCACATTGGTCATCTGAAACACCGCCGCGTGGGAGCAGTCGGTGATGACCAGGATTTCGCCTTGCTGAATATCGTGGTTGGCCGTCAGCTGCAGTTGCGCGGCGTTGGGATTGTGACTGGCGACGATATATTCCGGACTGGCGGCGCGCAGCACGGTGAGGGCATCGCCACGCAGCACGCTGCCGGACACCCCGGTGGGGTAGGCGCCGCCGCTTTCCTCGTAGCCGATCAGCGGCTGGCCGAACAGGTTCTTGTCCCAATCGCCGGGATTATTGAGGACGTTCGCCTGGGTGGCGCTGGAGCAGCCGGTCGATCCGGCCATGCGCAAGTCGTAGGCGATCCCCTCGAATACGAAACGCGCATTTTCCTGCATGCGGGAAAGCGTATCCATGGTACGGAAAGTTTGCCGCGCGCCCATAAACGCGTAACCGATAACCGCCACGAGCATCATGCCCAAGGTCATGGCTATCATGAGCTCGACTAAAGACACCCCGCGACAAGCCTTGGCGAATGAGGGGCGCATGTTAAATCAAGCTCTGCGTGCTAAATACGACGGGCACGCCGTCGCGGTTGTCGTCCCACTGCACGGTGACGGTGACATTGCCCGCCATATCGACGGCCACCGCGCCATCGCCTGCCGGTAGCGAACTGGACAGCGTGGCTTTCCAATAAGCCAAATCCGTGCCCGCCACGGACGAACTGGCGGCGACGCCGCCCAGCCCGGTGTTGTAACTGCCCAGCATGGCGGCGGCGCGATTGGCGCGCATGCACTCGATGATCTCGTAGGCCAAGAAAGTGGCCTCGCTGCGCATATAGGCCGAGTTGTTCTGGCGCAGGGAGTTGGTGATCATCCCGGCATTTCCCAACAGCCCGAGGGCGAGCACCAGCATGCTCACCAGCACTTCGATCATGGTGAATCCGCGCTCGCGGGCCATAGACCCAAGCTGCCCCTCTGGACCGAATCGGCGCGCCATCAGCATGCCCCCTTGTCGACACGGACTCTTCCAGTGCCGCTGACCGCCACGCTACGCTGGCTATTCCCCACGCAAATGGTCAAAGTGCCGCTGGCCGACCCGCCGCTGCCTTGGCTGGCGCCGCTGGGCAAATACGTCACGAAATCGGAGAAATTGGCGTCGCCGACGACGCTGCCGACGCGGCCGGACGGCTGTTTGACGCGCAAGCGGGTATCGGTGCCGTCGACGCTGCCCTGCACGCCGCCATCGGTGAAAACCAGCAATCCGCTGGTCCAATCCCCCCCGGAGGCGCAACTGGGAGCGCTAGCATCCGGATCGGCGGTTTTGCAAACCGTCACCGGCACGCCGCGTTTGACCGCCTCGGAACGGGCGAGATTAAGTGCAGCCACCAGCTCGTTGGCCATGGCGACCGCCCGGCTGGCATTGCTGGTGTCGCGAAAACTCGGCATGGCGAGCGATACCAGGATGGCCAAAATCGCCAGCGCAACCATGAGTTCGATCAAGCTGACCCCTTTGCTGGCGAACCAAACCGGCGCGCTCCGTGTTTCATTCCGCATCGCCCACCTCCGACCAGCAAAGCCTTCGCCAACACATCAATAAAATCTTATCGTTAGCACCGCGATCGACAAGCCGTCCCCACTGATCGCAACACCGGCACCATCACACGAACGCGGTGAGAATACTACTAAAACGGCATACCATGAATCACCGCGCAGGGGGCTTCTTCGCTAAAACGGCCGGCAGCCCGCGCTTACCGGCACATTCTCTCATTAGTTCTACTAATGCTAACAAGCTCCGGCCGCAAAAATACGGGATAAAACACGCAAAAATGTAACCTCCCATAAAGTTGGGAAAATTTCCCGAAAGCGATCGATCCTTCACAAGTTCGCCGCCGTCATGTACTGTATATAAAAACAGTATCGCAGACAGCCATGAAGGACCTCACCGAACGCCAAGCGCAAATCCTGCGGCTGATCCGCGACGCCGTCGCCGACACCGGCCTGCCACCCACACGGGCGGAAATCGCCAAGATCCTGGGCTTCCGCTCCGCCAACGCCGCCGAAGACCATTTGCGTGCGCTGGCGCGCAAGGGGTATGTGGAACTCTTGCCCGGCGCCTCGCGCGGCATCCAGCTCAAACAGCCGGCCGGCATCCCGGTGGTGGGCCGGGTAGCGGCGGGCAGCCCCATCCTGGCGGAGCAGCATATCGAAACCCATTACCGGCTCGATCCCGGCCTGTTCAAGCCCCGCGCCGACTACCTGCTGCGGGTGCGCGGCCTGAGCATGCGCGACGCCGGCATCCTGGACGGCGACCTGCTGGCCGTGCACCGCACGGCGGAAGCCCGCGACGGCCAGATCGTGGTGGCGCGCATGGGCGACGAAGTCACGGTGAAACGCTTCCGCCGGCAAGGCAGCCGGGTGGAGCTTTTGCCGGAAAACCCCGACTTCGCCCCCATCGTCATCGACCTGGAGCGGGAGGCATTGGAAATCGAGGGACTGGCGGTGGGCCTGCTGCGCAACGGCGACCCTTTATGAAAGCCCTGGACGCCCTGCTGCAAACGCCCGGTCTCTGGCGCGGCAACGCCTGCGCGGAAACGGCGCAGCCCAGCGTGCCCAGCGGCTATGCCGTGCTGGACGAACAGCTGCCCGGCGGCGGCTGGCCCACCGGCGCCTTGACGGAAATCCTCCTGGAGCACCCCGGCGTGGGCGAACTGCGCCTGCTGCTGCCGGCCCTGGCGCGCCTGAGCTCGGAAGACCGCTGGTTGGCCTGGGTGGCGCCGCCCTACATCCCCTACCCCCCAGCCCTGGCCGCCGCCGGCCTGAAAATGGAACGCCTGCTATGGCTGCGGCCAGACAACCACACCGACGCCCTATGGGCGTTGGAACAGGCGCTGCGTTCCGGCGCCTGCTCCGCCGTGCTGGGCTGGCCGGCGACCCTGGACGGCAAGGCTTTACGCCGCTTGCAACTGGCCGCCGAGGAAGGCCGGGCCGTCAGCCTGCTGTTCCGCCCCCTGCGGACCGCCGCCAATGCCTCCACCGCCGCCCTGCGATTGGCCCTGGAGCCGGCCGATGGCCGCCTGAAAATCCGCATCCTCAAGCGGCGCGGCGGCAACGTGTCGGCGCCTTTGCTGCTGGACCTGCCCGCCCGCACGCGGGGAAAAAACGGCGAATCCATCGGCACAGCCCAAGCCTCGCCGGCGGGCGGCGGCATGCGAGCCGCCAGGGCCGGAAAGCTCCGCCTCGTTCCGCACCATTAAAGGCCAGCCATGCTGTGGCTAGCCCTACGCTTTCCCACCCTGCCCCTGGACCTGTGGTCCCGCAGCGCCGCCACGCCAACGCCCCTGGCCGTCAGCGAAGGCACGGCACGTCCACGCATCGCCGCCTGCAACCTGGACGCCAGCTTGGCCGGGATACGGCCCGGCATGGCCCTGGCCGCCGCCTGGGCGGTGCTGCCCGGCCTCGTCGTCCGCCCCCGCGACGCCGCCGCCGAAACCCGGGCGCTGGAGCAGCTGGCCGGCTGGGCCGGCCGCTACACGCCGGAAGTCAGCCTGCAAACGCCCGACGGCCTGCTGCTGCAACTCGCCCAGAGTCTCAACCTGTTCGGCGGCCTGGACGCCTTGCTGCGGGAAGTGCGGAACGATTTGGCCGCACTGGGCTACTTCGCCGTGGCCGCGACGGCTCCCACGCCCCACGGCGCCTGGCTGCTGGCCCGCGCCGGCCAGGAGTCGACGCCGACCACCGCCGCCGAACTGGCCGCCAGCTTGCGGACCCTGCCGGCGGCCCTATTGGAACAACCCGCCGCCGTCTTGAATCTGCTGGAGAAAATCGGCGCGACCACGCTGGGCGATTGCCGCGCCCTGCCGCGCGACGGCCTGGCCCGCCGCGCCGGCCCCGGCCTTCTGGACGAGTTGGATCGGGCGTTCGGCGACAAAGCCGATCCTCGCCCCTATTACGCACCGCCTTCCCGCTACGCCGCCCGGTTGGAGCTGCCGTTCGAGGCGGAATACGCCGAAGCCCTGCTGTTCGCCGCCCGCCGCCTGCTGACGGAACTGGCCGGTTTCCTGGAAAGCCGCTGCGCCGGGGTACGGCGCTTGCGCCTCGGACTAAGCCATCGCGATGGCGATCCCACGGAATTGGTTTGGGGACTCATCGCTCCCAGCCGCGACCTGAACCATCTCACCGGCTTGCTGCAAGAACGCCTGGGACAACTGGAACTGGCCGCACCGGTGCAGGCCATCGCCCTGGAAACGCTGGAGTTGCAGACCATGGCCAGCGCCAATCGTCCGCTGTTCGACGGCGGCCCGACCGAGGAAGGCCGCTGGCAACTTATCGAACGCCTACGGGAAAGGCTGGGGCGCCACGCCGTCGCCGGCCTGGCCCCGCACGCCGACCATCGGCCGGAACGGGCGTGGCGCACAAAAGAACCGTCCATTCCTTCCCCGACAAAGGGTGCCGGGGAAATTAAAGATTCAGGCCCCGGCCTAAGCACTCGAAATCCACTCCTTGTCGCCGGAGCGGCTCCTACCGGGGCGACGCCGCGCCCCGCTTGGCTGCTGCCCGCACCGCAAGCCTTAACGCAAACCGCGGGCCGGCCGCACTGGCAAGGCCCCCTCGCCCTGCTGGCCGGCCCGGAGCGCATCGAAGCGGGCTGGTGGGACGAAGCGCCCGCGGCGCGCGACTACTACCTGGCGCAAACGCCGGCCGGCAGCCGGGTATGGGTATACCGGGAAGGCGACGACTGGTTTCTCCACGGCCTGTTCGCCTGAGCATGGCCGCCTACGCCGAACTGCACTGCCTGTCCAACTTCACCTTCCTGCGCGGCGCCTCGCACCCGGAGGAGTTGACGGAGCGGGCCGACAAACTGGGTTACAGCGCGCTGGCCATCACCGACGAATGCTCCCTGGCCGGCGTGGTGCGCGCCCACGCCGCCGCCAAACCTCTGGGGATCAAACTCATTGTCGGCAGCGAAATCCAACTGGCGGACGGCCCCAAGCTGGTACTGCTGGCGCAAAACCGCGAGGGCTACGGCAACCTGTCCCAACTCGTCAGCCTGGGCCGGCGCCGCGCAAACAAAGGCGGCTACCGGCTGGAAATGGCGGATTTGGAACCGGGCTTGGCCGATTGCCTGGCGCTGCTGATCCCCGCCGCCGATTCCGTAGGGTGCGCATTGCGCACCTTAACGGCGCTCGATGGTGCGCAATGCGCACCCTACGATGACGCCCGCTGGCTGGCCGAACGCTTCCCCGGCCGCGCCTGGATCGCCGCCGAGTTGCTGCTGGAACAAGACCCGGCCGTCCAACTGGATCAGCTGCGGCGGTTGTCCCAGGCCAGCGGCCTGCCCCTGGCGGCGGCGGGCGATGTGCATATGCACGTCCGCCGCCGCAAGATCCTGCAAGACACCCTCAGCGCCGTCCGCCACAAAACCACCCTGGCGCAAGCCGGCTACGCCCTGCAGCGCAACGCCGAACGCCACCTACGCAGCCGCGGCAAACTGGCGCGGCTCTATCCGCCGGAACTGCTGGCGGAAACCCTGAGAGTCGCCGAACGCTGTGCCTTTTCCCTGGACGAACTGCGCTACGAATACCCGGAAGAGCTGGTGCCGCAAGGCGAGACGGCCAGCGGCTATTTGTGCCGCATCACCGAGGAAGGTTTGCGACAGCGCTTTCCCCACGGCGAACCCGGCAAGGTGCGGGCACAGATCGAGCACGAACTGGCCCTGATCGCCGAACTGCAATACGAGCCGTTTTTCCTCACCGTCTACGACATCGTCCGCTACGCCCGCTCCCGCGGCATCCTCTGCCAGGGGCGCGGCTCCGCCGCCAATTCGGCGGTGTGTTATTGCTTAGGCATAACCGAAGTGGACCCGGCGCGCGGCAACCTGCTGTTCGAGCGCTTCATTTCCCGCGAGCGGGGCGAGCCGCCGGACATCGACGTGGATTTCGAGCACGAGCGGCGCGAGGAGGTCATCCAATACCTGTACGGCAAATACGGCCGCGACCGCGCCGCCTTGGCCGCCTGCGTCATCAGCTACCGGCCGCGCAGCGCCCTGCGCGACGTGGGCAAGGCGCTGGGACTGGAACTGACCCAAGTGGACCGCGTCGCCAAATCCATCGCCTGGTGGGACGGTCCGGACGACCTCCGGCAACGCTTCGTCGAAGCCGGACTGGACCCGCAAAGCCCCGTAGTCCGGCGCTGGGCCAGCATCGCCGACGAGCTGCGCGGCTTCCCGCGCCACCTGTCCCAGCACGTGGGCGGCTTCGTCATCTCGCGCGGCCCCTTGTCGCGGCTGGTGCCGGTGGAAAACGCCGCCATGGCGGCCCGCACCGTCATCCAGTGGGACAAGGACGACCTGGACGCCCTGGGTTTGCTGAAAGTGGACGTGCTGGCCCTAGGGATGCTGTCCGCCATCCGCCGCGCCCTGGAGCTGGTGAGCGCCCGCCGCGGCCAGCCCTTTACCCTGGCCGATATCCCGCCGGAAGACCCGGCCGTCTACCGCATGATCTCCGCCGCCGACACCCTCGGCGTGTTCCAGGTGGAGTCCCGCGCCCAGATGGCCATGCTGCCGCGCTTGAGGCCGCGCAACTTCTACGACCTGGTGATCGAAGTCTCCATCGTCCGCCCCGGCCCGATCCAGGGCGGCATGGTGCATCCCTACCTGAAACGCCGCCAAGGCCTGGAACGAATCGCTTATCCCAGCGAGGCGGTGAAAACCGTGCTGGAGCGCACCCTGGGCGTGCCGATTTTCCAGGAGCAGGTGATGCAACTGGCGGTGGTGGCCGGCGGCTTCACGCCGGGGGAGGCGGACCAGCTGCGCCGCGCCATGGGCGCCTGGCGCCGCCACGGCGAGCTGGAAAAATTCCGCCAAAAGCTCATCGACGGCATGAAGGAGCGCGGCTATTCGGACCGCTTCGCCCAGCAGCTCTATCGGCAAATCCAGGGCTTCGGCGAATACGGCTTCCCCGAATCCCACGCCGCCAGCTTCGCGCTGTTGGTCTATGTCTCCGCTTGGCTCAAATGCCACGAGCCGGCCGCCTTCCTCGCCGCCCTGCTCGACAGCCAGCCCATGGGCTTCTACGCCCCGGCGCAGTTGATCCAGGACGCCAAGCGCCACGGCGTGACCGTGTTGCCGGCGGATGTGTCGGCGAGCGGCTGGAAGTGTTCGTTGGAGCCCGTAGCAGCGGCGCCCGGCCGCGACGGTCGCGGGCAGGGCCCGCTCCTGCCGGCGGTGCGGCTAGGCCTGTGCCTGGTCAAAGGCTTGTCGCCGGAAGCCGGCCGCCGCATCGCCGCCGCCCGCAATGCCCTCTCGGCAAGCGGGGCCGGCGGGGGTGAAGGCGGCGTAATCTTCACCAGCCTGGCCCACCTCGCCCAAGCCGCCGCCCTGGACCGGCGCGAGCTGCAAGCCCTGGCCGCCGCCGGCGCCGTGCAATCCCTCGCCGGCCACCGCCGCAACGCCTATTGGCTGGCGGCCGGCGTGGAACAACGGGTTGGCTTGCTGGAGCACGCGCCCATCCAGGAAACCCTGCCCGGCTTCGAAGCGCCCACGGAAGGCCAGGACATCGTCGCCGACTACGCCAGCCTGGGGTTTACCCTGGGCGCCCATCCCCTCGCCCTGCTGCGCCCGCGCTTTTACCGGCGCGGCGTCCAAACCGCCGCCAAGCTGCGCAGCCTGCCCGACGGCAGCCGCACGGCAACAGCCGGCCTCGTCACCCACCGCCAACGCCCCGGCTCCGCCGCCGGCGTCATTTTCGTCACCCTGGAGGACGAAACCGGCTACATCAACGTCATCGTCCGGCCGGACCTGGCCGAGCGCCAGCGGCGCGAGCTGCTGGGCGCCAGCCTGTTGGGCGTGGCGGGAACGCTGGAACGGCAAGGCCCCGTGGCGCACCTGGTGGCGGAAAAGCTCTACGACTACAGCGGCCAGCTGGGACGACTGCAAACGACTTCGCGGGATTTCCGCTGACGCCCGGCCGGCTTGAACGACGGCAACCTATGGCCCGCCCCGTTGTCTAATGGGCCACTGGAGGCGCCCATGGCCATCGTACTGAATCACACCATCGTCCCCGCCCACGACAACGACGCCTCGGCGCGCTGGTTCGCCGGCCTCTTCGGCTTGCCGTACCAAGGCCCGCAAGGGCATTTCGCGCCGGTACGCATCAACGACACGTTGACCTTCGATTTCGACATCGCCGCCGCTTTCGAGCGCCACCACTACGCCTTCCACGTCGGCGACGACGAATTCGACGCCATCCTGGAGCGGGTGAAGGCCGCCGGCATCCCCTACGGCAGCGACCCTTGGCATACGGAAAACGGCCTGCTCAACGATTGGAAAAGCGGCCGGGGCGTATACTTCCGCGATCCCAACGGCCACCTGCTGGAACTGCTTACCCGAACCTGACGGAAAAGGCCCAACCGTGACGACGCCAGCCCCCTTCATCCTATTCGTCTGCATCGGCCTGGCGGCCGGCGTGGCTTCCGGCTTGTTCGGCATCGGCGGCGGCGTGTTGATCGTGCCCGCGTTGATTTACCTGGCCGGCTTCTCCGAGCATTCCGCCATCGGCACCAGCTTGGCCGTATTGCTGCCGCCGGTGGGACTGGGCGCGGTTATCGAATACTACCGCCAAGGCCAAGTGGATTTGCCGGCCGCCCTCATCATGGCCGTGGCGCTGTTGCTGGGCGGCTGGATCGGCGCGCTGCTGGCCAACCAGCTCAGCGGCCCCCATTTGCGGCTGGGGTTCGGCCTGTTCCTGCTGGGATTGGGTTGTTACGTGGTTTTCGGCGCGGTGCAATCCCTGGCGCATTCAGGTTGAGCGCGCCGCGCCAAGCCTTTTCGCCTTCCCCCTCCGCTGCGAATACAATGTGGGCCTCTGACCCTGCGGAACCCCTGCACCTTGAGCCCCCTGCGCCAACTCGTCTCCCAAACCGCCATCTACGGCCTCAGCAGCATCGTCGGCCGCTTCCTCAACTACCTGCTGGTGCCGCTCTACACCTATACCTACACCGCCGGCGAATACGGCGTGGTGTCGGAGTTTTACGCCTACGCCGGCTTTTTCGCCGTGCTGCTGGCCTTCGGCCTGGAGACGGGCTATTTCCGCTTCCGCCAGCGCGACGACATGGACCCGGCCCGGGTCTACGCCGGCGCCCTGGGCTTTTTGACGCTCACCAGCCTGGCGTTCGTCGGCGCCGTCGCCGTGTTCCACGCACCGCTGGCGGACTGGCTGCGCTATCCGGACCATCCCGAATACCTGCTGTGGTTCGCCGCGATCCTGGCCCTGGACGCCGTCACCGCCCTGCCCTTCGCCCGGCTGCGCAGCGAAAACCGCGCCTGGCGCTTCGCCGGCATCAAGCTGACGGAAATCGGCCTGACCATCGCCCTCAACCTGTTCTTCCTGCTCTACTGCCGCCGGGCGGAAGCCGGCTCCTGGGCCGCCAGCCTATATGACCCGGCCATCGGCGTGGGCTACATCTTCCTTGCCAACCTGGCCGCCAGCGGCTGCAAGCTGCTGCTGCTGCTGCCGCAATTCCGCGGCGTGCCGCTGTGCCTGAGTCCCGCCGTTTTGAAGCCCATGCTGGCCTATTCCCTGCCCATGGTGGTGATCGGTTTCGCCGGCATGGTCAACGAAATGCTGGACCGTGCCATCCTCAAGTTCCTGCTGCCCTACGACCTCGCCACCAACCTGAAGATGCTCGGCATCTACGGCGCCTGCTACAAGCTGTCCATCCTCATGTCCCTGTTCGTGCAGGCCTTCCGCTACGCCGGCGAACCGTTCTTCTTCTCCTACGCCGGCCGCGCCGACGCCAAGCGAGCCTATGCCGTGGTGATGAATTACTTCGTCATGTTCTGCGTGTTCATCTTCCTGCTGGTGACGCTGTACCTGGATTTCTTCAAATACTTCATCGGCGCGGAATACCGCGAGGGCCTGGCCGTGGTGCCCATCCTGCTGCTGGCCAATTTGTTCCTCGGCGTCTACGTCAACCTGTCCATCTGGTACAAACTCAGCGACCGCACCGGCCTGGGCGCCTGGGTGTCCTTGGGGGGCGCGGCCCTGACCGCCGCGCTCAACGTCTGGTGGATACCGCTCTACGGCTACCTGGGCTCGGCCTGGGCCACCCTGGCCTGCTACGCCTCCATGGCGCTGGTTTCTTACGGCCTGGGCCAACGCTACTACCCGGTGCGTTACGACCTGGGCAAGGTGCTGGGCTATCTGGCCCTGGGACTGGCGTTGTACGGCGCAAACGCCTACGCGGTGGAACGGCAGGGCTGGACGCCCTGGCTGAGCGGCACACTGGGACTGGGAGTTTATCTGCTGGTGGCAGGACTGGCGGACATCAGGCCTTTGTGGCGGCGGCAGAAGGCCGCGTAGATGGAAGATTCGAGCCCGATCCCGCGCCCCTGATCCCCCTTAAGAACCTCCGCAGGCCAGCCATGCATACCCCGACCCAGCGCGTCCCCTCCCCCTGCGTCCGCAACTGCTGCCTAGACAGCACGGACATCTGCCTGGGCTGCTTTCGCGCGCTGGCGGAAATCACCGGCTGGCAGGAGGCCGACGACGATGTCCGCCGGGACATCCTGCGCAAGGCCGAGCAGCGCCGCCGGGCCCGCAGCCGCGACGCCGCCCCGCCCTGGGGGGACAGCGCTTAGGCGACGATCTCGCCGCCCTTGACCCGCCGCAACGCCCAGGAACCGTCCTCGGCCAGCTCCAGCACGGCATCGTAGTTCTTCAGCTTGTCGTCGCTGTCGCGCTTGCCGTGGCGGCTGCGACCCAGGGACAGGTAAGTGATGGCGCTTTCCTTGAGCAGCTTCAACACCATGGCTTCGCCGTCCAAGTCCAGGGTGGTCCTGATGCGGTCCAAAAACACAAAGCGCGGCGCGGCCAGGAACAGGCGGGCGAACGCCATGAGCTGTTGCTCGCTGAGGGACAACACGTCGTCCCAGTCCTGCTGCGTGTCGAAACCACCCACCCGCTTCAGCACCGGCTCCAGCTTGAGGCTGCGCAGCGTGTCCACGATGCGCTCTTCCGTCACGCTCGCTTCGGTGCCGGTGCGAATCAGCAGGTCCCGCAGGGTGCCCGGCGGCATATAAGGCCGCTCCGGCAAGAAATAGAGCTGCGTCGGCTCGGGGCGGACGATCTTGCCCGAGCCGTCGGCCCACATGGACGCCGTCGCCCGGAACAGCGCTTGCTTGGCTTCTTCGTTGGGCCCCACCACCAACAGGCGAGTGCCGTAGGGGATGACGACCGTCAGATCCTTCACCAGGCAGCGGCCGTCCTGGGACGACAGCAGGGTCAAGCCCTCGTATTCCAAGCGGTCGCCCTCGCCGCATTCGCAGACCTCGATGGCCTCCGGCTCCCCGGCGCCGCAAGCGGCGATGCCGGCGCCGCCCTCGACCGCCTCGCGCAGCGAACCCAACCGGGCCACCACGGCGGTGTAGGAAGACAGGGACGGGAAGTTGGTCACGATGAGGGAAAACGCCCCGACCAGGTGGACGAAGGCGATGGCCGATTGGGCGATGACGCCGAAGGGCGCTGCGCCGCCGATGAACAGCGGCGCCACCACCAGGGCCGGGATGATCTGCACCAGGTAGTTGTAGCCGATGCTGTAGAAGCCCAACTTACGGTTGACGAAAATGATGTTGGTGAAATTGCCGACCAAATCGTCGATGCGCCGCCGCAAGCGGGCCTTCAGCCGCTCCTCCCGGTGCAACAGGGCCACCGAATCGGCATTTTCCCGCACATGGATCAATTCGGCGCGGAAGTTGGCCTCTTTGTCCAGCTGGCGGTAATTCAAGCCGGCCAGGGAGCGTCCCAGCACGAACATGCCGTAGGAGCCGCCCACCGCGTACAGCACCGCCACGACGAACAAGGTCGGGCTGATGCTCCACAGCACCCCGGAGAAAGCCAGCACCGTGATGCTGCTGTTGAAGATCATCAGCACGAACGACAGCGTGGTGGCGGTAAACACGCGCACGTCTTCGGCGATGCGCTGGTCGGGATTCTCCAGCTCGCCTTCCGATTCCAAGCGGTAATAGATGCCGTGGCTGAGGTATTGATCGACCAAGCGCTTGGTCAGCCATTCCCGCCAGGTCAGCCCCAAGCGCTCCTCGTAGAAACGCAAATAGGCGCCCACCGCCGTGGAAGCGGCGAACACGCCCACATAAATCAGCGCCTGTCCGATGAAGCCGCTTTTGTCGCGATGCTCGATGGCGGTCATGAAATCGCGGCCCACATAACTGCCGAACACGTTCAACCCGCTGATCGCCAATAGCAACGCCAACAGCAGCATGAAAAACCCTTTCGCCCGGCCGCCCACTTCCGAGGCGGCGAAAGCTTTTACTTCTCCGGCCAGGCGTCGCCAGGTCGTTTGATCGATATGCAGATAGGGAATTTGTTGCGGATCCATGTGTACACCATTTTCGTTATCGTCGGGCGATGCGCCGATACACGCCGCCGCGGCTAATTATTGCCGAAATCCCGCTAATCGCCCGGCCATTTCGACGCCTGACGCTTGAACGGCTACCCAATCGCCGGTACCGTGTCGTGACACCATACCGCGCAACAGGGGCCGACGCCATGAAAAGCCAGGTTTTGGACGACTTCGCATCCGTCGCCGATTGGACCGCGGTCACCTCGGGCCAGGCGCGGCTGGACATCTCCCGAGCAACGGAAGCGGACGGCCACGCCCTGCGGCTGGACTTCGACTTCGGCGACGGCGGCGGCTTCGTGGTGGCGCGCAAGCCGATCGACCTATCCTTGCCGGAAGCCTACGCCTTCACGTTCCGCCTGCGCGGCGCCGCCCCGCCCAACAAGTTCGAATTCAAGCTGGTGGACCCCGGCGGCCACAACGTTTGGCGCTACCAACAGGAAGGCTTCGATTTCGCCTGCGACTGGCGCGCGCTGAAAATCCGCAGCAGCCAGATCGACTTCGCTTGGGGACCGGCCGGCAGCGGCCCGGCGCAACGAATCGGCGCCATCGAAATCGTCATCGCCGCGCCCCCCGGCGGCAAGGGCAGCGTCTGGCTGGCGGACTTGCGGCTGGAGGACCACAGCATCCGCGAAACACCCTTGCTGCAAGCCTCCAGCGCCCTGCCCGGACACGACGCCGGCTGCGCCATGGACGGCCGCAAGGACAGCCACTGGCGGCCGGATCCCGCCGACGCCGCCCCCTGGCTGCTGGTGGACTTCCGCGAGGAGCGGGAATTCGGCGGCCTGGCCGTCGATTGGGCGTCCCGGGCCGCCCCGTTCGAAGTGCAGATTTCCGCCGACGGCAACCATTGGCGCAGCGCTTACCAAGCGCCGCAGGCCCAAGGCCGGCGCAGCCCCGTCTACCTGCCCCAATGCACGGCGCGCTTCGTCCGCCTGGCCCTGCGGTCCGCCAGCGACGGCATCGCCGAAATCGAGGTGCAGCCTTACGACTATTCCCGCTCCATCGACGCTTTTTTCCGCCACCTGGCCCAGGAAAGCCGGCGCGGCCTCTATCCCCGCTACCTGTACGGCGAGCAAAGCTACTGGACGCCGGCGGGCGTGCCCCATGGGCTGACCCGCGCCGTGCTCAACGAAGAAGGCCTGCTGGAAGTGGACGAAGGCGGCTTTTCCCTGGAACCGTTCCTGTACCTGGACGAAAAACTCCTGACCTGGGCCGATGCCGCCGTCGAACAACGGCTGGAACGGGACTACCTGCCCGTCCCCTCGTCGGTCTGGCGGCTGCACGGCCTGACGCTGACCACCACAGCCTTCGCCGGCGGCGAGCTGGACGAGGCGGTGCTGTACGTGCGCTACCGGCTGGAGAACGTCGGCGGCGAGTCCCGCCCGGTGCGCTTCTTCGCCGCCATCCGGCCGTTCCAGGTGACGCCGCCCTGGCAGTCCTTCGGCAAAATCGGCGGCACCAGCCCGATCCGCCGGCTGGCTTACGACGGCCGAACGATACGGGTGGACGACGGCAAAACCGTCGTCCCGCTGGCCGTCCCCACCGCCTTCGGCGCCGCCGCCTTCGACCAGGGCCAGGTGACGGCGGCCTTGCTGGCCGGCGAAACGCCGGCGTCCGGCCTGGTCGAGGACGGATTCGGCTACGCCTCCGGCGCCTTGCGTTACGACCTGGAGCTGGCGCCCGGCCAGCGACGCGATGTTTACCTGGCCATCCCTTTCGGCGCAGCGGACGCCGCCAAGGCGGAGCGATGCGGAAACGCCGACGGCGAACAGCTGCTCGCCGCCCACCTGCGGCATTGGGAAAGCCGGCTGGATAAAATCGAGCTGCGCCTGCCCGAGGCGGCGCAAGCCGCCCACCTGGCTTGCAAAACCGCCGCCGCCCACATCCTCGTCAATCGCAGCGGCCCGGCCATCCAGCCGGGGCCGCGCCGCTACATCCGCTCCTGGATCCGCGACGGCGCCTCCATGGCGGCGGCCTTGGTGCGCATGGGTTGCGCCGCCGAGGCGGCGGACTACGCCCGCTGGTACGCGCCCTTCATCGCCGCCGACGGCAACGTGCCCTGCTGCGTGGACCGCAACGGCCCCGACTGGCTGGCCGAGTTCGACAGCCAAGGCCAGTTCGTCCACGCCGTGTGGGACTATTACCGCTTCAGCGGCGACCGGGCGTTTTTGCGGGAACTGTGGCCCGCGGCACAACGGGCGCTGGCCTATCTGGAAGCGCTGCGCGCCCGCCGCCTGACAGAGGACTTCCGCACGGAAGGCAAGCGCGCCTGCTACGGCCTGCTGCCGGAATCGGTCAGCCACGAAGGCTACCTGGCCCAGCCGGTGCACGCCTATTGGGACGATTTCTGGGCCTTGCGCGGCCTGGAGGACGCCGCCGCCATGGCGCAAGCGCTGGACCAAATCACCGAGGCGGCGCGCCTGGCCGGGCTGGCGGCCGACTTCCGCCAAGCCCTGGCGGAGTCCATCCGAACCACCATGGCCCAACGCGGCATCGACTTCCTGCCCGGCTCGGTAGAGTGGGCCGACTTCGACCCCGCCGCCAGCGCCAACGCCATCAGCCTCCTGGACCGCCCCCCCTTGCCGGCCGACGCCGTCGCCCGCACTTTCGACCGCTACCTGGAGCACTTCCGCCGGCGCCGCGACGGCGGCATGGAATGGACCAATTACACCCCCTACGAAATCCGCGTCGTCGACGCCCTGGTGCGCCTGGGCCGGCGCGACGACGCCCACGAGCTGCTCGACTTCTTCCTGGCCGACCGCCGCCCCCGGGCCTGGAACCAATGGCCGGAAATCGCCTGGCGCGACGCCCGCACCCCGGCCCATCTGGGCGACGTGCCCCACAGCTGGATCGGCGCCGAGTACGTGCTGGCCTTCCGCAACCTGTTCGTCTACGAGCGGGAAACCGAGCAAACCCTGGTGATCGCGGCGGGCGTTCCCGCCCGATGGCTGGACGGCGGCTTCGAAATCGCCGTGAGCGGCATGCCCACCGGCTACGGCAAGCTCAGCTACACCCTGCGCCGGGAAGGGGAAAACCGCCTGCGCTTGCGGCTGTCCGGCGATTTTGCCGCGCCGCACGTCAGGATGGCGCTAAGGCCGCCGCTGCCGCGCCCCCTGTCCGGCGTGACGGTGAACGGCGAAGCGGCGGAGCATTTCGGCCGCGACAGCGTCGCGCTGGCTTGCGCCGGGGCGCCACTGGAAGTCGTCATGGCGTTTTGAGCGCTGCCCAGCCGGCGCAAAGGGCATTACAATAGCTCACCCATGAATACCCTCATCGCCTTCCAAACCATCGTCTACAAGGAAGTCGCCCGCTTCACCCGCATATGGCCGCAAACCATCCTGCCGGCGGCGGTGACCACCTCCCTGTACTTTTTGATTTTCGGCCGCCTCATGGGCGAGCGCATCGGCGACATGGGCGGCTACCGCTATATCGATTTCATCGTGCCCGGCGTGATCCTCATGACGGTGATCAACAACGCCTATTCCAACGTGGTGTCCTCGTTCTACTCCACCAAGTTCCAGCGCCACATCGAGGAGCTGCTGGTGGCGCCGGTGCCCAACTGGGTGATCCTGGCCGGTTACGTCACCGGCGGCGTGGCGCGCGGGCTGGCGGTGGGCGGCGTGGTGACGGCCATCTCCCTGTGCTTCACCGAAGTGCGCATCCACGATTACGGCATCACCCTGGCAGTGTTCCTGGTGACCTCGGCCTTGTTCGCCCTGGCCGGCTTCATCAACGCCGTCTACGCCAACAGCTTCGACGACATTTCCATCATCCCCAATTTCGTGCTGACGCCCCTGGTCTACCTGGGCGGGGTGTTCTACACGGTGGACCTGCTGCCGGAATTCTGGCGCAACCTGTCCCTGGGCAATCCCATCCTCTACATGGTCAACGCGTTCCGCTACGGTTTTTTGGGGATCAGCGACATCCCGCTGCTGCACGCCTTTTCCATCGGCCTGGGCTTTATCGCGGCGCAGGCCGTGTTCGCCCTTTACCTATTAAACAAAGGCGTGGGCTTGAAAAGTTGAGGCGGAGACGCCACAACCCATGGCGAAGTCCGTCATCGTTGCCAAACGCCCGCTTCAGCCGAAAGACCCGCGATGAGTTCTACACAGCTCTCTTACGATTTGCCCGTAGTGACCCAATGGCCGGACGGCCGGATATTGCAATGCCGCGCCCATCGCATAGACCAGCACGGCATGACCATCAGGGTGCCCTATACCGCCAAGGCGGGCAGCCAAATCAGGCTGGGCTTCAAAATCCTGGTGGGCGGCAAACCCCAAGCCATCTCCGCCGTCGCCACGGTCAGCCTTAGCTATTTGTCCGGCAGCGACAACATGTTCCATATCGACCTGCGCTTCAAGCAGCTCAGCCCGCAGCAGCAGGAAGACATCGAAACCTTCATCCGCGAACGCAAAAAGGGCTAACCGCCCCACAGTCGCTCGCGCAAGCCGGAAGCCCTGGCCGGCAAAGCGGCCAGGGCCCGCGTCAACGCCTCCGCCGTTCCCCAGATCTCCGCCCGCTGTTTGGCGCGGGTCACCGCCGTGTAGGCCAGCGGCCGGTTGAGCACCGGACTGGCCTGATCGGGCAGCGCCAGCAGCACCTCGTCGAACTCCGAGCCCTGGCTTTTATGCACGGTCATGGCGTACACCGGCTGATGCTCCGGCAGCCGGCCGGGGGCCAAGCCGCGCACGCGGCCCTCGCCGTCCTCGAAAAACACCCGCAACTGGCCGCCATCCTCCAGGGCGATGCCGATGTCGCCGTTGAACAGCCGCAGGTTGTAATCGTTGCGGGATATCATCACCGCCCGGCCCGGATACCAAACCGTGCGGTAGTTAAGATTGCGCCGCTGCTTGAGGCGCTCCTCCAGCAGCCGGTTGAGGTTTTCCGCGCCGCCGTCCCCTTCCCGATGGGCGGTGAGCGCGCGGAAGCGGTTGAAGGCCGCCAGGGCCGCCGCCGCGTCGCCCTGGCGCACCGCATCGAAATAGCCGGCGTATCCCTCCTCCATGCGCCGCAGCAGGTCGTCCTTCAACTGGGCGAAACGCCCCTGCTGCCAGGCGATGCCGTTTTCCCCCCGCGCCAACAGCGCCAAAGCCGGCTCGGCCTGGCCGTCGTTGAACAGCCGCGCCAAGGCGCCGATGCCGCTGTCGGCGGCGAAGCGGTGGGAGTGGCGCAGCAGCAGGATGGAGTCGGACAAAGGGGAGGACGCTGGCCCCTCGCCGGCGGCGGCGACAGGCGCTCCCGCCTCCCGCAGCAAAGCCAAAAACCCGTCGCTGTATCGCCCGCCGGCGCAAATGTCGCCGAACACCGATCCCGCCTCCACCGAGGCCAGCTGGTCCTTGTCGCCCAGCAGGATCAAGCGGCAGCCGGGCGGCAGGGCGTCCAGCAGCTTGGCCATCAGCGCCAAGTCGATCATGGAAGCCTCGTCCACCACCAGCACGTCCAAAGGCAAGGGGCGCTCGGCGTTGTGGCGGAAATAGACCGAATCGGGCCGGCTGCCCAGCAGGCGGTGCAGGGTCAGGGCGTTTTCCGGGATGGCCGCCACGGTGTCGGCATCGAAGCCGAGGCTCAGCTTGGCGCCGCGGATGGCGTCCTGCATGCGGGCGGCGGCCTTGCCGGTGGGCGCCGCCAGGCCGATGCGCAAACCGCCGCCGGCCTGGGACTGCAAGGCGGCGAGGATGCGGATGACGGTGGTGGTTTTGCCGGTGCCGGGGCCGCCGGAAATAACGCAGAAACGCCGCAGCACGGCGGCGGCCGCCGCCGCCCGCTGCCAGTCCGGCTGCTGGGTGTTGTGGGTGAACAAACGGTCCAGATCCCGGCGCAGCTTGGGCAAGTCCACGTCGTCGCAAAACGCCGCGCGCTGCAGCAGCTGTTGCGCCAAGCGCGTTTCGTAATGCCAGTAGCGGGCCAGGTAAAGGCGCGCGCCGTCCAGGACCAAGGGGGTGTGCTCGCCCGGCGCGCCGATGATTCCTCCGGCTCCCTCTCCCTCAGGGAGAGGGTTGGGGTGAGGGGAAGTTAAAAAGCCATGGTCATTTAATCCCCTCACCCTATCCCTCTCCCTGAGGGAGAGGGGACCGGAAGTTGTGGGCTCATCGGTAGCGCCAAAACCACCCGCCAAGTCCAAGCACACATGCCCCTCTTCCACCGCCAGGCAAACGCGCCTGGCCAGGTCCAGCACCGATTCCGGCGCCTGCGGATGCAACCGTCCCAAGCAGGCGGCGAACTGTTCGGCCAGGGGCGAATAAGTTTCCGTCATGCCGCCTCCTCCCCTTCGAACAAGCGATCCAAGGCGTCGATCAGCGCCGGCGACGGCCGGTCGGCGTGGATGCCGGCGCCGGGGAAAGCGGGATGGATGCCGCGCAGGAACAGGTAATAAACGCCGCCGAAGTGATGCCCATAGTCGTAGTCCGGCTGGCGCAGCCGCAAGTAACGGTGCAAGGCCAGGCAGTAGATAAGGTATTGCAGGTAGTAGTGCTCGCGCGCCACGGCCTGCTCCAGGCGCGGCGAAATATAATCGGCCGGGCTGGCGCCGAGCCAATTGGACTTCCAGTCCACCACGTAGTAACGCCCCTCGTGCGCGAATACCAGATCGATATAGCCTTTCATGTAGCCGTGGGCGGCGTCGAAGGCCAGCTGCCCGGCGGCCTGCACGAAGGCCGGCGCCAAACCGTAGGCCGGGTCGGCCAGCAACGCTTGCAGCCGCCGCGCTTGCAGGCCCTGCAGGGCGAAGGTGAATTCCAGCTCCACCAGCCGCTGCCCGGCCGGCACGCGGTTCAACCGCAGCGCCGCGCCGTCCAGGGGCGCGTCCAGCACGGCATCCACCATGGCCGCCACCACGGCGTTCCATTTCTCGTCGATGGCATAGGCCTTGAGCTTGCGGGCCGCCAACCGCTCCAACGGCTCACGCTCGCGACAAGTGAACTCCCAGTTTTCGAAAACGGCGTGCAAGCAGGTGCCAGCGTTGGCGCCGCGCGGAAAAGTGAAGATGTTGTCGCCGGCGGGCGGCGGCGGCGCGGCGGCGCTCGCCGCGTCGTGGTCCGGCGCTTCGCTGTGGCGGCCGGCGGACAGCGCCGAAAAACTGGTCATGCGCCAAGCCGGCTGCAAAACGCCGCGGGTGAAAGCCTGCGCCGCCAGGCCGTCGCGCGGCTCGGCGGCGGGACGACCACCCTCGCCAGCGGCGGAGGCCTGCGCCAGGCCGATGGCGTCGGGCGCGCCTGCCGCCAGCCGCTCCAGCGCCTCGACGATGGCTCCGTGATCCAAGGCCTTGGCCCGCCGCTCCAGCGCCGCCAGGGAATCCTCCGCGCCGACGCAATCGCCGCCGTGCAGCAGCCAGAACAGCGCCGACAGCTCCATACCGGAAACGTGGCCCCACACCACCTGGCAGCGGTGCTTGGCGCGGGTCAGGGCCACGTAGAGCAGGCGCAGCTTTTCCGCCAGGCGCTCGCGAGCGACGGTGCCCAGCGTGGAATCGTCGGGCTGGAAGGTCAGCCAAGGCTGCTGCCGCTCGTCGTGGTAAGCGAAGCTGCTTTCGTCCTTGCGCAACAGGCCGCCGTCCCACAGGAAAGGGCAATACACCACGGGATACTCCAAGCCCTTGCTGGTGTGCACGGTGACGATCTTGACCCGCTCCGCGTCGCTTTCCAGCCGCAGCAATGCCGCCTCCTCGCCCCGCTCGGGCTGGTGCAGCTTGCGGCCGAACCAGCCCAGCAGCGCGTCCAGCCCGGGCCGCTCGTGGCTTTCCACTTGCAGCAGTTCGGCCAGGTGCAGCAGGTTGGTCAAGCGCCGCTCGCCGTCGCCATGGGCCAGCAGACGCTCCGCCACGCCGGCCTCGTCGAACCAGGCGCGCAGCATGGGCATGAAGCCGTGGTCGCGCCATAGGGCATGGTAGCGGTGGAAGCGGTCCAGCTGCTCCTCCCAGGCGGCCTCGTCCTGCTGCAGGGCGAACAGCTCGCCGGCCCGCCAGCCCATCAATTCGGTCGCCAAGGCCCCTTTCACCAACGGCTCCCGCCCCGGCTCGGCGGCGGCCAGCAGCACCCGCTCCAGCTCCATGGCCTCGCTGCCGGCGTAAACGTTGTCCTGGCCCTGGCGCACGCTGGGTATTCCCAAAGCGCGCAACGCCAACTCCATGCGCCGTCCCTGGTGATGGGTGGACACCAGCACGGCGATGTCGCCGCCGTTGAGTTTTCGAGTTCCCTCTCCTTCCGGGAGAGGGTCGGGGTGAGGGGGAGTTAAATAGCCACGGCCTTCTCCACCCGTCCCCCTAAGGGAAAGGGGATCAAGCCTCGCTGGCTCCTGGGCAATAGCGGAGTCGGATACCAATCTCGCCCTCCCCTGCCGCGCCAAGCCCAGCAACCGCGCGATATCCGCCGCCGTGGACTCCGCCGCCATCTCCGCCGCCCGCTCCTTGCTCCAGGGCTTGGCCCCCTTGGAACCGGCAGGCGGCTGCGGCAGCACGTCGAAGCGGAACGGCGCGCCGCCGTCGCCTTCCACCGCCAGCCAAGGCTTGGGCCGCGTGGAGGCCTGCGCCGGGCGGAAATCGATGTCCTCCACCAGGAACGGCGCACCGTGGCCGCTGAACAAGGCGTTCACCGCGGCGATCAGCTCCGCCGTGGAGCGCTGGTTGGTGTCCAGCGTATGCAGCCGTTCCGCCTGATGGCGCGCTTGCAGATAGCTGTACACGTCGGCGCCGCGGAAGCTGTAGATGGCCTGTTTGGGGTCGCCGACAAAGAACACCGGCTGGCCGGAACCGCCGTAAATCGCCTCGAAAATGCGGTACTGCACCGGATCGGTGTCCTGGAACTCGTCGATCAGGGCGGCCCGGTAGCGCTCGCGCAGGCCCTGGGCCAGATGGGCGCCGTGCTCCGCATCCAGCGCCTCGGCCAGGCAGTTGAGCAAATCGTTGTAGGAAAGCACTTGCAGCGCCGCCTTGCGCTTGGGCAGCTCCGCGTTGCACCAGGCCAGCAGCCGCGCTTTGCCGGCGGCCAGCTTGGCCTCGAGCCGGGCGGCGGTTTCCTCCGCCGCCTCGATCAAGCCTTGGCAGGCGTCGAAAAAAGCGTGGCTGGGCGGGGTGCGGCCTTTTTTCGCCGCGCCGGCCAAGGCTTCCGGCGTCAGCTTGGCGGCATTGTCCGGCAGCCTTAGTCCGGGCCGGGCCGAAGCGAAATAGCCGTCGAATGCGGCGCACCATTTGGGCACCGACGCGGCGCGGTATTTGTTGCCGTCCAGATCGCCGGCCAGCAGCAGGGCCATGATCGCCTCGCGTTCGCCTCGCCAGAGCGCCCTTGCCTCGGCGTACGCCTGCTCCAGGGGAGCTGTGAACGCTGCGGCACACGCGTCGCCCTCGGCCACCCGCAGATAAGGCTTGCCCACGTGGGGCGCAATCTCCGCCAGCCAAGCGTCCGGGCTTTGGCCGGTCTCTGCCAGGAAATCCACCCACAACCCGCCGGCCGGATACACCTCGCGCCGCCAAAAATCGTCCACCACTTCCCGCAGCAACTCCCGCTCGTCGGGCACCAGCTCCTGCTCGAAGCCGCTGCCGGCCTCGAAAGCGTGGTCGGTGAGCGCCCGCTGGCAAAAGCCGTGGATGGTGAAAATGGCCGCCTCGTCGAAGCCGCTGATGGCGCGGGTCAAGCGCGCCCGCGCCCTGTCCCGCTGCGCCTCGTCCATGGCGAGCAACAGCGCGGCGCAGAACGCGTCTTCGCTGCCGCCCGCCTGCAAAGCGGCCAGCATGTCCGCCAAACGACGGCGGATGCGCTCGTGCAACTCGGCGGTGGCCGCCTTGGTGTAGGTGACCACCAGGATTTGCTCCACGTCCAAGCCCTGCTCCAGCAGCAAGCGGAGGTACAGGCCGGTGATGGTCCAAGTCTTGCCGGTGCCGGCGCCGGCCTCGATGAGGGTGAGGCCGGGCAGTTCGATGTCGTGAATCTCGAGGCGTGAAAAAGTCTTCATTGGAAGAAGAAGTACCAGCCGGGCGCAGCGGCGTCAAATTCCGTGCCCGATAGACGAAGCCGAATCCCTGCGTCCGAGGGCTCTACTCGATCCGGCGTTGCGGCGAGCGTCGGTAACCAACAGCCAAAACCGGGGGCGAACCAACGGCCGGCGGAAGCGGTTGGCCTTCAGGCCATGAAAGCAACGGGCCGAGGAACAAAGGAATCCCTGCTGCCTAGTCTGGTTAGCTCCGGCGGCGAAACCGGATAGAGCCGGTGCATTCCACGTTTCGCCGCGCGATGGCGCACTTGACGCGGCAGGCGCTTTTTCCCACCATGCCGCCAACGTCAACCATCAGGAGTTTGCCATGCACACCGTACTCGTCACCGGCGCCAACCGAGGCTTGGGGCTAGAGTTTTGCCGTCAATACGCGGAGGCGGGCTGGCGGGTGCTGGCCGCCTGCCGCGACCCCGACAATTCCAAGGCCTTGCATGGGTTGGCCAAGCGCCACGGGGGCCTGGAAATCCACGCGCTGGACGTGGCGGACCACGCCGCAATCGACCGCCTGGCGGAGGAGCTGCGCGGCCGCGCCGTCGACGTGTTGTTGAACAACGCGGGAGTCTACGGCGACAACGACCAAAACGATTTCGGCAGCATGGATTACGGCTTGTGGGAACAGGTGTTGCGCATCAACACCCTGGGGCCGGTGAAAATGGCCGAGGCGTTCCTGCCCCACGTGTTGCGCGGCGAACGCAAATTGGTGGTGGCGGTGACTAGCCTGATGGGCAGCATGGCGGACAACTCCAGCGGACATTCGCTGATGTACCGCAGCAGCAAGGCGGCGCTGAACGCCGCCGTGCGCAGCTTGGCCTTGGATTTACGGCCGCGCGGCGTGGGTTTCCTGCTGGTGCATCCGGGTTGGGTGCAGACCGACATGGGCGGCGCCAACGCGCCGTTGCAGGCGGAGGAAAGCGTGCGCGGCATGCGCCAGCAGGTGGAGCACTTCGATTTGCGCCACAGCGGGGAGTTCGTCAATTACCTGGGCAAGCCGCTGGCTTGGTGATATTCCGCGTGCTAGCGGTCGGCATTGCCCCTTCGCTGCCGATGAAGGGCTGTAATCCTCCCTCTCCCTGAGGGAGAGGGAACCGGAAGTGGCGGCGCAGGGCAACGAGACGATCACAGTTAATAGCGGCCTCCCTCAATGCGCCGCGTCCAGACCGTAAGGCTGCGGCGGCACGATGGGCTCGCGGCCCAGCAACAGGTCGGCCAGCAGCCGCGCCGAGGCCGGGCCCATGACCAGGCCGTTGCGGAAGTGGCCGCAGTTGAAATACAGGTTGGAAATTTCCGGATGGACGCCGATGTAGGGCACGCCGGAAGCGGTGCCCGGCCGCAATCCGGCCCATTGCCGTTCGATGGGGCAGTCGGCCAGGGCGGGCAGAATGTCCAAGGCGAAGGCTTGCAGTTCGGCCAGAGCGGCGTCGGTGAGGCTTTTGTCGAAGCCGGCCCGCTCCACCGTGCTGCCGGCCAGGATGTGGCCGTCGCGGCGCGGAATGAGGTAGCGGTTGCCGGACAGGACGATGCGGCCCAACAGGCCGGGAGGCGCTTGGAACAGCACGATCTGGCCTTTCACCGGCTCCACCTGCACGAAGCGCAGCAGGCCTTCGGACCAGGCCCCGGCGGTGACCACGTAGCGATCCGCCGTCAACAGCGTGCCGCCGACTTCCACGCCCGTCACCTTGCCGTCTGCTTGCCGCAGGCCTTCCACTCCGGCACCCTCCAGCAACTGCAAGCCCCGTTGCAGCACGTCGGCTTTCAGCGCTTTGAGCAAGCGCGGGTTGCGCACCTGGGCGGTGGCCGGCAACCACAAGCTGTCCCCGGCGGCCAGACGCAGGGCCGGCTCCATGTCGGCCACGGCGGCGGCGTTAAGCTCGTCGCAGGCCGCCGCCGAGGAGGCGCACCAAGCCCGTGCCGAACCGCGTTCGGCGGCATCCATGTCCAAATACAGCGCACCGCAGCGCCACCATTCCGGGTCGGTGCCGCTGCCCTGCGACAGGGAGTCGGCCAGCTCCGGGTAGTAAGCCTGGCTCCAGCGGCACAGGCGGTTGATGGCGTCGGCCTCGTGCCAAGGCCGCAGCGGCGACAGGATGCCGCCGCCGGCCCAGGACGACTCGCCGCCCACCACGCCTTTTTCCAACAGCGTCACCCGCGAGCCGCCTTGCAACAGCTCCCGCGCGGTCAAAAGCCCGGCGACGCCGCCGCCTATGATGAGAATGTCGGTCATTGCTATCTCAGCGCCTCGCCGCGTAATCGATAATTTCCTTAAGGATGCCGTTCATCTTGACGCCGAACTGGTTCAGCTGCGGATTGGCGGTATCCGTCGGCAAGGTATGGCCCACCACCGCGGTTTTGCCGTTCCTGCTGTAGACGGCCACGGTGCAAGGCATGTAGCGGATGGCGTCCGGGTCGATTTTCAGCAATTCCTTGGCGTAGCCCAGGTTGCAGAATTGCAGCACGTCGTAGTCGGGAAAGGGCTCGCCGTCGCGCTCGCGCAGCGCCTTGCCCAATTGGTTGTGGCCGGTCAGACGGAAATTTTTTTCGCTGACGATCAGCTTCAAGTCGTCCACCACATCCTGAAACGGCTTGGCGCTTTCCACTTGATAATAACCCGCCGTTGCCTCACTGTTGGCGGCCATCGCCGCCGGCACGCACCAAACCAGCCACAATGCGGCCAGAGTAACCAACCATCGCTTAGCCATCACGTCCCACCTCCGTCGAATCAGGCATATGGCCGAACAGCTTAGCATTCCGCAACCCATCGCAACACTGACCGGCGTGGTCCTGGCCGGCGGCGAGGCGCGCCGCATGGGCAATCGCGACAAAGGATTGATCCCGTTCCGCGGCCGGCCGCTGGCGGCTTACGCCCTGGACGCCCTTGGCCGAGTGGCCGGCCGCGTGTTGATCAACGCCAACCGCTACCGGGAAACTTACGAACAACTGGGCTATCCGGTGATCGGCGACGCCGGCGACGGATACGAAGGTCCCCTGGCCGGCATGCTGGCCGCCCTGCGCGCGGCGCAAACGCCCCATGTGCTGGTGGTGCCCTGCGACTGCCCCTTGCTGCAACCGGCGCAGCTACGGCGTCTGTACGACACGCTGTTGGCGCAAGACGCCGAAGCCTGCACGGCCCACGACGGCGCGCGGCTCAACCCGGTATTCGCCGTGTTGAAGAGCGACCTGGCGAACAGCTTGTCGGCCTATATGGACAGCGGCGAGCGCAAAGCCGAAGGGTGGCTGCGGCGGCACAGGCTGGCGGTGGTGGATTTCAGCGACGCGCCGGCGCTGTTCCGCAACGCCAACACGCCGGAAGAACTGGCCGCCTTGGAAAAAGAAATCGCCTAGCTGACGACCACAAAAAACCCCTGGACGGATTCATCCGCCAGGGGTTCTCGCCGCGGCCGCAGCAGGGCCCGCCGCAATGCTACTTTTGGTTCGGTTCCAGACTGTTTTCCATTTCCTGGTCCAAGTCGTCCTCGAAGCCTTCCTTGAGAGGGGGATGGCCGTCGTAAACCAAATAATCGCGCTGCTGGAAGTAAGCGTTGCGGATGAACTCGTAACGATCCAGCGCCGCTTCGTCGGCGATCTTCGAGGCGCTGAGCAAATCGGCGCGAGCGTCAACCATGCGCAACGCATAGATGCCCGAGCTGATGGCCGCCCCTCCCACATAGGTAAAGGGATTGGTGAGGGTGTCGCCCACCAGGCCGCCCAACCCGCGCGGCGTGCTCGGACCGACCAGCGGCAGGACGATGTACGGTCCGGTCGGCAAGCCCCAAGCGCCCAACGTTTGATCGAAATCTTCATTGTGCTTGGGCAAATCGATCATGCTCGCCACGTCGATGAAGCCGCCCACGCCGGCCGAAGTGTTGACCAGGAAACGCCCGGCATCCATACCGCCCTGCAGGAACTTCCACTGCAGCAGGTCGTTGAACGTCACAGCGATATCGTCGATATTGCTGAAGAAATTGCTCACGCCCTTATCGACGAAGGAAGGGGTAATGAACTGGTAGCCGTGGGCCAAAGGCTTCATGACGTAGTCGTCCAAGCCGTCGTTGAACGACTGCACGTCGCGGTTCCAACCCTCGTAGGGATCGCGAGGATCGTGCAGCTGCTGCACCAGTTCCGCCTTGCTCTCGGTGACGGCCGGAGCGCAGCCGACCAGCGCAGCCCCCATGGCGACGCCAAGCAGACAGCGCGACAGGGCGTTCCGCAACGACTCGTTCTTGTTCATTTCTCTTTCCACTCGTCTTAATCGGATAGGGAAGACCGGCAATCTATCGTCACACAGTAGCATAAACCCGACAAATCTTCGAGCCATGGGACGGCCGCCCGCCGGACGGCGTCTCCATGGAACAAGCGCCCACCGTTACGGCTTCTTCTTTTCGCTTTCGCTCAAGCTCTCTTCCATCTCCTTGTCCAGCTCGTCTTCGAAACCGGCTTGGCGAGGCGGATTGCCGTCGTGCACCAGATAGTTGCGCTGCTGGAAATAGGCGTTGCGGATGAATTCGTAACGGTCCAACGCCGCCTCGTCGACGATCTTCGTGGCGCTCAACAAATCGGCACGGCTGTCGCCCAAACGCAAGGCGTACAGCGCGGACCCGATCCCCGCGCCGACGTAGGTGGACGGGTTCGCCACCGTATCGCCGATCAACCCGCCGAAACCGCGCGGCGAATTGGGGCCGAGCAACGGCAGGACGATGTAAGGTCCGGTGGGCACGCCCCAGGTACCGAGGGTCTGATCGAAGTCCTCCTCGTGCTTGGGCAGGTCGATCATGCTCGCCACGTCCACCAAGCCGGCCACGCCCACCGTGGTGTTGACGAGGAAACGCCCGGCGTCCATGCCGCCTTGCAGGAACTTCGCCTGCAGTAGGTCGTTCAGCGTCACGGTAATGTCGTTCATGTTGCTGAAGAAGTTGGTCACGCCCTTATCGGCGAATCCGGGCATAATCCACTGGTAACCGTTTGCGATGGGCTTCATGACGTGGTCGTCCAACGAATCGTTGAAGGACTGAACGCCCCGATTCCAGCCCTCGTAAGGATCCCGCGGATCGTGCTGCTGCGCCTCCGCCACATGGCTTTCGGTGATTGCGGGAGCGCAACCGGCTATCGCTGCCGCCATCCCAACGCCACACAAACTACGCCAAAGCGCCACCCGTAACGACCTGTTCTTCATCATCTTTCTTTCCTAATTCGTCCTATCGAATATTTATTATCAGCAAGTACTTGCTGTACATTAACCTCAGTGCAAATGATCGAGCCGCCGAGCGCTCGCGGTCCCGCCGAACAATGGCGGGAACCTAACCCAAGCCGTATTCTCACCTTTCAGCGCTCATATGTGTAGTCAAAAATCGCCTTTAGCATCACGTTTCAGGGGATACCTCCCCGTCATCGTCGACGTGGAAACCGCCGGTTTCGATCCCGTCAAGAACGCCCTATTGGAAATCGCGGCCGTCATTCCGGACATGGATGAAGACGGGCGCATAGGCATTGCCGAAGTGCATCATAGCCACGTCACGCCCTTCCCCGGCGCCAAGCTGGACCAGGCGGCGCTGGACTTCAACAAGATTGACCCCTACCACCCCTTCCGCATCGCCCTGGACGAAGAGCAAGCCCTGGCAAAAATCTTCCAGCCCATACGGGCGGCCGTCAAGCGCCACGGCTGCACCCGGGCCATCCTGGTGGGCCACAACCCGGCCTTCGACCTGAACTTCCTCAACGCGGCGGTGGATCGCTGCGGCATCAAGCGCAACCCTTTCCATCCGTTCAGCACCTTCGACACCGCCACGCTTTGCGGCCTAGCCTACGGCCAGACGGTGCTGGCCAAGGCCGCCCGCGCCGCCGGCATGGACTGGGACCACAGCCAGGCCCATTCCGCCGTCTACGACGCCGAACGCACGGCCGAACTGTTCTGCGGCATCGTCAACCGTTGGAAGGACTTGGTTGCCGCGGCGGCGCCGGAAGCCTCGGCTATTGCTTGACCGCGCCGCCCAGCAGCTTCTGCAATTCGCCGCTCTGGTGCATTTCCATCATGATGTCGCAACCGCCGACCAACTCGCCGTTCACGTAGAGCTGGGGATAGGTCGGCCAATGGGAATATTCCTTCAGCGCTTCCCGCAGTTCGGGATCGTCGAAAATGTTGACGGTTTCGTATGCGGCGCCGCTGGCTTCCAGGATCTGCACGGCGCGGGCGGAAAAACCGCATTGGGGAAAAGCCGGCGTGCCCTTCATATAAAGCAATACGGGATGGCCCTTGAGCTGGGACTCGATACGCTCGATAACGTTCATCATGGCACCTTGTGGTTCGTTGCGACATTAATCCCGACAAATTCTATCAATTTTCCGCCCCAACGCTAAAGGCATAACCGTCCGCGGCCCACCCCGACACGGCCGGCGCCCTTGAACGGCGCGGCCTGGAAGGCTGTAACTTGCCTTGCCGAACGATTCTTATATAATCCCGAGCCAATGCGTACAGGCAGTCTTTTGGACTGCCTTTTTATTTTTACGCCCTCAGAGATCAGGAAACCGATGAACGACTGCGTCATGCCAACCTATGCCCGCCAACCCGTGGCCTTCGACCGCGGCGAAGGCGTTTGGCTGTGGGACGAGTCCGGCAAGCGTTATTTGGACGCCATCTCCGGCGTCGCCGTGTGCAGCCTGGGACACGCCCACCCCGCCGTGCAGCAGGCCCTGTGCGAACAGGCCGGCCGGCTGGTGCATACCTCCAACATCTACCGCATTCCGCGCCAGGAACAGCTGGCCGCCGAGCTGGTCCGCCTCAGCGGCATGGACAACGTGTTCTTCAGCAACTCCGGCGCCGAAGCCAACGAAGCGGCACTGAAAATCGCCCGCCGCCACGGCCACGACAAAGGCATCGAACGGCCGGCCGTCATCGTCATGGAAGGCAGCTTCCACGGCCGCACCCTCGCCACCCTGAGCGCCACCGGCAACCCCAAGGTGCAGGCCGGCTTCGAGCCCCTGGTGGAAGGCTTCATCCGCGTGCCTTACAACGATGTGAACGCGGTGGAGCACATCGACGATCCCAGCGTCGCCGCCATCCTGGTGGAGCCGGTGCAGGGCGAAGGCGGAGTGCGAGTGCCGGCGCCCGACTACCTCAACCGCCTGCGGGAACTCTGCGATGCGCGCGGTTGGCTGCTGATGCTGGACGAGGTGCAGACCGGCATCGGCCGCACCGGCACCTTCTTCGCCTTCCAGCGCAACGGCATCCTGCCCGACGTGTGCACCCTGGCCAAGGCGCTGGGCAACGGCTTCCCCATCGGCGCCTGCATGGCCCACGGCGCGGCGGCCGGCCTGCTCAAGGCCGGCCAACACGCCACCACTTACGGCGGCAACCCTCTGGGCTGCGCCGTGGGCTTGGCGGTGCTGGGCGAAATGGAAAAACTGAATTTACCGGCCCGCGCCACGCAGCTGGGCGAAAGACTGCGGCAAGGCCTGAGCGCCCGTCTCGCCGCCCTCCCCGGCGTAACGGAAATTCGCGGCCAGGGACTGATGGTGGGCATCGAGCTGGACCGGCCCTGCCTGCCGCTGGTGGGCGCAGCCCTGGAACAAGGCCTGCTCATCAACGTCACCGCCGACAAAACCATCCGGCTGTTGCCGGCCTTGGTCATGGAAGACGCCGCCGCCGACCAGTTGATCGCCCAACTCGGCGACTTGGTCGAGGCCTTTTTGTCTACAACACCCTAAGCACAACGGCCATGAAGCCAAGACACCTCATCAGCTTATTCGACCTGAGCAGCGACGAATTCCGCCTCCTGCTGCGCCGCGCCATCGAACTGAAGCACCAAACCGGCATCTACGAGCCGCTGAAGAACAAAACCCTGGGGATGATTTTCGAAAAGTCCTCCACCCGCACGCGCATCTCCTTCGAAGTGGCCATGACGCAGTTCGGCGGCAACGCCATCTTCCTGTCACCGCGCGACACCCAGCTGGGCCGCGGCGAACCTATCGAAGACAGCGCCCGCGTCATGTCGCGCATGGTGGACGGCATCATGCTGCGCACCTTCCGCCACGACACGGTGGAAACCTTCGCCCGCCATTCGCGCGTGCCGGTCATCAACGGCCTCACCGACTTGATGCATCCCTGCCAGGTGCTGGCCGACATGCAGACTTACTTCGAACAACGCGGCGACATCCGCGGCAAAACCGTGGCGTGGATCGGCGACGGCAACAATATGTGCAACTCCTATATGGAAGCCGCCGTATTGCTGGACTTCAAGCTGCGCGTCGCCTGCCCGGAAGGCTACGAGCCGGACGCGGCCATCGCCGCCAAAGCCGGCGGCCACGTGGAAATCCTGCGCGATCCCAAGAGCGCCGCCGCCGGCGCGGACCTGCTGGTCACCGACGTCTGGGCCAGCATGGGCCAGGAGGAAGAACAGGAAAAGCGCCGACTGGCTTTCGCCGACTACCAAGTGGACGCCGCTCTCATGCGGTTGGCGGCGCCCGACGCCATCTTCATGCACTGCCTGCCGGCCCATCGCGGCGAGGAAGTGAGCGCGGAAGTCATCGACGGCCCGCAAAGCGTGGTATGGGACGAAGCGGAAAATCGTCTGCACGCGCAAAAGGCCTTGCTGGAATTCCTGCTGGCGCCGACGGCAGCCTGATGGGTTTTTATTCCGTGCGCTTTAACGCCTAAACGGCATTCGCTACCCGCAGAGGCGCGCCCGGCTTAGTGTGATCTTTCTCCCACGGCGGGCGCAGCCAATTTCTAGGCCCAGGCGGTTTCCTGCTAGAATCCCGCCCCAAACGCGACGACTCGCAAACCTTGAAGGAACATCCGGTGAGAAAGCTGATCCTCGCAGCCTGCCTGCTTATCCCCTTCGCCTCCGCGACGGCCGACGAAACCGCCTACGTCAGCGACAAGCTGGAAGCCCAATTGCGCAGCGGCCCCAGCCTGCAGAACAAGATCGTCCGCGTGCTCCATTCCGGCGTAAAGCTCACCGTGCTGGAAGAGGACAAGGAAGCGGGCTACACCCACGTCGTATCCGAGAGCGGCGCCGACGGCTGGATACTCACCCGCCACATCACTTCCCAACCGCTGGCCCGCGCCCAATTGCAGGACACCACGCAAAAGCTGGATAGCCTGACCCAGGAAAACAAGCAGTTGCACGCAGAGTTGGACAGCCTGAAAAAGCAGATCGGCGACACCAACAACGCCAAGGAAGAGGCCATCGCGCAAATGCAGCGCCTGAACAACGAAACGGCGCAGATCCGCCAGGCCTCGGCCGGCAGCGTAGCGCTGCTGGAAGAGCGCAACCAATTGCTGGAAAAAACCGCCGCGCTGGAAAACGAGCTGGAAAACCTGCGCCGGGAAAAAGAAACCCTGGCGGAGAAAGACTCCCAAGACTGGTTTATGAAAGGGGCCGGCGTCCTGCTCGGCGGCATCCTGCTCGGCTTCATCCTACCCAAACTGTCCGGCGGCAGACGCCGAGGCTGGGACAGCTTCTAACCACCCAGCGGGCCGCCTCAAGCGGCCCGCCTTCGTTACCACCCAACACAGCCGGCAACCGGAGACCCATTGCTATGAGCAACGACGACCAAACCCGCACTTATTCCGCCCAAGTGGTGGACGGCATGGAGCGCGCCCCCAGCCGCGCCATGTTGCACGCCGTGGGCTTCACCGACGCGGACTTCAAGAAACCGCAGATCGGCGTGGCCTCCACCTGGAGCATGGTCACCCCCTGCAATATGCACATCGACAAGCTGGCGCTGGAAGCGGCCAAGGGCGTGGACGGCCACGGCGGCAAGGCGGTGGTGTTCGGCACCATCACCATCTCCGACGGCATCTCCATGGGCACCGAAGGCATGAAGTACTCCCTGGTGTCGCGGGAAGTGATCGCCGACTCCATCGAAACCGTGGTGGGCTGCCAGGGCTTCGACGGCGTGGTGGCCATCGGCGGCTGCGACAAGAACATGCCCGGCTGCATGATCGGCATCGCGCGCCTCAACCGTCCTTCGGTGTTCGTTTACGGCGGCACGATTCTGACCGGCTGCCACGGCGACAAAAAGCTGGACATCGTTTCCGTGTTCGAGGCCGTCGGCGCGCGCGCCAACGACAAGATCGACGACGGCGAGCTGCACGCCATCGAATCCAAGGCCATCCCCGGCCCCGGCTCCTGCGGCGGCATGTACACCGCCAACACCATGGCCTCGGCCATCGAAGCCTTGGGCATGAGCCTGCCCGGCTCCTCCGCGCAAGCCGCCGTGTCCACCGACAAGCTGCTGGACTGCGAACGGGCCGGCGCCGCCGTGCTGGAGTTGCTGAAAAAGAACATCCGCCCGCGCGACATCATGACCAAAAAGGCGTTCGAAAACGCCATCACCGTGGTGATCGCCTTAGGCGGCTCCACCAACGCCGTGCTGCACCTGTTGGCCATGGCCGACGCCTGCGGCGTGGACCTCGCCCTGGACGACTTCAACCGCATCGGCGCCCGCGTGCCCATGCTGGCCGACCTGAAGCCTTCCGGCCGCTACGCCATGGCGGAACTGGTGGAAATCGGCGGCATCCAGCCCTTGATGAAAGAGCTGTTGAAGGCCGACCTGCTGCACGGCGACTGCCTCACCGTCACCGGCAAGACCCTGGCGGAGAACCTGGCGGAAGCGCCGGATTACCCGGCCGGCCAGGACATGATCCGGCCCCTGTCCGACCCGATCAAGAAAGACAGCCACCTGGTGATCCTGCGCGGCAACCTATCGCCGGAAGGCTCGGTGGCGAAGATCACCGGCAAGGAAGGCCTCAAGTTCACCGGCTCCGCCCGCGTGTTCGATTGCGAGGAAGAAGCCCTGCAGCGCATCCTGGACGGCACGGTGACCAAGGGCGACGTCATCGTCATCCGCTACGAAGGCCCCAAGGGCGGCCCCGGCATGCGGGAAATGCTCTCCCCCACCTCCGCCGTCATGGGCAAAGGCCTGGGCAAGGAAGTCGCCCTCATCACCGACGGCCGCTTCTCCGGCGGCACCCACGGCTTCGTGGTCGGCCACATCACCCCGGAAGCCTACACCGGCGGCCCGCTGGCCGTGGTGCGCAACGGCGACCAGATCACCATCGACGCCGAAACCCGCGAGCTGACCCTGCACGTGGACAGCGGCGAAATCGCCGCCCGCCTGGCCCAATGGCAAAAGCCCGCCCCGCGCTACACCAAGGGCGTGCTGGCGAAATACGCCAAGCTGGCCAGCTCGGCTTCGGAAGGCGCCGTGACGGATAAGGATTTGGGCGAACTGTAAAGCCTTACCCAAACGAAAGCCCGTCGGCTCGCCACGAGCCGACGGGCTTTCGCGTCCCTGGCCGAGGGAATGCCCCAACCGTCGGCGGCTAAGCCGCCGACGCCGTGGAATGGCTGCGGTGTTCCGTCAAGCAATCCTTGACCAAAGTAGCCAACTCGTCCGGCACGAATTTGGCCAGGAATTTGTCGGCGCCGACCTTCTCCACCATGGACTGGTTGAAAACCCCGCTCAGGGAGCTATGCAGCAAAATGTACAAGTCCGCCGTACGGGGATCGGCGCGCATGCGGGTGGTCAGCGTGTATCCATCCATGCGCGGCATTTCGATGTCCGAGATCACCAACGACAAGTATGAGGGCAAATCCTTGCCTTCTTTCAGCCAGGCTTGCAACTGCTCCCACGCCTCCTGTCCATCCTTGGCCAGGGTGCAGGTGACTTTTAGCGCATCCAGCACCTGCTTGACTTGATGGCGGGCGACGCTGGAGTCGTCCACCACCAGCACGTGGTGCGCCTCAGCCGGGCTGTCCACCACCAAGCTATCGGACAGATGCTCATCCACGCCGATGACTTCCGTCAGCACCTTCTCCACGTCGACGATTTCCACCAACTCCTTGTTGTATTGGGTCACCGCCGTCATATAACTGCCGGCCCCCACGCCCTTCGGGGCCGGATATATCTGGCTCCATTCCAAATGGATGATTTGCTCCACCGAAGCGACCAGGAACCCATGCGTGGAACGGTTGTATTCGGTGATGATGACGTAGCCGCTGCCGTCCCGCGGATGGGGAGCGCCACCGACAGCCATGGACAAATCGATGATGGACACCGTCTTGCCGCGTAAATTGGCAATACCGCAAACCACCGAGTGGGAGCGGGGAACCTGGGTGAACACCGGGCACTGAATCGCCTCCTGTACCTTGAAGACGTTGATTCCGAAGCGCTGGCCGTTTTCCAAACGGAATAGCAGCAACTCGATACGGTTATGGCCGGCAAGATTGGTGCGCTTATCGATGCCGTCGAGTAATCCAACCATTGGTTAGCCCCTTGATGTGGGAAAACATTTAGCGGACACGGCACCATCCGGGCGCCAATGCGGAGAGCGGAAAATGCTCCGACGGAGCGGGAAGCCGATTGAAAGGATAACCCAGAGAGAAAACGATACGCCTTGACGGGCCGAGCGGAAACGACCGTCTGCACTTCGGGAGGGATTCGCCATGATCCGGCGCGCCAGCCTGCGCGACTCTACGACCCACTACGTGGCGCCGTCCCTATTGGCGAAAAGCATTTAAACCCGATATTTTAGTGGCATTTTCCGCCCTTGCAAGCCCTCCTCCGCAGCGTTCGCCCCGCCCGCACGAGCGACCAGGAACCCAGGCGGCTCGTCCCGAGACTCCTCCCCCGGCACTCTTGCCCTCGCACAGTTTTTATTCATATTCTTAAGCCAACCTGATCGGCCGCCGAAGCCGGTCCATGATTCCATCCGGTGATACGACGGGCGGCGCCCCAACCCGCGGCGTGGCCACAAACAACAATAAGGAGCCATGCGTCATGAAGGTTTTTTGCGTCCACCCCAGCCCTCTGATGTACACCAAGGTGTTCCTGCGGCTGGAACCCCTGGGCCTCGAATTGGTGGCTGCGGCCCTGCGCAGCGCCGGCCATGAAATCCGACTGATGGACTTGCAAGTGGAATCCCACGACGATTTCCAGCGCGAATTGGACGCCTGGAAACCCGACGTCGTCTGTTTTTCCCTCAATTACCTGGCCAACGTGCCGGAAGTGGTGGACTTGGCCAAAGCCGCCAAGACCCGGCTGCCGGAATGCTTCACCTTTGTCGGCGGCCATAGCGCCTCTTTCGTCGCCGGCGCGTTGTTGGAACACGGCGAAGGCCTGCTCGATTGCGTGCTGCGCGGCGAAGGCGAGGCGGCAGCACCGCTGCTGCTCGAAACGCTGGCCAACGGCGGCGATTTGACGACGGTGCCCGGCGCGCTGACCCTGGACGGCGAAGGCCCGCCGCCCAGCTTCATCGAAAGCCTGGAAGACCACCTGCCGGCTCGCGACCTGGTCAAGCACCGGCGCAAGTATTTCCTCGGCACCCTCGACCCCTGCGCCTCCATCGAATTCAGCCGCGGCTGCCCGTGGGACTGCAACTTCTGCAGCGCCTGGACCTTCTACGGCCGTAGCTACCGCGTGATGAGCACCGAGCGGATCATGGAGGACATGCGCCGAATCAAGGAGCCGGGGGTTTTCATCGTTGACGATGTGGCCTTCATCCAAGGCCAACGCGGCATGGAAATCGGCGAAGCCATCGCCCGCGCCGGCATCAAAAAGAACTACTATCTAGAAACCCGCGGCGACGTGCTGCTGCGCAACAAGGAGGTATTCCAGTTGTGGCGCAAACTGGGCATGGAATACATGTTCCTGGGCATAGAGGCCATCGACGCCGAAGGGCTGCAGAAATTCCGCAAGCGCGTCAGCCTGGGCAAGAACTTCGAAGCGCTGGAATTCGCCCGCTCGCTGGACATTGCCGTCGCCATCAACATCATCGCCGACCCGGACTGGGACAAGGAACGCTTCGAGGTGATCCGCCAGTGGTGCATGGAGATCCCGGAAATCGTCAACATCAGCGTCAACACGCCTTACCCCGGCACGGAAAGCTGGCATACCGAAGCGCGCAAGCTGACCACCCGCGACTACCGCCTATTCGACATCCAGCACGCGGTGCTGCCCACCAAGCTGCCCCTGCACGAGTTCTACGGGGAATTGGTGAAAACCCAACAAGTGCTGTTCAAGAAACACATGGGCTGGGCAGCGGTGCGCGACACCATGAAAATCCTCGGCGGTCACTTGCTGCACGGCCAAACCAACTTCCTGCGCAGCCTGTGGAAGTTCAACAGCGTGTTCAACCCGGAACTGCAACTGGCCGACCACCGCCAGCCGGTGAAATACGAAATCCCCTTACCGCCGCCGGCCGCCGAACACAAGATCGACGCCAAGAGCCTCTATGTGCACAAGAATCTGGGCCGCAAAAGCCGCGCCCTAGACGACGCCACGGAACAATTCGTCGACGAGGGACGCCTAGCCTGCGACGCGGTGCCGTCAAACTAAGGCGGGCGAAAACCGGGCCGGCCCCAAAAACCGGCCCGCCGCTACGCCTCGCAGTCGCATTCGCCGATGTCCTCGAACCAGATCCCCGGCGATTGCCGGATAAAGCGCGCCATCAGCTCGGTGCAAGCGGAATCGTTCAATTCCACCACCTTGACGCCCACCTCACGCAGCCAATCCAAATGGCCGGCGAAGTTGGCGGATTCGCCCACCACCACGGTGCCGATGTTGAACTGCCGGATCAACCCCGAGCAATACCAGCACGGCGCCAAAGTCGTCACCAAGATCTTGTCGCGGTAGGTCTTCTGCCGCCCCGCCTTGCGGAACGCGTCGGTTTCGCCGTGCACGGAAGGATCGTTGTCCTGCACGCGGCGGTTGCGGCCGCGGCCGAGCAAGCGGCCTTCGGCGTCGAACAGCGCCGCACCGACCGGCACGCCGCCCTCGTCGAATCCCTGTTGCGCCTCCTCGAAAGCAACGGCCAACAAGTTCGCATAATTCATAAAATCCTCCCGATGAATTGAACGGCCACCTTTAACCCGCGCCGCCTTTCAGCAACTGCTCCGCCCCATAGGAAGAGCGCACCAGCGGGCCGCTGGCCACGTCGCGAAAGCCCATGGCGCGCGCCGCCTCGGCTAGCTCGGCGAACTCCTCCGGCGTCACGTAACGGATCACCGGCAAATGATCGGGCGACGGCTGCAAATACTGGCCCAGGGTAAGCAAATCGCAGCCGTGGGCGCGCAAATGGGCCATGACCTCCCTCACCTCTTCCAGGGTTTCGCCCAACCCCAGCATCAGGCCCGACTTGGTGGGCACACCCGCCATCCTCTCGCGGAAGCGTCGCAACAAATCCAGCGACACCTGATAGTCCGCACCCGGCCGCACCGCGCGGTACAAACGCGGCACCGTCTCCAGATTGTGGTTGAACACGTCCGGCGGCGCGGCGGCCAAAGCCTCCAGCGCCGCGTCCAAGCGCCCGCGGAAATCCGGCGTGAGGATTTCCACCTGGATGGAAGGCTGCGCCGCCCGCAAGGCCGCTACGCAAGCGGCGAAATGTCCCGCGCCGCCGTCGCGCAAATCGTCCCGATCCACCGAAGTCACCACCACGTAACGCAACCCCAGCTCGGCCACCGCCCGAGCCAAACGGGCCGGCTCCTCGGCATCCGGCGGCTTCGGCTTGCCGTGGGCCACGTCGCAAAAGGGGCAGCGGCGCGTGCAAATATCGCCCAGCACCATGAACGTCGCCGTGCCGTGGCTGAAGCATTCGGACAAATTGGGACAGGCCGCTTCCTCGCAAACGGAGTGCAGGCCCTGCTCCCGCAGCACCGCCCGCACCTTGCCCACCGCCTCCGGCGCGGCCAGCTTCACCCGGATCCAGTTGGGTTTGCGCAAGGCGGGAGCGGACTCCACCTTCACCGGAATACGCGACAGCTTGGCAGCGCCCCGCTCGTGGGTTTCCGGAGTGGCGCGGGACAGAGGACTAAAATGGGGAAAATCGCTGGCTTTGGACATGAGCGGCATCGTTGCGGATAGACTTCTAAAATGCCTGGAAGCCGCGCCGGGTGCAAGCCGAACCTGATCTTGAAATTTTCCCCACTCAACGGCCGTCCGGCCTGCACAGTCACAAGCTAACAAGCCATTGAGCGCCGGGCCGGCGCCATTAGAATCGCGGCGCATGGATAGAGGTGATACGGCAAGCCTCAACAAATCGCGCTGATGCATCTAGTGCGGAGCAGGTACTTCGAGGAGCTTTTGGTGATCGTATGCCGCACCTGCCAGACAGGCCTCGTACAGAATGCGAGTACAATAAATAAATGATGTTTCGTTTTAAGCGTCGCAGAAATCCATTTTACAACCCATTTCTAACATTACTCGGACGCTTTATCGGAATCGGTGGAATGTGTGTCGCCGTATATTTCAGCCTGGTAGAAGGCACACTATCGCCACTGTACGTTGCCTTTGCGGTGTTGACGATATTGGAAATGGTGTTGTTCTATTCCCGTCTGTGGAGATGAACACGTAACTAGCCTACCGGAGTGCTAGATACGCCAGGACATTTGTATCAAGCCAGAGGTTGCATTCCCAGCGCGGTAGGTTGAGCTGACGAAAGGAAACCCAACATGACACCACTGCGTTAATCGTTGGGGTTCGCCGACTCACCCCAACCTACCGTGCTTAACCGAACGATTGACATGATGAATGCTGCTATTAGCGGAAATAAGCTGAATTACTCGTGCTATGAATGATCTACGCAGCCATGTGGCAAGGCTTGTTGTGAAATGCCTCGTGCTATTAATGAGCGCTGAGGCTAGCGCTGCCACGAAGTCCTATCACACATATAAAATCGACAGAGCCTGGTTCGACTCGGCATACATATATCTTCTATATAAAGACCGCTTTGCTGAAGTAAGCTACGACACTAATGACATCAATGGCACCTTAGTTAAAGAGGAAAGCAAGCAACTCATCAAGAGAATCCCAAGGACGGAAACGAGGGAAAGTCGCACCATAAATCTTGAGACAGGAGATGCTGCTGACTCCGCAATATACGTTGACTCTGACTTTGCGATTTATAAAACCGATACTGGAGTAATGTTATCTGGCCGCTCAACCTCGACACTACTTCCGCCATGCGAACGGACAATGTGGCTTCACAATAGCCCCATCCGCATGGGCGATCGACTTTTTTACTGTGGAATATTTTTCAATGCATCGGGAAATATCGTAAGCGATATTCCGCAGCCTGTAACTCATGCCATAGAGCAAAAAGCCCACCCAAGAGAAGCGAAAACTGCAGTTTTATCGGCATTGCTACCCACGAGTCTTTTATTTGCGTTCGCGGAAGAAAAACTGCTGGTTACGCTACACAGGCCTGGCTCACCTATTATTAGAGAGCTAGATATCGCAGCTTGGAATATCGAAAGAGACCAAGCAGTTTCTTGGCACAAAACGTTCTTGCCGGAGTCTGTGAGCGGGTATAAACTGCTGAACAGTGCCGCCGCATACTGCCCTAAAGGAGGGGTTTTGCTGCAAACCAGTCCTTTAGATAAGGGGGAGATCATTCTGTGCGATGAAACAAAATGCACATCGCTTGGCTTTCATACTGGTTTTGCGTATTTGCTTATAGACAATGACTCAAAAGAAATATTTGCCATATCACAAAACAACTTAACGTCCCCACTTGCCATGGTAACCGTATCAGGATACTGAGTAATCGCTCATCGTAATCCGTATTCGCAGGCGGCGGAATCAGTTCTAACACTCCAACACAACGCCTTGGAGTGAGCCGCCCCCCACGATTGGCATAGCGTTGATATATTGGGTTTCCCGCCGTCAGCCCAACGCGCCACCGCATCGACTACAGTAACGACGAAGACGCAACCCGCACTCACCGATACGACGCTCCCGGTCACCTCACCGACGACCGCAAGCACCGTTTTACCTACAACGGCCTCGGCCAGCGCATCGCCAAAACAGTCAACGCCATACCACCCGCTTCGTCTACGACGCCCAAGGCCAACTCCTGGGCGAATACGACGACAGCGGCAAGCCCCTCCAGGAAACCGTCTACCTGGGCCGCACCCCGGTGGCCGTCTCCGCGCAAGGCGATGAAGACAGCAAAGGGACAGCCATCTACTCCGTCCACACCGACCACCTGGGCGCCCCCCCACGCCCTGCTGGATCAGGACAACCAAATCGCCTGGACCTGGCACAGCGCCGCCTGGAGCGGCGAAGGCAAAGACACCGCCCACGGCAAGATCACCTACAACCTCCGCCTGCCCGGACAGTACTACGACAGGAAAACCGGGTTGCATTACAATTACTTTAGGGGCTACGATCCGGGGACGGGGCGGTATATCGAATCCGATCCGATTGGGCTGAAGAGTGGGCTGAATATCTATGCCTATGTTGAAAACTCCCCACTCAGTTTTGTTGCCCCAAGCGGTCTGGAACAGCAAATAGGTTATGGACAACAAACTCAGACTTTGCGAGACGGAGCGCCTATTCCCGAGGGCGCGGTCTCTATGGATGGGCCTGGTAGTCCACTGGGCGCGCTTGAAACAGCGGTTAATGCAGCAGCGCCTGAACTTAAGCTTCCCGGCATTGTATTGGGAACTATTGGAAAGGGGGCGCTGAACGTTTTTAGATCAATCAAGGCCTGTCCGAAATATCCGGCCGGGTTTAGAGATGTTCAGAATGGAACTAAAAAGTATTCTGTCAACAAAAAAGAGTTGCTAGAAAAGCTAAAGGAAATAGAGCCAGGTAAGTGGAGCAAGGTATACAAGGATGGCTTTGACTCTAGTGGCAATCAAGTATTTGTGCACTATTTTAAAAGTGACTCTGGGGCCGTATTTGATCTAGATGTAAAGCCTGGGTGGAGCAACTTATGACGCACGATGAGCTGGATAGGCTTGAAAAACTGATGGCAATAATCGCAATAGGTGTTTCTGTTTCTCTGAAGCGTGGGGCGGTTAGTATAAGCGAGGCGGAGCAATTGCTTTACTCGCCAAGAACTTTTGAGGTATTGAAAAGCGCCAGAGCTGACAAGACGGTATTGTCAATAATTTTCTCCGGGACCGAGCTGGAAAACATAGCGAGACTGCTCCCGGATAATCTTGAAAAGGAGCTGACGTCGCTTTCGGATAGTGCGATAGCGTTTCTGCTGTCAAAAAACGAAATAAACTTGTGCTTGCCAAAGTGGTATGAGGTTTTTTTTGGAAACCGGAAGGTGAACGGATAAAGGGTCACGGATAAAGGTAGAGTAGAGAACAGAATTCCACATTCCGTAGGTTTGACCTATCCCTTTCCGCCACTTTCGTTTAACTCGTAACCCGCATTCGAGCGTAGCATGGCTGACCTACGTCACGGCAAGCGCGTAGATACTCGGTTCCTGTGCGGCGGGGTCAGTTCTAACATTCCAACACCGCACCTTGGGGTTAGCCGGCGCCCCCCAACGATTGGCGCAGCGCTGATATGCTGGGCGTCCTACCGTCAGCTCAACGCGCTCCGCACCGCCACCGAACAAGAAAACGGCGGCAAACACCGCTTCACCTACAACGACGCCGGACGCCTCAGCCAAGCCGAAGGCGCCGACTATCGCTACAACGGCCTCGGCCAGCGCATCGCCAAAACAGTCAACGCCATACCACCCGCTTCGTCTACGACGCCCAAGGCCAACTCCTGGGCGAATACGACGACAACGGCAAGCCCCTCCGGGAAACCGTCTACCTGGGCCGCACCCCATTGGCCGTTGCCGCCAAAAGCGACGACGACGAACGCCCAGCCGGCCTCTACGACATCCACACCGACCACCTGGGCGCCCCCCGCGCCCTGCTGGACCAGGACAACCAAATCGCCTGGACTTGGCACAGCGACCCCTACGGCGCCGCCTGGAACGGCGAACGCGGCAAGATCACCTACAACCTGCGCCTGCCAGGACAGTACTACGACAGGGAAACCGGGTTGCATTACAACTACTTTAGGGACTACGATCCGGGGACGGGGCGGTATATCGAGTCCGATCCGATTGGGTTGAAGGGTGGGGTTAATACTTATGCCTATGTTGGGAACAACCCAATACATTGGATTGACCCTTTAGGCTTAGAACGTAAGCCAGGCAAGACACCGCCCAACAGTTGGCCAACACCTCCTATTGAGGCATGTGGCAAGAAACCGAAATGGAGCCCAAGCGGATACTGGGAGGGCAAGAAAGGCCGTAACTTAACCGGGGTGACCATTCCCACGGAACAGGCATTGATCGTGGCTTAGGGCCACAGGGCGGTCACTGGGATGACGAAAATAGCGATAATCGCTGGGATAAGGATGGGAGTTTATTGCCTGGCAGCCCAGATGCCAAATTAGAGTCTATCGATCCGTCCAATTCTCAAAATCCAGAACTTCAATCACCTCCGTGGTGGGTCTTGATTCTATTAATACCATTTCCTGGAAATCCCATATACGGGGGGATATAGAAAGGACAGTAACGATGCCTAAAAGTAAACTAGATGCACTGATTGCACAGATAAAAACGCGACACGCAGAACTTAGGGTAGGCTCCGCGAGATATGACTCATTCATGGCTCACCTTCAATCCCTTGGCTCGTGGGAGCAAGAAGCGATGAACTATCCTGATGAAACGCCAGATTTTCCAGAGAACATATATCTCGCTTATGCCGTATGTCATACTGATTGCGGCGTAAAACAAGTTATTGTCGATGGAAGCACGCAAGAATGCCAACGATGCGGCCGCCTAATGTTTCGCATCGCGACAAAAAAATACACGGCGCTTCCTGATTAACCCGCATTCGCAAGGGCGGCGGGGTCAGTTCTAACATTCCTACACAGCGCCTTGGGGTGAGCCGGCGAACCCCAACAATTAGCGCAGCGCTGATATGTTGGGCCTCCTACCGTCAGCCCAACGCGCTACCGCACCGCCACCGCGCAAGAAGACGACGGCAAGCAGGAACAACACCGCCTCACTCTCGCCTACCAACTCGTAACCCACATTCGAGCGTAGGGCGTCAATAGCGGTCCTCCGAATATTGCGCCGCATGGCTGACCTGCGTCACGGCAAGCACCGTTTTGCCTACAACGACGCCGGACGCCTCGGCCAAGCCGAAAGCGCCGACTACCGCTACAACGGCCTCGGCCAGCGCATCGCCAAAACCGTCAAACGCCACACCACCCACTTCGTCTACGACGCACAAGGCCAACTCCTGGGCGAATACGACGACAGCGGCAAGCCCCTCCAGGAAACCGTCTACCTCGGCCGCACCCCGGTGGCCGTCTCCGCACAAGGCGACGAAGACGGCAAAACCGCCGCGATCCACTACGTCCACACCGACCACCTAGGCGCCCCTCGCGCCCTGCTGGACCAGGACAACCAAATCGCCTGGACCTGGCACAGCGACCCCTACGGCGCCGCCTGGAGCGGCCAAGGCAAAGACACCGCCCGCGGCAAGATCGCCTAAAACCTGCGCCTACCCGGCCAGTACTACGACAGGGAAACCGGGTTGCATTACAACGTCTTCCGGGACTACGATCCGGGGACGGGGCGGTATATCGAGTCTGATCCGATTGGGCTACGGGGTGGGTTGAATACTTATGCCTATGTCTCTGGAGACCCAGTGAACTTTATTGACATCTTAGGCTTAACCCAGTGTGACATCGATGTGGCGCGTGATGTTGCTCGGCAATCCTTGGAGGGCAAACGGTTATCAGGTACGGGGAGATACCCCTACACGTTGCCAGCAGATGACCATATTGTTGTTGGTGAGATGCCAGTGCACCCTGCAACAGGGGCGCCTGCTAGCGCATACACCGATGTTAGGACAATTCACTTATCCGATAAGTATTTGCAGTCACTGTCTGCCGACGAAGCTGCTGGCTTGGTGGATACTATGGTTCATGAAGGTGTTCATTACTCGCTCCCGTCAAGCGATTCTCGGCAAGATGATTCCAGCGGGCGGGGTTATGTATATGACGAAACCAAACGTTTGTTAACAAAAAATGCTCTCCGAAACAAATATGCAAAATAAAGGAAAATGCGATGCGACTGCACTGGGAAGTAAGTATCTTGCAGTATGGTTTTTTTGTTTTTGCAGCATGCTTTAATAGCGGCGCGCTTAGTGATGAAGTTGCGCCATGCTTCGGTGTCAACAATTCTTTGCCCATTACAAAAGAAGGATATTGGGTGCCGTCTAGTGTTTTTTCTCACCACTCAACCCACAAATTAAATTTAGACTTGATTGGTCACAAGAAGCGGCCGGATATATCGGATATGTTTCCAATGTTAGGGCACGGGATTGATATAGGTGAGGGCAGCACTTTTTCTTACGGAGAGTATTTCTTGGGATGGCCTGGCACAACAGACACCGAAATGTTAACGCGTGTGAGTATTTATATACCCGACATGCTGGTTAACGACAGGAAAATGGAGTTCGATTTAGCCAAAAGCGAGGCCATAGTTTTTTATAGTGCAGGGTTTCCTGCTTTTAGAAGCTATTGTTATGGGTATGCAGCAACAGGCAGGTTTCGCGCCGCGACAAGAGCATGGAGGCCCCTTGACCCTATAAACCAGCGAATTTTTTCTGTGCTCAATAACGAGGGTGGGGCGCATATAACTATTGACGCAAAAATTGAGTTGCGTAGCACTGAGACAAAAAAACAGAATGTGTGCGGACAATGCGTTTTGCGAGCGGACCTTGTTGTGCCAAAAACTACAGTAATCAAGTCTAAAGATAAGATGCCAATACTATATGATAACCCGTAAGCGCGTAGGTTGTGGTGAGTCGGCGAACCCCAACGATTGGCGCAGCGCTGATATGTTTGGCTTCCTACCGTCAATAAGTAAGGCGGTGGTCTTTTTGGCTATATTTTGTATTCTAGGGGGCATCGGTTACGCCAAAGAAATAAAGACGGGAGGCGGCCATGCCGTGACCTGGAGCAACTTGGCCGCGGTTGTCAAGGGCGAGCATTTGCGCGCTATCCTGGCGGCCTATGATGACTTTTCGAAAGAGGTTAACCAGGCGAAAGCGGCTAAAGAGGAAAAAGAGTCCGGCGCAGATAGCTTTCCAGCGTATAGCGCAAGACTAGAGAGTTATGATATTGCAGTTAAAGAAGGTAGCGAAGGATATACGGTCGTATTTCAGTTAAGGCATTCTGACCGATTTCAAATAATTGCCGGTAATGGTGGGCAGGTGAGATATATAATCGATCCAACAACATTTCAGGTTATTACAATCGACAAACAAAAGTAAAGATTTCCCAGACAACTCGTAACCTGCATTCGAGCGTAGGGCGTCAATAGCGGTCCTCCGCGTATTGCGCCGCATGGCTGACCTACGTCCACCGGAAAAGGGGGGCAGGTTCAATTATTTAAATGTAACCCGCCCCCTTTTCTCTCACGTCCCGTCCTCAACCTGGAGCCGTTTCCTGCACGGCGGCCAAACGAGGCACCGGCGCGGCGGCCAATGCGGCCTCCACAGCGTCCCGCCGCACTTCCACCGGCCGGCCCATGCTCAAGCGCAGGAAGACGCGGGCCGCGGCGATGCCGTTGATGACGAAGGAGACGGCGATCAGCGCGACGATCCAGCCGTGGTGGCCGCTGGCATGGTAGAGCAACAGGTCTTCGCCGATGAAGGCGGGGCTGATGGGAAAGCTCACCAAGCCCAGGAAGCTGAAAAACAACAGCAGGGAGAGCCCCGGCTTGGTTTCCGCCATGGCGCGATAGGCAAAGGGCGTTTCGGCGAAGTTCTCGCCGCGCAGCATCAGGCTCAACACCCCCAAGCCCAACAGCCAGGACGGTACGATGCCGGCCAAAAACAGTTCCACGTCGCTGCCGGCCTCCATCCGCAGCAGCCAGATGGTGGCGCCGGCCAGCAGGCAACTGGCGCCGACGGCGTTCCACACTTTGAACACACTGCCTTTTTGGCTGAAACCCGCCACCGACGCCAGGGCCATGCCCAACACCGCCGGCCCGGCCAAATACTGCCGTTCCAGCAATCCGCTCTCCAACCCCAGCCAGCCGACCAGCAACACGCCGGAGGCGACGACGAGCTTGCGCCCCAGGCCGACGGCATTCACCGCCGCGCCAGCTTGTTTCAAAGGATCCCACAGCGTCGCCCGGACCAGCCCCTCCAGGTTGCATTCCTGCAACGCGAAAACCTGTAGCGTGTTCCGCAACACCTCGGGCAAGGTATCGCGCAGGGACAGCGGCAGCCATTGCGCCATGGAATTGCCCCGGACATTGAGGCCCGTGTCGGCGGCGCCTTCGACGCGCAGCAAGTGGGCGACGATAGAGGGCGACACCAGCAGCTGATAGCAACGCAGGAAGGCATTGCCGAGGAAATGCAGCAGCACCAGGGATTCCAACCCCAGCGCCAGTTCCATGAACATGAAGCCCACCTGGCCGATGGAAGCGTAGGCGATCTGGCCTTTAATGCTGGACTGCGCTTTTTCCGAGAGGGCGGCGACGATGACGGTTAGCAGCCCGATGACGAACACCATCAACCGGGTGATGAACATAAAGCCCCAAATCGGGAGGGTGCGCAGCAGCAGGAACACGCCGAGGTGGACGGACAAGGCGCCGTAGAAAATCGCGCTGGAGGGAGTGGGGCCTTCCATGGCGCGGGGCAACCAAAAGCAAAACGGGAACTGCGCCGACTTGCCGCAGGCAGCGATGGTGATGAACCAGGACAACACGAACAGCGCCGTCAAATTGGCCGGCAGCACGGTGTCGTTACCGAACAACTGCGCCAACTCCGCGAAATGGTTGCCGCCATGCAATATCTGGTGGCTGAACCAGGCGCCCAGCAACAGGCCGATGTCGCAAAACCGATAGATGCTGTAGGCGCGCAGCGCGTTGCGAATCGGCTGGACGCGGTGCCGGTAGAAAGCGATCAGCAGGAACGAGGCGATGCCGACGATTTCCCAGCCGGCGAACAACACGTCCAGCGAACCGGACAGCACCACCATGTTCAAGCCCAGCACGAAGGCGAAGATGGTCAGGAAAAACCGTTTATAGCCGGCCTCGCGGTGCAGGTAATAGCGGCAGTAACGCACGATGACGGAAAAAATCACCCACACGGCGAACAGATAGGCCGCGCTGATCCGGTCCAGGTAGAACAGCACCGGCAACTGATAATCGCCGCTGGAATACACGGTAAACCACAGGTATTCGTAGCCGCCGAAACCGTGGGCCGCCCACATGCCCAGTAGCGCCAGTATGCAGCCGCCGAGGAGCCGGGTCGCCCAGGAGCTGATGACGGCGATCCGTTTCTCGCTGCGGCCGAACAAGGCGATGAGCAGCAGCCCCAGCAGGGGCACGAATTGGCAGGCCAAAAGCAGTACGTTCATGGCTGGCTCTTCGTCAAAAGGTGAACGGGGATGGTTTTATTGCGACCGGGGAAAATGGCCGCCGAGCTCGCCGCCGCCGGCACTTCGAATTCCGCCGGCAAGTCCACGTCTTCCCAACCCTGCCGCGAATACAAACGCGTTTCCCGGCTGAGGGGATCGTGGCAAGCCAGCCTGATCCATTCGTTATCGACCCATTCCTTCAGCTCGCCCAAGCGAGACAAGGCCGCTTCCACGATCTCGCGGCTTTGCTCGATGACGATCAACAGCCTGGCCGGTTCGTGCACTTCGATCATCTGCGACGGCAAGCCGGTGCGAAGGTCTCCCTCGACGCCGTTGGCCACGCCCAGCAGGCCGATGACGTTGTGCGGCAGCTTGGTGCCGGCGCCGTAGACCGAATTGTCGATGCGGGAGAACAGGTATTCCAGGTTGATGCCGCCGCACACCGGAATGATGGCGGACAGTATTTTCACGAGAATATCGCCCCGCGGATCGGACTTGGGATCGTAGGAATGAAGGAACGCGCGCCGATCCAGGAACAGATTGGTCGTCAACGCCCGCTCGCCCACCACGCAATAGAGATTGTTGGAGTGGTTGAGCTCCGGCCGGGGCTCGAAAATGGACGAGGCGCGCGCTTTGACGTGCTCGTGGGACAGCTTGGCCGAAGCCGATTCCGGCCCCAGCTCGAACCAGCGGCAGCGTTCGTGGGCATTCCTTTCCAGCGCCTCCCGCATCGCCTGCTGGAACGACTCCAGGCCGGCCGCCGGGTGTTGCGCCAGCAAATGCTGGTCGAAATAGGTCACTTCGTCGCGGCTGGTGTTGTGCAAGGCGGCCACGAAGCGGGTAGCCGGCGGAATGTCGATGCCGCGCTCGCGCAACACCGCCCGCACGGTTTCGTCGTTGGCCATCCAGGCGAAGGCGCGGGCGTTGGGCGCACCCGGTTTGCCGGCGCAAGCGCCGCAATCGTAAGCGGCGAAATGGGGATTGTTGGCGCTGCTGGAGCCGTGGGCCACCACCACCACCAGGGGCGCGAAGTTTTGCGTCAAGCCGATGTTGCGCAGCAACCCCTCGATGCGGTCGGCCATTTCGGTGTGGGAAAAGCCCAGCAAGCGGCCGTCTTCCGTGGGCTCGTCGCTTTCCCGCAGCAAATGCAGGCGGGTATGGGCTTGCACTTCGCTCAATTGCTGGATTTTGGGCAGCAGCGAGCCGGGACGGAACACGTCCCAGGCCAGGCGGGCGGCGTAGCCCAGGCCCAGGGTTTGCGTGTAAACCCAGTTGCGCACCATGGACTGAGGCGTGAAATGCAGCTTCCCCAGCTTGACGCGCGCGGGCTTTTCCTCGGCGGGCGCCGGGTGCAGCCTGGATTCGAGCACCAAATGCTTGGGCTGGATCACCACCGGGCATTGCGCCACCGGATAGGCGTCGTCCAGCCCTTTATAGAGGAAGTCGATGCCGAAGAAGCCGGCGGCGCCGAAGGTTTCGATGCGCGGATCAATCTCCTCCAAATGGCGGCGCAGCGAACACTCGCGGTCGTCGATGCAGAAAAACGCCTGGGCCATGGGAACGGCTTTGTCCGACGACGCGATGGCCGCCGGCGCAGCCTGCACTTTCAGGGCTTGCAGCAGTTCCGCGTGGAGGGAAAACTCCATGGCTTCGTGCCACACCTTGAGGCGCAGGGGAACCAACGGTTTCGCCGTGGCGTCGGCCAACCGCGGAACTTGACTGAGGTGGGGCAGTTTGGCGACGGGCAGGAAGCCGGCCCCGCGCTTCCGGTGCAGGAAGGCCAGCTCGCAGGCCAATTCCACCGCGATGAGCTCCTTCAGGGATATGCGGCGTTTCGCCAGCAAGGCTTGCGGGTTCTGCTCGATCAAATGCACCATGCCGGCCCAGCCGGGATGGGCCAGCAGCATCTCCATGACGTATTGCTCGTACAGCGGCTCCGACCCGACGATTTCCCCCAGACAGGCCAATATGGCCTCGTCCGCGCTTTGATTGATCACGGCGCGGGCGGAAGTTTCGCTAAAGGGATGCAGCGGGATGACGCTGTTCTCCACCAAGCGCCATACGCAATCCCACAGGGATTCCCCGTCGCGGGCCACGCTCCAGCCGCTGATGCCCTGGTCCAAGAAATTCGCCACCAAGCGGAACAGGATGGGATGAACCAAGGCGTTCAAATTGACTTGGATATGGGTCAGCCAGCGCTCCCTGATGCCATGGTTGGCAAGGGAAACGGGCGGGTAATGCACCTCGTCGTCCGTCTGGAACAGCGATTCGCGCAGGGCGGCCGAATTGCCGCGGCCCGCGCCCGAATGCTCCAGGGCCCAATCGATGGCGAAATCCCGAATCCTGCCCTCCCGGTACATCGCCTGGTAATCGGCCAGCGGCAAGTAGCTGCGCGCGCCGAACAGGTTGGCCGCTATCGCCACGCCTTCGTGAAACGGGCGGTCTTGCACCGCGTGCAGCGTGTTGTGGTGGATGAAGTCCTTGATCGGACCTTGAGTGGGCAACCAATGGGCGATGCGCTCTATCGCCGTATCGAGATGAAAGCCGGACGATCCGGGAACGTCGTCGTAGTCGGGTAACTTCGCCGCCAATGCTGATTTAGACATGAATTTTCACCGAACGGCCCGCGCCGCAAAGAAACGATAGTCTTTATGGCGTTGGTTTAGCAGCGTTCATGCCAGCCGTTTCGGCACGGCTCCGGACAATATTTTCAATGACTTGCGAAGAACGTCGCGAGGCGGGGCCAGCGGCGGTGGTTGAAAAGCCCCGGCGGGCGGTGCTAATCAACCAGGCGGGGCGGGAATGCGCGTTACGCCGCTTTCCCCAAAATGGGAAACAGGGCGGACAGTCCCTTGGCGATGAACTCCACCGCGATGGAGGCCAAAATCAGGCCCATGACGCGGGTCACCACGTTCATGCCGGTCCGGCCCATCACCAAGGCGAGCTTGGGGGCCGAAAGCAAGGCGGCCAAGACGATGGCGGCCACCGACAGGATGACCGCGCCCACCAGCAGATAGTGAGCCAGGGAATGCTCCATATGGGCGTAAACGATGGCCGTACTGATGGCCCCCGGCCCGCTGAGCAAGGGAATGGCCAACGGCACCACCGCCACGGACTCCTTGTCGTAGGACTCGGCGCGCTCCTCCGGCGTGTGCCGGGCCCGGTCATGGGAGGCGCGCAGCATGGAAATGCCCATCAACAGCACGAGGATGCCGCCGGCGACCCGGAAGGCCGGAATGCCTATGCCGAAAAAGCGCAGGATCGGCTCGCCGAGCAGCAGAGCGACCAACAACACCATGGCTACGGCGGAGGCGCAGACGATGGCGGTGCGCCGCCTATCCTCCGGCGTGCGATTGGTGGTCAGCGAAATGAAAGTCGGAATGGCGCCCACCGGATTCACCACGGAAACTAGGCCGGCCAACAGTTGCAGGTATTCGTTCAAATTCAGCATGCATCGTCAAACGCGTCGGCGCGGATGCCGCCCGGATTGTCCAAAGGCGTCGGGATCGGCTTTCTGCGGAAATCGAAAAAAGCAGCGACGTCAACAATAGGCATAGAAGGGGGCCAAGGAGGGACGACGTCGCTGGTGCGTCAGGTAGGATACACATCAAATATCAGGCAATCATCGTGCCAACGATGCATAACCCCGTGTCACCGGGGATAGACGAGGCCGGCCGGTCTCTCGCTCCGCTATATCGGTTGAAATGCACCGGACGCTGCGTGGAAAACCCCCGAACCTTGGCAGCTCCGAGCCCGATTGCCTTGGGCAAGGCTTAGGCCTCCGAAGCTTTCAAACCATATTTGCGCACCCGATAGCGCAAAGTTTCGCGGGTGGCGCCCAAATCCCGGGCGGCGGCGGTCAGGTTGTGGCCGGCGCGCTCCAGGGCGATCTTGATGATATGGCGATCCATGTCGTCCAAGGCCATGCTGCCGTCCAAGGGAAGGAAAATGCCGTTGTCGACGACGCCGGCCGCCGCCGACGGGGCCGCTTGCCCTGGCAGTTGCAGCCACAGGGAGGGCAGCACCGGACCGTCGGCGAACAACACGCAGCGCTCGATGACGTTGCGCAACTCTCGGACGTTGCCCGGCCAATTGTGCGCCCGCAGCTTGCTCCACACCTCGTCCGGAATGACGCTGACCTGCTTGCCCGCCTTGGCGTTGAACTCCGCCACGAACAGCGGCACCAGGTCGTCCAGGTCTTCCTTGGACTCCCTTAACGGCGGCAGGGTCAGGCGGAACACGCTGAGACGGTGGAACAGGTCGGCGCGGAAGTCGCCGTCCCCCACCATTTTCTCCAGGTCGCGATGGCTGGCGGCGATGATCTGCACGTCCACGGCGATCTCTTTCTCTCCCCCCAGGCGCCGCACCTTGCGGTCCTCGATGGCCTTGAGCAGCTTGGCCTGCAAGTCGGGCGCCATTTCGCCGATTTCGTCGAGGAACAAGGTGCCGCCGGAAGCTTGTTCCAGCAACCCCCGGTGGCGGCCGGCGGCGCCGGTGAAGGCGCCGGCTTCGTGGCCGAACAATTCCGACTCCAGCAATTCCCGGGGCAGCGCGGCGCAATTGAGTTCCACCAGCGGCTGCTGGGCGCGCGGCCCACCGTAGTGCAGGATGCGCGCCGCCAATCCCTTGCCGGTGCCGGTTTCTCCGCCCAGGATCAAGGCGCTGAACGGCACCTGGGTCAGCTTGCCCAGCATCAGGCGCACCTCCTGGGCCTTGGCGCTGCGGCCGACGTAAGCTTCGGGCGCATAACGGCGGTGGCGCGACTGGGTCTGGTCGATGATGCGCCGTTGCAGGTTGGCGTTGCGCATGGCGCTGGTGGTCACCAGGTCCAGGCGCTCCAGGTCGCAGGGCTTTTCCAGAAAGTCGTAGGCGCCCAGGCGCAAGGCGCGCACCGAGTCGCGCACGCTGCCGTAGCCGGTCAGCAGCAGCCATTCCGCATGCGCCGCCTTGCCTTTGACCTCCTCCATCAAATCCAGGGCATTGCCGTCCGGCAGGTTCATGTCCGAAATGACCAGGAGCGGGTCCAACCGCTGGTCCAGCAGCCAGCGGCGGGCTTCCGCCATGTTGGCGGCCAGGGTCACTTCCCAACCGAGTTTTTCGTAGTGCCGCGACAATTCGGCGCCCAGCAGCTTCTCGTCTTCGATCAACAGCAATGTGTTCATGGATGGCTTAGCGGAGTTTCCGGCAGGGTGAGGGTAACGCAAGCGCCGTGGGGCTGGCGGTTGGAGAATTTCAGCTTGCCGCCTTGGTCTTGCACGTAGCGCTGCACAACGGCCAACCCCAGCCCCGTGCCGCCGGCATGGGTGGTGCGGAAGGCGCGTATGCCCTGCTCCAGTATCTCCCGGGGAAACCCGGGGCCGTCGTCGCTGACGGTCAGGACCACCTCGCCCTGCCCCGCCCGCAGCGACACGCTGACGGTGCCGGGCGACGCGCCCAAGGCCTCGGCGGCGTTCAACACCAGGTTCAGCACGCTCTGCCGCAGGCCCGGCTCGATCAAAAATACCGGCAGGCTAAGGGGTACGTCCAGCAGCAATTCGATGTGCTCCGGAATTTGGTAACGCACCAGGGCCATCAGTTCCCGCAACAGCCGCACGGCGTCGAATTCGCTGGGAGGCGACGGGGAGTGGCGGCTTTGATCCAGCACGCCGTTGAGCAAACGCGCCATGCGCCGCAGTTCGTCGACGATCAGGTCCAGGCGCTCGGCCTGGTCCGAAGGCTCCAATTCCCGCCGCAAATTGGCGCAAGCGATTTGTATGCCGGCAAGGGGATTGCGCAACTCGTGGGCCAATTCCGCCGCCATTTCGCCCACCGCCGCCAGGCGTTCGGCCCGCGCGAGGCTGCGCTGCTGTTCCAGCAACGCGTGGGTAGCCACGTGCACTTCCGCTTGCAGGGAATGGGCGTGGCGGCGCTTTTCCTCCTCCAGCTCCGCCAAGCGCACCACCATGTCGTTATAGCTGTGAAACACTGGTTCCAGCAGCGGGTCCAGGTGATGGGTGGCGATGGGACGGAAGTCCTCTTCCGCCAAGCGGGCCAGCAACTGCTTGAGGTCGTTGAGGGGAATGAGGATACGCTTGTGAAAAAACCAGCCGGCCAGCAGCAGAATGGCCGTCAACGTCACCAGCGCCAAGTCCAGTTCCGTTTGCGTGCCGGCGCTCAGTTCGTCCAAGGCCCGGCCGCGCTGCTCCGTTTCGTCGTCCAGAATGCGGCCCATGGCGCCCAAGGCCGACACCAGCGCGATGCGGTTTTCCCTGGCGGCGGCCACGTCGGGATTGCTCTTCAATCCGCCGAGCAAGCTTTGCACCTCGTTCAGCCGCATCGGCGTCATCGGCGACAAGTGCGCGTCCTGTTGGTGGAACACCGCCAAATCGCGCCGCAGTTGCTCCACCGCCGGAGGCGGCAAAGGCGCGGCGCCGGACAGCGCGTCCATCAACAACGCTTGCAGGTCGACCGCCACGCTTTCCACCTGATGGGAATAAGTGACGTAGCCGCGGATGCGATCCAGGCGCTGGAGATTGCGCCAAATCATGCCGCCGAGTATGGCCAATACGAGCACTAAAAGTCCGAGCAGCGCGATCGCGCGGCTATGCACCGGATAACGGTAGGGCTTCATGTGTCGATACGCTCTTCCATTGCCGGGGCCGAGTCCCCAGGGCCGCATGGCGGATGGGAACCCGGGCGCCCGACGACGCGGCTAAAAATTGACGAACAACGATCCCATAACCATATGATGCATCGTATTGTTGGTGTGCGTCGCATCGTCCAGATACTGGTTCAAATAACCGAATTCGGTGCGGAAATTCGGATTGAAGGTCCAACCGAGCCCCGCGAATGCGCGGTTCTGGTCGAAGCCCGACTTGCCGCCGAATCGGGTTGAGTTGGCGCGAACGAAAAATTCGTCCCAGGCAATCAAGCTCAAACGGGGTTCGAAGTCGAGCGGATGCATAAAGCGGATCATTTGCCGCGGCCGGACGCGAACGTCGCTCCCCCTCAAATAATTGCTTTCGACCATCGTCCGGAACGTGAAGGTACCGAAATCGGTCGGCAAAACGTAACGGAACGCGGGCCACACATCCTGCTGGGAAATATAGGACTTGCCGACGTTCTGGGTGGGCAGCCACGTATAGCCCGCCCAGATTGTCGCGCGATCGCTCAGCGAATACCCCACCGCCGCACGGACCATGCCCTGATACCAGTGCCCCCAGTTCTGGTCGAAGCGGGATTGGCCTTCCAGCCATACGCGCCCTTTCTCCAGGCTTGGATCTATCACCTTCAAGCTGCCTTCGCCGACCACTTGCAGCCAGCTTCCCGCATCTTGAAACAAGTCGTCGACCGCCTGCGCCGGGGACGACAAAAGGCAAAAAACGCCCAAAACGACTGCCGGAATCCTAAGGCAAGCGGTGATTTTTTTTCTCATATGATTCACTCCTCTTTTTATAAATATAAACCGTCGATTCCGGCGTATGCATTTCTTCTGGCGTCGAATATCCATGCGCTTCGCCCATGAATATTGGCGACTTATCAAGGCAAAGAGCGCCAAAACCCGGCCGTTGTCCGGGGGTAGATCGAAACAACGCCGCCATTCAAGGCGTCTCTAACTGACAACAGGTGTCTTTGCCGCCCGCAAAAACGCCAATGAATCGCAACCGGCGAGCGTCCCGGCGATTTCCGCCCGCGTAACGGCATCGGGGCACGCGCGGGATGGCGTTCAAACCGCCGATACCGCGTAAACCAGCAGCCCGCAAACCGCCACCATGCAGGTCAGCGCTACTAAAAATAGCCCATCGGCGATCTTTTCCAGAAAGATGCCCCGCGCCAGGTGGGGCGTGCGCAAAGCCCAAAAAGCGACGGCGCTGGCGAGCAGGAACAGCAGCGAATCGGTGGCGAGCAGTTCGCCGCCGAAGATACTCGCGCGGCCGATGGAATTGATGATGTGGAATAGGCTGATGCCGCCCATGCACACCCCCACCATGGACGAAGCCACAGTAAAGATGCGGACGAGCAGTTCGCTGCGAACGGAATTCATGGATGTCTCTATCCCTTATCGGTCTGCCGGCCATCCATAGGGTGGCCGATTAAGCGTGCCACGCCCGAAGCCAGAACCGTACCAACTTTATTGATTTTCGTTTTTTTCAAGGCTGCCAGACAGTTGCGGCAGGACGACAGACCCAATGCGGCGACACCCTGCTCGGCGACCAGTGCAAAACCACCGCCCCGGTGGTTTTGCACTAAGCGGCGCGCCGCACGCCGTTAAAACCGCTGTTGGCCGAAGAAGGAGGCCCTAGCCGCGGCATCCCCGGCCGCCGCACGGCGGTGGTGCAATTCAACCGGGCCGCCAGCTCATATCCACCACAGCCCGCGGCCAAGGTCGTCGCACGGCGGCGAACGAATTATGTAAGCATTTGATTAGGCGTACATTACCGCCGAGGCAAGAAATTGGCACAGCTCTGGCTTGGATCACGCTGAACAAACTTCCATCGGAATCGAAGACCATGTCCACCCCCTCCCTGAGCACCACCCCGCCGCTCACCGGCCTGGCCGGCCTCAAGCAAAACTGGCGCAGCGATTTGCTTTCCGGCTTTCTGGTGTTTTTGATCGCCCTGCCCTTGTGCTTGGGCATCGCCATGGCCTCCGGCTTCCCGCCCATGGGCGGCATCATCACCGCCATCGTCGGCGGCGTGCTGGTGTCCCGCCTCAACGGTTCCTTCGTCACCATCAACGGGCCCGCCGCCGGCCTCATCGTGGTGGTGCTGGGCGCCGTGCAGTCCTTGGGGCAGGGCGATGCCATGGCCGGCTACCGCTATACCTTGGCCGCCATCGTCGTCGCCAGCGTGTTCCAGACTTTGATGGGGCTGTTCAAGGCCGGACGCTTGTCGGCCTTTTTCCCTTCGTCGGTGGTGCACGGCATGCTGGCGGCCATCGGCATCATCATCATGGCCAAGCAGATCCACGTGATGCTGGGGGTGAAGCCGGAGGCCAAGGAGTTGATCGATACCATCCTGGCCATTCCCCACAGTGTCGTCGACCTCAATCCGGAGATCGCTTGCATCGGCTTCGCCGGCCTGGCGCTGCTGATCGCTTGGTCGCTCATCAAGAACCGGGTGTTGAAGATGATCCCGGCGCCGCTGGTGGTGGTGGCGGTGGGCATACTGCTGGAGCGGTATTTCGATCTGGATCACGAACACGTCTATATGTTCCTGCCGGATCAGGAGTTCCTGCCCCACCACGAGTTCAGCATCGGCCCGAAGTTCCTGGTGTCGATCCCGGACGATTTCCTGGCGGGCTTTTATTTCCCCGATTTCGGCAAGATCGCTACGGTGGAGTTCTGGTCGGCCGTGCTCAGCATCTGCCTGGTGGGCAGCGTGGAAAGCCTGTTGTCGGCCGCCGCTGTGGACAAGCTGGATCCCTACAAGCGCTGTTCGGATTTGAACCGCGATTTGGCGGCGGTGGGCATGGGCAACGTGGTTTGCGGGTTGTTGGGCGGCCTGCCCATGATCGCGGAGATCGTGCGCAGTTCGGCCAACGTCAACAACGGCGCCCAGACCGGTTGGGCCAACTTCTTCCACGGCCTGTTCCTGCTGATTTTCGTGGCCTTGTTCCCCCACTTCATCCACGAGATCCCGCTGGCGTCCCTGGCGGCGCTGTTGGTCTACACCGGCTTCCGCTTGGCCTCCCCCAAGGAGTTCGCCAAGACCATGGCGATCGGCTGGGAGCAGCTCACCCTGTTCGTCGTCACCATCGCCGGCGTGCTGGCCACGGACCTGTTGATCGGCGTCGCCATGGGCATCGCCGCCAAGTTCGCCCTGCACCTCCTGCGCGGCGTCAGCCTGACCAATTTGTTCAAGCTGTTCTATCACGTCGAGCAGAAAGACGCCGACCATTACGTGATCAAGATCGAAGGCGCGGCGGTGTTCTCCAACTTCATGGCGCTGAAAAGCGCCGCCGCCGAGCTGCCGCAAGGGAAGACCGTCGTGTTCGATTTGTCCGACGTCTACCTGATCGACCACACGGTGATGGAATTCATCGACCACTATTGCCACGACTACAACAGCCGCGGCGGTCAGTGCGCCATCCACGGCCTCCACAACCACGAACCGTTTTCCAGCCATCCGCTGGCCGCACGCAGGCGGCTCGACCGCAAGCCGGCCGCAGCCTGAGGAGAACCGCCATGCCCAGTCCTCTAGAACTCCTGCTCGTCGGCACGCTGATGTCGCATCCCGCCGCCGTCACCTGCCAAGACCCCGGCCCGTCCCAGGATCGGCTCAAGGACAAGAGCGCCGCCGCGGCGGAACCCTGCCGCCGCGGGCACGTGGTGGTCGAACATAAACCGGAACATCCGCCCGCCGCGCCGCGCCGGGCGCTCCAAGGGGCGGGTTGAGCCGCGCCGCGCCCCGGGGCCGCCTACGCGGCCCCGATTCTATGGGTTCGTCCGGCGCAGCGGCGCCACCAAGCGCTGCAACAAAGGACCGCTGATGAGGGTGGTGGCGAAGGCCATCGCCACCAGGGCGACGAAGATGCGCTGATCGATCAAACGCTGCTCCAGCGCCACGGAGGCCAAGACGATTTCCACCGCGCCGCGCGCGTTGAGGCCGACGCCCACCGCCAAAGCCTCCCGACCCGACAAGCCGCCCAAACGCGCGCCCAGGCTGCCGCCGAGGATTTTTCCCAAACAGGCGACCAGGAACACCCACAACACCAGCGGGCCGTCGAACTGGCCGGAAAAATCGGCCTTCAACCCGACGGAAACGAAATACAGCGGCGCGAAAAAATTCAGCGCGAAAGGCTGGATCATGTCGTGGATGCGCTGGTCCTGATCCGGCTCCCGATCCTGGCCGAAAGCCACACCCACCAAAAAAGCGCCGAAGATGCCGTGAATGCCGGCATGCTCCGCTCCCACCGCCGCCAGCACTACCAAGGCCGCCAGAAAGGTCAGCAAGCCCCCCGGCCAGTCCTTGAAATAGCGGGCCTGGTGCAGCAGCGGCTGCAACAGCCAGCGGCCCACGCCCAAGACCAATGCGGCGAATCCCAACACCAAGGCCAACGCCACCGCCAAGTTGCTGTCGGCCTGCCCCGGCGAGAGATCGTGCAGGATGAGGGCGAACAAGGACCAGCCGATCACGTCGTTGGCCATGGCCGAGGCCATCACCGTGGCGCCGATTTGGGTGTCGATCAAGCGGGTGTCCATCAGCATGCGGGCGATCACCGGCAAGGCGGAAATGGACAGGGCCGCGCCGATGAACAAGGCCAATAAATCGGGACGCGACTGTTGCCCCCACAGCCCCGGAAACAGCGCCACCATGGCGTAACCCAGCACCAGGGGCACGGCCCCTCCGCCCAGGCTGGTGAGGGCGATGACGCGGGGATGGCGGCGCACGTGAACCAGGTTGACCTCCAAGCCCGCGGCGAACATGAAGAACAGCATGCCAACCTTTAGCAAGGCGTCCAGGCTGGTGGCGACGGCTTTGTCCAAGGGAAACAGCAAAGCGTGGGCCTGCGGGGCGAAGGCGCCGAGCAAGGTCGGCCCCAGCAGGATGCCGCCCAGCAGCTCGCCCAGCACCGCCGGCTGGCCCAAGCGGCGGGCCAAGTACCCCATGCCCCAGGCGACGGACAGCATCAGGCCGATCTGGACGAACAGGATTTGCAGTTGCGTGGGGCTCATAAGGAGAAGTTTTTGATTCTGTCTTGCCAAATTATCCGCAGTGCCCGCTCACCGTCCCGTTTGCCGCGCTGAGCACCGCAGTTTTCGACGGGAATAACCCGCAGGGCGGCCGCATGGAAGCGGCCGGTTGCCCGCCAGGCCAGGGATGGCCTGTCGGGCAACTCCCGACGAAAACGAGGAGCGCAAGGCACCGCGTAGCGGCGCGGCAATCGGGCGGCTTTTTCTTTGGTTACTTTCTTTTGGCCGAACAAAAGAAAGTAACCCGCCCGTGGGTGCGGGAAACCCACATTCAAACACCCCGCCGCAGGCGCTCAAAACCTACCCCCTTATGGCTTACAAGCAAAGGGTTAACCCGCCATGCGCCGCCCGGCCAAAAGGCTCTGCTGCAAGGCGTTGTCGTCGGCCCACATGTCGCCGGACAAGAGGCGGGCTATCTGGTCCTTCAGCTCGGGATTGCGGTCGGCCTCGAAGAACAGGTTGTGGACGATGTTGGACTGGTAGAAGCGCTCGACGAACACCCGCATGGTGTTGAAGCTCAGCAAATACGCCTCGTCGTCCACCACGTGCAGATCCGGATCGGCCTCGCGCCCCTCAACCAGCCCCTCATGCACCCGGTCGGCGACGCGGGCGGCGCTGGTGAAGGCGAGGAACACGCCGGAGGAGAACACCGGGTCGAGGAAGCCGGCGGCGTCGCCGCAGCAGGCGTAGCGCAGGCCGTGGCGGCGCTGGTTGCTGTAGCTGAAGTCCGCCTCGGTGCGGATCGGCGCGAATTGCTCCGCGCCGCCCAGCAAGCGGCCGAGTATGGGCGATGCCGCCACATAGCGGCGGTAGAGGTCTTCCACGCTGCAATCCTTGGGCCGCTCCTTCTGCACCACCAGGCCCACGCTCAGGCGGCGGCCGGACAGGGGGATGATCCAGATCCAGCCGATGTCCACCACCGGCACGTAGATGCTGCCGGAGCGGAACAGCTCGTCGGCCTCCTCGTTGGAGGGGATGTTGTCGAAATGGCTGTAGACGGCGAACTTGCCCAGGTTCCCGATGCGGTCGATGCCGTCGTTCTTCCTGCCCATGAGGGCGCTGCGGCCGGTGGCGTCCACTAGGTAGCGGCTGCGGTAACGACCCCGGTCGGTGACGATGTCCACCCTTTCCGGCAGGCAAGCCACCTCCAGCACTTTTTCTTCCTCACGGGTCTCGGCGCCGTGCTTGGCAGCGTTCTGGAACAGCTTCTGGTCGAAGGGCGCGCGCTCCAGCTGGTAGGTCTTACGATAGACGCTTAGGGGGAAATACATGCGCTGGCCGGTGGCCTCGTCGATGAACACCGCGCCGCTCTTGAACTGGTTGCCTTCGCTCCAGTCGATGCCCAAACGCTGCACCACCGGCTCGCTGAAAGGCAGCATGGATTCGCCGATGTGGAAGCGCGGATGCTTGCCCTGCTCCAGCAGCAGGACCTTGTGTCCGTATTGCGCCAGCAAGGTGGCCGCCGTGGACCCCGCCGGCCCGCCGCCGACCACCACCACGTCGTAATCGAAAGAATGCTGTGTGTCATTGCTCATGGGCTAGTCCCTCATGGTGCGCGGCCCGCGTCACCGGGCCAGTTGCTATTCGCCAAAAAACGCTCAGTCGTCACAATTCATCCGCGCCTGCCAGCCGGAAACGGCGGCGCTGAGCGGCACGGCCCGCGCCTTCCCGCCCGACGCGGCCAGATCCAACAGGGGCAGCGCCGCCAAGGCCGGCATCCGCTCCGCCATGGCCCGCCAGGCCTCGGGAAACTCCGCCCCGCCGCGCTCGGGCCGGCCGATGTGGGCCAGGCGGCCGGCTACGTCCCCGGCCGCCAGCACCAGGGCGCAGGCGAAAGCCGGCTCGCCCCGGCCCGGATCCAATGGGGCCGGCCAGGTCTCGTCGTAACACACCAGCAGCAGCTCGCCGCCCGAGCAAGCCAGCTGGCACCAGGCCTCCAGCAAAGCCATGGCGAAGGTGTCGTGACCCGCCGCCAGGGCACTGGCGGGCTGGGTGCATTGCTGGGCGATGCTCCAATAACCGGCCGCCGTATTCTGCACGGAGTTGTGGAAGGCATTGGGAGAAACCACGCCTTCGGGCCGGGCCAGTTCCCGGCACAAGAGATCGGTGGTCTGGATTTCGCCGGCCACGCTGGCGAATATCGCCGGCAACGACGAGGGCGAACGGCCGGCCTGGCCGCATGCGGCCGCGGCGGCGCTGAAAGCCAACTGCGTGGCCGCGCTGCTGCGGCGGCGCAGCGTCGCGGGAATCGCCTCGCGCACGATGTCGGAAGCCGCGAACGGCAAAGTCTCCCGCAAGGCCGCATCGGGGGCGCAGACGCCGTAGCCCAGCAAGCTCATGCGATCCATCAAGCCGCCTCCAGCAGCACGCTGGCGTTGTTGCCGCCGAAGCCGAGGGCGTTGCTCAGCACCAGCTTCGGCGCCACATCCAGGCGCGGCGCGGCGATCACCGGGCAAGGACAGGCCGGGTCGGGCTGCTGCAAGCCGCAGGTACCGGGCAAAAAGCCCTGCTCCAGGGCCAACAGGCTCACCACCGCCTCCACCGCCCCCGCCGCCCCCAGGGTGTGGCCGAGCAGGCCTTTCACGCCGCTGCACGGCGGCGGGCTCGGAAACAGGCTCGCCACCGCCTTGGCCTCGGACCGGTCGTTGAGCGCGCTGGCGGTGGCGTGCAGGTTGACGTAATCGACATCCTCCACGCGGCGGCCCGCCAGTCGCAGGGCCTGGGCCATGGCCGCCGCCGCCCCGGCGCCTTGCGGATGGGGAGCGCTCATGTGGTGGGCGTCGGAGGACTCCCCCACCGCCAACAGGCGCGGCTTGGATGCATTGTCCGGCGTGGCTCTCTCCAGCAGCAAGAGGGCCGCCCCTTCGCCGATATTGATGCCGCGCCGCTCCGCATCCAGCGGCCGGCAGGCTTCCGCCGACACCAGCTGCAGGCTGTGGAAACCGCGCAAAGTCAGGCGGCACAGGCTGTCGACGCCCGCCGCCAGCACGGCGTCGCAGACATCGGCGGCGATCAGCCGCTGCGCCGCCCCCAGCGCCTTGGCGCTGGAGGAGCAAGCGGTGGAAATGCCGTAACAGGGCCCTTCCAGGCCCAGCTCCCGGTGCAGGAATTCGGCGCTGGCCTGGGCGGTCTGGATATGCATAAAGCTGAAATCGGCCGGCATGGCGCCGTCGCGCAGCAAATGCATGTAAGCGAGTTCCGAGTCGTAAATGCCGGAGGTGCTGGTGCCCAGCACCAGTCCGACCCGGCCGGCGCCGTAGCGCGCCACGGCGCGCTCCGCCTCGGCGCGGAAGCCGCCCTGGTTCAGCGCCTTCAAGGCCAGGCGGGCGTTGCGGCAGTCGTAGGCTCGGAGTTCCGCACGAATCGCCGGCAGGGGGGACACCACCTCGCCCACCACCGTGTCGAAGGGAAGCTCGAACAAGCGCGGCGGTTGCAAACAAGGACGGTTGGCGACCAGGGCCGCATGGAGCGCTTCCACGTCGTCGCCGGCGGCGCTGACGCACTGGTAAGCGGTGACGGCGACGGGAGCGATGACGGGTGCGGTCATGACTGGTCGGACTGTTGGATGAGCAAAGGACACAGCAGGAATCCCAGGGTCACGCCGAGGCTCACGGACAAGGCCAGGATCGGCAAGGTCGGCGTCTTGCCCAGCCCCATGGCGCCGAAAGACGCCAGGGTGGTGAGGGTGGACGAGGCGATGGCGTGGTAGGTGACGTCGGTGTCGCGGCCGCGATTGTCCATGAAGAAGATGCCGTAATCCACGCACAGGGATATGGACAACAACAGGCCGATGACGTGCAGGAAGCTCACCTCCTCCCCCAGCAACGCCCAGGTGGCGAAGATGAACAGCACCGAAGCCACCGAGGGCAGCAAGGTCAGCGCCACTTTGCGCAGGTCCCGCTGCTGCAACCAAATGAACAGGCTCATGACGGCGATGCCGACGGCCAGCATCGCCAGGGAACGGTCGCGGTATTGCGCGGCCAGACGGTCCAGCTGATCCTTCTGGCTGAAGTAACGCGTCCCTTCCAGGCCGGCCAAGCCTTCCGCCAGCTTGGCGGGATCGTGCTCGCCCAGCCACAGCGCCAAGGCCACGCCGTTTTCGCTTTCCATCACCTGGCCCGACAACACCTGGCCCACCGGCCCCGCCAGCACCGCCCGGGGGTCCAAAAACTCCGGCGCGGGCGGCGCCAGGACGCCGAGCTTGTCCACCGCCAAGCCGGCTTGCCCCAGGGCCGCGCGCCAGGCCTCCTGGAACGCCGGAACGAGGGCCTGCTCATAGGCCGCCGCGTTTTCGGCTTGCAACTGCCGCGACGCCAGCCAGGGAAACAGGCCGTGGTATTCGCTCACCACCCCGGCCTGTTTCAACGCCTGCAAGCGCCGCTCCGCCGCTTCGGAACGAATCAAGGCCGTTTCCAAGTCGCCCGCCTGCACCAGCACGAAACGGCCCGGTTCGATGCCGGAAAAATGGGCGCGCACCGCCTCGTCCTGCCGCTTCATCGGCCCCATGTCCATGGCCAGCTTCTGCAAGTCGTCCATCCAGCGCAACTGCGGCAAGGCCAGCCCGGCCAGCACGACGCAGGCCGTGAACGCGGCCAGCAAGGCCTTGCGCCGCCTGGCGCAAAAGTCCACCCAGGCGGCGATGCCGGGCAAGTGGGCGGCGTGGATGGAGGAATGGGCCAGCAAGGCCGGCAGCACCCAGCGGGTCAATCCCAGGGAGGCGGCGATGCTGGCGAAGGCGAACACGGCGATCTGCTCGAAGCCGGGAAAGCCGGTCAAGCCCAAGGCGGCATAGCCCACCACCGTGGTCAGGCCGCCCATGGCCAGGCTGGGCCACAGCAGGCAAGCGGCGGCCAGGGGCGTGTTGCGGTGCTTGGCGCAGTGCACCATGACGTGCATGGGATAGTCGGTGCAGATGCCGATGAGGCTGGCGCCCAGGGCCAGGGTCAGGCTGTGGACGTGCTCGAACACCAGGGCGATCACCAGGGTGCCCGCCACGAAGGCGGCGATCTGCACCAGCATGACCCAGTGCAGGGCGGAAAAAGAGCGGAACAGCAGCAGGAACACCAGCACCACCGCCAGGCTGGAAACGGTGGACACCAGGGTCACGTCCCGGCCGATTTCGGCGTGGGCCGCCGCGCTGAACACCGGCACGCCGGCCATGGACAGGCGGAAGACGCCGCCGGCCGCGCCGTTCGACTGGTCGAACGCGGCGCGAATGGCGGCCTGCAAGCGCTCTTGCGCCTCCGAATCGAGGGCCGCCGGCCGGCTTTGCAGCACCAAGGCGCCGCCGCCGTCCCGCGCGGCTTGGCGCTCGAAGCGGCCCTGCAGCCCCTGGAAGCCGCGCAGGGACAGCAGCAGCGGGTCCTGCTTGGCGATGGCTTTGACGAAGCCGCCCTGGGGCGACAGCAGCGCCTGCTTGAGACCCTCGGCCCGCGCCGCCAGCCCGTCCGCGTCGAACAGCGCCGCCGCCTCGGTTCGGGGGGCGAGGCTGAACAAACGGGCGTGGTAGGGGGCGTAAGAACGCACGGCGGCTAGCCATTCGCGCGGCGGCTCGTTGGCCGGCCACACCCGCTCCACGCCCTCCAGCTCCGCCAGGCGACTTACCAGCTTGGCGCTGAACGCGCCCAGGGACACCGCGTCCGCCTTGGTCCCCGGCTGCGCCTCCACCACCAGGAGATAACGCCGCGACAGCTCGCCCGCTTGCAGCAGGTCGGACAGCAGCCGGGCGTCCTCGCTGTCGGTGGCGGTGAAAAAAGCGTTGAGGTCGGTGTCGACGCGGATGATCCACGCCGTCGCCGCCAACAGCAGCGGCAACGACAGCAAAAACCAGCGCTTGCGCCAAGCGAAGGACATCGTCACTCCCCGGCGGCTTCCAGCAGCAGGCGCTGGATGGAATATTCCAGGCGCTGGCCTTCGTCGGTTCTTTCCATGCGGTACTCGGTGGATTCGCCGTCGGGCTGGCTAATGGCGATGCGCCGCCGGTTGGTGTCCTCGTCGCCGGAGATTTCGACGGAAGGCGCCTCCTCGCCGCCCTGGCCTGGCTTGGGCGTCACCCGCAGGCTCCAGCGCTTGCCCTGCCTGTCGGCGGCAAAGTCGTAGTCCGGCGCCAGGGTCTCGGCCTGGCCCTGCAGAATGGCGCGGAACACGGCGATCTGGCCGGCTGCGGATCCCGCGAAACTCAGCGGCGCGCTGCTGCGCTGCCGCTGCTCCGGATCCCAGTAATACATGCGATCCTGCACGATCGCCATGATGACCCGCTTGGGCAGCAGCTGCAGCTTGACCAGGCTGCCGTCGGCGCCGGACAGCATGTAGCCCTCACCGTGCCAGGGGGCGGCGGCCAGCTCCAGCCGGCGGGTTTCCTCGTAATGGAATTGCGCCGGGCCGCTTTGCCGGATGCGCGCCAGCAGCTCCGGCAGGGCGGTCCCGTCGGCTCCGCCGGCCCATGACGCCATGGGCCACAAGGCCAGCAGCAGGCACAGGCGGCGCTTCACGCCTTCAGCCCCTGGAAGACTTTGTGGCCGTGCCGGGCCATGAATTTGAAGGTCTCCCACGCGGGCGGAATCTCCAGGTCGGGAAAACGCCGCGGCCGGTACAGCCACTCCCCCACCCCCAGCAAGCCCATCAGGCCGTAGACCGCCACGCCGGTATAAAAAGCCCAGGCCCGCTGCCCGGCCAGCAGCGGCAACAAGGCGCACACCGGCACGTTGACGGCGAAGAACAGCGTCCAGGCCCAAGTCACCTGGCGCAGGTATTCCACCATGCCCGGCATGAGATCCGGGTACTGCAAACGCACCAGACGCTCGCACAAGGAGGGAGGCGACCAGAGGGTCTGGCCGAACAGGATCGTGAGCCACAGGTAGGCGAAAGAAGGAACCAGCCAGACGAAATAGACTTGGGCGAAATACGCCCCCGCCAGCAGCGCAACCGTCAGCGACAACGCACCCAGGCGCAAGGCGGTCCTGCCCGAAGCGTATCCCCGCCACAGGGTCAGCCCGGCGAACACCAGCAGTTCCGCGCTGGCGAAACCCTGACGGGCCAGGTAAGCGATAAGGAAGGGATAGGCGACGAGCAGGCTGGTGATGCCGATCGCCTTGAGCATGCCCACGGCTAGCGGGTGCGATGGGAAGCGACGAACTCCGCCAGCGACCGCAGGGAGGCGAAAATCTGGTGGTTGCGCTCGTCGCCGGAGGAAACCTTGATGCCGTATTGGCGGTCCAGCATCACGCCGATTTCCAGCGCGTCGATGGAATCCAGGCCCAGGCCGCCGCCGAACAAAGCAGCGTCGGGGGACAGGTCGTCGGGCGCCACGTCTTCCAGGCGCAAGCCCTCGATCAGCATGGATTTCAATTGGTCGATCAAATCATCCGGCATGGCGGGTGGAATTCCTCAAGAGCAGGTTCGTATCGATGGCGCCGACGGCGTGCGCGGGAGCGGGAAAATACAGGCCGATTGCGGCGATCCGCCGCGTTTATCGCTCGATTGAAAACCGGGAGCGATGCATTTTACGCCGGGTTACATCATCCCTATTTAAACCGGCGCGCAACCCCGTCAGCCCCGGGATCGAACGCGAATATCGGCAAAAACGGTTAAATTTTACACAAGATTCCCGCCCGGTTCAAAACGCTTGGATTGGGCCTCCGGGAGTGTCAAAATTGTCCGACGGCGCGGCCGCCGACCATCTCATCGCCACAGGCCTACATGCGTTTTTTCCTCGTTTTCAAGGTTGCGCTCTTCAGCGTGCTCGTCCCCGGCGCGGTTACCCTTTACTTCCCTTACAACATCCTGTCCCGCGCCGGCGGCGGCCTGCAACCGGCCGACCCGGCCCTGGCCGTGCCGGCCGGCGCCTGCATCCTGGTCGGCGCGGCCATTTACCTATGGTGCGCCCGGGACTTCGCCGTCCAGGGCCTGGGCACGCCCGCGCCGCTGGACCCGCCGAAGAACCTGGTCGTCGGCGGCCTTTACCGCCGCACGCGCAACCCCATGTATCAGGGCGTGCTGTTGATCCTGCTGGCCGAATGCCTGCTGTTCGCCGACCCCGCCCTGGCGGCGTACGCCGCCGCGGTGGCCCTGGTCCTGCACTGCCTCGTGGTGTTTTACGAAGAGCCGCTGCTCGGCCTGCGCTTCGGCGACGCCTACCGCGCCTACTGCCGCACCGTGCCGCGCTGGGGATTCGCCTTGTCGCCGTGAACGGCGCCCACCCTATGCGCGGGCCGTAGCCGCCACGGCCAAGGAATTAACATACCCGGCAAAATATCCGTCGCAAAATAAGGCCTTCCCGTCCGCTGACGGGCGATACGGCGAAAACGCCAAACGGTTTCCATATTCCTCGCACCGAGAAACGCCATACGCGCCCGCACCAGAATATTCCGTCCCGCAATAACCCAATCGATACCATGAAAGAAAAACTACGAAACTTCATTTTTTCCGAACTCATTTACCACGAAAACCCGGCGGATTTCGGCGACGACGAGGACCTGTTGGAAGCCGGGCTGGACAGCATGGGCATCATGCGCCTCATCATGTTCGCCGAGAAAACCTTCGGCGTGACCCTGCCGGACACCGAAATCGAGCCGGAGAACGTCCGCAGCCTGAACGCGCTGCAACACTGGATCGCCACGGCCGGCAAGGCGTGATGCAAGCGGCCGCCCCCCTGCCGTTCAATCCGGCCGACTACTTCACCTACGTGCTCGACCAGGAAATCCGCGCCGCCGGCCTGCCGGGCGGCTATTGCGGCTTCGCCCTGGAACTGGCGGCGGCACCGGACCTGGCGCGCTTGCAACAGCGGCTCGACTATTTGGTGGAGCACTTCCCTCGCGCCTCGGCCCGCATCGAGCGGCAAGGCAAGCGCTATGCCTGGATATATACCGACCAGCCCATCGCGCTGGAGCGCCACGACGGCGGCAGCGAGGGGGAGGCCACGCAAGCCGTGCTGCTGGAGGTCTTCAACCGCCACGAGACCCGGCCGCTGGCCTTGCACTGGATCGCCCAAGGCCAGGGCGGCACCCTGCTGTTGGTGTGGAACCATCCGCTGATGGACGCTAGAGGCGCCAAGATCCTGCTGGACTTCCTCTCGTCCGACCGGCCGGAAAGCTTCAAGGAGTCGCCGCCCCTGATCAACGCCAAGCTGGCCCAGTGGAGCTGGTGGAAAAAACTGCGCTTGCTGATCAAGGCCAAGCGCCACAACCACCAATCCAACAGCGTGGACAGCTGCCTGCCCACCACGGCGGAAGATGGGCCGCAAACCCTCGGCGTGAAAGTGCGGCGCTACGACGCAGAGGAATCGCGCCGGATCGCCCGCCTGGCCCAGCAGCACACCGGCGCGGCCGGCCGCACCCTCTACTACCTGGGCTGTTTCATGCGCGCCATGGAACAGGTGGGGCCGCCCGCCACCAAAGCCGGCTATTGCATCCCCTACGCCTTCAACCTGCGCCGCCAGGGCGCCCCGACGCCGCTGTTCGGCAACCACGTCGGCTGCTTGTTCGCCCGCGCCAGCCGCGCCCAGACCCGCGACCGGCAAGGCCTGTTCGACCACCTGCTGGCGGAATACAAGCAAACCGTGCGCGAGGAACTGGACCTGGCTTACCTGCCCCTCATGTGGCTGGGCCAATGGCTGGCGCCGGCGCGCTACGCCAAGCTGCTGCGCAAGCAGCACAGCGGCGGCGAGCTGAGCTCCCTGTGGTTTTCCGACGTGGGCGACCTGTCCTGGGGCAAGAAGGGCTTCGGCGGAATTCCCGTCACGGGCCTGTCCATGATGTGCTGGATGCCCCTGCCGCCCGGCCTGGCGCTGTTGGCCGGGCAGCTGGACGGCAAGCTGAATCTGTCCTACAGCTACCTGCAACCGGCGGTGGATGAGGCCTGGCTGGAGCAGGTCATGGCGTGCATGGACGCGGAGCTTCTGGACGAGGCCGGGGCTTAGGCCATGCTGCTGCAACCCTTCCTGGAGCAATGCCGGCGCCGGCCGCAAGCGCTGGCCCTGGCGGAAGGCGAGCGCCGCCTCGGTTACGGCGAACTCCTGGCGCGGGCGCAGGCGCTGGCCGCCGCCCTGCAAGCCGTGGGCGTTGCGCCCGGCCGGCCGGTAGCCGTCCACTTGCCGCGCGGCATCGACGCCGTCATCGCCGTCTTCGGCACCCTGCTGGCGGGGGCCTGCTACGTGCCGCTGGACACGAAAAATCCCGCCGCCCGCCTCGCCTTCATCCTGGCCGACGCCCAAGCGGCGGCGGTGCTGGGCCTGGGCCAGCCCCCCGCGGGAGTTGAGGATAAACGCTGGATCGACCTGGAGACGATCGCCCCAGCCGCGCCGCAGCCGGTGGAAACCCCGGCGGAATCCCTGGCCGCCATTCTCTATACCTCCGGCTCCACCGGCCAGCCGCGCGGCGTGGCCTTGAGCCATGGGGCCATCGCCGCTTTCGCCGGCTGGGCCGCCGATCTGGTGCAACTGAGCGAGGCCGACCGCATCGCCGGCAGCACGCCGTTCTTCTTCGACCTGTCCACTTTCGACCTGTACGCCGTGCTGGGGCGAGGCGCCAGCCTGCACTTCCTGCCCGCCGCCCTCACCCTGGCCCCGGCGCGCTTGGCCGCCTGGCTGCAAACCGAGGCCATCAGCGGCTGGTACACCGTCCCCTCCCTCCTGGCCTTCCTGGCTTACAAAGGCAACCTGGGGGAAATCGACTTGGCCTCCCTGCGCTTCGTGCTGTTCGCCGGCGAGGTGTTCCCCACTCCGGCCCTCATGGAGCTGGCCGGCCGATGGCCCCACGCGACGCTGTACAACCTGTTCGGCCCCACCGAAACCAATGTGTGCTGCCACTGGCCGGTAATACACGAACGGCTCGACCCGGCCGAGTCCATCCCCATCGGCCTGCCCGCCGCCGGCTGCCGCCTGCACGTGGAACCGGCCAGCGGCGAGCTGTGGGTGCAGGGCCCCACCCTGGCGAGCGGCTACTGGAGCGGCGGCGCATTGCGCCCGTTCCTCAATGACGAAGGCTGGTACGCCACCGGCGACCGGGTCAGCTTCCAGCAGGGCGAATACCGCTTCCACGGCCGGCTTGGGCGCATGCTGAAATGCTCCGGCTACCGGGTGGAGCCGGCGGAAATCGAGGCCTGCGTCCTCGCCCTGCCGGGCGTGCGCAGCTGCGCCGTGGTGGGCCTGGACGACCCCGCCGCCGGCCAGCGACCGGCCCTGGCTTTGTGCCTGGAACCCCAGGTCGCGCTAGCCCACATTCGCCAGGCGCTGGCCCGGCAATTGCCCGCCTATATGCAGCCCAGCCGCTATCTGGTGCTGGAAGACTTGCCGCGCCTTGCCAACGGCAAGCTGGATTACCAAGGGCTGCGCGCCCTGCTGGAGGCACACGCATGAACACGCCGGTGGATTTTGCCGACCTGGCCCCCTATTCCGCCCCGCTGGAAGAAGCGCAAATCCGCGCCCGCATCGCCGCCGTGGCCGCCGGCGGCGCCCTGCGCCATGCCATTCCCGCAACCGACGGCGGCCTGGGCGACGGTTTCGCCGAACTCTATGCCAGCCACCGCCGCCTGGGCCGGGCCTGCCGCGACCCCGGCCTGTTGCTGGCGGTCAACGCCCATCTATGGGGGATCGTGTTTCCCGTCCTGCTGTACGGCACCCCAACCCAGAAGCAAAGCCTGCTGCCGGCCCTGCTGGCCGGCGACTATCTGGGCGGCCACGCCATCACCGAACCGGCTTGCGGCTCCGACGTGCAGGCCATGGCCTGCCATGCCGAGCGCGACGGCGACGGCGACGGCTTCGTTTTAACCGGCGAGAAACGCTACATCACCAACGCGCCCCTGGCGGACTGGCTGGTGGTCTACGGCAAGCTGGAGGGACGCGTCAGCGCCTTCCTGCTGTCACGCGAGGATGCGGGCTGCCGCTTCGGCCGGGACGGCGGCCTGGACGCCTGCCCCGGCAGCGCCACCGGCAGCGTGGCGCTGGAATCCTGCCGGCTCCCAGCCGACCGCCTGCTGGGCAAGGCCGGCGCCGGCGCGCAGATGATCCAAAAAGCGCTGGAATACGAGCGCGCCTTCGTCTTCGCCGGCATCGCCGGCATCATGGAATGGCAGTTGGAAGTAGCTGTGAGCCACAGCCGGGACAGGCGCTCCGGCGGCGTCCATCTGGGCCGCCACCAGGCCATAAGCCACCGCATCGCCGACATGAAGCTGCGCCTGGACACCGTCGATCTGTGGCTGCGCGAATGCGCCAGGCTGTGCGACGCCGGCCAAAGGCTGACCCTGGCCTCGGCGCAGACCAAGCTCTACGCCGCCGAAGCGTTTTTGCAATCCAGCCTGGACGCCGTGCAGATCCTCGGCGCCGCCGCCCTGGAGGCGGGCAACCCCATGGCCGGCCTGGTGCGCGACGCCATGGCCGGCCGGCTGTTCTCCGGCAGTTCCGAAGTGCAGAAGAATCTTATCGCCGCCCTGCTGGGCACCGGCGACGCCTATAAGCCGCCGCCAGCGTAGGACGGCACGCGACAGCGGTTCCGCCCCACGCGCCTACGCGCCCTTGATCCATTCCGACCGTAACACGCCCCGATCCCATGCCGCTATTTTCCCCATACCGTCAATGGCGCCCCACGCCGCTGCTCATGGGTTCCACCCTGCTCACCCTGGCGGCGCCCGTCGCCCTGGCGGCCAACCCCGACTGGTGGCCCTGGGTACTGGCCGCCATCGCCGCCGCCAACGCCGTCATGACTTTCGCCGGCCTGTGGCCCCGCTGCGACTGGGTGGGGCCGAACTGGACGCACCTGCCGGCGGCCGCCGCGGAGCGAGGCATGGTCGCCCTCACCATCGACGACGGCCCCGACCCAGCCGTCACCCCGGCCGTGCTCGACCTGCTGGATCGATACGGCGCCAAGGCCACCTTTTTCTGTATCGGCGAACGGGCCGAGCGATACCCGGCACTGTGCCGCGAAATCGCCGCCCGCGGCCACGCCGTGGAAAACCACACCATGCGCCATCGGCACAATTTCGCTCTGCTGCTGCTGGGCGGCTATTTGGCCGAACTGCAAGCCGCCCAGGACGCCTTGACCGCCATCACCGGCACCCGGCCCCGCTTCTTCCGCGCCCCGGCCGGACTGCGCAACCCCCTGCTCGATCCCGTGCTCGGCCGCCTCGGCCTGCGCCTGGCCAGCTGGACCCGGCGCGGCTACGACACGGTGGAAAAAAATCCCCAGGCGGTCCTGGCGAAATTGTTGAAAGGCCTGCAAGCCGGCGACATCCTGCTGCTGCACGACGGCAGCGCCGCCCGCACGGCGAGCGGCCGACCGGTGATCCTGGAAGCGCTGCAGCCCTTGCTGGAAGCCATCGCTGCAGCCGGGCTGCGGCCGGCGACGTTGCGGGAGGCGCTAGCGGCAAGCGATCCATAGCCGCCGTCTTGGCCGTCAAGCACCGACGCGACGAAGGGAAACCTTTCTCACGGTTTCGGATCGATTGACGCCTACAGCGCCAGTCCCTCCATGAAATGCGCCCCGGCGCGGGCGGCGTGGGGAGCCAGGCCGGCGTCGCGCGCCAGGCGGTGGAAGTTTTCCGAGCGCTCCGACATGGTGGAGGCGGCCAGCATCAGCTCCAGCTCCACTTTCGGCACCTGGCGCATGAAGCGCCGCACCAGCTCCGCGTCCACGCCGTCGCCGCCGAATTCACCCAGGGCGAGGGAGCGGGAGAAGCCGTAGAACTGGCGCATGCGGCTCTCGCACAGCTGGGCGTGGCGGGCGCGGCGGGACGGGTCTTTGAGGGATTCGCCCACCGCCAGGGCGGTCATGGCGGCGTTGTAGAAGGCGTTGAGCACGCCGTGGGAATAGATGGGATCGACGAAGGAAGCGGCGTCGCCGATGCAGTAGAAGTTCTCGCCGCACAGCCGGGTCGAGTAGTAGGAATAATCCGGCCTCTCGCAGAAGGAGTCTTCCACGTACTCGGCGCTCTCCAGCAATCGCTCCAGGTACGGCGCGCGCTTGAGGGTGTCTAGGAAGAACCGCTCGCGCTCGGCCTTGTCCATGGCGCGGGCGCGGTCGGTGTTGATGACCAGGCCGACGCTGGTGAGCTTCCGCAGGGCGATGTGCCAGATCCAGCCGTCCTCGAAGGAGGTGACGAAAGTGACGGGGCGGACTTTGCCGATATCGGCCGCCGGGTAGCTGCGTCCGTCGGCGCCGACGAAGCGGGAGTTGTCGAAATAGCCCCACAGGGACAGGAAACGCATGCGCGAATCGATCAGGCGCTTGGACTTGAACTGTCCGGCCAGCAGCGCGGACGAGCCGCTGGCGTCGATGACCACCCGGCAAGTCAGGCTGCCTTCGCGGGCGTCGCCGCCGCGCCGGTCCAGGTAAGACACGCGGGGACGGTCCAAGCCCAGCTCGGCCTGTTGCGCCGCCACTTGCTGGAACACCTGCGCCCCGGCGCTTTCGGCGTGTTTCAACAACAGCTCGTCGAACACGTCCCGCTCCACGTGCAGGGCGGGACGGCTGAAGCCGAATTCGGCGAAAGCGATGCGGTGGATGCGGCCGTTCCATACGGTGATGCCGCCGGCCTTGGAAACGAAGCCCTCTTGCTCGATGAGGGGCGCGGCGCCGGTCTGTTCGGCGTATTTCCACACATGGGGGATGAGGCTCTCGCCCACTTGGGGGCGGGGGTGGCGGGCCTTTTCCAGCAGTACCACTTCCACCCCTTGCTTGGCCAGCAAGGCGGCGACGCTGGCGCCGGCCGGGCCGCCGCCGATCACGACCACGTCGCAGGCTGGCGGCAGCTCGCCGCCGGGCTTAGTCGACAATGCTGTCGACCTTGCCGTTCTTGAAGCGGACGATGAACTTGTTGAACAGGTTGGACCAATAGGTCCAGTTGTCGCCGTCCAGGGAAGGGGTTTCATGCTGGGGCGGATAACCGATGGCGGCCAGCACGGCCTTGCGATCCATGCCTTTCTGCACCTGGCCGGCCAAAATATTGGCCTGGTCGGCCTTGCTGAACTGCGCCAGGTTGACCTTGGCGGGGCCGGCGATTTTCTTGAACGCCGTCTGCATGTCGTCCTTGGTGAACTTGGGCACGTTTTCGATGGTGAGGGTCTGGCCGCTGTCCAGCAGCTTGAGCTGCGCCTTTTCCGCATCGATGGACAACAGCGTCACCGCCGTGTTGACGGGAATCAGCTGCCCCTTGCGGTAGTTGGTGGTGCGGAAGTTGTCCTTTTCCTGGAACAGGCTGAATTGGGTGTAATAAAGCGCGCCCAACTGCACGCCGGGGGCGAGGTCCTCCGATTTGAGCTCCTTCTTGCAGCCGGCCAGCAGCAGGGCCGACAGCAGGGCGAATCCCAGGGCGATTTTTTTGTGCATCGTTTTCTTCCTTAATCACTCGTCGAAAATGCAATAGCCGCGCACCTACCGATACCGGTGCGAGCGGTACATCAGGTAGTACAGGCAAGAGAAAAGCAGGAACAGCGCGGCGGAGCCGGCGGCGATTTCCCGGCTCAGGGGAATCAGGATCAGCGAGGAAACCAGTTCCGCCAGGATCAGCACGATCAAGGTACCCACCACCAGCAGCCTGGACATGCGCGAGCAAACATACACGCCGAGCGGCGCGCCCACAACCACGATGGGGACGGCGGCCAGCCAGTATTCGCTCACCGGCGGCACGAACTGCCCGGCGGCGGCGATCATGGCGAAACCGGACCAGGAGGTGAGCACCATCATGACGATGACGGTCGGCGTGGCGGCCTTCTCGCACAGGCGGAACAGCAGCACCAGCACGGAAAACACGATGATTTCCAAGCCGCTGCCCAGCAGGCCGCTCACCAACCCGCCGAGCATGCCGAAGGCCAGCAGGATGCCTTTTTCCAAGGCGCCGAAACGGGGCAGGTGCAGATGGCGGTCGCGGGCCGTGTCCAGGTTGTGCCACAACAGCGCCAGGGCGAAACTGCATTGCACCACAGTGAACAGGATCCGCACGGCGCTGGAGGGCAACAGGTTGGACAGCGACAAGCCCACCGCCAGCATGGGCACGGAGCCCAGCACCACCCAAGCCACCGCGCGCCATTCGACGCGGATGCGCAACAGCAATATGGTCAAAAAGCCGGAGCCCATGCCGATGCTCTGCGTCGCCAGGGAAAACAGCTTGGCGTGGGCCGGCGGAATGGCCAGCACTTTGGTGAACACCGGAAAAGCCACCGCCCCGCCCGCTTCGCTGGTGGCGCCGCCGATGAAGGAGCCCAGCGCCATGGTCAGGGTGATGCGCCAGTGCTCCCGCAGCGCCCACCAGGGCGGCGTGTCGGGCAGGCAATACCAGGCCAGCCACACCAAGGGCGGGATGAGAAACACCAGGATGCGGTTACGGGACATCGGGCTTGATCCCCAGCTTTTCCAAAAAGACCGCCGGCGAGGCGTACAGCATTTCGCCGCTGGCGGCGTCCACCGCCGCCTGGACGGTATGGCCCTTGGCCAGCACCGTGCCGGTTTCCGCGTCCCGCACCTGGTACTTGATCTTCATGCGGTATTCGTACTCCACCAGCTCCGCCGCCGCGACGATGCGCTGGCCGAAGCGGGCCGGGCGGACGTAGCGCAACTGCAAGTCGACGATGGGCCAGACGTAGCCGCTGTCCTTCATGGCCATATAGCCGTAGCCGATCTTCTCCAGCATGGCGCAGCGGGCCGACTCGATGTATTTGCAATAGTGGCCGTGCCAGACGATGCCGAGCATGTCCACCTCGTAGAACTCCACCGTCAGCTCCACTTCGGCGCTAATCACGGCCGCCCTCCCCCGCGTCGGACGCTTTCCAATAGGGGTAGAAATTGAACCATTGCAGCGGCGCGGCCCGGCAGTGGCCTTCCAGGGTTTCGGCGTAGCGCCGCGCCAAGTCTTGCAGCATCCGGCCCCGTTGCGGCTCGGCGCGGGGAACGCGGATGGATTCGGCGAAAGGCGCCAGATGCACCTGGTAGCGGCCATCTTTTGCATAGCAAAACAGGGTATACACCGGGCAGCGCAGCAGTGAGGCGAGCAGGTAAGGGCCTTGCGGGAACTCCGCCTCCCGGCCGAGGAAGCTCGCTTTCACCGTGCGCCCGCCTTGCACCGGGATGCGGTCGCCCACCATCACCACAAACTCGCCCTGCTCGATTTTTTCCTGCAAGGCGATGGCGATGGCGGGATTCAGCTCCGTCACCTGAATCAGTCGGATGGTGGCGCTGCCCGTGCGTCCGCCCAGCAGGCGGTTGAATTTCTCGGCGTGCTTGGTGTGAACCAGGATGTTGAGGCGGATGTGGCCGCGCAGGTTGGCGATGGCCTGGCAGATTTCCAGGTTGCCGATATGGCCCGACAACAGCATGGCGCCGCGCTTTTGCTCCAGCAGATCGAGCAGCAGCCGGCGGTTGGGAAAATCCACCTGGACGGGATCGATGCGCCCCATCCAAACGATGATCTTGTCCAACAGGGTTTCGCCGAAGCTGAGGAAGTGACGGTAGCTCTCCCACCAGCCGCCCCGCAGGCCCAGCTCCGGGAAAAACGCCCCGAGGCGGCGCAAATATTCCATCGACGCTGCACGGGCGACGCGGCCGCCAAGGAAGTAATAGCTGACCACCGGCCGCAGGAACAATCGGAAGGCCCAACGACCGCACAGTCGATATACCCACACCAGGAGCCGAATGCCCCACAGCAGGCTGGTTTCCTCCAGCGCCGCCCAATGGCCCGCGGGGGTCTTCATTGGCAGTGCCGCGCGAGCAATTTCGGCAGGCGCGGCAACATGCCGAAAAACAGCTTGGCGTGGGTCAGGCTGATACGGACGTTGTCTTCCCAGCCGCGGAAATGGGACACGCCGTCCTGGGGATAACCGACGCGGGTCGGGATGGCCACCACGGTCAGGCCCTGCCAATACAAGCGCACCAATATTTCCACGTCGAACGCCATGCGATCCTCCAGCCGTGTGCTTTGCAGCAGCCGTACGCAGGCATTGACCGGATAAACGCGGTAGCCGCACATGGAATCGGGAATCGCCGCCGACAAGGTGTTGATATACACCCAGGCGTGGGTCAGATAACGGGCGTAGTAGCGCAGCTTGGGCACCGACTCGTCGTATAGCGGCCGACCGGTGACCACCGCCTGGGGGTTTTCCAGGGCGGCGGCCAGGAAACGGTCCAGATCGTCCAAATCGTGCTGGCCGTCGGCGTCGATTTGCACGGCGTGGGAATACCCCAGATCCTTCGCCAGCAGGATGCCCGCCTTCACCGCCCCGCCTTTGCCGCGATTGATGCCCAGCCGGATGCTGCGCGCCCAGGGATATTGGCCGGCCAGGCCCCGAATCACCGCGGCACAGGACTCGCGGCTGCCGTCGTCCACCAAGATGCAGGGCAGCTTATACAAGGCCAGCCGCTGCATGATCTTCGGCAACGGGCCCTCGTGGTTGTAGACCGGAATGAGTATGCAGGGATTAAACGGAGTCGCCATGGAAATAGATCCTTCCCGAGCTGTATTCGGCTTGTTCCGAAAAATAACGAAACTCCAGTTTGCGGCCGCCGTCCAAATAGCGCAAACGCAAGGCCAAGCCCTGCCCCGGCAACATCAACTCCTTGAATTTGACCGCCTCCATGTGGCTGAACACCCAATCCAACCCCAAATACGACCGGGCATACCCCACCGCCCATTGGATTTGCGCCACGCCGGGCACGACGGATATTTCGTCGAAATGGCCGTGAAAATAAGCCAGATCTTCCGGAATGCGCAAAGCCAACTCGATGCCGTCGTCCCGCGGACTGACTCCGAGGACCTCCGGCAACAAAACCGCCTGACCGTCCCGCCCCATCGTATCGCTCAAAAACTTGCCTTGACTTTGCGTCGCACGGCCATTTCACCGGCCATCAAGCCGCCCATCAACACATAAAACACGACGCCGTTGTAAACGCTCCACAGCCACTGGTCGCCGTACCACACGGTGGCGGAGGACACGGCGGCGTTGGCGAGGAAAAAACCGCTCCATACCCGCGTCACCGTACGGGTATAAGCCACGCCCTTGGGCGGCAGATCGGGATCCTCCAGCCGCGCCAAGCGCTCCACCACCGTCGGAGGGTGGACCAAGCTGTAGGAAAAAACGGCGAAAAACGCCAAGCTGACGAATACCGGATAAGCCAGCAGCCAACGGGTTTCGTTGGCGAGGGCGATGCCCGACAGGAACAGGACGCAGGCGACCGGCAACAACCACCGCCCCGCCGCGCCCGCCGCCGCTCGGGAACCGCGACGCAGCAGGCGCAGCAAAAACAGCGCCGCCAGGGCCAAAGCCAGGGACCGAGGCTGGAGATAATCCCGGGAATACCAAACCAGGAATGGATAACCCACTGTTACCGCCCCGATTATCCCGTTGAGCATGGGCTTTAAGCGGCGGTGATGCGATAAACCGTATCCACCACGTCCTGAATGGTGCGGGCGTTTTTGAAATCCTCCGGGTCGATGCGTTTGCCGGTGATTTCCCGGAGTTTCACCATCAAGTCCACCGCGTCGATGCTGTCGATATCCAAATCCTGACCCAAGCTCGAATCTAAAGCGATTTCCTCCGCCGGCAGGTCGAACATTTCCGACATGATTTGCCGTAAAGTGGAAAAGACTTCTTCTTTGGTTTTCATCGGGCGTTTTTTTCCTGTTGCGATACGACGAAACCGGCCAGATTTTTCACCGACGAAAAATAATTCGCCAGTTCGGTGGAATCGGTGTCGATATGAATATGATATTTTTTCTTCAAGGCCATGCCGAGCTCCAAGGCGTCGATGGAGTCCAGCCCCAGGCCATCGCCGAACAGCGGCGCGTCGGAGACGATGTCCGACGGCTCCATGCCGTCCAGCTCGAAAGTATGGATAATCAAATTTTTCAATTCGGCTTCAAGGTTTTCCATGATCGGCCTGCCGCTCAATGAAATACTGTTCCAAGCGCCGGGTGATATGCCGAGCGGCGAGAGGGCGGCTTACGCCCGCATTCATCGAGCCAAACTCGATATCATCGCCTACATCCAAGCTTAATGTAAACTTTTTATGGGGTATCTGGTACCACTTCTCGTGCTTGGTCAAGGTGGTCGGCGTGCAGCCGATGCGCACCGGCAGCACCGGGGCGCCCGACTGTAGCGCGATGGCGGCGGTGCCGCGCTGGAACTTGATGGGCTTGCCGGGCGTGGTCCGCGTCCCCTCGGGAAAAATGATGAGCGAAGCGCCCTCGCGCAGTTCGGCGGCGCACTGTTCCACCAAAGCTTCCGGGTCTTCGGCGTAGATATAACCCATGGCGCGGATGGGAAAACGCATGAACGGGTTGGCCGCCAAGGCGGGCTTGACAATGCAGGTGGCGTTGCGGATCTGGGAAATCAGGAACACCACGTCCAGCAAAGACGGGTGATTGGCGACCACCAGCCGGCCCGGCGCGTTGAGCCGCTCGCCGCCGCGCACTTCGTAGGTGAGGATGCCGATGCGACGCATAAAGTTCATATACCAGCGGAAGAGGCCGTGCATCCAGGCGCGGCTGGTGAGCTTTTTTTCCAACCCCGCGCCGAGAAACCGCTCGATCAGCGGGAACAGCAGCCCCCAAAACAGCAGGCCCACGGCGCCGAACAGGAAGAAGCTCAAGCCCGTGCCCACCAGCCGCCAGTAATAATTGATCCGTTCAAGCATCGTCCAGACTCCAGCGCCAAACCGACGATCCCGGCCGGCTGCACCCGCTGCGCCGCCCTTGCCGGATCGCCTGCACCAAACCGGGCTCGTCGGCATCCGCATCGCCCACCGCGCCGCCAACCCGCGCCAACCGCAGCTTCGGGCCGGTCCCGCCGCCGGCCAACACCATCCCCAAGGCCCAGGTAATCCGCGGCGACGCCGCATAGTCCCGATAGGCGCCGGGCAACGGCTGCTCGTAACAAACCACCAGCGTCCGGGGGCTTTCCAGCAACAACCCGGCGGCCTCCAGGAACGCCGCGAACAGGCCTTCCGTGCCGCCGGCCAGGGACACGTAAGGCTGGAAACTGTCGCCGTGGAAGCTACACAGCCCGGCGATGGCGTTGTGCACGCTGAGGCTGAAGCGGCTGGGGGAGACCTCCTCGCCGGCCGCCAGCCCTTCCAGCATCTCGAAGTAGTATTGGCTTTCGCCGTGACGGGAGAAAAACACCGACGGCATGTCGCCGCCGACCTGCCGGCAGCGCCAAGCCACGGCGCTGGCGGCCCGGCCCAAGGGCGACAGCCGGCGCCGCTGCATCATGGGCAAAAAACCCACGTCGGCGGCGCCGCCGTTGCAGGGCAGCACCTCCCCGGCCGGCCAGCAGCCGGCGGACGGCGTAGCCTCGGAGCGCCACAGGCACCAATGTTCGAGCGTGAAGCACAACTGGGTTTCCCGCCCCATGGGCTGCGCCGCCTCAGTCATCCCAGCGGCGCAGGACCAGGGAGGTGTTGATGCCGCCGAAGGCGAAGTTGTTGCTTACCACGTATTCGGTGTCGATGGCGCGGCCGGAGCCTACGATGTAATCCAGTTCCGCGCACCGGGGATCGGGATTGTCCAGGTTCAGGTTGGGATGGAACCAGCCCTCCCGCATCATGTGGATGGCGGCCATGGCCTCCAGGGCGCCGCAAGCCCCCAAGGTATGGCCGGTGTAGCCCTTCATACTGCTGATGGGCGTGTGCCGCCCGAAAACCGCCCGGGTGGCGTGGCTTTCGGCGACGTCGCCCTGGTCGGTGGCGGTGCCGTGGGCGCTGATATAGCCGATTTGGCCCGGCTCCACGGCGGCGTCCTGCAAGGCCAGGCGCATGACCACCTGCATGGTGTCCGGGTTGGGTTGGGTGATATGGGAGCCGTCGGCGTTGGAGGCGAAACCGGCCACCTCGGCATGGATGCGCGCCCCCCGCGCCTGGGCTCGGCCCAGCTCCTCCAGCACCAGGGTGCAGCCGCCCTCGCCGATCACCAGGCCGTCGCGGTCGCGGTCGAAGGGCCTGGGGGTGAGCTGCGGCTCGCTATTGCGCGTGCTGGTGGCGTACAAAGCGTCGAAGGTTGCCGCCTCGGTCGGACACAGCTCTTCCGCGCCGCCGGCCAGCATCACGTCCTGCAAGCCGAACTTGATGGCCTCGTAGGCGTAACCGATGCCCATGCTGCCGGACGTGCAGGCGCTGACGGAGGGTATGACGCGGCCGCGCACCTGGAAAAACACCGCCACGTTGGCGGCGCTGGTGTGGCCCATCATTTTCAGGTAGGTGGTGGCGTTGAGGGTGCCGATGTCGCGGTTGATGAGCATGCGGCCGAAATCGGCGATGGCCGGCGTCGAGCCCACCGAGGAGCCGTAAGCCACGCCGGTGCGGCCGCCGACCACCACGGCGTCGCCCAGCAGGCCGGCGTCCTCCAGGGCCAGTTCCGTGGCGCGGGTCGCCAGCAGGGACACGCGCCCCATGCTGCGGGTGTTCTTGCGGGTGTAATGGGCCGGCAGGCTGAAATTCTCCACCGGCGCGCCCAGCCGGGTGAGGAGGCCGTTGTACTGCTCCCACTCCGGCAGATAACGGATGCCCGACTGACCCGCCTGGAGCCTGGCGCGCATCGCCTCCCAATCGTTGCCGATGGGGGAAAAACCGGCCATGCCGGTGACCACCACGCGCCGCGTCAACATAGGCCGCCGTTCACCGCGATCACCTGGCGGGTGATGTAGCCGGCGTCTTCCGACATGAGGAAGGCCACCAGGGCGGCGACCTCCTCCGGGGTGCCCATGCGCTTGGCGGGAATCGCCGCCATGATTTCATCCAGGGGCGCGCCGTCCAGCATGTCGGTCTCGATCAGGCCCGGCGCCACGCAGTTGACGGTGATCTTGCGCTTGGCCAGTTCCACCGCCAGCGCCTTGCTGGCGCCGATGATGCCGGCCTTGGCGGCGCTGTAGTTGACCTGGCCGCGGTTGCCGATGAGCCCCGACACCGACGACAGGGTGACGATGCGCCCCGGCTTGCGGCGCTGGATCATTGGCATCACCAGGGGATACAGCACGTTGTAGAAGCCGTCCAGATTGCTGCGCAGCACCTGGTCCCAATCCTCCCCGCTCAGGGCGGGAAAAGCGTTGTCGCGCGACAGGCCGGCGTTGCACACCACGCCGTAATAGGCGCCATGGGCCTGGATATCGGCTTCCAGGGCATCCTTGGCGGCGGCGCGGTCGGCCAGGTCGAAGCTCAAGACCCGCGCCTGCCGGCCCAGCTCGACGATGCCGTCGCGCACCTCACCGGCTTCGTCCAAACGGCTGCGGCAGTGCACGACGATGTCGTAGCCCTCGCGGGCCAGGCGCATGGCGATGGCTTTGCCGATGCCGCGGCTGGAACCCGTGACCAGAATGGTTTTTTGGCTCATATTCCTTTTCCGGCGAGAAATGTTTTCGCGTCCTTGGGCAACAGCACGTTGAGCTTGGAATCCGCGTGGACGTGCTCGCCGTCGATGGTGCAACCGAACACCGACATCTCGTTGGCCGCCTCGATGATTTTTTCGGCCCGCACCCGCAGGCGCGCGCCGCAAGGGAAACCGCCGGCCGAACATTGGTAATGGCGGGTGCCCAGCAAAAACCCCAAGCCGATTTCCTCGCCCCGGCAGCGCCGGTGGTACCCGGAATAAGCGGCGATGGCCTGCGCCATGTACTCCAGGCCGACCCAGGCGGGAACGGTGCGGTCGGGCAGGGAAAACAGCCCGTCGTCGCGCACGGTCACCTCGACGACGATGTGCTCGTCCCCCACCTCGACGACCCGGTCCAGCAGGACCATGGTGTGGGACTGGGGCAAAAGCGCGGCGACGGGGTAAGGAAAATCCACTGAAGTTTCAGGCATGTCCGATGAGCAGGGACACATTGTTGCCGCCGAACGCGAAAGAGTTGCTGAGGCAGTATTGTAGTGGTTTCGAGCGCCGGGTTTCCAGCGCGGCGAACCCCAGACGCGGCATTTCGGGATCTAATTCACCATCCCACAAATGGGGCGGCAGCCTGCCTTCCCGGTTCGATTCCGACAGCAACAGCCAGCACAATCCCGCCTCGATGGCCCCGGCCGCGCCCAGGCAATGGCCGGTGGCGGGCTTGCTGGAGCCGCAAGCAATGCCGCCGCCGAACAGCTCGGCCACCGCCCGGCTTTCCATGGCATCGTTTTGCGGCGTGGCCGTGCCGTGCAGGTTGATGTAGTCCAGCCGTTCCGGCGCAAGGCCCGCATCGCGCAAGGCGGCTTGCATGGCCGCCTTGGCGCAGGAACCGTCGGGGCGGGGCGCGGAAATGTGGTAGGCGTCGGCGCTGGCGCCTGCGCCCAGCAGAGCGACGGGGGCGGGCTCGCGGCTCATGAGGAACAGCGCCGCCCCCTCGCCGATGAGGGTGCCGTCGCGGTTACGGCTGAAGGGGTTGCAGCGGGTCTTGCTGATGGCGCCCAGGGCGGCGAAGCCTTCCAGGGTGGTGCGGCACAAGGCGTCGCCGCCGCCCGCCAGCACCGCGTCGCACACGCCCAGCCGCAGCAACCGGCGCGCCGAGGCCAGGGCGTTGGCGCTGGAGGAGCAGGTGGTGGAAACGGTATAGGCCGGCCCTTGCGCGCCGAGATGGCGCGCAAGGAACTCGGCCGCCCCGCCCAGTTCCTGCTGCCGGTAATGGTAGCCGGCCGGCATCCGGCCGGTGGTGCGCAACATTCCCACCGCCTCTTCGCCCTCGGCGATGCCGGAAGTGCTGGTGCCGACGACCACGCCGATGCGATGGGGGCCGTATTGCTCCAGCGCCCGCCGCACAGCCGGTTCGATCTGCCCCAGGGCCGCCAGCAGCAGGCGGTTGTTGCGGCAGTCGTAATCCGCCAAACCGGGCGGCAGCGGCGGCAACTCGCCCGGCACGCTCAACGCGGGGATGGCCGTAGCCAGCCAGGGGACCGGCGCCGGCTCAGGGCGGCGCCCGGCGAGCCAGTTGGCCAACACCTCGGCCTTGCCATGCCCCAAGGCGCAGACGATGCCTAAATCATGCAGAAACAAAACTTTGCCTTGTTCTTCCACTTTGCCGGATTGAGCGGTCCCGTTTGCCGCGCCGAGCACCGCAGCTTGGGCCGGGAATAACCCGCAGGGCCGCCGCACGGATGCGGCGGGTTGGGCGTCAGGCCAGGGATGGCCTGTCGGCCAACTCCCGGTCCAAGCGAGGAGCGCAGGGCACCCCGAAGGGGCGCGGCAATCGGGTGTCCTTTCTTTTGGTTCCTTTTCTTTGGACAAGCAAAGAAAAGGAACCCGCCCGTGGGTGCGGCTAACCCACATTCAAACCACTCGCCGAAGGCGCTCAAAGCCTGACCCGCCACATTGGGCTACCGCCGGCGGTTATTGGCGGCAAAGCAATCACAAAGGCAAACACATCTCGGCCATGGCCTCGATCTTCTTGGCGCTGCGCTGGGTCATGGGATTGGCCTCGTCCCAGGCGTAACCGGCCAGGATGGAACTGATCATAGCCTTGACGCTGGCCAGCTGGTTTTCCTCGAAAATCAGCCGTTGGAAGCGCCCGTCGTACCAGGCCTCCACGTAGGCGCGGAACACCTCGATGCCCTTGCGCAGGGCCTGCTCGTATTCCACCTGCCAGTCCACCGGCAGGCCTTGCAACTGCCGCTCCACCAGGGGCGCGGCCAGGGAGGCGGATTTCAAGGCGATGGTGACGCCGGAGGAAAACACCGGATCGAGAAACTCCCCGGCATTGCCCAGCAAGGCGTAGCCCTGGCCGTACAGGCTTTTGACGTTGGCGGAATAGCCGCCGATACGGTTGGCCGGGGTGTCGAAGCGGCTATCCGCCAGCAATTCGGCCAGACGCGGCTCCTCCGAGGCGATTTGCCGCAACAGCGCCAGCGGCTCGCCGCCGCGTTGGTCAAGAAATCCTTGCGGCGCCACCACGCCGAGGGAGCTGCGGCCGTTGCTGAAAGGGATCAGCCAATACCAGATTTCGTGGTGCTGGGGATGGATGGCGATGAGGATCTTGTCGCGGTCGTAATCGGCCACGGCGATACGGTCCTCGATGTGGGTGAACAGCGCCTGGCGCGGCGACAGCGACGAGGGCGTTTCCAGGTCGAGCAAGCGCGGCAGGACCCGGCCGAAGCCGCTGGCGTCCAGCACCATGGCGGCGGTCCAGTCCCGCTGCGCGCCCTCGGCATCGACGCTGGTCAGGCGCGCCCTGCCGGGGACGGAGAAGTCGGCGGCGACGATGCTGTGGCGGTAATGGATCGGCACGCCGCCGGCCTCGGCGGCCTCGGCCAGCGCGTGGTCGAAGCGGGCGCGCGGCACTTGGTAGGTGGTGCCCGGGCCGGCGCTGAATTTTTCCCGGAAATCGAATTCCGCCCGCCTGCCGCCGCAGGAAAAGGCCGCGCCGTTCTTGTGCTGGAAGCCTTCCGCCGCCACCGCATCCAACATCCCCGCCTCCTGCAGAAATTCCATGCACTGGGGCAGCAGGCTTTCGCCGATGGAGAAACGCGGAAACCGCTCTTTCTCCAGGATCACCACGCGGCGGCCCCGTTGCTTCAACAGGCTGGCCGCCACGCTGCCGGACGGGCCGGCGCCGATAATCAATACATCCGCGTCCATTTTTTCTTGATATCTCTCACCCGGTTAAAATGACGGCCCACGTCAGCGCTTACAGCCCAGCGAGCTCCTTCCATGCGGGAACCCCTGCACTCCCCTCAGCCAAACGAAGCCCCTTTTGCCCTCTACCGGGGCCGCCTAGTTACGCGCGGGAACTTGTGGTCCGACGTGCGGGAATTGGCGCGGCGGCTGCCCGAGCGGCCCTCGATGTTCAACCTGTGCGAAAACCGCTACCTGTTTTGCGTCAGCCTGTTGGCGGCGGCGTGGCGGGGACAGGCTTGCCTGCTGCCGCCCTCAAGCCAGGCGGCGGTGCTGCGGGAAATTGCGGACGATTATCCCGGCGCCTATGTGGCCGCCGAGCGGGAGGCGCAAGCGGCCGGCCTGCCCTGGTTCGAGGTGGCGGCAACCCAATCCGGAGCCGCCGCCCCGGAACCCGATTACGACTGGCGACACCCCGCCGTCATCGCCTTCACCTCGGGCAGCGGCGGCAGGCCCAAGCCCTGCGTCCACAGCCTCGGCACGTTCAGGACCTCGGCCCTGATGGCGCTGTCCAGCCTGGGCCTCGGACAACAACCGCGGCTGCTGCTGTCCACCACGCCGCCGCAACATATGTACGGCCTGGAAACCTCGGTGTTCTGGCCGCTGTTTTCCCGGCTGGTGCTGCACGACGGCAAGCCTTTCTTCCCCGAGGACATCCGCCGCATCGCGGCAAACGCCCCCTGGCCCGCCCTGCTGGCCTCCACGCCCACCCACCTGCGCGCCCTGGTCAAGGCACCCGGTTCCTGGGACGAAATCGCCGGCGTGATTTCCGCCACCGACGCCCTGCCCGAGCAGCTCGCCGGTCAAATAAAAACCGCCCTGGGGCGGTCTCCACACGAAATTTATGGTAGCACGGAGACTCTTTCATTCGCCAACCGCGAACCCTTGCGCGACAGCCTGTGGCGGCCCTACGCCGGCGCCCGGTTGATCCCCGACGCAGCCGGCCAAACCCGCCTGGAATCGCCCCACTTGCCCGACCCGGTTTGGCTGCAAGACGACTTGCGCATCGAGCCGGACGGCCGCTTCAACCTGCTGGGCCGGCAGCAGGATATGGTCAAGATCGGCGGCAAGCGCGCCTCCCTGGCCGAACTGAACCGGCGGCTCAAGGACATCGACGGGGTGGAAGACGGCTTTTGCTACCTGCAGGAAACCGAAACCGGCGAAGGCCGCCTCGCCGCCGTGGTGGTGGGAACGGCGGACAAGCAAAGCGTCCGCCAAGGCTTGCGGCCCTACGTGGACGAAGTGTTCCTGCCGCGCAGAGTGCATTTCGCCGAGTCGCTGCCGCGCAACGCGGTGGGCAAACTGACCAAAGCCGAATTGGAAAGGTTTTTGGCGAATTTGGCGTGAGACGATGCCCTAGATTCCCGCCTCGTAGGGCGGAACGGGCCAGCGGTTCCGCTGACGAGTAACGCGAACGATGCGGTTCGCCGACTCACCGCATCCTACAGTCCCACGCCCTCATTCGAACAGGCCGACGCCGGCTCGTTGTACAGCATCTCGCAGGCCGCTATCCAGCGTGGCCAACGGCAAACCTTCCCGCAACGCCAGCTCCAAGTAGGACGCATCGTAGGCGGATAGATTGTAACGGCGGGCAAGTTGGAGCGTGTCGCCCAGGCCTTGGGCGAAAGTGGCGGAATCGGCGGTAATCGCCATTTGTTGGATGAGTCCGAGAAATTCGGCGCTGCGCGCCTCCTTCAACCACCCCTTGGCTTCCGCTCTCGCTATCACGTTGCCGGCCTCCAGCGCCCAGATGGCCGGCACCAGCGCTTCGGCGCCGTCCTGTGCCATGCGTTGCAGGACGTGCGTGGCATAGGACAAATCCTCAGGCGATCCGTCGCCGAATAGCCAACGCATGGCTACCGAGTTGTCCAACACGAAACGCATCAATCGCGGCCTTCTTCCAGCAACGCTTTGATGTCCACGCCCTCGGCCCCTGCCGACTCGCGCATGAAGTCCTGCATGCGCAGCGCGGCTTGCCCGGCCTTGCGCTTGGCGGACGAGCCGGTGGGAGCCAGCTCCGCCACGGGCGATCCTCGATGGGTGATGATGAAGTGCTGGCCCGCTTGAACGTTGCGCAATAGCTCCGGTAAGTGGGTTTTAGCCTCATAAGCCCCAATTTCCGTCGTCATAGCCCTGTGCTCCTGGTTACGCCTTTAGGATCAGTGTATCGGCCGGTTGCCATAGCAACAAGGTTGCCTGCCGGACAGTTTGTAGGGGCCTCCACAAGGGGTAGCGCCATTTGAGACACCGCCGCCAATCTGTTAGCCTGCCCCCGCCTGTTGCGAGCGGATTCGCAAATCATCCTGCCCACAAGAAAAACCATGCGCGGCATCCACCGGGAATCCAAACAAGAAGCCTACGACGTGGCCATCGTCGGCGCCGGCATCGGCGGCTTGAGCACGGCGGCCTTGCTGGCGAAGGCGGGAAAATCGGTGCTGGTGGTGGAACGGCACGACCGGCCCGGCGGTTACGCCCACGGCTTCAAGCGGCGGGGCTTCCAGTTCGATTCGGGCGTGCACTTGGTCAGCGGCTGCGGCGCGGAGGGCTACCGCAACGGCAGCACCATCCACAGGATCGGCCGGGCGGCGGGGCTGGACACCGAAGCCTTGTTTCTGCCCGTTCCCGACTATGCCCGGGCGGTCTATCCGGAGTTCGAGGTGCCGTTGCGGGCGGGCGAAGCGGCTTTCGTCGACGGCCTGGCCGAGCGTTTTCCCCGGGAAAAAGACCGGCTGTTGGAACTGATGCGCCTGTGCCGGGCGCTGGCGGAAGAGGCCATGCTGGCGGAGGAAGTGCTGGCGCAAGGCCGCGGCAGCCGCGTCTCGCCGGCGCAGGCCCTGCCCAACCTGTTGCGCTACCGGCGCGCCAGCCTGGCCGAGGCGCTGGACGAGTTCCTCGCCGATCCGCGCCTGAAGAGCGTATGCGCTTCGCTGTGGCCGTACCTGGGCCTGCCGCCCGGCCGACTGTCCTTCCTCTACTGGGCCAGCATGATGGCGGGCTATACCTACGAGGGCGGCTACTACTGCCGCGGCAGTTTCCAGAACTACGCCAACCAGCTGGCCGCCGCCGTGGAGAAACAGGGCGGCGAAGTGCTGCTCAACTCCAGCGTGCGCCGCATCCGGGTGGAGCAAGGCCGGGCCTGCGGCATCGTGCTGGAAAACGGCCAGGTCATCCGCGCCGGGGCGGTGGTGTCCAACGCCGACGCGCGCCAGACGGCGGAGCTGTTGGTCGGGCGGGAGCATTTGCCGGACGGCCATTGGCAAGGATTGGAACAGCTCACCCCCTCCCTGTCGGTGTTCGTCACTTACATCGCCAGCGACTATCCCTTCGCCGAACGGGGCCACGCCCACGAGTCGTTCTTCTACGACTCCTTCGACCACGAACAAGGCTACGCCCTCACCCAGGCGGGCCGGCCCAACTGGTTCTCCGCCACCCTGCCCTGCCTGGCCGATCCGTCCCTGGCGCCGGCCGGCCAACACGTCCTGCTGCTGACTACCCTTTGCCCGTTCGACGTGGGCCAGTCCTGGCGGCAGGCCAAGGCGGGCTTCGAACGACAGCTGCTGGAAAAAGCCGAGTCGCGTTTCCCCGGCCTCAACGGCCGCCTGCTGCTGGTGGAATCGGGCTCGCCCCGCACGTTGGAGCGCTACACCCTCAACCGCCAGGGCGCCGCCTACGGCTACGCGCCCACCCCGGAACAGATCGGCCCCAACCGCCCCGGCGTGCGCGGCGCCCTGCCCGGCCTGTACCACACCGGCCACTGGACCCGCCCCGGCGGCGGCATCGCCGGCGTCAGCATTTCCGCTCAACTGGCCGCCCAGGCGGTGCTCGACATCCCCCGCCAGGAGGATTTCTGGCGGTCCCTGGGCGTGGAGGCTTAGCCGTGCCGCGCAAACGCTTGGCCGCCGCCGTTCGCTCGAGCCAGGCGCTGCGTCGCCGCTGCCGGCGCCTTTGGGCCAGCCATGGCGCCGGCCGCTGGCTGCGCGCCATCATCCGCGAGGCGACCGAGGAGCAGCTGGACCTGCGCGCCATGAGCCTGGTCTACACCACGCTGCTGTCCCTGGTGCCGCTGCTGGCGGTGAGTTTCTCGGTGCTGAAATCCTTCGGCATCCACAACCAGCTGCAACCGTTCCTGTCGGAGCTGTTCAAGCCGCTGGGGCCGCAAGGCGGGGAGCTGACGTCGAGGATCATCGGCTTCGTGGAGAACATGAACGTCGGCGTGCTGGGCAGTCTGGGCGTCGCCATGTTGTTCTACACGGTGGGTTCCATGCTGGAGAAAACCGAGGCGGCCTTCAACCACATCTGGCATGCCAAGTCGTCCCGGGGCATCGCGCGCCGCTTCAGCGACTACCTGAGCGTGGTGCTGGTGGGGCCGGTGCTGGTGTTCTCCGCCATCGGCATCATGGCGTCCATGGCCGCGTCGCAAACCGCCCAGAGCCTGCTCAACCGCGAGCTGTTCGGCGGCGTCTACCTGCTGCTGGGCGTCGTCGCGCCCTATGCCCTCATCGTGGCGGCGTTCACTTTCATCTACCTGTTCCTGCCCAACACCCGGGTGGCGTTCCGTTCCGCCCTCACCGGCGGCGCCTGCGCCGGCCTGGCCTGGAAAGCCCTGGGCTGGGGCTTCGCCGAATTCGTCGCCGGCTCCGCCAATTACGACGCCGTATACTCCAGCCTGGCCATCGCCGTCCTGTTCATGATGTGGTTGTACCTGAGCTGGCTGGTGATATTGCTGGGCGGCCGGGTGGCTTTCCTGCACCAGTATCCGGCCTATCTCGCCTTCGAACGCCGCCGCCCCACCCTCGGCAACCGCCAGAAGGAATGGGCGGGATTGGCGATGATGCTGTTGATCGCCGAGCGCTTCGCGCGAGGGCAGCGGCCGTGGACGCTGGAGGCGTTGTGCCAGCACCTGCGCTTGCCCGTCGACGCCGCCCGCGAACTGCTGCGCGAACTCGTCCGGCACGGCTTGCTGTTCTGCATGGACAACGGCGAGGAGTCCTACCTGCCGGCCAAGGACCTCGCCGCCGTCAGCCCGCGCGACGTTTACCAGGCCATACGCGGCGAAGCGGCCGCGTCCCACGGAATACAGGATGCACCCGTCGAACTGGCGTCGCGGCTTTGCGGGCAAGCGGAGGCCGCCGGCTTGGAGGCCTTGGAGCAGCGCTCGCTGTTGCAGTTGATCGAGGCCGGCGGCGGCTAATCGTCGCCGGGCAGCCCGTCCCCGGCGAACACGAACGTCCCATAACCCAGCGCCCGCGCCAGCCATTGGATGATCGGCGCGGCCGGGTCGTCGTAACGGGCGGACACGCCCAAATCGGCCAACTGCGTCACGGCCAGGCCGGCGTAGCCGCAGGGGTTGATGCGGCCGAAGGGACCTAAATCCATGTCCACGTTCAGGCTGAGGCCATGGTAGCAACCGCCTTGGCGCACCCGCAGGCCCAGGGACGCGATTTTCGCGCCGTCCACGTAGACGCCGGGCGCGCCTTCCCGCGGTTCCGCTCTGATGCCGTATTGGGCCAGGGCGGCGATCACCGCCTGTTCCAGCATTTGCACCAGCACCTTCACGCTCAGGTTCAGCCGGCGCAAGTCCAGCAGCGTATAAAGCACCAACTGGCCGGGGCCGTGGTAAGTGACCTGGCCGCCCCGATCGCTGCGCAGCAGGGGGACGTCGCCGGCGTCCAGCACGTGCTCGGGCTTGCCAGCCACGCCCTGGGTATACACCGGCGGGTGTTCGACGATCCAGATTTCGTCGGGGGTGTCGGCACCCCGCGCGTCGGTGAAGGCGCGCATGGCTTGCCAGGTGTCCTGGTAATCGCGGCGGCCGAGGCGGCGTAGGTGCAGGGGGTTTTTAGACGTTGGCGACATAGGCGTATTGCGGTCGTCGGATGGTCGATAGGCCTAGGACTTTCCTCGCCCCAGCCCCGGGGAGAAGGAACATCGGGCGGAACGGGCGGCGGTGCCGCCCCGCCGGGGCTTACAGCAAAAACACCGTGGCCAGGCCGAGGAAGATGAAAAAGCCCATGCCGTCGGTGATGGCGGTAAGCAGCACGCTGGTGCCCATGGCCGGGTCCAGGTGCAGCTTGTGGCGCATCAGCGGCACGGCCAGGCCGACCATGGCGGCCAGCAGCAAGTTGAGCATCATGGCCGAGGCCATCACCAAGGCCAGTCGCTCGTCGCCGTACAAGCCCCAGGCGAACAGGCCGATGACGGTGCCCCACACCGCGCCGTTGAGGAAACCGATGGACAGCTCCTTGGCGATAAGCCGGCCGGCGTTGGCCGGGGTGATCAGGTCCAGCGCCAGGGAGCGCACGATGAGGGTGCTGGTTTGCGTGCCGGTGTTGCCGCCGATGCCGGCAACGATGGGCATGAGGGAAGCCAGGGCGACGATGTGGGCGATGGTGTTTTCGAACAGGCCGATGACGCGCGTGCTGAGGAAAGCCGTGACCAGGTTGACGGCCAGCCAGAACCAACGGTTCTTGGCGGACTTCCACACGCTGGAGAACAGGTCTTCTTCCTCCAGCAGGCCGGCCTGGGCCAGCATGTCTTCTTTGGACTTTTCGCGGATGTGATCGAGGATGGCGTCCACGCCGATACGGCCTTGCAGGCGGTTTTCCCGGTCCACCACCGGGGCGGACAACAGATCGTAGCGTTCGAAGGCGCGGGCGGCGTCTTCCGCGTCGGCGTCCAACTGGAAGCTGACCACGTCGCGGCTCATGATGTCCGCCACCGGCGCGTCGGGCGAATTGACCAGCAGCCTTTGCAAGGGCAGCACGCCGCGCAGCAGGTTTTGCTTGTCCACCACGAACAGCTTGTCGGTGTGCTCCGGCAGCTCGCCGCGGCGGCGCAAATAACGCAGCACCACGCCCAGGGTGATGTCTTCGCGGATGGTGACCATGCCGAAGTCCATCAGCGACGCCACCGTGTCCTCCTCGTGGCCCAACACCGACTCCAAACGGGCGCGGTTTTGGTGGTTCAAGGACTCCAGCAGCTCCTGCATCACCTCTTCGGGCAACACCGGCGCCAGGTCGGCGATTTCGTCCGTGTCCAGCTGCTCGGTGGCGCTGAGCAGCTCGTGCCGGTCCATGTCGGAAATGAGCGTTTCCCGCACGGCGTCGGACACGTCCAACAGGATCTGGCCGTCCAGTTCCGACTTGACCAGGTTCCACACCAGCAAACGCTGCTCCAGGGGCAGCGCTTCCAGGATATAGGCGATGTCGGCGGAGTGGAGCTGGTCGAGCTTGTGTTTGAGCGCGGCCTGCTGCTGCTTGTGCAGCAAAGTTTCCACCAATTGGTGGCGCGGCATGGCTTGCTGTTGCACCACGGCCTCTTCCAACCGCTGCTTGTTGAGCAGTTCGAGGACCTGCTCCAGGTGCTGTTTCAGCTTTTCTTCGGACTGGGTGTTGTTCGCTTCAGCCATACCGCCTGCTTTGCATCCGTGGACCGGCAACGGTCCAGAGTAAGGGTGAGTTCGCCGCCGGGCGGCTTCGGCGGAGCGGTTAAAGCGCCATCAGCACGGCCTCGCTGGAAGACAATTCACGATAGATGGCGTCCAGCTGCTCCTGGCTGACGGCGCGCACGGTCACCGTCACGGACAGGTAACGGCCGTTGCGGCTGGGGCGAATCGCCACGGCGTTTTCCCGCAGGTCGGGCGCGTGGCGGCGCACCAATTCCAGCACCGTCGCCTCGAAGCCTTCCCCGTCCCGGCCCATGGCCTTGATGGGAAAGTCGCAGGGAAAAGTCAACAGCGGTTGGGCCGCTTCGCTCATTGCCCCCTCCGCGCCTTAGCCTTGAAGTCCTGGTACAGCGCATCCATGCGCCGCCAGGCCGCGCCGGCCTGGCCGTTGCCCACCGGCTTGCCGTCCAGTTCGATCACCGGCACGATCTCGCGGGTGGAACTGGTCACCCAGATTTCCTCGGCGCTTCGCAGGACATCCAAGGAGATATCGCCCTCGCGGGCGGCAATGCCGTTTTCCTGGGCGATTTCCAGAATCAGGTCGCGGGTAATGCCCGGCAGCAGTTCCGGCCCCTTGGGGGGCGTCACCAGCACGCCGTCGAGCAAGGCGAACACGTTGGCGGCGGCGGCTTCGGTCACCAGGCCGTCGCGCGCCAGGATGGCCTCCGCCGCACCTTGGTCCACCGCTTCCTGGCGCAGCAGGATGTTGCCCAGCAAGGCGATGGATTTGATGTGGCACAACTTCCAGCGGATGTCGTCCAGCACCACGGCCTTGATGCCGGCGGCGCGGTCGAAGGACACGATGGGCGAGCACATGGCGAACACCGTCGGCTGGTATTGGGCCGGCAGGGCATGGTCGCGCTTGCCGGCGTAGCCGCGGGTGATCTGCAGGTAGACGTACTGGTCGTGCTCGCCGTCGATGAGGCGCTGCAGCGCGTTTTCCAACTCGTCCATGGACAACGGCGGAGCCATGCGGATGCCCGCCAGGCTGGCCTCCAGGCGGCGCCAGTGTTCCGACCAGCGCAACATGCGCCCGCCATAAACCGGGATCACTTCGTAGACGCCGTCGGCGAACAGGAAACCGCGATCCAGCACCGACACCTGAGCTTGGTCCAGGGGCAGGAAGCGGCCGTTCAGGTAAACATCGGGCATGTCGTTTGCCATAAGTCCCGGCACTGCCTCAATGCATTATCATGCGTATATTGTCCATCATGCGCCGGAATATCCCGCCGGCGGCCACATCGGCCAAAGCCACCAGCGGCGCCTGGGTGATCACCTCGTCATTCAGGTAAATGTTCACCCGGCCCAGCACCTGGCCCTTGGCGATGGGCGCGGCGATTTCCTTGTCCATGTCCATGGTGGCCTTCAGCTTTTCGTACTGCTTGCGCGGAATGGTCACATACAAGTCTTCGCGCAATCCCATGGGCGCCGCGGACTCCGCGCCTTTCCACACCTTGGCCTCGGCCAGCTTCTCGCCCGCCTTGTACAACGGCCGCGTTTCAAAGAAACGGAAACCGTAGTTGAGCAGGGCTTGGTTGGAGGAAGCGCGGGCTTCGTCGCTCTTGGTGCCCAACACCACCGAGATCAAACGCATGCCGTCGCGCAACGCCGACGCCACCAGGCAGAAACCGGCGGCTTCCGTGTGCCCGGTCTTCACGCCGTCCACGGTCTCGTCGCGCCACAACAATTTGTTGCGGTTCATCTGCTTGATGCCGTTGAAGAAAAACTCCTTCTGCGAATGCCACTTATAGTATTGGGGATACTCGCGGATGATGGCGTGGGTGACGATGGACATGTCGCGGGCGGTGGTGTAGTGCTGCGCCTGGACTTCCGGCGTCACGTCGCCGTGGCTGTTGATGAAATGGGAGTTCTTCATGCCCAGGCGCTCGGCCTGCTGGTTCATCATCTGGGCGAAAATGGTCTCGTCCCCGGCGATGTGTTCGGCCAGGGCGACGCTGGCGTCGTTGCCGGATTGGATAATCATGCCCTTGATGAGGTCTTCCACCGGCACTTTTTTGCCCACCTCGATGAACATGCGCGAGCCTTCGGTGTGCCAGGCCTTCTGGCTGATGGTGACCAGGTCGGTGAGTTTGAGGTTGCCGTTGCCCAGCTCGCGAAACACCACGTAAGCCGTCATGATCTTGGTAAGGCTGGCCGGCGGCAAGCGTTCGTCGGCATTGGACTCGACCAGCACCCGGCCGCTGTGGAAATCCTCGACGTAATAGGCTTTGGCGGGCAACTCGGGCGCGGCGGGGATCATGATCTGCATTTGCGGCTCATCCGCAAAAGCCGGGCCCAGGTTCCATAGAGCCAAGGCCAAAACGGCAACCGCATACCAGGAATGTGATTTACAATATGTGTTGTTCACGGCGTATCGCGATGGTCTGGAAGGAGGGAGATAAGCGCCCTCTATTCTAGCCTTACAAGCCCTGCACCACCAGCCGCGCGAGCCCGCCCGTCGCGGATTTGTGCATGAAGCACCAAAATAGAGCGGAGCGATCCGGCCGGCGACATCGCCCCTCCGCGAGCGCCGGCGATGCCGCACCGCGAGAAAAACCGCCCGCATCCGGCGGCGGCCCCGCCCGCCGACGACCACGAACATCAACGACCCTGACGGACTACCCCCAGCCACATGTTAGCTATGCTGCGCACCCTCGCCTGCCTGTTCTGCCTGGCCCTGACGGCTGGTGCGGTTCAGGCGGCCGAACCGACCTTCCTGGCGATCAACTATCACGACATCATCGACGAAGAAGAACGGGTGCCGCCCTTCGACCGGGTGGCGGTGAGCCGCGATCACTTCGAAAGCCACTTCGCCTGGCTCAAGCAGCAAGGCTACCGCGTGGTCAGCGTGCAGGACGTATTGGACGCCGCCGACGGCAAACGCAGCTTGCCGGCCAAGGCGGTGCTGCTGACCTTCGACGACGGCTACCAGAGCTTCTATACGAAAGTCTTCCCGCTGCTGAAAAAATACAACTACCCGGCCACAGTGGCCCTCATCGGCACCTGGATGGACCGCTCCGTGAAGCCGGACATGCCCGGCGACAAGCAGATACTCACCTGGGAACAGGCGCGCGAGCTGGCCCGCTCGGGCCTGGTGGAAATCGCCTCCCACAGCTACGGCCTGCACCAGGGCATCCCGGCCAATCCCCAGGGCAACGAACAGGGCGCCGCCGTGGCGCGCCGCTACAACAAAGAAACCGGCCGCTACGAGGACGACGAGGCCTACCGCAAGCGCATCCACGACGCCATGGAGCAAAGCGCCGACTTCATTTTCCAAAACGTCGGCGTGCGTCCCCGCGTCATGGTCTGGCCCTACGGCGAATACAACGAAATCACCCTGGAAGCCGCGAAGGAAGCCGGCATGCCCATCACCATGGGCCTGAAGGACGGCGCCAATACCCTGGCGGACCTGCGCGCCATGAAGCGATTGTTGATCGCCGACGATCCCAACCGGGAACAGTTCGCCGGTATCGTCACCGGCCTGCGGGCCGCCCTGCCGCAGCGGGTGGCGCACGTGGACATGGACTACATCCACGACCCCGATCCGGCGCAAACCGAACGCAACCTGGGCGCCCTGATCGAGCGCATCCGCGACATGGGCATCAGCACCGTCTACCTGCAGGCCTATTCCGACCCGGACGGCGACGGCAACGCCGAGCAGCTGTACTTCCCCAACCGCCACCTGCCGGTGCGTCAGGACCTGTTCAACCGCGTCGCCTGGCAGCTGAAAACGCGGGCCGGCGTCAAGGTGTACGCCTGGATGCCCATGATGGCGTACAAGGCCAAGCTGCCGGACGACTGGTACGTCAAGGAATGGCGCGACGGCAAGGCGCAAACCGCCGGCCACATCTACACCCGCCTCTCGCCGTTCAACCCGGAGGCGCGCCGCTGGGTGGGCGAGCTGTACGAAGACCTGGCCAAGCACTGCGCCTTCGACGGCATCCTGTTCCACGACGACGGCATTCTCTCCGACTTCGAGGACGCCTCGCCGCAGGCGTTGGCCTATACCCGCGACGTGTGGGGATTGCCCGGCGATTTCGCCGCCCTGCACGCCACGCCCAAGATGCGCCTGGCCTGGGCCCAGCGCAAAACCGGCCTGATGATCGAATTCACCGATTACCTGGCGGACAAAGTGCGCCTCTACCGGCCCTACATCAAAACCGCGCGCAACTTTTACACGCTGCCCCTGCTGCAACCGGAAAGCGAGGAGTGGTATGCCCAGTCCTTCCCGGCCTTCCTCAAAGGCTACGACTACGTCGCCGTCGAGGCCATGCCTTTCATGGAAAAAGCCGCCGACCCGGACCGCTGGCTGGCGGAAGTGGTCAAGCGCGCCGCCGCCCACAAGGACGGCCTGAGCAAGACGGTGTTCGAGCTGCAAAGCATGGACTGGAACACGCAGAAACCGGTGCCCATGGAAACCTTCAACCGCCAAGTGGACATGCTGCGCAAGCTGGGCGCCGTCCATATTGGCTACTACCCGGACAATGCCCATAATGACCAGCCGCGCCTGTCCGATCTCCAACAACACTTCGCTTTACCCCGTTAGGCCCCACCATGGCTGACTTCGATCTATTGGTTCACGCAGGCCACCAAACCCTGCCCTGGGAGGCGCTGCTGGACGACGCCCAGTATTGGCTGCACGAAGCGGTGCGCGGCTACAACCACTTGGCCCGCTGGAAATACTGGGACGACCTGACGGACCTGGCGGCCCGCTTCATCTTCTATTACCCGCTGCTCATGGCCTACGTCTGGATGATCGGCGCCATCATCTACTACTTGCGCTGGGAACGGCGCAACAACGACCCGGAAAACCTGCCGGCGCTACCGCACTATCCGCCGGTGTCCATACTGGTACCCTGCCACAACGAAGCGGACAACGTGCGGGAAACCGTGGAATTCCTGCTGAAGCAGAAATACCCCGATTTCGAGATCATCGCCATCAACGACGGCAGCAAGGACAACACCTTGGAAATCCTGCTGGAGCTGGCCGACATCCACCCCCAGTTGCGGGTGGTGAATCTCGCCACCAACCAGGGCAAGGCCATGGGATTGCGCACCGCCGCCCTGCTGGCGAAAAACGAATACCTGGTGTGCATCGACGGCGACACCCTGCTGGGCCTGGAAGCGGTCACCTGGATGGTGCGCCACTTCATCGACGATCCCAAAGTCGGCGCCATCACCGGCAACCCCCGCATCCGCAACCGCTCCACCCTGCTGGGCCGGGTGCAGGTGGGCGAATTCTCCGCCATCGTCGGCACCATCAAGCGCGCCCAGCGCACCTACGGCCGGGTGTTCACCGTGTCCGGCGTCATCGCCGCCTTCCGCAAGTCGGCCCTGCACCAGGTGGGCTACTGGAGCAACGACATGATCACGGAGGACATCGACATCAGCTGGAAGCTGCAACTGGCCGGCTGGGACATCCGCTTCGAGCCCAACGCCCTGTGCTGGGTGCTGATGCCGGAAACCCTCAAAGGCCTGTGGAAGCAGCGGGTGCGTTGGGCCCAAGGCGGCGCCGAGGTGCTGTTCCGTTACGGCCGCGACATGCTGCGCCGCACCTCCCTGGCCATGTGGCCCCTGTATTTGGAATGCGTGGTCAGCATCTCCTGGTCGTTCCTGGTGGTGGCCTTGATGCTCTACCTGCCCATCGACCTGTTCACCGAGTCGCGCCGCGAGCAACTGGCGGACCTGTCCCCCAGCTGGACCAGCATGCTGCTGAGCGTCACCTGCCTGATCCAATTCGCCGTCAGCCTGTCCATCGACTCCCATTACGAACGCCGCACCGGCGGCATGTCGCGCTATTACTACTGGATGATCTGGTACCCCATCGTTTATTGGATGATCAACGTCGGCACCACCGTCACCGGCTTCGTCAAGGCCATGCGCAAAACCCGCGGCACTCGCGCGGTGTGGGTAACCCATGACCGCGGCTTGCGGCCCAAAAGATGAATTCCGGCTGCGCCGTTTATGTTCCAACCCCGCGCCGCCTGCCGCGCCACATCCTTGGCCGGCCGACCCGAATCGACAGGGTGTAATCCAATGAGCGACCTGATTATCAACGTCCCCCATCTGCAAACCTTCCAGCAGCGCTTCGGCGCCTTCGTGGTGACGGTCACCTGCTGGCTGCTGTGGCTGTATTTCCTGGTTCCCATCGTCACCTTGAGCGGCTGGCTCATGGGCCTGCGCCAACTGGCCAAGGAGATCCGCTGGTTCGGCGGCTACAAAAGCCTCATGGAGCTCATGGAGCTGTACGGTGAAGCCGTGCTGGTCATCGTCGCCCTGTGGTTGTGCTGGACCCTCCTGACCAGCCTTCGACGCTCGCCTCCCGGCCAACAGCCGCCGCCGGTGGGCAAAGCCGAGCTGTGCCAGGCCTACGCCGTCGCGCCGGCCGATCTGGACCGCTGCCAAAACGCCCAACGCATCACCGTGCATTTCGACGACCACGGGCATATCGTGCAAATGGAATCCGCCGCGGCCGCCGACGAACCGGCGGGCGCAGCGGTTGCGCCAGGCGCGTAGCGATACCGCGCGGTAAAGCCATCGCCGGCCTCCGCCGCGGCGACCGCTCCGAGCAACCGCCGATTAGCAAACACACCCAAGCTCCTCCGAAACGCGGAACGACCACGCCATGACCGACACAGCCCTGCCCCGCTTGGTGCTAACCCCCGGCGAACCGGCCGGCATCGGCCCCGATTTGGCCGTGCAGGCCGCCCAGCGGGAGCTGCCCTGCGAACTGGTGGCGGTGGCCGATCCCGCCCTGCTGAGGCAACGGGCCGAGCAACTGGGCTTGCCGCTGCGCATCGACGATTTCGATCCGAACCAGCCGGCGATCCACCGCCCCGGTCGATTGCAAACGCTGCCCGTCGCCCTGCGCGGTCCCGTCCAACCGGGCCGCCTCGACGCCGCCAACGCCCCCTATGTGCTGGACACCCTGCGCGCCGCCGCCGCCCTGTGCCGATCGGGCCGCAGCCAGGCCCTGACGACCGGCCCGGTGCATAAAGGGGTCATCAACGACGCCGGCATCCCCTTCACCGGCCATACGGAATTCCTGGCGGAACTCACCGGCGGCTATCCGGTGATGATGTTGGCGGCGCCCGGCCTGCGGGTTGCGCTGGCCACCACCCACCTGCCCTTGCGCCAAGTGGCCGACGCCGTTACCCGTCCCGTGCTGGAGAAGGTTTTGCGCATCCTCCACGGCGACCTGCGGCAACGCTTCGGCCTCGCCGCGCCGCGCATCCTGGTGTGCGGACTCAATCCCCACGCCGGCGAAGGCGGCCATTTGGGAAGGGAAGAAATCGACGTCATCGAACCGGTGCTGGCCCAACTCAGAACCGAGGGCATGGACCTGCAAGGCCCGCTGCCGGCAGACACCCTGTTCATCCCCAAATACCTGCAACACACCGACGCGGTATTGGCCATGTACCACGACCAGGGCCTGCCGGTGCTCAAGCATCTGGGCTTCGGCCAAGCCGTCAACATCACCTTGGGCCTGCCCATCATCCGCACCTCGGTGGACCACGGTACGGCGCTGGATTTGGCCGGAACCGGCCGAGCCGACGCGGGCAGCCTTTACGCCGCCTTGGAAACCGCCATGGACATGGCGCGCCACAGCACAACCACGCGAAACTGATATGCAACACCAAGCCCGCAAACGCTTCGGCCAGAATTTCCTCCACGACGAAAGCGTCATCAATGCCATCGTCGGCGCCGTCCATCCGCTGCCCGACGAACACCTGGTGGAAATCGGCCCCGGCCAGGGCGCCCTGACCCGGCCGCTGCTGCGCGGCTGTCGCCGCCTCGACGTGCTGGAAATCGACCGCGACCTAGTGGCGCGCCTGCAACGCCAGTTCGACGGCGAAGCCAAACTGCGCATCCACAGCGCCGACGCCTTGCAGTTTCCCTTGAGCGAACTGGTGGAAAACGGCGAAAGGCTGCGCGTTATCGGCAACCTGCCCTACAACATTTCCACGCCGCTGCTGTTCCGCCTGTTCGAACAGAACGACTGCATCGAGGACATGCACTTCATGCTGCAAAAGGAAGTGGTGGAGCGCCTGTGCGCCCGGCCGGGGGACGACGCCTACGGCCGTTTGAGCGTCATGACGCAATACCACTGCGATGCGGAGGCGCTGTTCGAGGTCTACCCGGAAAGCTTCCACCCGCAGCCCAAAGTCACCTCCAGCGTCTTCCGCCTCACCCCGCACCGGCAGCCGCCGGTGGCGGTCGCCAATCTCCACGACCTGGAGCAAGTGGTGGCCAAAGCCTTTTCGCAGCGGCGCAAAACCTTGCACAACGCCCTCAAAGGCCTGCTCGACGACGACGGCATCGAGCAAGCCGGCGTCGATCCGCGCGCCCGCGCCGAAACCCTGTCCCTGGCGGACTATGCCCGCCTGGCCCAAGCGCTGCAAGGCAAGCAAGGTTGACTTAAACCCGCGCCCCGCGCGCATAATATGCAGTTAGCGAAGGCGCCGCACCGGACGCCGCATCGCCCCACCACCAACAGTAGACTGGAATCGAAACCGATGAAAAAACTTGTGTTCGCCCTGCTGGCCGTCTCGGCCCTGACCGGTTGCGGCCGCCAGGAGAAGCTCACCCTGGAACAAGCTCTGCTCGCCAAGATGGAAGCCGATTCCGACCTGAAGGACTACAAGATCGACCCCAAGGACATGACCGGCTGCGTGCTGGAAGAAATCGCCCAATCCTTGCCGGTGATGCCCGTGGATACCCGTCGCGGCGCTTACTACGAAGCCTATGCGAAATTCCTGACCATCGCCAATTCACAGGAAGCGCAGAAGGCCATCGACGAGGCCGCGCAACTGTTCGGCTCGGTTAAGGAAGCCCGCAAAGCGGCGCTGAGCATCACCGAGCACATCGTCAGCTGCATGGGCCGCCTGACCGACCAACGCGAACCGGAACAGCGTCCGGCAGCGCCCGCCAAACCGGCCACCTGAAGCGGACCCGCCATGCGTTTTCTGCACACCATGATCCGCGTCGGCGATTTGGAAAGATCGCTGCGGTTTTATACCGAAGTGCTGGGCATGAAGCTGTTGCGCCAAATGGACTTCCCCGAAGGCAAGTTCACCCTGGCCTTCGTCGGCTACGGCGACGAAAGCCGCGACACGGTGCTGGAGCTCACCTACAACTACGGCGTGGAAAAATACGAATTGGGCAACGCCTTCGGCCACATCGCCATCGGCGTGGAAAACGTCTATCAATCCGTGGAGAAAATCCGCGCGGCCGGCGGCAAGGTGGTGCGTGAAGCCGGCCCCATGATGCACGGCAATACGGTTATCGCCTTCGTGGAAGATCCCGACGGTTATAAAATAGAATTGTTGGACGCAGCTTCATTCGGCTGATTTTCCCCGCTTTTCCCCCATTGAATACCGCCGGTTTCACCCTCAGCCGGCGGTATTGCCCGCCAATTTATTCCTCCGGACGCATCCCCCACTTTTCCGCCGAGCCACGTACCCAAGCGCACGGCCAGAGGGTAAAATGCCTGGGAAACCGTCACTTTCCCAGCGCCAACCAGGCATGACTGTCAATCGACCAAACAGCGAAACTGTGACGCTCGGCAAATATAAAGTTGTCCGGGAATTGGGACGCGGCTCGATGGGCATCGTATACGAGGGTTTCGACCCGGTATTGGGCCGCGAAGTAGCGCTAAAAACCATACGCAAGGATTTACTGCAGCACAGCGCCAAATACGACGCCGACAATATTCTCGAGCGGTTTCGCCGCGAAGCCCAAGCCGCCGCCCGCCTGAACCACCCCAACGTCGTGGTGGTCTACGACTACGCCGAGGACGGCGACACGGTGTTCATCGCCATGGAGATGATACACGGCAAGGAGTTGGAGGATTTTTTCCGCCACAAGCAGCGCTTCGTGTTGAAAACCGCCGTGGACATCATGTGCCAGCTGCTGGATGGACTGGCGTATTCCCACCGCAACAACATCATCCACCGCGACATCAAACCCGCCAACATCATCCTGCTCGACGGCGGCAGCCGGGTGAAAATCGCCGACTTCGGCATCGCCCGCATCGACACATCGGAATTGACCCAAACCGGCGAAGTCATGGGCACGCCCACCCATATGGCGCCGGAGCAATTGATGGGAAAACAGGTCGACGGGCGCGCCGACCTGTTCTCGGCGGGCGTCATTTTCTATCAGTTGCTGACCGGCGAAAAACCTTTCAGCGGCAACAACATCACGGCGGTCATGCACAGCGTGTTGACCGGCGAACCCGCGGCGCCCACCAAACTCAACCCCTTGTTGCCGCCGATTTGCGACGCCATTGTCGCCAAGGCGCTCGCCAAGAACGCCGCCGACCGCTACCAGAACGCCGAAGAATTCAACGCGGCGCTCAACGGCTTACGCAAACAAATGGTGATGGCGGCCAGCGCGGCCGCATCAGCCAATGCCCGCCCGGCACTCGCCAGGGAAGCCGTAGCTCCGGCTCCGGCTCCGGCTCCGGCTCCGGCTCCGGCTCCGGCTCCGGCTCCAGCTCCAGCTCCAGCTCCAGCTCCAGCTCCAGCTCCAGCTCCAGCAACGGCAACGGCAACGCAGAGACATCCTCCCGCCACCCTGGAGGAATGGGTCGCCTATCTGACCAAACAGGAATTGCCGATCTTTTCCCACACCGCCTTGCGCATCAACCAGGCGATGAACTCCAAAGCGGCCGGCGCCATGGAGTTGGCGCGCATTATCCAGCAGGACCCCACCCTGACCGCCAAGCTGCTGAAGCTGGGAAACAGCCCTTATTACAATCCGTCCCGCCAAAAGCTGCCCAACATCAGCCGGGCCATCATCATTCTGGGCATCAAGAACATCCACAACCTCGCCATCGCCTGCTCCTACATGGAATCCGCAGCCTCGCGGCACAACAGCGAGGAAATCAACCGACTCATCGCCAACTCGCTGCATGCCGCCGTGCAAGCCAAGGCCTTCGCCATGCTGGCGGGCGACCCTTTCCCGGAAGAGGTGTTCGTCGCCGCCCTGATGAATAATTTCGGGCGCGTGGCTTTCTGGTGTTACGGCCAAGGGGCGTGCGTGCGGATCCGCCAGTTGATCGCCTCCGGCGTCGCCGCCACGGAAGCGGAGCGGCGCGTATTGGGCTTCACCCTCAAGGAACTGGAAGCGGCCCTATGCAAAGCCTGGCAGTTGGGCGGATTGATCGAGGAGTGCATCGCCGACGCGGACGCGTCGGGCAGTTATAGAACCAAGCTGGTTCACTACAGCCATAAGCTTGTCGACGAACTGGAACAAGGCCTGGATGCGCCCGGCGCGCAGGAAAGCCTGGACCAACTCACCGCCATCACGCAGAAATCCGCCGCCGAGCTGCGCCCCATCGTCGTGGAAAACGCCGAGCAAGCCGTGGCCGTCGCGGCCCAATTGGGCGCCCGCAGCCTGGCTCATTTTATCGTCACGCCGACCTTGGCGGACGACGAACCCGCCGAAAACGGCGGCGAAGAGGCCGTTGCCGTTAGCGCCGCCGGGCTCGGCTCCGTCAATATCGAGGAAAGAGTCCGCGTTCTGCAGGACATTTCCAATATGCTCAACAGCACCATCGATATCAGCGCGCTGTTCGAGAAAGTCATGGAAGGCATGCAGAAAATCATCGGCATGGACCGCGTCATGTTCGCGGCGATCACCCCGAATCACGCAACGCTCCGGGAGAAATCGTCGAAAGGCATGGGCGGCGAATACCGCAAGGGCGTTTTGGAATTCGACATCCGCCACGAGAAAAACATCTTCTCTTTCGCGCTGTCGGAAAACGGCGGAAGCTGGATCATCCCGCAACGGGACGAAGCCATGCAGAAATTCTTCACCCCCAGCGTACGCGGCCAGTTGGGGCAGAACGAATGTTTCGTCATGCCCATCAGCATCAACAAAACCGTGATCGGCTTGTTTTACGCCGACCGGGGCAACAGCGACCGCCCTCTGGATCTGGGAGCCTTCAACGTATTCGTCGAGCTGGTGCAACAGGCGAATATCGGCATGAACCTGTCGACCAAAAAGGTTTAGCGCGCCGCGAGAACCGCGGCCGTCGAGTTCCCGCGCGGAACGGCGGGAACCCGGGCAAGCCGCTAGGCGATCCGCTGCGTGACGACCTGGTAGGCTTCCTTAATGACTTTCTGCTTCTCCATCTCGGCGCCCAATTCGTTGTCGATGTCGCTGGTGAGCCGTTGCATGATGACCTTGGCGATTTCGCCTTTCTGCGCGTCGAAATAGGCCAGCAGCTCTTCCTCCAATTCCTCGAAGTAGTTCTTGATGCCGCGCCGGGCGTATTTGTTGATTTGCTCCTGCTGCTTGCGGGTGTAATCCAACAAACCGCCCTTGTAATAGTCCAGGGCATAATCGATGTCGTTGGAACGGCGCGTGACGCCCTTGGCCTGCTTGGCGCCGGCGGCAAGGGCGCCGTGGATTTGGTTCAGCTTGTCCAGTCCCAAGGCCAGCATTTGCTTGACGTTGTCGTTGGGGCCGACCAGATTCATGGACTTGGCGATCTCCAACGCCGCGTCGGCGTTTTTTTGCAGCAACTCGACGAGGTTGGGCTCCTGCCGCGCCTCGGCGCCGGACAGGCTGGTCATAATGGCCCGCCCCAGTTCGTCGATGATGTTGCCGTAGTCGAACAGGAACACGTCGCACATGCCTTTCAAGCGATTGAGCATGTCGCGGCCGCTGAGGCGATCCTGCAACGACTCCATCAACTCCTCCGGCAACGCGTCCACCTGGGTGATGGCATCCAACAGCTGGCGCAGGTATTGGCGCACGATCTGGTCTTCCAACAGCTTCTGCAACTGGGCGCGGAAGGTGTTCTGGATGCGCAGGTTTTCTTCGATCTTGTGCGGCAGTCGGCTCACCACGCTGTGGGAGTCCAAGCCTTTGAGCAACTCGTTTTTCAGCGCCTTGCGATCCAGGCCGTCGATGGCCATGGTAATTTGCTCGGCCAGTTGCGCCTGGTCTTGCTCGCGCCAGAACTCGAAGTCCGGCAATACCTCGGTGCGCAACTGCTTGACGTGCTCCTCCACCGTGTCGCGCAAGCGCTCGATGATGTCGTGTTGGCGCTTGGACAATTCCCCAGCAATAAAGGAGTTCTTCATGCCGTCATCGCTCTTGTTTTTATAAGACTGGAACAACGGCTCCAGCTTATCACGCAAACGGTTCGCCAAGTCCTGGTATTCGCTGCGCGCCTCCTCCAGGAATTCCGCCCGGGCGGTATTGGCCAGGTATTCGAACAGATGGGCACGGAACAGCGCGAAGCTCTTGGCCTCTTCCAGGGAGCGAATGTAGTTTTCCGCCTCGCCCCTGACCGGAATCTTGCCGATGGCCTTTTCCAGAGCGTCCACGTGCTCGCGGATCTTGCCGCTTTTCTCCAGCTTGCCGTCCTGGATCAGTTTGAGCAGCAGGTAGTTGAGGGCCGATACGCGAAACACCCGGTCCTTGGCGATGTGGAAGCCGTAGTGCTCGATCTTTTCCTCGAAATTGGCCAGCTCTTCCTTTTTATGCTGCAGGCTCAGCACGTCCCACTGGTTGATGACCCAGAAGGCCCTTTGCAGCACCCGCTTGCGCTGACTGTGCACTTCCGCCAGCAGCTCGATCTCCTCGCCTTCCAGCAGGTGGAACACCTTCATGGCGATGACGAAGGCCTTGGCGTCGTTTTCCACGTAGGACTTGGTCACCTTGCGGTGGCGCGGGTTGACCACGCCCAGGCCGGGCAAATCCACCAGCACCACGTTTTCCGGGATATTGACGTCGGCCAGGTAAATTTCGGCCTTGTCCACGAACAGCACGTCTTCGTAGTCTTCCGTCACGTAGCCGGTAAGGTCCGCCAGGGCGATTTCCTTCACCGCGCCGGTTAGCTTGTTCCAGCCGGCGACCAGCACCTTCAACTCGTCGAAGAACTTCTGCTTGTTGAAGCTGCCGAACTGGCTACGGTGCTGCTCGATATCCTTGGTGAGCTTGCCCATCAGCTCGCTGTTGCCCAGCTTCTGGTAGCCGTCGCTGGGTTTGCGCAGCTCCTTGGCCAACTCTTCCACATACAGGCACTTCAGCTCTTCCCGTTCGGCCTCGTCCAGATAGTGGATAACGGCCCGATTGAGCTTGCCGCGGCGGATCAGGGTAGGGATGGCGGTGAAGGACTTGGTGGCCTGGGGCAGGATGTCGTCGCCCAGCACGGCGTTGATGATGGTGCTCTTGCCGGCGGAAAAGGCGCCGAGAAAGGCCACGGGAAATTCAGGCGACTTGAGCCGCTCCAGCCAGTTGCGCTTGCGGCCGATGAAATATTTGAAGTCCTCGCCAAGGTCCAGATAGGGTTCGGCGGCGTCATAGGCCTCGAACAACCGGCTGAACGCCTTGACGTAGTTGCTGTAATCCGATTCTTTCATCGATGAGTTCCCATCATGGCTGCGACAACCGGCCCTTCCCCGCTACCCCGTGTTCGGCCGGCGTAAATGAGCGATATGTTACCACTTGTGTCGCGGCCTTAGCGCCGCTTTGTGCAAGCCGATCGGCGGGGGCGTGCGGCGGATTTGTGCCGCTTTGCACGTCCCTTCCATTAAAATGTCCCCGTTCCCATCATCGACTTTTTAGGACCAATCCAGCCATGCGCACCAGCCAGTTCCCCCTCAACACACTCAAGGAAAGCCCCGCCGACGCGGAAATCGTCAGCCACAAGCTCATGCTGCGCGCCGGCCTGATCCGCAAATTGGCTGCCGGCATGTACAACTGGCTGCCGCTGGGCCTGCGCGTGCTGCGCAAGGTGGAACGCATCGTCCGCGAAGAAATGGACCGCACCGGCGCCATGGAAGTGCTGATGCCGGTGGTGCAGCCGGCGGAACTGTGGCAGGAATCGGGCCGCTGGGAGTTCTACGGCCCGGAATTGGCGCGCTTGCGCGATCGCCACGCCCGCGAATTCTGCCTAGGCCCCACTCACGAGGAAATCATCACCGATCTGGTGCGCAACGAAGTGCAGTCTTATAAGGAACTGCCGCTGTGCTATTACCAGATCCAGACCAAGTTCCGCGACGAGGTGCGTCCCCGTTTCGGCGTAATGCGCGCGCGCGAATTCGTCATGAAGGACGCCTACTCCTTCCATAACGATTACGAGTCGCTGCAACAAACCTACGACGCCATGCACGAGGCCTACAGCCGCATCTTCACCCGGCTGGGGCTGGAATTCCGCCCGGTGCGGGCCGACACCGGCGCCATCGGCGGCAGTTCCTCCCACGAATTCCACGTGCTGGCCGACTCCGGCGAGGACGCCATCGCCTTCTCCAGCGCCAGCGATTACGCCGCCAACGTGGAATTGGCCGAAGCCGTCGCCCTGCCGGCGCCGGAAGCCGGTGCGCCGCAGCCCATGAGCCTGGTCGACACCCCCACCCAGCGCAGTATCGAGGAAGTTTCCGCCCACCTGAACGTGCCGCCCTCCCGCTGCCTGAAAACCCTGGTGGTGAAAGCGGAAGACGGCGGCGTCATCGCCCTGTTGCTGCGCGGCGACCACGAACTGAACCCTATCAAGGCGGAAAAACTGCACGGCGTGGCCGCGCCGCTCACTTTCGCCAGCGACGAGGAAATCCAGGGCGCCGGCAGCGTGGCCGGCTTCATGGGCCCGGTGGGACTAAACATCCCCATGCTGGTGGACCGCAGCGCCGCCAACCTGGTCAATTTCGTCAGCGGCGCCAACCAGGCCGGCAAGCACTATATAAATACCAATTGGGGCCGCGACGCTGAACTGCCCGCCGTGGTAGACCTGCGCACCGTGCAAGCAGGCGATCCCAGCCCCGACGGCCAGGGCAACCTGACCATCGCCCGCGGCATCGAGGTGGGCCACATCTTCCAGCTGGGCACCAAATACAGCGAAGCCATGCAGGCCCAGGTGCTGGACGAAAACGGCCAGAACCGCACCATGATCATGGGCTGCTACGGCATCGGCGTCACCCGCGTGGTGGCCGCCGCCATCGAGCAGAACCACGACGACAAGGGCGTCATCTGGCCGGGCCCCATCGCGCCTTTCGACGTGTGCCTGGTGCCGGTCAACATGCACGCTTCGGAGACGCTGCAAGCCGCGGCGGAACAGCTCTATGCCGACCTGAAAGCGGCCGGCGTCGACGTGCTGTTCGACGACCGCAAGGCCCGCGCCGGCGTCATGTTCGCCGACATGGAACTGATCGGCATCCCCCACCGGCTGGTCATCAGCGAACGCGGCCTGGCCGGCGGCACGGTGGAATATCGCGGCCGGCGCGATGCGGAAAGCCAAAATATCCCCTTATCCGACGCCGTGGCTTTTCTCCGGGGAAAACTCGCCGCGGAATAACACCGGTAAACCGCGCCGTATTTGCGCCGTAAAGCCGGAATATTCGCCTGCCGCAAGGCAGGCAAAAACCTTGCCGATAACGAGGTATTCTGTTACGATCACGGGTGAGACGGGGGTTTTGTTGCGCTTTCGCAAAAAGGCATTGCGACAATGCAACAAACGCGATTAAATTCGCAACGTCCCGTAGAAACCAATAACAAGGGGAGTGTCTATGAGCAAGAAAACCAATGTTTTGCTGGCGTCGGCCGTAGCCGCCAGCGTTTTGATGATGGGCGCCCAGGGCGCCAGCGCCGCCGGTAAGGTGACCGCTGCGGACAAATCCGCAGGCGTCATCGAGCAGCGCCTGAAAATGATGGAAGACCAGATGAACGCCATGCGCTCCGAACTGAGCCGCGTCCGCGCTGAATCCGCTTCCAATGCGAAAGTAGCCGACCTGGAAGCCAAGGTCGCGAAAACCGAATCCGTTGCCGCTGCCTCCGCCAAGAAGAGCAAGAGCAACATGGTCTTCTTCCGCGGCGGTTATACCCAAGTCAAGCAGGCCCGTGGCGGCAACGGCCCGCTGGGCACGTCCGGCGCGCCCGAACTGCTGGTCAGCAACGGCGACAACAACGGCTGGTACAGCGGCGCCGGTTTGGACTTCAGCCTCAGCGACAATCTGTTCGGTCTGACCGACCAAGCCGAGCTGTTGGGCGAAATCATGTTCGAGTACAAGAACTTCGGTTCCAGCCACAACACCCTCACCGGCGTAGCGGAAATCCTGGGCACCAGCTCCACGGGTCCGCAGACGAAGAACGAAATCACCATGTTCACCCTCACGGCGTCGCCCAAGATCAAGTTCATGCCTGGCAGCGACTTCCGTCCGTGGATCATTCCCGCCGGTCTGGCTATGCACGTCATCAGCCCGCCCAGCAACGGCGTAACCGTGCTGAACCCCGGCCTGATGACCGGCGTGGGCGCAGATTACAAAATCTGGAACAACATCTACGCCGGCGCGGACTTCCGCTACCACTTCACCGGCGACTCGCTGGGTTACAAGAGCACGCGTACTGGCGCCAGAGGCACCAATACCGACGGATTCACGTCCGGCGCTTACCTGGGTATCGGCTTCTAAGCCAACAGCCCCGACCCAACGGTCGAAAAAGGGGGACCCTCGCGGGTCCCCCTTTTTTTTTGCTGCAGCGGCCGGCCCCGCCGGATCGGAACTACAGCGCCGCATCGAATGCGGCAATAATAACCCAGGGAATACAAACATCGTTTTTAAGGACACCCAATGACGAATCCCTCCGAAACCACCGCCAATCGCCTGGAACGCCTAGCCGCCGCGCTGCTGGACGAAAACGCCAGTTACGGCGAATTGCGCCAGGCTTGCCAGGACTTTTCCGTCCTGGGAGAGGAAGTGACCGGCATAGGCGAACAAAGCGCGGAGCCCGACCAGGCGCGGGAAACCATCCTGTCCAGCGGCAAAGCGGTAAGCCCGCTGGTGGCCGCCCGCTGCGCCTGGGACTTCGCCCGCACCAGCCGTTTCGCGCGCGGCCTGCACGCCGCGCTGCTGGAAGCGCAACGGCGCTTTCCCGGCCAAGCCATCCACACGCTCTACGCCGGCTGCGGCCCCTACGCCACGCTGATCCTGCCTTTGTTGGGACGATTGCAGCGCGGCGCTTTCCGCTTCACCCTCGTCGACGTACACCCCCTGGCGTTGGACAACGCCCGTAAGATCATCGGCCATTTCGGCTTTGAGGACTTCATCGACGACTATCTGCTGGTGGATGCCAGCACGGCGGACTTCGCCAACCTGCGCCCCATCCACGTGGCGGTGACGGAAACCATGAACCGGGCCATGATGACGGAGCCGCAACTGGCGGTAAGCGCCAATCTGGCCCGTTACTTGGAAGCAGACGGCATCCTGGTGCCGGAGCAAATCACCGTGAGCGCGGCGCTGCTCGACGCCGGCAAGGAATTCACCCTGCTGCCGCCGGACTATCAAGGCGCCCCGCCTCCGTTGCAACGCCGCCGTCTGGAGCTGGGCGCGGTGATGGTGCTGGACAAGGCCATGGCCCAATCCCTTGGCGCCGCCGCCACGCCGGAACGCCTGCCGCCGGTCGCCCTGCCCTGGCCGGAACAGCAACAACGGCAAGGATTGCGGCCCGCCTTGCTGACCCACATCCGCGTGTTCGGTCCGCATACGCTGGGTTGCTACGACTCCAGCCTGACCATCCCGGAGCGCTTGAAAATCACCGCGCCGCCGGAAGGGCCGGCGCGCTGGGAATTCACCTACCGCCTGGGCCGGCGTCCCGGCTTCGAACACCGCTTCGCCGAGTAATCAACCCAGTCAGCCGCAAGTCCCGTCGTCCGTAGCCGGTTCCTCCTGCAACGGTTCGCCGGGAATGACGTGGCCTTCGTTGGCCCATTCGCCCAAGTCGATGAGCTTGCAGCGTTCGCTGCAAAAAGGCCGATAGCGTTGCGACGGCAGCCAAGGCACGGGCTTGCGGCAGGTGGGACACTTGACGATTTTGTAGACGGCGGCGGATTCGGGCATTTCTCTGAGCTCGCGACAAACGATGGGATTATGCTGCCGCACTTGGCCGCGCCGATCAATTGCCCGCCACCCGCTTGTTTTACAATAGCCGGCGGACCTCCCCCCGCCACGCCAGAGGAAATCAGCCTTGCCATCCCATCTCCCAGAACAGATGTTAGCGGTGGACATCGCCGCCGCCGGCGGACCGGAAATGCTGCGCCTGTGCCACCGGCCTGTTCCGCAACCGGGCGCGGGCGAGGTATTGATCAAAGTGGCCGCCGCCGGGGTCAACCGGCCCGACGTGATGCAGCGCCTGGGCCTGTATCCGCCGCCGCCCGGCGCTTCCGACATTCCCGGCCTGGAAGTGGCCGGAGAAATCGCCGCCCTGGGGCCCGGCGTGCCCGGATGGGCGGAGGGAGATCAAGTCTGCGCCCTGGTCACCGGCGGCGGCTACGCCGAATACTGCCTCGCGTCGGCCTTGCTGTGCCTGCCCTCGCCCAAAAGCCTCAACACTGTCCAAGCGGCGGCTCTGCCGGAAACCTTCTTCACCGTGTGGAGCAACGTGTTCGACCGAGGCCGGCTGCAACCCCACGAAACATTGTTGGTGCACGGCGGCGCCGGCGGCATCGGCACCAGCGCCATCCAGTTGGCGAAAGTCTGGGGCGCCACGGTTTACGCCACCGCCGGCAGCGACGACAAATGCCGCTGCTGCGAAACGCTCGGCGCCGATAAGGCCATCAATTACCGCAACGAGGATTTTGTGGAGCGCATCAAAGCCCTGACCGCCGGCCGGGGGGTAGACTTGATCCTGGACATGGTCGGCGGCGACTACCTGCAACGCAACCTGGATTGCTTGGCCACCGACGGCCGCTTGGTGCAAATCGCCCTGCAGCAGGGTCCGAAAACCCAGATCAATCTTTTGCCCATCATGCTGAAACGCCTCACCCTTACCGGCTCCACCCTGCGCGCCCGCCCCGTCAAGGAAAAGGCCGTCATCGCCGACACCTTGCAAACCAAGGTTTGGCCCGTGCTGGAAACGGGCCGCATCCGGCCGCTGGTGCACTGCACTTTCCCCTTGGCCGAAGCCGCCGAGGCCCATCGTCTGATGGAAAGCGGCGGCCATATGGGCAAAATCGTGCTGACCGTGTCCCCTTGAGCCTTGCGGCCCGGGGATAGATCGCGGCCGCAGCCTCCAATCACATCCCAAGGAAACTCCCGTGTCCCGTCGTCACTTCCCCCTAGCTAAGCCCCTTATCGGCCTATGGCTGCTGTCTTTACTGTCCGGCTGTACCTGGGTTCAACCACCGCCGGAGCCGCCGCCCCAACCCAGCGCCGACCTATTCGACGACGAGCTGGAACGCCACCGTTTCACGCTGGAGAAAGACGCCGACGTCATAGGCGCCAACGCCATGCTGGTCACGCGGGACGGCGATAACCTGCCGGACATCGCCCGCCATTTCGGCCTGGGGCTGCAAGCCATCAACGACGCCAACCCGGCGGTGGACACCTGGGTGCCGGCGCCCGGCAGCCGCGTGCTGCTGCCCACCCAATGGATCGTGCCGGACGCCCCTCGACAAGGCATAGTCGTGAACCTGGCCGCCATGCGTCTGTTCTATTTCCCCAAGGATAAAAGCAACCGCCAAGTGCGCACCTACCCGGTGGGCATAGGCCGCGAAGGCTGGAGTACCCCCACCGGCGAAATGAGCATCGACAACAAGGTCGCCGGCCCCACCTGGTACGTGCCGGATTCCGTGCGCAAAGAACACGCCGAAAAGGGCGATCCGTTGCCCGCCGCCGTGCCGCCCGGCCCGGAGAACCCCCTAGGCGCCTACGCGCTCTATCTGAGCCGCCCCAAATACCTGATCCACGGCACCCACAAACCCTACGGCGTGGGATTGCGCGTCAGCCACGGCTGCCTGCGCCTGTACCCGGAAAATATCGAGCGGCTGTTCAAGGAGGTGCCGGTAAAAACGCCGGTTCACATCGTCAACCAGCCGTATTTGCTGGGCCAACTGGGCGACCAATGGTACCTGGAAGCCCACACGCCGCTGGAAGGCACGGACGCGAAAAACGCCCGCAAGGCGTTGAAAGCGCGGCTTAAGCAATTGGCCGCCAAGCAGCGCCTGACGGTGGACTGGAAAAGAGTGGACGCCATTCTGGAAGCGGCCGACGGCGTGGCCGAGCCCATCGCCCAGGACGCCACGGATCCGCCCACCGTCGAGCACCCCGAGCGGTTCCACGGCGCTCCCGCGCCGGTAGCCTTCGAACCGGGCCGCTGGTACGTGCAAGTGCTCGACACGCCGAACGAAGTCCTGGCGCAGAAATTGGCCGCCATGGTCAATCACCAGGGACCGCCGATCCCGGCCTTGGTACGCACCAAAGGCCAAGAACGCTACCAGGTACTGGCCGGCCCCTTCCCGGCCGCGGAGCAGGCCAAACGCGCCCGCGACCGCATTCAGATGGAGTTCGAGCTGGCGTCCTTGCACCTGGTCAGCCCTAAGGAGACCGCCGAACCGGCGCGGCCTTGAACACGGCGCAGGAAACAAATCCCCAAATTTCGCCGCCTTGAGCTACCATCCCAACTAGACGCCAGCATGGAAACATGGCCGGCGCCCCCCGGCCGCTGGTTTCGTAGCAAACCCGGCCGCACCGCCGGGACGCGGCAATGCGAACCTATCGCGGCCAGGGGGCGCCCAACGACCGAGAACCGCCTTGAGTTCCGGTTTTGGACGACATCAAAAGCCTGACCCACCATCCCCATGGCCCAGCACAGACGCACCGACATAAGCTCTAGCGAGCAACGCTCCCTCAAGGCGCAACTGTCGGCGGTCGTCGTGCTGGCACTGTTGCTGGTGTTAAGCATGTGGCGGCTTTGCCTCGGTACCGGCCAGGCGGAGGCGCCGGCCATCACCATCGGCCTGCTCTATTCCCAATCCGGCACCATGGCCGCCGACACCGCGCCCATGGCGGACGCCATACGGTTCGCGGTGGAGGAAATCAACGCCCGCGGCGGCATCGACGGCAGTCCCGTAGAAATCAAGATCGGCGACGGCCGCTCCGACCCCGACCTATTCGCCGCCGAAGCGGAACGGCTCATCACCCAGGAGCACGCGGCGGCATTGTTCGGCTGCTGGACCTCCGCCTGCCGCAAAGCGGTCAAAACCGTCGTGGAACGGCACGATCACCTGCTGTTTTATCCCCTGCAATACGAAGGACTCGAACAATCGCCCAACATCGTCTACCTGGGCGAGTCCCCCAACCAGCAGATCATTCCCGCCACCAGCTGGGCGCTGCGCAACCTGGGCAAACGCCTGTACCTGGTCGGCAGCGATTATGTATTTCCCCGCATCGCCAACGCCGTCATCCGCCGCCAGGCGGAACTACTGGGCGGCACCGTCGTCGGCGAAGAGTACCGTCCCCTGGCGGATCAAAACTTCGGCGCCATAGCCCGAGACATCGTCCAAACCCGCCCCGACGCGATCCTTAATACCGTCAACGGCGACAGCAACCTGGCGTTTTTCGCCGCCCTGCGCGAGGCCGGCATCGCGCCCGACAAGCTGCCGGTGTTGTCGTTCAGCGTCGCCGAAGGACAAACGGTGGGGCAATTGCCGGGAGATTACGCCGCCTGGAGCTATTTTCAGTCCTTGCCCAACCAGGCCAACGGCGACTTCGTGGCGGCGTTCCGCCGCCGTTACGGCCAGCAACGGCAAGTCTCCTCCCCCATGGAAGCCGGCTACGCCGGCGTCAAACTGTGGTCGGCGGCCGTGGCCGGGCTGGGCGACGCGACGCCGTCCATGGTGCGCCAAGCCCTGGCCGGGCTCAGCATCGCCGCGCCCGGCGGCCCGCTGATCTTGGACAAGGCCAACCAGCACGCATGGAAAACGGCCCGCATAGGCCGTCTCGCCCCGGACGGGCTATTCCAGGTGGTTTGGTCGTCGGAAACGCCGATCCGGCCCGAGCCGTTTCCGCGCTTTTTCTCCCGGCAAGAATGGCAGGCGCGCCTGGACGACTTGTACCGCGCCTACGGCAACCGTTGGGCCGCGCCATGAAACGCATCACTCACAAGCTGATACTGGCCTTGCTGGTGACCGCCCTGCTGCCCTTGGGGCTGGTCATGGTGGGCGATTACCGGCAAACCCGCGAACAACTGACGCGGGAAATTCTGCACCGCGTGCGAGCCATCGCCGACGCCCGTATCCAACGGGTGGAAAGCTACACCGAAACCAAACGCCAGGAGATCACCGCCCTGGCCGAAACCCCCACCGTCGGGGAAGCGCTGGCAGCCTATAAACTGGCCTTCAGCCAAGGCGGCCTAGGCGGAGAGGCGTATCGCCAAGCGGATGCGCATTATGGGCGATTGCTGGCCGCCTACCGGGAGGTTTTCGACTATTACGACCTGTTCCTCATCGCCCCCAACGGCGACATCGTCTATAGCAGCGCCAAAGAGTCCGACCTGGGCGGCAACCTGTTCAGCGACGACTTCGACAACCGGCAACTGCGCCACGCCGTGACCGGCGCCTTGTCCACCCTTAGCAGCGGCCTATCCGATTTACAGTATTACGCCCCCTCCAGGGACATCGCTTTTTTCTCCGCCGCCCCGGTAATCGGCCAAGACGACGTGGCGGGAGCGCTGGCCTTGCAACTGCGCAAGGAGGATCTGTTCGACCTCGTCGCGGACTACCGCGAACTGGGCCGCAAAGGCGACGTGCAACTGGCCATGGCCGACGGTGACGGCGCCGTGCTGGTAGCGCCCTCCCGCTTCGATCCCAACGCCGCCTTTAAGCGACGCGTCGCGGCCGTCAAGGAAGCCCCGCAACCGCCGCTGCTGGCCGCCCTGAGCGGCGCCGACGGCGACGGCCTCTATGTCCCCGACGACGCCCCGCCCCATTTGGCGGCCTGGCGCTATTTGCCGTCGCTGCGCCTGGCCATGGCGATCAGCATCGACGCCGAGGAAGCCCTCGCCCCCGTTACGGCGCTGCAAAGACAAATGCTCGGCACCGGCTTGATCGTGGTCCTGACCGTTCTGCTCCTGTCCCGGCTGCTGGCCCAAGCCATCGCCGACCCGATCAAGCGGCTCAAGGCCGCCAGCGAAGCCGTCACCGCGGGCGATTTAACCTACCGCGCCAACATCGCCGGCGAAGACGAAACCGCCAGCCTGGCGCTGTCCTTCAACCATATGGTGGACAAGCTGCAAAGCAACCAGGCGGCCCTGCAACAGGAAATGCAAACCCAGGTGCAGCTGACCGAACGCCTCACCGAAGCGGAACTGGCGGCGCGGGAAAACGAAGCGCAACTCCGCTTAATTTTCGACTCCACCGCCGAAGCCATCGTCTCCATCGATGCCCAAGGCCTCATCGTCGCAGCCAACGCCGCCGTAGAAACCACATTCGGTTACACCGCGGCGGAATTGCTCGGCCGCAACGTCACCGTACTCATGCCGGAACCCCACCAAAGCCGGCACGACGGTTATCTGGCCCACTACCACAACACCGGCGTGGCCAAGGTACTAGGCCAAACGCGGGAATTGCTGGGACGCCGCAAGGACGGCACGCAATTCCCCGTGGAACTGTCCGTGCGCCCGGTGACGCACGGCGGCGCCATCGCCTTCACCGCCCTGATTCGCGACATTACCGAACGCAGCCGCACGGAAACGCGGCTGCGCATCCTGTCCGCGGCGGTGGAGCAAAGCCCGTCCATGATCTACATCGCCGACAAACAAGGCATCATCGAATACGCCAACCCGGAAATGTGCCGCGCCGCCGGCCGCAGCGCCGAGGAGCTGATCGGCTCGGCGGCAAAATTGATCGAGCCCGCAGGCGAAGATTTATGGCATACCGTCCTGTCGAAAGAGGTCTGGCAAGGGCAATATCGCAATGTGATCGCGAACGGCGACGAACGCTGGTTCCTGGCCTCGGTGGCGCCGATTTTCGGCAGCGACGGAGACATCAGCCACATCGTCGCCGTGGCCGAAGACATCACCGGCATCAAGCTCGCCCAGCAGGAATTGAAGCAAGCCAAGGAGCAAGCCGACGCCGCCAGCCGCGCCAAGTCCGAGTTTCTCTCGCGCATGAGCCACGAACTGCGCACCCCGCTCAATGCCATCATCGGCTTCGCCCAGCTCATGGACGATCCGGACGAGCCCTTGAGCGAATCGCAGCGGGAAAATATCGACGAGATATCCGGCGCCGGCCGGCAGCTGTTGAAAATGATCAACGAGGTACTGGAGCTGTCCCAGCTGGAATCCGGCCAAAGCGCCCTTTACATGGAGGCCCTCGCCCTGGACGACGTGCTGGCGGAAGCGGCCAATCTGGTAGAGCCGCTGGCGGAAGCGCGCCACGTCCTCATCGAGGTGAAGCTGACCGAATGCGCCACGTGGACCGTTTGGGCCGATCGCCAACGGCTGGAGCAGTGCCTGATCAAACTGCTGTCCAACGCCATCAAATACAGCCGTGAGCGGGACACGGTAACGGTCCACTGCTCGTTGCAACAAGGTCGAGCCCGCCTCGCCGTCACCGACCAGGGGCCGGGCATATCCCCCGAGCAAATGCCGCGCCTGTTCCAACCGTTCGAAAACTTCGACGACGACCAGTGGGAAACCGAAGACAGCGGCGTCGGCCTGGCCGTAACGCAACGCTACATGGAACTGATGGGCGGGCGCATCGAAGTGGACAGCCAACCGGAACGGGGCAGCACGTTCACCCTGGTACTGCCGCTCACGCCGGCGGAACCGCACGATGCCTAGCTCGCCGATTTTCCCCGCGGAGCCGGGCCAAGCCCCGTAAAATAGGCGCTATGAACGACGCCAACGCCACGCCCTTCGCCTCCCTGAGCCCCGATTGCATCATCGACGCCGTCGAGAGCCTGGGCCTTAACTGCGACGGCCGGCTGCTGGCGCTCAACAGCTACGAGAACCGCGTTTACCAAGTGGGCCGGGACGACGGCCCGCCCCTGGTGGCGAAGTTCTACCGCCCCGGCCGCTGGGACGATGCGGCCATCCTCGAGGAGCACGAATTCGTGCAAGCGCTGCACGAGGACGAGCTGCCGGTGGTGCCGGCGCTGAGCCTGGCGGGAAGCACCCTGCACCGTTACCGGGACCAGCGCTTCGCCCTGTTTCCCAAGCAAGGCGGCCGCTCGCCCGACCTGGAAAACAGCGACACCCTGGAACGCATGGGCCGGCTCATGGGCCGGCTCCACGCCGTCGGCGCGCTGCGGGCTTACAGCCACCGCCCGACGCTGGACATCGCCAGCTTCGGCCTGGAGCCGCGCGATTACCTGCTGGAGCACGACTTCATACCGGCGGATTTGCGCGAAGCCTGGAGCAGCGTGGCGCAACACGCCCTGGAACGGATAGCGCGCGCCTACGAACGGGCCGGCGACGTGCGCCACCTGCGCCTGCACGGCGACTGCTACGCCGGCAACGTGCTGTGGACCGACGACGGCCCCCACTTCGTCGACTTCGACGACAGCCGCATGGGGCCGGCCGTTCAGGACCTGTGGATGCTGCTGTCGGGGGAACGGGCCGAGCGCTCGCGGCAACTGGCGGACTTGTTGGCCGGCTACGAAGACTTCTACGACTTCGATCCGGCTGAGCTGCACCTGATCGAAGCCCTGCGCACCCTGCGCCTGCTCCACTACTCCGCTTGGCTCGCGCGCCGCTGGCACGACCCGGCCTTCCCCGCCGCCTTCCCCTGGTTCAACACGCCCCGCTATTGGCAGGAACGTATCCTGGAACTGCGCGAACAATTGGCCTTGATGGACGAAGCGCCGCTATGGTCCGCCTAAAATTCGCGGTCGCAAATGGGAACCGCGACACGTTATCCACCGCGGCGCTTGACAAAGGAAAAGGGGAGTCCCAGCCCTTGCGCGGCAAGGCTTCCAGCCGCATGCCCTTAAGCAGGAAAGGCTAATTCGATAACAGTTTCAATACCTTATCGCAAGCCCTTGGATCAGAGGGAACTCGCGGCAAGTTTCTGGACGATCCAACGGAGGCCGCGCCAGCGGCGACGAAAACCGTCCCATCCACAAACTTACCCACAGGTTTTTCCACGGTTTCTGTGGATGAATCGGCGCCGCCTTTCGACGCGTGGCGTCACACCCGGCGAGCCGAAAGGCGCTCCGTGCCGAGAGTCCATGAGTCCTCCCCTCGCCGGACGATGCCGCAGACTTGAAAAAGCAAAGCCGCTACATCTTATCCACCGTCCGCTTGACAAAGCGGAAGGGGGGTTGCAGCCCTTGCGCCACAAGGGCTGCGGCGCTACAACCTCAAACAGGAAAGGCTAATTCGATAACAGTTTCAATACGTTATCGCAAGCCCTTGGACCAGAGGGAACTCGCGGCAAGTTTCTGGACGATCCAATGGAGGCCGCGCCAGCGGCGACGAAAGCCTTCCCATCCACAAACTTATCCACAAGTTTTTCCACGGTTTCTGTGGATGAATCGAAGCGCTCAGTTCCGGCCGGCGCGCGATTCGCGCCGATAGCGCTCGCTCCATAGCAGCACGTACAACAAGCCGCTCAGCGCGGTCGTGACGAAGGTGCAAACGACCAGGAAGTTGAGCATCGGCGCCGCCACCGGCTTGATGCCTTGGCTATACATCACCGCCGCCACCAGCAGAATTTGCAGCGCGGTGTTGACCTTGCTGAGGAGCAAAGGATGGGCGTCGAACGGCCCCCGCAAACGCCAATACAACGTCGCGCCCGCCACGATCACGCCGTCGCGAACGAATACGGCGTACACCAGGTCGGCCGGCAGCAGGCCCTGCCAGCCGAACACCGCATAGGCGGACAACAGCAGCAGCTTGTCGGCGATGGGGTCCAGATGCGACCCCAGCCGGCTGGTCCAGCCGCAACGCCGGGCGAGGAAGCCGTCCAAACCGTCGGACGCGGCCGCCGCGGCGAACCAGTACAGCGCGTCCGGGTAACGCCGCTCCCACAGGGCCAGCGCCACCGGCGCCACCAGGCCGATGCGCAGGACGCTGATGATATTGGGGATGTGGCGCGCCTTCACGGCAGCCACCGATAGCGCAATGCGTCGCCGTCCGGCTCGCCGCTGCGCTGCCAGTGGGCGCCGCCGAGCAGGGGTTCCAAGGCCGCCGCACCGCCGGTCACCTTCAAGCGGAAACGGGCGGCGTCGCCGTCCATATCCAGCCATTGCGCTTGTTTGTCCGCCGCCAGCGCCTCCAGCTGGCGGCGCGCGGCGGCCAACTCGGCCAGGCCGGTCAAACCTTCCACCCGAATCACCACGCCGGCCGCCTCGTTGACGGCGGCGGCCGCGCCGGGCGCGGCAGCGGCGACAGGCGGCGCCAAGCTATCGTAGGCGGCGCCAAATCCGGCCCGAAGCGCGTCCGCCAACGTGGGATAGGTTTCGTTCCAACGGCGCGCTTCGCCGCCCAGCCACCAGCGCCATTGCGCCTGCCAGGCTTGCTCGCCCTGCTTGACGATCTGGCCGGCCAAGATGGCGGCGCTGCCGTAACGGGAGGAAGCCGCCAGTACGCGGGCGTCGTCGCCGAAGGACGGGTCTTGCAAACGGCTGGCCGCGGCATCGTCCGCCGCCGGCAGCAGCAGGGCGACGCCGCGTTCCTGGGCCGTTTTCTGCGCCAGGGAGGACAAGCCGCCGTCGCCGGCCAGGACCAGGCGCGACGCCGTTCCGTCCTTGACCGACAGCCAGGCCAGCACGTCCGGCCGCTGCGCCCCCCAAGGCGCGAGATGCTGCGCCGCCAGGGCGGCGTTGACCGCGGCGGGGGCGAACTGCACGCGCAAGCGTAAATTCGGCGCGCCGCCGGCCGGCGCCGGCTCTTCGGCATAGCCGTAGCTTTGCGCCAGTTGCGGCGCTTGGCCGAGCAAGCCTTTCAACCAAGCCGCGTCGGCCAGGCTGTCGCGGTGCAGCAGCTTGCCCAACACGGCGCGCAAGGCGCCGGGCATGGCCGCTTTAGCGGCGGCCTCGTCCCGTCCGGCGACGGCAACCTCGCCTTGGTACAGATTTTTCACCTCGCCGGCGCCGGCCCACCCCGCCGCCGCCAGCAGACAAATCCCCATCACGGCTGTGACTACGCGCACCTCGCTCTCCGATCCGCAGCATTCGCGGCAAATGCATGTAAAATAGCACAACCCTATCACCCATAACGCAAGCCCGCCCGCGACGGCGGGCTTGCGCTTTCAGCCAACGAGGTATCCCTTGAGCGAGCCAGCTGCCGACCGTCTCGACTACCGTAGCGCCGGCGTAGACATCAACGCCGGCAATGCCCTGGTGGAACGTATCAAACCCATCGCCGCCCGCACGCGCATTCCCGGCGTGTTGGCCGGCCTGGGCGGGTTCGGCTCCCTGTTCGAGCTGCCCAAGGACCGATTCCGCAACCCGGTGCTGGTGGCCGGCACCGACGGCGTCGGCACCAAGCTGAAACTGGCCCAGCAACTCGACCGCCACGACACCATCGGCATCGACCTGGTGGGCATGTGCGTCAACGACATCGTCGTGCAGGGCGCGGAACCGCTGTTCTTCCTGGATTATTTCGCCTGCGGCAAGCTGGACGTGGACGTGGCGGCCAGCGTCGTGGCCGGCATCGGCCAGGGCTGCGAGCAGGCCGGCTGCGCCCTGGTGGGCGGCGAGACGGCGGAAATGCCCGGCATGTACGCAGAAGGCGATTACGACCTGGCCGGCTTCTGCGTCGGCGCGGTGGAAAAGGACGACATCCTCGACGGCAGCAAAGTGCGCCGCGGCGACGTGCTCATCGGCCTGGCCTCCTCCGGCCCCCATTCCAACGGCTACTCCCTGATCCGCAAGATCGTCGAACGCAGCGGCGTTGACCTGGCCAGCGACCTGGACGGCGCCAGCCTGGGCGACCGGCTCATGGCGCCCACCCGCATTTACGTGAAGTCCCTGTTGCAATTGGTGAAGGAACTGCCGGTGCACGCCCTGGCCCACATCACCGGCGGCGGCCTCACGGAAAACCTGCCGCGGGTGCTGCCCAAGGGCGTTTGCGCCGTCATCGATTTGGAGTCCTGGCGCCGCCCGGCGGTATTCGACTGGCTGCAGAAACAAGGCGGCGTCGAGGAGAGCGAGATGTTGCGCACTTTCAACTGCGGCATCGGCATGATCCTCTGCGTGCCGGCCGGCCATAGCGACGCGGCGGTGGCCCGGCTCAACGCCCTCGGCGAGCAAGCCTGCGTCATCGGCGAAATCGTCGAAACCCGCGGCGACGAGCCGATTCGCTACGCCAATCAAGGCGCCTGAATCGGCACGCCTGAAAATTCAAGGGGAAACCGGCATTAAGCCGCCGCTAACTGGCCTTTCGCTAAACTCTGCCGAAATCCAGCGAGCCAAAAGCGGCCTAATCCGCCCCCCGATACACTATTGAAGGCGGGCGGGCCCCTGCCCGACTAAGCCCCGTAACGCAAAGCAACAATAAAAGGAGCAGCGCATGGATCTTTCCGTGGTCGTCCCGGTACACAACGAGTCCGAGAACATCGAAAGCCTCGTCGGCGAAATCGACCAAGCCCTCAAGGGCGTGTGCCAATACGAAATCGTCTACGTGGACGACGGCAGCAGCGACGACACCCCGCAAGCCCTGAAGGCCGCCCAGCGCAACCGTCCGCACATGCGCGTTCTCCGCCACGTCAACTGCTGCGGCCAGAGCACCGCGGTCCTCACCGGCGTGCGCGCCGCCCGCGCCCCCTGGATCGCCACCCTGGACGGCGACGGCCAGAACGACCCCGCCGACATTCCCGCCCTGTTCGCCCAATTGAAAGCCCCCGACCGGCCGCAAGGCCTGGCCATGGTGGCGGGCTGGCGGCAGAAGCGCCAGGATACCCCCTGGAGGAAATTCTCTTCCAAATTCGCCAACGGCATCCGCTCCCGCTTGCTGCAGGACGAAACCCCCGACACCGGCTGCGGCCTGAAAGTATTCAACCGCGACGTGTACCTGACCCTGCCCTATTTCGATCACATGCACCGCTTCCTGCCGGCGCTGGTGCAACGGGCCGGCGGCAAGGTGGTGTCGGTGCAGGTCAACCACCGCCCGCGCACCCAGGGCGTATCCAAGTACGGCACCTGGGGCCGCCTTTGGGTCGGCATTTGGGACGTGCTCGGCGTGATGTGGCTGCAACGGCGCGCCAAGGTGCCGGTAGTCGAAGAAGTGCGCCGCTGACGCTCGGCTTCGCACCATGAACCTCACCCGCATCGCCGCCGCCTTCGCGGCCCGCCCCTACCTGCCCCTCTGGCTGCTGACGGTGGTCGCCGGCGTGCTGCTGCGGCCGTTGACTCCCCTGGACGAAACCCGCGTCGCCACCGTGGCCTGGGAAATGTGGAACCGCCAGGACTTCCTGGTGCCCTACCTCAACGGCCATCCTTACAGCCACAAGCCGCCGTTGCTGCAATGGGGCATCCACCTGAGTTGGCTGCTGTTCGGCGTCAACGACTGGACGCCGCGCCTGATCGCGCCCCTGTTCGGCCTGGGCAATCTGCTGCTGACCGAACGGCTGGGCCGGCGCCTGTGGCCGCAGTTGCCGGAGGCCGCCCGCCTGGCGCCGCTGCTATTGCTGGGCATTCCGCTGTGGGCCTTCTGGGCCACACTGACCCTGTACGATTTGCTGATGGGCTTCTTCGTGCTGGGCGCGCTGCACGGCGTGCTGAGCGCCGTCGAAGGCCGGGCTTGGCGCGGCTGGCTCGTAGCGGGCCTGTCCGTCGGCGGCGCGGTGCTGGCCAAAGGGCCGGTGATCCTGGTGTTCCTGCTGCCGCCGGTGCTGTCGGCGCCGTGGTGGAGCGACAACAAGCCGCAGCAAGGCTGGGGCCGTTTCTACCTGGGCTTTGTCGGCGCGCTGCTGCTGGGCGCCGCCATCGCCCTGGCCTGGGCCCTGCCCGCCGCTTCCGCCGGGGGCGAGCGCTACGGCAAGCTGATCCTATGGGGGCAGTTCGCCGGCCGCGTCACAAAATCCTTCGCCCACCAGCGACCCTGGTGGTGGTACGGCCCCATGCTGCCGCTGCTGCTGTTTCCCTGGGTGGTCTGGCCCACCCTGTGGCGCAGCGCAGTCCGCCAGCATTGGGACCAAGGCCTGCGGCTGTGCTGCGCCGTGTTGGTTCCAGTGCTGGTGATGTTTTCCTTCATCAGCGGCAAGCAAGTGCATTACCTGCTGCCGCTGTTCCCGCTGCTGGCCCTGCTGGCGGCCCGCGCCCTCTCCGCGTCCTCCGCCGTGGTCAGCCCGAGGCCGTTCTGGGGCTTGGGGCTGATTTTCCTCGTCGGCGGACTCGGCAACGAATTGCTGCAACTGTCCCAGGTGTTGCTCGGCCAACCCAAGGCCGACAGCGCCCTGCTGGCCTTGCTAGCGCCCCTGCCGCTGGCCTGGAAGCTGGCCATGATCGCCGTGGGCGTATTCCTGGTGGCGTGGAAACGCCCCATGCCCGCCCCGCAAGCGGCCGGCGGGCTAGCCGTGATTCTCGCCAGCGTCCTGTTCGTCCTGGCCCACGTGGCTTACTACTACACCAACTACACCGCCTGGGACGTAACGCCCATCGCGCGCCGCATCGGCGAGTTGCAAAAATCCGGCGTTCCGGTGGTGCACACCGGCATCTACCACGGCGATTTCCAATTCCTCGGCCGCTTGACCGAACGACTGCCCACCACCCGCGCGGCGCTGTTGCCGCAGTGGATCGCCGAACATCCCGACGGCTACATCATCGGCCGTTTCGTGGCCGGCAAGCCCTCGCCCCTGCCTCAGGACAAGGCCGAGACGGTGTGGGATTACCGCAGCCGCAAACTGGGCCTGTGGAAAGCCTCGGCCGTCGCCGGCTCCATGCCTTGACCGAGCGTTTTCCGCTCCGCGCCGATTCCAGATAAAATGCCTCGGGAATGCCGGCCACACGCGGCCGGCGCCCATTCCGGAGAAACGAGCCATGTGGAAAATCCTGCTGCCCACCCTGTTGTCCGCCGCCGTCAGCCTGCCCGCCCTGGCCGATGAAGGCCCGGCCCGCGAAGTGCTGCTTGCCAAGCCGGTGCAACTGCCCTCCGCCGACATCTTCGCCAAAGTCGTCCGCGTCAGCTTCCCGGCCGGCGTGAAAACGCCGCTGCACACCCACGAAGGTCCCGGCCCCCGCTATGTGCTGAAGGGCGAAATCACCGTGGAGGATCACGGCCAGACGTACACCTACAAGGCCGGCCAGGTCTTCTGGGAAACCGGCGAACCCATGGTGGCCGGCAACCGGGGCAAGGAAGAGGCGGTGATGGTCATTTTCGAAATGGCGCCCGCTAAAAAGCCGTGAGCGACCGCCAGCTGGCCCTGATCCGCCATCGGGAGGAATTGCTGGCCTGCGTCCGTTGTCCGGCCATGATCGGTCCGGTGGTGTCCGGCCTGCCGGTGCTCTCGCCGGTGATGCTGGTGGGCCAGGCGCCGGGCGCCAAGGAAGGCCCGGCCGGCAAGCCGTTCGCTTGGACCGCCGGCAAAACGCTGTTCCGCTGGTTCGCTTCCGTGGGACTGGAAGAGGAGCGGTTCCGCCAGCGCGTCTACATGGCAGCCGTTTGCCGCTGCTTTCCCGGCAAGAACCCCAAGGGCGGCGACCGGCCGCCCAGCCCCCGCGAAATCGAAAGCTGCGGCGGCTGGCTGCAACGGGAAATCGAACTGCTGCAGCCGCGGTTGGTGCTGCCGGTGGGCAAAATGGCCATCGCGCTGTTCCTGCCGCCGGCCCCCCTGGCGGAACAGGTGGGCCGGCAATTCCGCGTGGAGAAACACGGCATCGCCATGGACGTAATCCCCCTGCCCCATCCTTCCGGCGCATCGCCCTGGCACCGCATGGAACCGGGCCTCAGCCTGCTGCGCCAAGCCCTGCAACAAGTGGACGCCCATCCCGCCTGGCGGGACGCGAGAACCGGTTAATCCCGGCGCGGGCGCAGGGACATCATCCTTCGTCGTCCAGCAGCGCCCGCAACAGCGGCGCGAACACGTCCACCGCTGCCGCCTCGAACTCCCCATCGAGCGGATCGACGCCGCGATAGACCGCCTGGTAGTAAGCGTTGGCGCCCTCGGGAAAACTGTTGCCGAATTCCGCCCCGCGCCAGGCGGCGGCCGCCGCCTGCAAAGCCGCCAGCCGGACGGCATCGGCGCCTTCGATCCCGCGCGGCGGCTTGGCGAGCTTTTCCGCGTAGGCGAAAGCGCTCTTGAGGAAAAACGGCAGCGGCCGGCGCAATCCTTGGCGGTAGCGGGCCAGCAACCGGGCGAGCTGCTCCCCGGCATCATCCAGCGGCGCGAAACAAACGCTGCCGTCCACCGCCACCAGCCGGCTACGCAACGCCACGCCGTCGGGCTGCAGCAAGCACAGCAGCAGGTGGCGCAGCCACAACCCCAGCAAATGGCGCGGCCGCAGCTTGTCCGGCGTCCAGTCCAGCAAGCCCTGCGGCGAAACGCCTTTCAGCCAGCCGCTCAAGGTCACGCCGTCGGCGCGGAAGGACACGGCCAGCGGCTCCAGCCGCTCTGTCGGCAGCAGCGGCGCCAAGCGCTCGGCCAGGCCGCTCGCCATCGTCTCCTCCCGTTCAAACAAGGCCGCGCCGAACTCGCCGTGGGGCAACCAGCCCTTGGCGTCGGCCAAGGCCAAGGCCAGGCCGTCCTGGCGCGCTCCGCCGGCCAGGCGCAGCCGCAATACGTCGGCCCGCACATCCTGGGCGGCGAAATAGTCCAGGCCGAAGGGCTCGCGCACCGGCAACTGCGCTTCGGCCCGCTCCAAACGCAAGCCCAGGCGCTTTTCCAGCAGGTAGCGGGCCGGATTGGCGTAAAACCAGGCCAAGTCCTCCGGCTCCAGGGTGAGCCACTCGCTTTCCGGTTCGGGCAGTTCGCCGTCGAACAGCGGGACCCCGTCGCCGTCGCCGCGCCCGGCCAATCGCGCCGCGGCCAGCCAGGCGCTGGAATAGGAAGCCAGCCTGTCGCCACCCTGGAAATACAGCGGGCTGAACGGCTGCAACGGATGCGCGACGACGATGCCCGCCAAAGGATCGCCGCCGTCGGCGCCGACGCAACCGGACTTGATCGTGTCCAGCAGTTCCTCCACCAGCACCGACGGCGGCCGCTCGCCGTTGTCCCGGGCGTCGCGGCCGCGGTAGCTGAGGTACAGCACTTGGCGGGCGGACATGAGCGCCTCCAGGAACAAATAGCGGTCGTCGGCCCGCCGCGAGCGGTCGCCCCGGCGCGGGTTGCGCGCCATCAGGTCGAACCCCGAAGGCCGCTGCCGGCGCGGGAAGGCGCCTTCGTCCAGGCCCACCAGGCACAGTACGCGGAACGGCAGGTTGCGCATCGGCACCATGGTGCAGAACGTGACGCCGCCGGTGAGAAACCCCGAGCCGCCGCCGCTCTGGCGCAACTGGCCGGCCAGCCAGTGCTTGACCACGGCCAGGCCCACCGGACTGCCGTAGCCGGCCTGCTCGCCCAATTGCGCCAGCAGGTCTAAGGCGTCGCGCGCCGTCTGCAGGGCGGCCAGCTCTTCTTCCGCGGGATCGAACAGGCGTTCGATCAAATCCCTCAGGCAATCGGCCCAGTGCGGCAAGGTTTGCGGCCGGGCCAAACGCTCGGCCAGCTGGAACAGCGTTTCGGCGAACGCGGCCATCCGCCCCAAAATCCGCGCCCGACCGCCTTCGACGTCGTCGTAGGGCAACAAGCCGGCGTACAAAGCCGGCGCCGCCCCGCTGGCGGGCATGGCGTAACCCAGCAGCAAGCGATTCAAGCCTTCCCGCCAAGTGTGCCGCGTCGTGGCCGGCAAGCCCAGGCCGGCCTTGTGATCGCCGTCGCGGCCCCAGCGCACGCCGGTTTCCTGCAGCCAATGACGGACGGAATCCAGGTCGTCCGCCTCCAAACCGAAGCGGCGCAGCACCGCTGGGTGTTCCATCAAACCCAGCACCCAATCGGTCGGGTAGCGGCTGTCGGGCAAGTCCAGCAGCGCCAAAAACGCCTCCAGCAGCGGCTGCTCCGCGCTCATGCCCCGGTCGGCGATGCTGTAAGGGATGAACGTGTCGCCCTGCCGGCGCGAGAATACCGCCTCCACATAGGGTGCATACAAGCCGATGTCCGGCGTCAGCACCGCCACATCGTCCGGCTGCAGATCGGGATGGCGCTGAAACAGGTGCAGCAAGCGGTCGTGCAGCACTTCCACTTCGCGCATGGGGCCGTGGCAAACATGCACTTGCAGGGAATCGTCCTCCGCGGCCAAGCGCCAGGGCCGGTCGTCGCGGCGATCGCGCAACTCCAGAATATCGGCTTGCAACACCTCCAACAGGCTGCGGCGGGGCGGCTCGGCCTCATCGACCGCGAACTCGCTGTCCAACTGGGGAAACTCGGCCAGCCGGTCGAAAAAGTCCCGTCCTTGCTTGCCCAGGGACGCCAGCAAAGGATGGCCCACCTCCAGGTACAAATCGTCCGCCGAACGCTCGCCGGCGATGCGAGCGATTTCCCGCTGGTCGCGAATTTCCCCCCAGTACTCGCGACAGGGGTTGAGGGCGTACACGTGCACGTCGATACGCCGGGCGAGCGCTTGCAGCACGTCGAGAAACACCGGCGGCAGGGAAGACACGCCGAATACCGACACGCGCGGCGGCAAAGCCAGCGGCGAACCGTCCTCCAGCCGATGCAGCAAACGCCGCACCAGCCGCGCCCGATGGCTGTCCCCTTGGCCGGCGGCCAGATGCCGCCACAGGGCCGCCTGCCACTCCTCGTCCGCGCCCAGCGCCAGGAGCCTTCCCTCCTCCCAAGCCTCGATCCAGTCGGGACGGTAAACCAAGTATTGGTCGAATACGTCCGCCAACCGCTCGGCCAGTTGCTGGCGGCGCCGCTCGTCGCCGCTGTTCAAATAGGCCGCCAAGCGCGGCGAGCGCGCAACGTCCTCCGCCCGTTCCAGCCAAGCGCGGATGCGCCATACCAGCACTTCCGGAGCGAAAGCCGAACGTTCCGGCAGTTCGCCGAAGCACAGCCGTAACAATTGCCAGAGAAAAGAGGCCGGCAAGGGAAACTGCACGTTCGCGCACACGCCCTGGCGCTCCGCCAAACGCAGGGAAATCCAGCGCCCCATGCCCTTGCTTTGCACCACCATCAACTCCGCGGCGAACGGGTCCGGCAGCGGCGAGCGCGCCACTTCCGCCAAGCCGTTCAGCAAGACTTCCAAGCGATGGGATTGGTGCAAATAAAGCATGAACGCAAAGAACGACGCAAAGCGCCGCTAGATTCAGAGGGTTAGGGAATAGAGCCGGTTTGCCAATCCGGCGGACGCCCCGGAGCGAGCGCCTTAAAGCGGCGCCCGCTCCGCCGGGGCAAAGGGATAGCGGCGGGCGCAGCGCCCGCCGGCTCGGACGTTAGGGCTGGTCCGCTTCACCGCCCGAGG